>DVJB01000022.1 GCA_018710845.1 Candidatus Onthomonas avicola
TGACGAAGGAGGAGGTGCAGTCCATCCTGTTCCGCTACATCAGCTATTACAATCTGCGCCGGATCAGCCTGGTAAACGGCGGCCTGCCGCCGCTGGTGTACCGCCAGCAGTATTTGGAGCGGACGGGGGCGGCCTGACCGGCAGCGCACTGCGGGTAGCATCTGCCTGGCCGCGCGTCAATGGTAAATGGCTTCGCCACGGCTATCGCCGCCATTGACTCACAGCCAGAGCAGATGCTGCAGGGGAGCCAAGGCGGCGAAGCCGCCCTCCTTCATTCCTTGCTCTTTGGGTCTAAACGGATATTGACAAGTCCAGAGGAAGAAATGAGAAGGGGGGCCGGAACCAGTTAACCGGCCTCCCTTGTTTACAAATTTCTGTTGTTTTTCCGCCCTTGTCACTCCATAATACAAGGAGGAGGAGATTTCCTTCGGAAAGGAGAGAGGGGATTGCGTACCCTGCTGTTGATCTATAACCCCCACGCGGGGAAGGGGCGGATTGTGCCCCAGCTGCACAACGTCATCCAGGTCTTTCAGTCCCACGGCTACCTCACCACCCTTTACGCCACGCAGGGGCAGGGCGACGGCGTCTGGGCGGCCGCGGCGCTCGGCGGGGACTATGACCGCGTGGTCTGCTGCGGGGGAGACGGGACGCTCAGCGAAGTGGTCACCGGCCTGCACTCGCTCGAGCGGATGCCGCTGCTGGGCTATCTCCCGGCCGGGACGACGAATGACTTCTCCAAGACGCTGGAGCTGCCAAGTGACCTGTCCGAGGCGGCGGAGCTGGCGGTGACCGGATATCCGCAGCCGTGCGACGTGGGCCGGTTCAACGACAACCGGCTGTTCTCCTATGTGGCGGCCTTCGGGGTATTCACCGAGACCTCCTACGCCACGCCGCAGCCGATGAAGAACCTGCTGGGACACACCGCCTACGTCCTCGAGGGAATCAAGAGCCTTGCCAGCCTCAAGACCTACCACGTCCGCGCCGTATGGGCCGGCGGTGAGCTGGAGGACGATGTGATCTACGCCATGGTGAGCAACTCCGTCTCGGTCGGCGGCTTTCGCGGAATGCGCTCGCTGGAGGTGGTGCTCGACGACGGGCTGTTTGAGGTCTTCCTCGTCCGCGCACCAAAGAACGCCTGGGAGCTGCAGCAGATCGCCGCGGCCCTGCTGGCCCGGCAGCCGAATGAGAACTTCCTCGCCTTCCAGACCGACCGCATCCGCTTTACCAGTGCCGAGCCGATCGCCTGGACACTGGACGGGGAGTTCGGCGGCGAGCACACCGAGGTCTCCATCGCTAACCTGCCCTCCTATGTCACCATCCTGAGCGGGCGCGACGGAGGACAGGACAGGCAGGAGGGGCCGGACGATGCCGCGGCGGTATGATATCGTCCTGATGGACGCAGACCGGACCCTCTTTGACTTTGACCGGAGCGAGCACGAGGCGGTCGTCCGGGTGCTCACAGCCTTCGGCCTGCCGGCGGACCGGGAGACGGAGGAGACCTATCTGCGCGAAAATCGGGCGGTCTGGGACGCCTTTGACCGCGGCGAGCTGCCGCAGGAGATTCTGGGGCGGGAGCGCTTTGTCCGCTTCCTGCGCGCCGTCGGGCGGGAGGAGCTCGACCCGGAGGAGATGAACCGGGCCTACGTGGCCATGCTGGGCGAGCTGCCCTATCTGCTGCCGGGGGCGCTGGAGCTATGCCAGGCGCTGCACGACGCCGGCTGCCGCCTGATTATCGTCACCAACGGGCTGACCGTCGCGCAGACCGGCCGCCTGACCCGCTCGCCGCTCGCGCCGCTGATCGAGCGGATGTACATCTCTGAGCAGCTTGGCTGCCAAAAGCCGGAGCGGCGTTTTTTTGACCTGGTGTTTGCGGATCTGGGCCTGACGGAGGCCCAGCGGCAGCGCACCGTGCTGCTGGGCGACAGCCTGACGAGCGATATCCTCGGCGGAATCCGGGCGGGGCTGGATACGATCTGGTTCAATCAGAGCGGGCAAAAGGTTCCCAAAGGGCTGAATATCACCTGCATTGCAGATAATTTGACGAAAGTTCGTTCCGTAATCCTTCCGGAATGCGGCGAGGCTGAGAATTTTTTGTGAAAAATGCAGGTCAAACCGTTGTCAAATGAAATGAAATACGGTATAATGCCCAATAGTGAGTGTCTTTGGGCGCAGGCCGGCGCGGGCCTGCAAATTCGTAGGAAAGGAACAATCACCATGAGCTTTACCGCAAAACAGATCCGTAACATCTGCCTGCTGGGCCATTCCGGCACCGGCAAGACCACCCTGGTGGAAAACATGCTCTATCTGACCGGCGCGATCGCCCGCATGGGGAAGACGCCGGATGGCAATACCGTCTCGGACTACGATCCGGAGGAGATCAAGCGTCAGATGTCCATCTCCGCCTCCGTGATCCCCGTGCAGTATAAGAACTGCCTGATCAATGTGATTGACTGCCCGGGCAACTTTGACTTCACCGGTGAGGTGATGGAGGCGCTGGCGGTGGCGGACGCGGCGATCATCGTCCTGCCCGCCAAGGGCTCCGTCCCGGTGGGCACCGAGCGCGCCTGGAAGCAGACCCGCGCGCGCAATCTGCCGACGCTGTTCTATATCTCCAAGACGGACGAGGAGAACGGCGATTTCAACGCCGTCGTCGCCGAGCTGAAGGAGAAGTTCGGCAAGCAGGTCACGCCGGTCGTCTCCCCCCTGTGGGACGCGCATAAGAACGTGGTCGGTGTGCTGGACATCGTCCATAAGTGCGCCTATGACGCGGCGGGCAAGAAGATCGAGATCCCCGCCGACAAGGCAGACTACGTCGAGGAGGCCTATGCCGCGCTGATGGAGAACGTGGCTGAGACGAGCGAGGAGTTCCTGGAGAAGTTCTTTGAGGGCGAGGAGTTCACCGCCGAGGAGGTCGCCCAGGGCCTGCTCCAGGGCGTGAAGGACGCCACCCTCAGCCCCGTCTACTGCGGCAGCGCCTTCACCGGCCTGGGCACCGAGCCGCTGATGGACGGCATCCTCACCATGGGTCCCTATCCGATGAACACCGAGCCGATGAACGGCGTGGACGCCTCCGGCGAGCCGGTGCAGGTCGCCGTGAAGCAGGACGGCCCCACCGTGGCCTACGTCTTCAAGACGGTCTCCGACCAGTACGGCAAGTATTCCTACGTCAAGGTGCTGCAGGGCAAGCTGACGCCGGACATGTCGCTCATCAACGGCACCACCGGCAGCAACGAGAAGATCGGCCGTCTGTATGCCATGAGCGGCAAGAAGGTCTCTGAGCTCAAGGAGCTCAACGCCGGCGACATCGGCGCGATTGCCAAGATGGACAAGGTCCGCACCGGCGACACCCTCTCCGTTGAGGGCATCCGCCTCGACCCCATCCCCTTTGCCGAGCCGGTCTACTCCCGCGCGATCGCCCCGAGCAAGCGCGGCCAGGAGGACAAGGTGGGCGTCGGCCTCAACCGCCTGAATGAGGAGGACCCCAGCTTCTCCATCGAGAACAACGCCGAGACGCATCAGATGGTGATCTCCGCTGCGGGCGATATTCAGATCGACGTCCTGTGCGCCAAGCTCAAGAGCCGCTTCGGCGTGGACGTGGTGCTCGACGCCCCGCGCGTGCCCTACCGCGAGAAGATCCGCAAGACGGTCTCCAAGCAGGGCAAGTTCAAGAAGCAGACCGGCGGCAGCGGCCAGTACGGTGACGTGTGGGTCCGCTTTGAGCCGTGCGAGAGTGAAGAGATGGTCTTCGCCGAGGAGGTCTTCGGCGGCAGCGTGCCGCGCAACTACTTCCCCGCCGTCGAGAAGGGCCTGCGCGAGGCGTGCAACCACGGCGTACTGGCCGGTTATCCAGTCGTAAACCTGAAGGCGGTGCTCTATGACGGCTCCTACCACCCGGTGGACTCGTCCGAAATTGCCTTCAAGACCGCCGCGCAGCTGGCCTATAAGGCCGCCCTGCCCGAGGCCAGTCCCGTGCTGATGGAGCCGGTGGGCGAGCTGAAGGTCACCGTGCCTGACAGCTACATGGGCGACATCATGGGCGACCTGAACAAGCGCCGCGGCCGCGTGATGGGCATGACCCCCACGAGCGACGGCAACCAGGTGATCGAGGCGGAGGTCCCGATGGCCGAGATGACCACCTACGCCATTGACCTGCGCGCGATGACCCAGAGCCGCGGGAGTTTCACCTTCCACTTCGTCCGCTATGAGGACTGCCCGCCCGCAGCCCAGCAGAAGGCCATTGAGGCCGCCAAGGCGCTGCAGGACAACTAAATTTCCACACCCTTTTCAGCGCCCGTTCCCACCCGGAGCGGGCGCTCTTTTCGAGAGGAGCAAGTTTGATGACCCGGAATCCACAGCTTCGCATCACCGTCCTGGTGGAGAACTCCGCCCCGCCCTGGCTGCGGGCGGAGCACGGCCTGTCCCTCTGGCTGGAGTACCGGGGGGAGTGCTGTCTGCTCGACGCGGGGCAGAGCGGCGCGTTTGCGCAAAACGCGGACCGGCTCGGCATCGACCTCTCCCGCGCCCGGCTGGCCCTGCTCTCCCATGGACACTATGACCACGCCGGAGGGCTGGCCGTCTTCTGCGAGAGAAACGCGCAGGCCCCCATCTGCTGCCGGCCTGAGGCGCTCGGACGCTGCCTGCACCGTGTTCCTGGCAGGCCGGACCGGGAGATCGGTATCCCGCAGACGGTGCTCGCCGCCTGTGCTCGTCGGTTCCGCCCCGTAGAGGGGGCGGCGGAGGTTCTCCCCGGGCTCTGGCTCCTGCCGCACACGACGCCGGGGCTGGAACGGCGCGCCCGGCAGACCGGCATGTACCGCACCGGCCCGGATGGCCCGGTTCCCGATGACTTCGCCCATGAGCAGACGGTCGCCCTGGAGCTGGAGGAGGGGCTTGTCCTGCTCAACAGCTGCAGCCACGGCGGGATGGACACCGTCGTGCGCGAGGCGCGCGCGGCCCTGCCCGGGCGGCGGATTCTGGCGGTGCTCGGGGGCTTCCATCTCGGCATCCGGCGGCTGGAGTACTCGCCGGAGGAGGTGCGCACCCTTGGCCGCCGTCTGGCGGACCTCGGCGTGGAGACGGTGTACACCGGCCACTGCACTGGGGAAGAGGGTTTTTCCCTCCTGCGGGAGGCGCTGGGGGAGCGCTGCCGGGCACTCACCACCGGCCTGGAGCTGGCCTTTTTGTGAGGGGATGGAATGGAAATTCGCGACGAGCGTATTGACGCTGGAAAGGCGTTCGACTGGGGCCGCACCTCGGCCGACTATGCCAGATACCGGGATATCTATCCCGACGTTTTTTACCGGAAGATTGTGGCGCGCGGTCTGTGTGTGCGTGGGCAGACCGTGCTGGACCTGGGGACGGGGACCGGCGTCCTGCCGCGGAACCTGTACCGCTATGGGGCCAAATGGATGGGGGTGGATCTCTCGCCGGAACAGATTGCGCAGGCCAGGCGGCTGTCAGCCCAGTGCGGACAGGAGATCACCTATCTGGTCACGGCGGCGGAGGAAGTTGCCCTCCCGGCGGCCAGCGTGGACGTGGTGACCGCCTGTCAGTGCTTTTGGTATTTTGACGCGCCGCGGCTGACGCCCAAGCTGGCGAGGATGCTCAGACCGGATGGAAGGCTGCTGCTGCTCTATCTGGCCTGGCTCCCGCAGGAGGATGCGATCGCCGCCGCCAGTGAGGAGCTGGTGTTGCGGTACAGCCCGAACTGGTCGGGAGCTGGGGAGACGGTTCATCCCATCACGGTACCCGGCTGCGTGCTGGAGACGTTTGAGCCGGTCTTTCACGAGGAGTACCGGGTGGACATCCCCTTTACCCGGGAGAGCTGGCACGGCAGGATGAGGGCCTGCCGCGGGGTGGGCGCATCGCTGTCGCCGGAGGAATTGGCCTCTTGGGAGAGCGAGCACCTCAAGCTGCTCGAGACGGCGGCTCCGGAACGGTTTTCGGTCAGGCATTACGCCGCAATGCTGGAGCTGCGCAAGAGGCGGGACTGCGCGCGGCCCTTTGCGCTGCGGAATGGGGATTGACACATCTGCGCGGGCTTTGTCCGAAAGCGAGGGAAGAGGCTCAGCGGGGAGAAACCCATTGCCTTCACCGGGCAAGGAGATATGACGCGGCAATCCGCTGCGGATTGCGAGAGAAAATAATTTCAGCGCCCTGTTTTGCATGGAATATGCAAGACAGGGCGTTTTTCTCGCCATTTTTCTCCCCGATTTTGCCCTTTTGCATTTCGGAGCGGCCGCTGAACAGGTAGACTTTGGGTGACAAAAGGAGGGATGACCGGATGAACACAGACCTGACCCGGGCGCAACAGACCGGCCCACCGGCGCGGCTGGTGCTCCCGGAGGAGACCATCGGGGCGGAGCAGATTCTGTCCCTGACCTACTCGGCCGGCTGCGCGGCAGAGACCACCGCGCCAAGCATCGGCAGCGCCGTGGCGGCCACCGTCGCGCTGGAGCTGGCCGGGGAGCTGCCCAAGCTGGAGGGCAAGTCCGTCCGCCTGGACGTGGGTGTCCCGGACGACGCGGGCGGCACCGTCTGGCGCAGCCT
>DVJB01000023.1 GCA_018710845.1 Candidatus Onthomonas avicola
GCCAAACAAACCTTCCACCAACAAATTCTACCATATTGTAAATAAGGCGCCGGTTGTCATCCCACTTGTAAAGGTGTAGCTCAGCTTGCAGCGACATTTGTACAACATGCCAAGTGCCATTTCTGCGAGAAATGAGCCCACAGCCCACTTTGCTACAATCCACTTACAAGCCCCCGGACGCATAAAGCGCCCCGAACCACTCAACACTATTTCCATTTAAAGGAGCGTGATCGCAATTTGGAAATCAACATCAACGACAGCAAAAAAATGATCGACATCTGGCTGACCAGCGCCGAAAAGAACGATCCAAAAGTTCAGGACTGGCTGCACGGTGTCTACGCGAAATACAAACCGCAAAAATACCTGGTCGCCGTCTTTGCCTCAGGCGACCAGGACCTGTACGCCAGCACCCTGGATCTGCTGGCCTACAACCGGCGCCGCTGTGTCCAGATCGCAGTGCGCCGGCAGAGGGCGGGGCAGGAGGCCGCCGTGGAGTTGTGAGCGCCAGGCAGGGAGGGCAGCTCTCCCTGCACTATTGGGACTTGCAAAATGCAATCCCGTCATGTACAATAATATCTATAGAAGTTATATAGTAATTAGATAACAGTGATTTTGATTGGAACAGAGGAGTACGTTATGAATCAGAATCTTTCCGTTGCCGCCTACTGTCGCGTCTCCAGAGATGATGCACAGGGTGTCTCCATCGTTGACCAGAAGGCCATTCTATCCAGCTACGCTCGCGAGCACTTCCCGGGCTGCGCGCTCACCTTTTTTGAGGACCGCACCGGCTGCACCTTTGAACAGCGGGAGGGCTACCAAAGGATGCGCCGGGGCTTGCTAGACCACCGGTTTGACATCCTGCTGATCAAGGACTTCTCCCGTTTTTCCAGAAGAAACATCCGCAGCCTGATGGAGCTGGATGAGCTGCGCGACGCCGGGGTGCGTATCATTTCGGTGGACGAGGGGGTGGACTTTTCAACTGCGGATGACTGGTGCGGAATTCAATTCCGCTTTCTATTAGAAGAGATGCCATCAGACAAAGTCGTTTGATGATAAGGAAGGAGCGCCGCATGAACGAGACTCATTCCATCGCTGCGTATTGCCGCATTTCCGTAGACGAAGAGCTGGACCAAAAGAATGTCTCTATTGAGAACCAAAAGGCCATCCTCGCAGACTACGCACGCCAACATTTCCCCGAGAGCAACCTCACTTTTTTTGAGGACCGGGACTGCTCTGGCTATACATTTGAAGAGCGCAAAGGTTATCAAAAGATGCGCCGGGGCCTGCTGAGCCACCAGTTTGACATCCTGCTCATCAAGGATTTCTCCCGCTTCTCTCGTCGAAACAGCAAGGGACTGGGAGAGCTGGAGGACCTGCGGGACGCCGGAGTGCGCATCATCGCGGTGGGAGACGGGGTGGACTTCCCCAATGACGATGACTGGTTCAAAATCCAGTTTCAGTTTTTATTGAATGAGATGCCGGTCACCGACACCTCCCGCAAAGTGAAAAACGTCATCAAGCGGCGGCAGGCAGACGGCCAGTGGCTCTGCGCCGCCCCCTACGGCTACACGCTCACCCCCGGCAAGCAATTTGAGATCGTCCCCACCGAGGCGGAGATCGTCCGCATCATCTTTGACTGCTACAACAATAAGGGGTGGGGCTACAAAAAGATCGCCAACTACCTCACCGACCAGGGCATCCCCACCCCCCGGATGTCCGAGCAGATGCGCCGGGAGGCGGAGGGCAAACCCTCCAAGCGGAAGGCGCGGACGGCCTGGGCCATTGTCACGGTACAGGGGATTCTGGACAACGACTTCTACATCGGCACCCTCCGGCAGGGCAAGTACACCCGGGCCAAGATCAACGGCAAGGAGGTCCGCCGGGACGACGGGGAGCACATCGTCATCGAGAACCACCACCAGGCTATCATTGAGTACCGCACCTTCGCCATCACCCGCGCCCTCCGGGAGAAGCGGACCCGCAGCAACTACCGCGGCGTCAAGATCAACGACAACGTCTACTCGGGATTTCTGGAGTGCGGCGACTGCGGCAGCCCGATGTTCGCCATGAGCCGCCAGGACCTGAGCCCCGCCTACACCTGCGGGGCCTACCACCGCCGGGGCCTGAAGGGCTGCACCAGTCACCATATCCGGGTGGACAAGCTGGACGAGCTGCTCAAGCTCTACGTCCGCAAGGTGATGGAGCACTCCCAGTCCATGATCGACCAGCTCAACGCCGATCTCGCCCGGGAGAACGACAATCTGACGGAGACCGAGCAGTCCGCTGACCACCTGGCCGAGGTGCTGGAGGACCTGCGGGCGGAGTTGAAGGCCACCAAGCGCCAGCACATCCGGGAGGTCATGAAGCACCCGGAGCGGGAGGCGGACATCGACGCGATCTACGACGAGATGGAGGCGGACCTCCAGCAGAAGATCGACGGCTTCTACCGGCAGATCGACCTGCTCTCCGACAAGCGCAACGCCATTATCCAGGTCAACCGCACCGCCCGCACCGCCCTGGAGGTCTTCCGGGACATCCTGAATAAGGAGCACCTGGAGCGCAACGACCTGGAGCTGATCATCGACAAGATCAGGGTATTTGAAGACCACCTGGAGGTGCAGCTGAAACCGGACATCGACGCCCTGCTCCGGGCCGGGGAAGGGGAGAGCGCTGCAAATTTTAAGTGCGGCACGGAAGATATCGTACCCACGCTGACCCAGTCCTCCCAGAACCACGAGGACAAGGTCTTCCGTGTCCATGTCATCAGCGAGGGCGACCCGTTGGAAATTTACACGGATAAAGACGGAGAGGTGATCTTCAAAAAGTATTCCCTCATGGGGGACCTGCAGGATGTGGCCGGTCAGATGTGCGAGACGCTTTATAAGACTACCGGCTGTCCGTCGGTCATCACGGACCGTGACAGCGTGCTTGCCGTCTCCGGCGCGCCCCGGCGGGATCTGAGCGATCGCCGGGTCTCCAACGCGCTGGAGCACATCATGGAGGGCCGACAGCTCTATCAGCACCGGGTGGGAGAGAGCGCGATTCCCATCACGGCCGACGGCGTGAGCAAATTGAACGCCTCGCTGGCAGCGCCCATCCTCTCAGAGGGAGACGTGATGGGCTGCGTCATCCTCTGTGAGCGGGAGGGGGGGCAGGCTCTCGGCGAGACAGAGTACAAGCTGGCGCAGGCGATCTCCGGTTTCCTTGGGCGGCATATGGAGTCCTGACGACAGACAGTAGACAGCATACCGCCCTCCCGGCGGACAGATGCCGCGGGAGGGCGGTGATAGCGTGTCGACAAAGGCCGACACGCTCGAACAAAATCTACGGTTTTGTTCGAAAGGGGGCGGTTTGCAGACGCAGGTCAGAGCATGGAATAGCCGTGACTGTTGACCAGCGCATCGATCGGCCTGCCCTGCTTGCAGTATGGACAATTGGTATAGTCATAGCTGCGGTAGTCCGGCAGGACTCCCACGTCAAAGATGGCGTCGATCGCCACGCCATCCTGCTGACTGATATTGCTGAAAATAGCGGACACGCCGCGGGTTACGCCGCCGTAGAACTGGATGGTCTCGATCGCCTTGTGCACCGTGTAACCGGTGGTGATGGAGGCCAGCAAGATGATGCAGTCCCGGTTGGTAATCATCTGTTTATAGTTATCCCGGAAGATCAGCTGGCTGGTGTTGGCGTTCTGCTCCGGTGTGATGATGGAGACCTCCCGTCCACGGCTGCCGGAGCCAAAGCGGGATTCCGCCAGACGCTCTGCCAGCAGCGTGCCGATCACCTCGGTCCCGTCCATGCACAGAATCGTGTCCACCGGAATCTGATTGCGATATTTGCGCGAGAGCACCTCAGCTGCCGCCTTTGCCTCTTGGTAGACAGATTTGGTAGAGGTCAGCTCCATAAAATAGTTGATATGGGAGTGATTGGTCACAAAATGTCCCGGAATGGCCTTGAGCGGGATGTCAGTGTGCTTGTTCTTGGCGTAAAATTTCACGATCTTACTGTCGAGCGACATGGGCGCACCTCCTGTATTGTGTTGGGTGTATTATAAAACATTTTTTTGAAAGATGCAATATCCTTTTGCTTGCTTTGAGGGTTTCTCTGCCGCCCGCCGGCCGCCGCTTTTGGGCGGATTGTTTCGGGGATGGGAGGAATCACCCGTGTTCTCCTGCTTTTGTCTGTTTTTCCTGCATTTTATGTGGGATTTCACGAAAGATTCACACTTTGCCCAATGCTGTTCTCTTGCCATTTGAATAGAATGTGATACAATAGTATCCGATCAAAAACAGTTTTCTGTCCCAGCACAGACACATAGGGGAATTATGTATGAGTTATCGCATTGGCATTGACATTGGATCCACCACGGTGAAGGTGGTGGTGCTCGACGAGTATAACCAGCTGCTCTTCCGCTCCTATGAGCGGCACTTTTCCAAGGTGCGCGAGCGCACCTGTCAGACGCTGCGCAGCATCGCCGGCCAATACAGCGGTCAGGATGTCAAGATGGTCATCACCGGCTCGGCCGGTCTCGGCGTCTCCAAGGCCAGCGGCATCGACTTCGTGCAGGAGGTGTACGCCACCGCCGCGGCGGTCAACACCTACATCCCGGGCACCGACGCCGTGATCGAGCTGGGCGGCGAGGACGCCAAGATTATCTTCTTCGGCGGCGCGCTGGAGGAGCGGATGAACGGCTCCTGCGCCGGCGGCACGGGCGCCTTCATCGACCAGATGGCAACCCTGATGAACGTCACGAGTGACGAGCTGGACAAGCTCTCCCTGAAGCACGAGAAGCTCTATCCCATTGCCTCGCGCTGCGGCGTGTTTGCCAAGAGCGATGTGCAGCCCATCCTGAACCAGGGCGGGCGGAAGGAGGACGTCGCGGCCTCCATCTTCCAGGCGGTGGTGGACCAGACCATCGCCGGGCTGACGCAGGGGCGTGAGCTGAAGGGAAAGATCGTCTTCCTCGGCGGTCCGCTGCACTTTTTGCAGGGCCTGCGCGAGCGTTTTGTCGAGACGCTCCACCTGGATGAGGAGCACGCGATCTTTCCGGAAGACGGCGACTGCTTCGCCGCCATGGGCGCGGCGCTGTGCGCGACGGACTACAAGGAGATCGGCTTTGACGAGGCGCTGCGCCTGCTGGAAGAGAGCGTAGACGCCACCGGCAGCGTGAACACCATGCCGCCCCTCTTTGCCAGCCAGGAGGAGTATGACGCCTTCTGCGCGCGCCACAATTCCCGCCGCCCGCCGGAAAAGGATGCCGCCACCTATGTGGGCGACGCCTACCTCGGCATCGACGCTGGCTCCACCACCACCAAGCTGGTTCTGATCGCGCCGGACGGCGGCCTGCTGTATACGTACTATCACTCCAACCTGGGCAATCCTGTTGCCATTGTCCGCGAGCAGCTGGAAAAGATCTATGAGCTCTGCGGCGACCGGATCACCATCCGCGGCAGCGCAGTCACCGGCTACGGCGAGGACCTGATCAAAAACGCCTTCCGCTGTGACCTCGGCTTGGTCGAGACGATGGCGCATTACAAGGCGGCCGCGCACTTCAACCCCAACGTCGACTTCATCATCGACATCGGCGGCCAGGATATGAAGTGCTTCAAGATCCGCAACGGCGCGGTGGACTCCATCATGCTCAATGAGGCCTGCTCCTCCGGGTGCGGCTCGTTCATCGAGACCTTTGCCCGCGCGCTGGGCTATGAGATCGCCGACTTTGCCAAGATGGGCCTCTTCGCCCCGCACCCGGTGAACCTCGGCAGCCGCTGCACCGTGTTTATGAACTCCTCTGTCAAACAGGCCCAGAAGGAGGGCGCCTCGGTGGAGGACATCTCGGCGGGCCTGTCCATCTCCATCGTCAAGAACGCCATCTACAAGGTCATCCGCGCGGCCTCGGCCGACGACCTGGGCAAAGAGGTGGTGGTCCAGGGCGGCACCTTCCACAACGACGCTGTGCTCCGCTCCTTTGAGCTGGAGCTGGGCCGGGAGGTCACCCGTCCCACCATCTCCGGTATCATGGGGGCCTTCGGCGCGGCGCTGGCGGCCAAGGAGCTGCATCTGGAACGCTCCGCCCTGCTGGACCGGGACGAGCTGTCCCGCTTCTCCCACCAGGTCAAGCCGGTCACCTGCAACGGCTGCACGAACCACTGCGCCCTGACGGTCAATATCTTTGAGGGCGGCCGCCGCTTCATCTCCGGAAACCGCTGCTCCAAGCCGCTGGGCAAGGAGAAGACCCAGCTGCCCGACCTGATGCGCTATAAGTACGAGAAGCTGCGCGCGATGCAGGGCAAGGGAGAGGGTACCGGCGCGCGCGGCAGAATCGGCCTGCCGTTTGCCCTGAATATGTATGAGAACCTCCCGTTCTGGTTTGCGTTCTTCACCGAGCTGAACTTCGAGGTGGTGCTCAGCAGCGAGTCGAGCCGCAAGCTCTACCTGAAGGGACAGCGGACCATCCCCTCGGACACCGTCTGCTATCCGGCCAAGCTGGTGCACGGCCATGTGGAGGACCTGCTCGAGCAGGGGGTGGACACCATCTTCTATCCCTGCATGAGCTATAACTTTGACGAGGGCATCAGCGACAACAACTATAACTGCCCGGTCGTGGCCTACTATCCCGACCTGATCGCCGCCAATATCCCCTCCCTGAAGGACAAGCGCTTCCTGCACCCCTATTTTGGCCTGCACCGCCCCAAGGACTTTGAAAAGCACGCGAGCCAGTACTTCCTCCAGGAGTTCGGTGTGCCGAAGAAGGAGACGGTGGCCGCCGCGCGGGCGGCCTACCAGGCGTACGACGCCTACAAGGAGGACCTGCGCGCCACCGGGGCGCAGTATATCGACTACGCCCGCAGCCACGATATGCCCATTATGGTGATCGCCGGCCGCCCGTACCACATGGACCCGGAGATCAACCACGGCATCAACGACCTGGTGACTGGCTTTGGCTTCGTCCTCATCACGGAGGACGCGGTTGCCTGGGAGATGGATCACCAGACGCGCACCGTGCTCAATCAGTGGACCTACCACGCGAGAATGTACAACGCTGCCCGTTTTGTCTGCACCCAGGAGGATATGGAGCTCATCCAGCTCGTCTCCTTCGGCTGCGGCGTGGACGCCATCACGGGCGATGAGATGCGCTCCATCCTGGAGCAGGGCGGAAAGCTCTACACCCAGCTGAAGATCGACGACATCAGCAACCTGGGCGCCGTCCGCATCCGGGTCCGCAGCCTCATCGCGGCCATCGAAGCCCGAAAGCAAAACCGCAATCCGTAACAGAGAAAGGAGCTTTTATGGCTGAACTGGTATATAACAAGGAGGGCCGTCTCCTCTTCACCAAGGAGATGAAGAAGGAGTACACCATCCTGATGCCGCAGATGCTGCCCATCCACTTCTCCATGTTCCGCAAGCTGATGGAGCTGGAGGGGTACAAGGTGGACCAGCTGAACAACGACAGCCGCAACGTGGTGGACGAGGGGCTGAAATATGTCCACAACGACACCTGCTATCCCGCCCTGCTGGTGATCGGCCAGTTTATGGACGCGATCAAGAACGGCGGCTACGACCCGCACAAGGTCGCCCTGCTCATCACCCAGACCGGCGGCGGCTGCCGCGCCTCCAACTATATCCACCTGCTGCGCAAGGCGTTGAAAAAATCCGGAATGGAGTACATACCGGTGATCTCCGTGAGCTTTGGCCTGGAGTCCAACCCCGGCTTTTCCCTCACCATCCCGCTGGTGCGCAAGCTGATCTACGCCATGATGTACGGCGACCTCATCATGAACGTCGCCAATCAGGTTCGCCCCTATGAGGTGGAGCACGGGGCGACCGACCGGCTGGTTACCCACTGGGTGGAAGAGATCGTGGACCGCTTCACCCGCGGCAAGGGGATGAACCGCCGCGAGATGCGCCGTATTTTCCGGGAGATCATCGCAGACTTTGCCGCCATTCCGGTCCACCAAGAGGAGAAGATCCGCGTCGGCATCGTGGGGGAGATCTATGTCAAGTTCTCCTCGCTGGGCAATAACCACCTGGAGGAGTTCCTCCTCTCCGAGGGGGCAGAGCCGGTCGTGCCCGGGCTGACTGACTTTATGATCTTCAAAATCTACAACCGCGTGGTGGACGTGAACATTTACGGCGGCAGCGCGATCAAAAAAGAGGTCTGCGACTTCTTTATGGACTACGTCCAGAAATGCCAGCACGACATGATTGATGCGCTGAAGGATTCCGGCCGCTTCCGCGCCCCCGGCGACTTCCAGCAGCTGCGCCGCCTCGTGGAGGGCTACCTCGGCGAGGGCTGCAAGATGGGGGAGGGATGGCTGCTCACCGCGGAGATGCTGGAGCTGATCCACTCGGGCACGAACAACATCGTCTGCGCCCAGCCCTTCGGGTGTCTGCCCAATCACATCGTGGGTAAGGGCATGATCCGCGCGCTGAAGGACAACTACCCCGAGTCCAATATTGTGGCGATCGACTATGACCCGAGCGCCACGAGCATCAACCAGGAAAACCGCATCAAACTGATGCTCGCCAACGCCAAAGGCATGGCGCGCCCGCGGGAGACGGCCACCGTCTGACCGGGAAAAAGAGATGCCCAACCGGCCGAAAAACCAGTTGACAAACGGGATATTTGCGCGTATAATAAATCCCGTTGACGACCGGAAAACGGCCGGATACGCGGATGTGCTGGAATTGGTAGACTGGCAAGCTTGAGGTGCTTGTGCTCGAATGGGCGTACGGGTTCGAGTCCCGTCATCCGCATCGCACAACAAAGCCCGGAAGTGATCTTCCGGGCTTTCTTTTTTGCCTTTTCGCCTGTTTTGGGCAAAGAAAGTGTTTTCTGTCAAAGGCTGACCCCACGTCTGACCCCTTAGACGTCATTTTGCTTCTTTCTGCTGTTGACGCGCTTGCTGCAGCAGCCCTTCCATCCTCTGCCGGCTGTCTTCCAGCATGGTGTTGCTGACGGCGGCGTAGACGTCCATCGTGAAGGCGCTGGAATAATGGCCCAGCTGGTCCTGGACGGCCTTGACCGAACAGCCTGCCTGTAAGGCCATAATGGCGCAGCTGTGGCGCAGATCGTGAAATCGCACTTCCGGCCGGCCCATCTTGGTGACAATTGACTTGAAGTGCTTGTAGACGGTAGGGTGGGGGATATAGTGTCCCAGCTCATTGGTGAAAACCAGGTTGTGCGGATTGTCCCACGCCCCACCGGCGGCCATCTTCCACATCGCTTGCTGCCGCCTCTGTGCGCGCAGGACGGAGACCAGTCCTGAGGAGATCGGGACAAGCCGAGATTTCCCGTTCTTAGTCTCGTCAAGGAAGATGTACTCGCCGCTCAACTGCCGCTGAAGCTGGCGGCGGATGTGCAGCAGTCCGGCCTCCAGATCGACGTCCTCCCACTGCAACCCCAAAATCTCGGACTGCCGCAGGCCGGTAAAAAGATCGAGCAGATACAGCCGCTCAAACCGGTCTCCCTGGATGGCGGCCAGAAATCGGGCGATATCATCGTCCATCAGCGGCTTCAGGTCCGGCTTTTTGACCTGGGGGAGCTGGGTGTTGTCTGCCGGGTTGGAGGGGATAATGCCGGACATAACGGCCCGACGGAGGGCGCTGTGGAGCAGCCCGTGGATATTTTTCACGGATTTGGCGCTCAGCGCTTTCTGCTCTCCTTTTCCGGCGAAGAGTTGGTTTACAAAGCGCTGGACCTGCATCGGCGTCAGGGCGTTTAGATAGACCGAGCCAATGACGGGGATGATGTAGCGTTCCGCTTTTCGCTGGTAGTCTTCCCGAGTTCTCGGCTTCCAGTTGGCGCCGTAGGTGTACATCCACTCTCTGAACCACTGCTCTATCGTGACGCGCTTGGCCTTACGATAGGTGCCGTCATCGACGGCCTTCAGGGTGGCCGTCAGTTTTTTTCGGCACTCTCGCTGTGTGTCTCCGTAGACGCTGCCGCGCCTCGTCACCCCCAGCTCGTCCTGATAGGTGTATCTGGCCTCCCAGCGGCCGTCCGCGCGCTGGCGAAGGCTGCCGGCGCCGTGGGCGCTCCTTTTTGCCATAACTTACTCCTTTCTCTTGCACCCCGCAGCCCGGTGTGTTAAGATAAAAGGGCGCAAAGGTGCCGTGATTTGTGGTAGATGATTGGTATTTGCGTATGGGTCCGGCTGCTGGTAACAGCCTGGCCGCTTCCGCCTCCGTGTTCGCAGCACGGGGGCGGTTTCGCGTTTGTTTGCTCGTCTGTTTGCTGGTTTGATTCTCGTTTGATTTTTTGTTTAATTTTCGTTTAATTTGCCTGCAATTTGCCTGTAATTTGCCTGCGGATGCCGCCTCTTTCGGCTGCTGGAACCAGCCGAGGGGATTGTTTGCGCGATAGATGGTGTAATATGTTATACACATTTTATCCGTTAAGTGTGATCTCCCAGGCGTCCGACGCGTCCACAACAATGATGATCGGCGTCCCGCCTGTCATTACGGTTCCTTCATAAGGCTCTGTCGTGTTCACCCACAGCTCGCGGTCAAAAACATCCCCGTCCAGGACGTAGGCTGTCACGGCAAAGTGGCGGCTTTCCTCGTTTCCGCTGATGTGTGCCGTCCCGTCCCCTGCGCCGCCGGCGTTGAGGAAGACCGCGTCACCCGTCCCGCCGTGTACCTCATCAAGCTCGACGATCGGCATGGAATACAGGGAGGTCACGGTTATAGACCATTCACCCGTGGCTTTCACCTCCAGGCGCGCCACGTCTTGAGACGCGTCCACGGTAACGCCTTCATACGGGTCGGACGTGTTTACCAGCAATTCTGAGTATTCGCCTTGGGAATTATAGGAAATTACAGAGAAATGCCTGGCCTCCTCGTTCCCGCTGATCTGGAACACATACTCGCCGAAATCTTCTGGAATATCAAGATCGACTATGTCATCTCCACTGCCGGAAAACACGATCGGCTCCGGAATAATAAACTCTTCCTCTTCCGTATCCTCTGCCACGTCCTCAGCAGATTCCTCTTGTGCTACGGCATCATCTGATACCTCTGAGGAATTTACTGGTTCCGTTTCTGCGCCGCTGGATTGCGGGACTTCCGCATCTTCTTCCCGGCTGGAGTACCCGATCACCGCTATGCATAAGACGACAACCGCAATAATTAGGACAACCTCATCTCCGCCTTTTTTTCGATTGCCCCGCTGAATGGGTAAGTGACAGTTGAAGCATTCTTTGGCATCCTCATTCAGCGGCGCATTACATCGAGGGCACCGGAACGCTTGTATACCATCCGCATTTTTGCCCGACCTGACCGTATCGTGCCGGGCAAGATAGATAAAATTCACGATCATAATAACGGCCGCGACAATCATATCCAATTGCCCGCCGGAAAAGGTCAGCGCCGCGCCAGCACTGCAAATTGCCGCTGCCAGCGATGCCCACTGATTGCGCGATACAATCACTGCTATGCAGAGGCAGGCAGCGGCTACAGACAGTACTATGTGGAGTCCGATCAGATTTATTACAATTGCGCCAAATATATTTCCAGACAAGTTGCTGGCCACGCCAGCCAGCGATACAACATGATATCCCGTAAAAAACAGCGATATCCCCGCCATAATTGCTGGAATGCCTGATCGTCTTCGCTTGCGTTCACGATTCTCCTCCACAGCACTGGATTCCTCTTTTTTCTTTTCCATTTTGTTAAAATCAATTGGATATCTATCCGTTGTCGGATATGGCTGGCTAGACTTGCCCCGTTTACTGTATCCCTTATATGCCTCCCTGACTGCTGGACATATAATAGCGGCCACCACTGCCATCACGCACCCGGAAACAGGGTCTCCGAGGACAAGCAAAAAGAATATCGCTGCAGCAACACATACCCAGAAGAGCCCCCAACTAATCACCTTGCCCGCCTTTGTCGGTCTCACGTTAAGCCATTCTGCTGACGGGATTTCCCGTCCACAATTAGGACATACCTCTTCCGACCCCTCCAGTGGCGCATTGCAATGCGGACACCTCTTTTCATCCTCCATCCTATATCCTCCTTCCAGTCCGTTTGTACGGACTTTTCCTTTTTTCTCTCCGTTTTTTGCAGTATAAATTTTTGTGCAATTTTTGGGACATTTTACAAGTAGACACGAATAGAACATATGTTCTATAATTGTCACAGGAGGAATGCACAGATGACCCGAGAACAATTGATCACCGAGATCGTCGCCAAGCTCCGTGAACTCTCCGACGATCTCATCCGCCTGCTACATCGTATTGTTATGCGGCTGTAGTGCGGAGGCCGGCCCCGATCAGGGGGCCGGTTTTTTCTTTTCCTCTTCCAGCTCGTCCAGAATCTCGCGTCCGCGCTTTTCGATAGCTGCCCAGTCGCTGGGCGTAAGCTTTGCCAAGATCGCCACAATCCGGCGGCGGAAACTGTCCGGCTCGTCCTTCAGCACATCGGCGATGAAGTCACCCAGCTCCTCCTCGCGGGTTCGTTTGGCAAACATCTCACCCTCGCCGGTTCGGAGCCAGGATTCTGAAACGTTGAACTCACGGCAAATATCAGAGATTGTCCGATCACTCGGGACTCTCTCTCCCTTTTCGATCATCCAAACATAGTTCCTTGTAAGCCCGCCAATGCGTTCTCCAAAATCGCCTTGCGTTAAGCCAACGCTTTTCCTGACTTGTGCAATTCTTGTGTTCAACGGTCCTACCCTCCTTTCTGGATATATAATAGCACACAAATCTAACACAGTCAACATTATTTTGAGGAAAAACAAAAATATATGTTGACACAGTTAGAGCGCTGTGCTATTATAATCTCACAAGGTTAGATAACCTTAGCAAACAACTGGGAGGTGAATCGAATGAGCAAAGAGGAGCGCGCGGCGGCCAAGCGGGCAGCCGAGGCCCTGGCGGCGCTCCCGCCGAACAAGCGGGAGTACATGCTGGGCTATTGGGACGGCGTGATCGCCGCCCGAGACGGCCGGGAGGCCGAGCCGGAGAGCAATGATGAGGAGGTGAGCAAGTGAGCAAGACGCCGACCATGCCGCCGCCTGGACGGATACTCTACTCCGTCAATGAGACGGCGGCGGTCATGGGATTGGGGGAAAACACGGTCTACGAGCTGACCGAGCGGGCCGGATTCCCGGTGCTCAAGTTTGGGAGCCTCAAAAAAATTCCGGCCAGAGCACTGGACCGGTGGATTGAGGAGCAGCTCGAGGCCCAAATGACGCCCCAAAAATGAGAGGCGCCCCCGCCGGAGGAGGCAACTCCGACGAGGGCAGATGGTAAGCAAGGATTACTTACACGGCCCATTATACCACGGGCCATACGAGGAGGCAATGCAAAATGAAAATCACGACCCTGATCGCGCTGCGGGAGCTGGCGGCGAACGACTTGGAGGCCGCGACCGCGACGGCGGAATATACCCGCGCACAGCTTAACCAGAAGCAGGAGCAGGAGCTGCTCGACCAAGCAGAAGCGGACGGCGCGGACGAGGGCACCCTGGCCAAGTACCGCGAGGACGTGCGCCGCCAGCGTGACGCCCATCTGGCCGCCATCGACAGCCAGCGCGAGGCACAGGCCGTGCTTGACGACCTGGACGCCCATGACTGGCACTGAGGGAGGACATTATGCGGCCGAAACGACTAACCCGCGCCCAGAAGATCGCCCTGTCAGAGCGCGGCGTCAACCCGATGGGCTACCAAGTACTCCGGGAGCTGCCTAACTCCATCATCGTCAAGCACCGCCTGACCGGCGATATCAAGGTGATCGATAAGGATGGTGGGCAGTGATCAGAGTCCTTGTGGCCTGCGAAGAATCGCAAACGGTATGCAAGGCGTTTCGCGCACTCGGCCACGAAGCATACAGCTGTGATATTGTCCCGTGCTCCGGCGGACATCCGGAATGGCATATCCAGGCGGACGCCTTGGAGACGATCAGTGGCGGACAGATATTGACGGCTGACGGCGCAGACCATTATGTCGCTGAGTGGGACTTACTGATCGCCCATCCGCCTTGCACCTACCTGTCAAACGTCGCAACACGGAGTTTCAGCCTAAAATGCACTCCGGCGGAAAAAGTCTGCGAACGGTGGAAACTACGCTGTAAAGCGGCTGCATTTTTCTTGCTGTTGGCTCAGGCCCCAATAAGACATATTGCGATCGAGAATCCCGTTGGCATCATGAATACCATATACCGAAAGGCGGACCAAATCATACACCCGTATATGTTTTCCGGCGGAGAAAATGACACTGAAAACTACGTCACTAAGCGGACCTGTCTTTGGACAAAAAGTCTCCCTAAGTTAGTGCCCACATACGCAGGTCCAAAGCCAAATAATGCCAGGTTGTTCGGCGTTGCTCCGAGTGGGAAGGCGCGTACGTGGGAAGACAGCGTCAGCCGCAAGGCAAGTGTGCGCAGCAAAGCCTTTCCCGGAATCGCACGCGCAATGGCCGAGCAATATTCAGCGGCAATAGAGGCCGAAAAGGAGGCTGCCAATGGAGAAAATATATGACATCGTTGTACAGCTGAAAGGCGAGTTGGTCCTCGTCCCGGACGCGACAGGGTATTACTGGAACGGGACGGAAGGATATGTCTCCGTCGTGATCATGCACGGCGATCAGTCTCACAACGTATATTTCAACTCGGCCGAAGTGGTCTACATCGCTCGGGCAGAAGACGTCAGCACCGAGCAGGACACCTACATCTATACCAGATAAGGAGGCAACCCCATGACACCCAACACCAACCCCCACGACCTGCCCACGCTGCCGATCTGGGAGCAGCGCGCGATTGCAGAGAGATATAACTCCGACCAGGAGCTCCGCCAGATCACCCTCTGGAGCACGGACCCCGCCCGTCACCCGGCCCGCACGCCGCGCGCCGTCCACATGGCCCGCACCACCTGGCGGTGGGGCTGCGGCCTGCTGACCGCCCTGCTGTGGCTCTCCGCTGCCTGCTCGCTGGCCGCGCTCGTCTCGGGCAGCTACACTCCGCTGATGGACCTCGCCGCCGCGCTCGGCTGCGGGGCGGCGGGCAGCATCCCCTGCGCCTGGCGGGATATGCCGCCGGCGTGGTATGTCCGTACCGTCGCCGAGATGGGAGGAGGCGAGCGGCATGACTAAGTCTGAGTGTTACCGCGCCGCCATCCTCGCCGTCGTCGACCGGGCAGGCAGCCTTGCGGAAGAGGACCTGGTGATCGAGACCCTGCGCGAGCTCTGCCTCCAGCTGAGCACGGCGGAGTGGGAGGAGGCGAACCGCAGTGGCCAATAAATCCGGCGTGAGCTGGTACACCACCGGCTATGCCACCGTCCCGGTGCCCTTCCCGGAGGGCCGGACGGTCTGTGCCCACTGCCCGTACATCACCCGGCGGTACGGCATCCGGTTTGAGTGCCAGCTCACCGGCGAGCAGCTGCTGTACCCCGACAGCGCGCGGGGCGATCAGTGCCCCGTGGTATTCCCAGAGGAGGCGTGAGAGATGGGGATCCCTGTTTTAATCCTGGGGGAGAGCGGCAGCGGCAAGTCCGCCTCCCTGCGCAACTTCGAGCCGGGCGAGATCGGCATCTTCAACGTGGCGGGCAAGCCGCTGCCGTTTCGCAAGCGGCTGCCGAAGGTGGACTGGTCGGGCTACACCGCCATCCGCAACGGCCTGAAGAAGGGCCGGGCGAAGTCGTTTGTCATCGACGACAGCCAGTATCTCATGGCGTTTGAGGAGATCGACCGGGCGCAGGAGACCGGCTACACCAAGTTCACCGAGATGGCGCAGAAGTTCTCCGGCCTGGTGCGCTTCTGCATCACCGAGCTGCCGCCGGACGTGCTGGTGTACTTCCTGCACCACACGGAGACCACCGACACCGGCAAAATCAAGGCCAAGACAGTGGGAAAGATGATCGACTCCAAGCTCACACTGGAGGGCCTGTTCTCCATCGTGCTGCTCTGCGAGGCGACGGTGGACGGGCACTTCTTCATTACCCAGTCCGACGGCTACACCACCGCCAAGAGCCCGATGGGGATGTTCCCCGGCAAGGTGGAGAACGATCTCAAGATGGTGGACACCACCATCCGAAGCTACTATTTTGAGGAGGACAACCATGCGGAGGATTGATTTCAACCAGATCGAGGCCCAGGAGGATGGGACCTATAATGCCCCGTCTCCCGGCGGCTATATCGCCCGCATTGAGCGGGTGGAGGACAACGAGCAAAAGGAATACCTGGTGATCGAGTGGGACTTTGCCGAGGGGCCCTTTGCCGGGTATAACGCGGAGACGGAGGAGCGCGCCGGCTTCTGGCCCACCTGCCTGTTTCGCTCCTACAAGGAGAAGGCGCTGCCCTTCTTCAAGGGTTTTCTCACCGCCGTGGAGCGGTCCAACCGTCGCTTTGTCTTCGACTGCGCCCGGCCGAACTGCCTGGAGGGCAAGCTGGTGGGCGTCGTGCTCGGCGAGGAGGAGTACCGCAAGCGCAACGGCAAGACCGGCACGCGGCTGTACGTAGCTCGCACCTGCTCCATTGACACAATTGAGGACGGCAAATACACCGTGCCCGAGTGCAAGCGCCTCCAGGCGGACACCCAGGCCGCGTCCGCCCCGGCGCTCGCCGAGCTGGACGGCGATGACGGCGAGCTGCCGTTCTGACGGCCTGGCCGGGCAGGTCAAGGAGCGCGTGTCCGTGGCGGAGCTGTTGGAAGCTGAGGGTTACCCAATCGGCCGCCACGGGACGCTCCGCTGCCCCCTCCACGCCGGGGACCGGACCCCGTCCTTCAAGGTCTACCCGGACGGCCGCGGCTGGTACTGCTTTGGCTGCCACCAGGGCGGGGACGTGATCAACCTGGCCATGGAGCTCTGGTCCCTTCCGTTTCGGGCGGCGGTGGCGGAGCTGGACCGCCGCTTCGCCCTGGGCCTGCCCCTGGAGGAGCCGGGGGAAACGATAGACCCCCGGCAGGCGGCGTTGGCCGCCTGGAAACGCCGGGACCGCCGTAAGACCGCCGCCGGCCGCTATGAGCGGGCCTGGGCCGCCTGGGCCAGGGCGAACGAGACCGTCCGGGCCGGGCCGGATGAGTCCGACCCCTGGCCGTGGGTGGCGGCGGTGATCCGGCGGGACGAGCTGTCCAACCGCCTGGAAGCGCAGGAAAGAGGTGAGAGACACGGACTTTGACTGGACGAAAGAGGACTTCCTGGAGGGGATCGCGCCGTACGAGGAGGTCTACCAGATCGAGGACCCCTTCCGCCGGCAGCAGACCCTGGCCAGCATGGCGTCCTATGCCCGGGGAATCGGCGTGCAGGGATTCCTGCAAATCTACAAGAACTTCGAGAAGGCGATCCGCAACCCGCGGCGGGCGGAGGACATCTCCAACGCCACCGAGTTTGAGGGCCAGCCGATGGAGCTGGACTCCGGCCGCTGGACGGCGGACGATACCGGGGTATACCAGGAGGGGGCCTACGGCGAGCGGCTCTACGCCTGTAACCATCCGGTGATGCCGGTGGAGCGGCTGGTCAACCTGGACACGGGGGAGGAGAAGCTGCGCCTGGCCTACCGCAAGGGGGGCGGGCCGTGGCGCACGCTGATCGCGGACAAGCGGACGCTGGCCTCCGCCTCCAAGGTGACCGAGCTGGCCGGGAGCGGCATCGCCGTGACGAGCGACAACGCCCGGCACTTTATCCGCTACCTCTTCGAGGTGGAGACGCTCAACTACGACCGCATCCCGGAGCGGCGGAGCGTGGGCCGGCTGGGATACCTGCCCGGCGCGGGCTTTTGCCCCTACGTGCCGGAGCTGGTCTTTGACGGGGACGCCGCCTTCCAGCAGCTCTTCCGCGCGGTCACCGCCCGCGGGACGATGGAGGGCTGGCGGGAGGCGGCGCAGTGGGCGCGGCGGATGTCGGTCACCGCGAAGGTGATGCTGGCCGCGTCGTTTGCCTCGCCGCTGCTGGAGCCGCTGGGCGCGCTGCCGTTCTTTGTCCACCTCTGGGGGGTGGACTCTGGCACCGGCAAGACGGTGGCCCTCATGCTGGCCGCTTCGGTCTGGGGCGACCCCTCCGTGGGACGGTATGTCAAGACGTTTGACTCCACCGTAGTCGGCTGCGAGAAGACAGCGGCCTTCCTCAACCACCTGCCCCTCTGCCTGGACGAGCTCCAGCTCTCCAAGGACGGGCGGGGCCGGCAGAACTTCGACGTCTACCGCCTGGCGGAGGGCGTCGGGCGGACGCGGGGCAACCGGTCCGGCGGCGTGGACCACACGCCCACCTGGCGCAACACGATCCTCACCACCGGCGAGAGCCCGCTGACCGGCGAGGGGGCCGGGGCGGGCGCGGTGAACCGGGTGATCGACATCGAGTGCGCCGCCGGGGACCCCGCCGTGCCGGAGGGCTGCGGCGGATGGCTCTCCGGCCTGGTGCGGGAGCACTACGGCCACGCGGGCAAGGCGTTTGTAACCAGGCTCTACGGGGAGGAGGGCGCCCTGGCGCAGGTCAAGAGCCGCTACGACGCGCACTTCCAGCGCCTGTCCAAGCGGGATACGACGGAAAAGCAGGCCATGGCGGCAGCGGCGATCCTGACGGCGGACGAGCTGGCCTGTCAGTGGGTGTTCCAGGGCGAGGAGAAGCCGATGACGGAGGAGGAGATCGGACGCTTCCTTGCCTCCCGGCGGGCGGTGTCCGCCGGCCAGCGGGGGTATGAGTACATCATGGAGTGGCTGGCGGCCAACAAGAGCCGCTTTGTCCTCACCTCGGACACGGCCGAGCTCTGGGGCGACCTGGAGCGGGACCGGGTCTACATCCTCTCCTCCAAGCTGCGCGAGGCCCTGGAGGGGGCGGGCTACAGCTACCGCGCCGTCCTCTCCTGGCTTGACAGCGCGGGGAAGCTGATGTCGCGCGGCGGCGACAACAAGAGCCGCAAAGATATCTCCAAGCGGATCAACGGCATTGTGACCCGCTGCGTGTGCCTGAAGCTGGAGGAGTAACCGTTTGTGCCGCGTTGTAACCAACCGCCCAAAACCCGGAAACCCTTGGTATGACTGGATTTTTCGGCCTCTGTAACCAAGTAACCATGTAACCGCGACATACACGCTATATATAAGGGAGTGTATACGGTGACAACGATAATTGTCATCACGTAGCGGCAAAACAAAAACGTGAAATAACTTGGTTACATGGTTACATGGCTTGAAAACCCTTGCAATGACTCGCTTTTTCCGTAACCAACGGTTGGTAACCGGTTGGTAACAGGGGTTACCATGCCGTAGGGGCGCACCGTGTGCGCCCGCAAGACAAAGGAGATGATCTCATGCCCGCACGTCCCTATCAACAGGAGTGCATCGACTTACTCACCCGCCTGCCCCCCGGCCGCTACCTGGTGCAGATGGCGACCGGCCTGGGCAAGACCTATACCTTCACCCATCTGCCCTTTCACCGGCGGATGCTCATCCTCTCCCACCGGGAGGAGCTGGTGCGCCAGCCGCTCCGATGGTTTACCTGCCCGACCGGGGTGGAGATGGCGGGACAGCGGGCCGGTCCGGAGGCCCGGGTGGTCTCCGCCAGCGTGCAGTCTATCGCCCGGCGGCTGGAGCGGTACGCGCCGGAGGACTTTGACCTGGTCATCGTGGACGAGGCCCACCACGCTGCCAGCCGGACCTACCGCAAGATTCTGACTTACTTCCAACCGGAAAAGACGGTGGGCTTCACCGCCACGCCGAACCGGGGGGACAGGGTGAGACTGGATGACATATTCTCCGAGATCGTCTTCCGCCGGGACCTCCGTTGGGGCATCGTCAACGGCTATCTCTCCGACGTCACCTGCAAGCGGGTGAACATCGGCTACGACCTGACAGCGGTGCGCAGCCGGCACGGGGACTACGCCCCCGGCGAGCTGGACGAGGCGATGGAGGGGACGGCAGACGCGATTGCCGAGGCCTACCGGACCCTGGCCCGGGGCGCGACCCTGATCTTCTCCGTGTCCGTCCGCCAGTGCCGTGAGATCGCCGCCAAAATCCCCGGGGCGGTGGTGGTGACCGGGGAGACAGAGGGCCGGGCGCAGATCGTGCGGGACTTCACGGAGGGCAAAATTCCCTGCCTGGTCAACTGCATGGTCTTCACCGAGGGGACGGACATCCCCCGGGTGGAGACGGTGATCCTCGCCCGCCCCACCCAGAGCGACAGCCTCTACACCCAGATGGTGGGGCGTGGACTGCGGCCCTATCCGGGCAAGGAGTCGCTGCTGCTGATCGACTGCGTGGGCACGGCCAAGCCGGGACGGCTGCAGACGGCGCCTAGCCTGATGGGGGTGGACCTCTCCAATATCCCGGAGCGGCGGCAGGAGACGCTGGAGGGTGACTTGCTGGAACTGCCGGTCAAGGCGGCGGCCGCGGCGGACTGCCCGGAGAGCTGGATCCGCAACGTGGAAATCGTGAACCTCTGGGCGAGGGAGCAGCAGTACCAGCTCCACGACGTCAACTGGTTCCGCCTGCCGGACGGGCGGATGACGGTATGCCTCAGAGACCGCAGGCGACTGACAATCCCCTGCCCGGACGCCCTGGGCCGTGTCACGCTGGGCGGGGAGCTGGTGGATTACCAGACCGCCCTGGACCGCGCCTACCGGCGTCTGCGGGATGACTTCCCGGACGAGCGTTACATCTGGGACACCTCCGTGTCGGCCAGATGGGGCAGACAGCCCGCCTCCGAGGCGCAGCTGCGGGTGATCCGGCGGCAGTGCCAGGGATTTGACACCGAAAATCTGACGAAAGGACAGGCCAGCCAGATCTTAAACCGGCTGAGCCAGAGGTGGGCAGATGGAACACAGAAACCAGGCAAGGCGTGGGCGTGAGTACCAGGAGCAGAAGCAGCTGTTTGCCTGGACGCGGCAGCCGTCCATCCGGAGCCGCTGGCCGGAGCTGAAGCTGCTGCACCACATCAAGAACGAGGACCGGCAGGCCACGGCGGCGGCAATCGCCATTGACAAGGCCGCCGGAGTCAAGAAGGGCGTCCCGGACCTGTGCCTGCCGGTGGCCCGCGGCGGCTGGCACGGGCTGTACATCGAGATGAAAGCTCCCGGCGGGAGGCCCACCCAGGAGCAGCTGTGGTGGCTGGAGGAGCTGATGAAGCAGGGCTATTATGCGGCTATCTGCTGCGGCTGGGAGGCGGCGACAATAACGCTGTCGGATTATTTGGGAGGGGAGATACTGCGAGATGAATGAAATCGCCAAGGCAGACGCCGGCAAGCCGCGCCCGACGCTGGTGCCGGTCAGCCTGATCGAGGCCGTGACGGCCGTCCGAGAGTATGGGACGGCCAAATACCACGACCCGGACAACTGGCGCCAGGTGGAGCCGCAGAGATACCGGGACGCGCTCTACCGCCATTGGCTGGCCTACCTGCGCGGAGAGCAGTGCGACCAGGAGAGCGGACTGCCGCATCTGTGGCACCTGGTTACGAATGGAGCCTTTTTAATCGAAATGGAGGCGGAAAATGTATAAATTGGAAATCATCCAGCAGCTTAAGTCCCTGCTGGCGAACGCTAAGTATCAAGCGGCATATAATCCGGACGAGGATATCTTTCGGCGAGACGCGGAGGCATTGGAGGTAGCCATTGCCGCCCTCCGCCCCGTCAGCAGGGAGCGGGTTGAGCAGACATGGTCTGGACGTTGGATTGAAAAAGATGGATTTGGACGTTGCTCTGCTTGCGGTTGGGGCGTCGATTATTTCGAGGGTGGCGGTGGCGAGCGATTTTGCTCTGGATGTGGGCGAGCCATGACAGACGAGGCCGTGGACATCGTGCTCAGTAGACTGGAGGCGCTGAAAGATGCGGGCAATTGATGCGGATAGGCTTTTGCGTGTCTTAGATAGCAATTTCGGGCAAACAGGCGGCGCGGCCGTCATGCGGCAACTGGTAGAGATACAGCCCACCCTCACCCCGCCGAACGAGTGGGTGAGCGTGGAGGAAAGACTTCCGGAGGACGAGGCACGACAATACATCGAGGACGATCTGGATGGAATCGGCTACTTGTATCCCTGCCTGCTGACCTACAAAAGCCCAAATACAGAGCGAATCCATGTGGTCAGATTCTACTACGACATTATCCAAAAGTGGTTTGTGAATAACGGGGAGGAGCTTTGCGAAAAAGGTAGGTGCATCGCTTGGATGCCGTTACCTGCACCGCCTGACCGCCGCCCGCCGGAGGGAGAGGAGACATAACATGCTTGAGTTAATACTGCTCCCGCTGCTGGCGCTCGCCGCGCTCGCCGCCCTGACCATGTGGTGCTGCTGCGTGGCGGCGGGGAGAGCGGACCGGCGGATGGAGGAGCTGGAGCGGCGCGGACAAGGAGAGGAGGACAACGATGGCTGATTACATCAGACGGGAGGACGCGCTTGCCGTCATCCGTAAGTATTACCCACGATCATATGCTGGGACATTCGTCTATCGAGGCATTTCCGATTTGCCAGCCGTATGCGTGGCAGGGGCCGGAGAGGTTGAGACGTGGATATATGACGATTATGGCTACGCCAGATGCTCCAACTGCGGCTGGGAGTGGGACGTCCCAGAGACAATTACTCCGCACTGCCCTAATTGCGGGGCGCACATGGAGGACAGCGATGCCGAGGCGCAATAATCCATTGCTCGCCCAAATCGAGGCACGGGCAGAGGCTAAATACAGGGCGCTGTTTGACGTGCGCATGACGATGCTCCTCCAGATGGGGCAGGACGCCGCCATGATCGCGGCCAACGACGTGCTACACCTCGGCCCTAAGCGAGCAGCGGCGTTCTGCGCGGCGTACATCGAGGCGGTCAATGATATGGCCCGTCTGATTGATACTGATCTGCACGACGATCGAGAGTATAGCTACGCTAAGGCCAAGATAGACGCCAGACTGCGGGAGATCGTCGGACCGGACAATTTTGCGTCGTGGGAGGTGCGGTATGGACGTGAGTGAGAGGCTAAAGTCACCGTGCAAAAGTTGTCTCAACGAGGACACATGCGCCAATTCCGTCTGCTGGCGCCGCTGCCCCAGATATCTCGCCTGGTTCCGGCGCGCCTGGCCCATCATCACGGGGCTTTTCACCGCGGGGAAGGAGGATGTACATGGTAATAGATCGTGACACAGACCAATTCCCGGAACGTCTGAGAAAACTGCGCGAGCACATGCGGCCAGTTAAAAGCATGTGCATCACGTCGGAATTGATGGGGCTAGAGCGCTCAAAACTACGCCGGTACGAGCGCGGAGAACTGGAACCGAGAAGGCCGGATCTGATCGCAATTGCAAAGTACTACGGTGTGTCTATTGACTACCTATGTACCGGGCATGCCAGCAAGAAAAAACTTTAGTCCGTTTTGCAAATTTGCAACGCGCCATCAAAAATCTATGTCAAACTGGATGTGCCGGGAGTGGGTTGCCCCGGCATATCCTCCTTTCTCTCCTTTTTTGGCCGTGGTCAAGGCGTTATATTGGCCAGCGAACGACTGTTATCGGGGTCGTGAGCAAAGCCCGCTCGGCGGAACGATCTATGCTGCAACTTGGCCAGGAGCGCCTGGCGGCGGGCGATATGCGTGTCCAGGTAGGGAGACGGGGTTCTTGTACTTCTTACCCGTCGGAAGGCCGTTCAAGTCGGCCTGCACGCCTATTGTTTGGAGGGATTGACATTGTCGGCAACTCAAACAGCAATCTCCCAGGCTGACCTTTTGCGGCTCAAAACCCTGCTTGACGCCGACCGGGAAGTCGTCTGGTACAACTGTTCCGCATGGCGGCGCACACGGGTCAAAGTGCTAGAGATGGACCGGCACGAATGCCAGGTGTGCAAAAGACGCGGCAAATACCGCCGCGGAGAAATTGTCCACCACGTAAAGCACCTGCGGGATCGTCCTGACCTAGCGTTGAGCGCTTTTGATCCAGACACTGGGGAGCGGCAGCTCTTGACGGTGTGCAAGCGCTGCCATGAAGAGCTGCACCCGGAGGCGCAACGTCAATACCGGACAGAGAGGGAACCGGTGACATCGGAGAGGTGGGACTGATGGCCTTCGTTGCCTCTATCTCCTATGGGAAAGACAGCCTGGCGATGCTCGAAGTCATTCACCAGCGCAGTTTGCCACTCGACCGCATTGTTACAGTTGATGAGTGGGCCACCGACACTGTGCGTGCTGTCTTGCCAGAGGTAGTGCAATTTCAGCGACGGGCAGATGCCGAAATTGTGAAACGATACGGACGAGAAGTAGAACATGTACGGAGTCCGCACACATTTGAATCGCTATTCTACTCAGAAATGACTGGCCACTCTAAGCGCGCCGGGCAGCTTCGCGGCTGGCCATTTCAGCGCGGCTGCTGGGCAAATTCCTTTCTGAAGATTGAACCTTTTCGAAAGGCTGTCGGCCGACATGATGTCCAATATATTGGTATTGCCGCAAATGAAGTTGCCAGGATTGCTCATCACGCTCGTCCATCTTCGCGACGTATGAAAGCCATGCCGCTAGTAGACGCGGGATGGACAGAATCAGACTGCATGGCGTGGTGCCAGACCGCCGGTCTGCTATCACCAGTCTATACCTCGTTCGCCCGGGATGGCTGTTGGTTTTGCTGCAATCAGCCTGTTGATCGTCTGCGTTGGTTGCGCCGCGAATATCCGGGATTGTGGCAAATGATGCTGCGCTGGGACAGTGACAGCCCAGTACAGTTCAAGGCCCATTACTCCGTAAGCATGCTGGAAATGAGATTTCGCGCAGAAGACGTCGGAAGTGTCCCGCTTGGCTGCGGATTCAAATGGGACATGATAACACATACTTTGTGATGTAGTAATAGATATACGATCCCCCCCCCTCTAAAAAAGCAGAATTCGCGGCGCGGCGCTTAATCGCGGGGGTCCAAGACATCCGAAGGATGCTCGCGCGTGCGTGTAATTGGAATGCATGAAAAGGGGTATACAGCATGACAGTGCAAAGCAAAAAGCTATCAGAAGTGCATCCGTATGAAAATAACCCCAGGCGCAACGACGGAGCTGTCGGTGCGGTAGCCGAGAGCATCAGACAGTGTGGCTATATCGCGCCCATTATCGTGGACGAGAACGGAGTCATCCTTGCCGGCCACACCAGATATAAGGCACTGCGGCAGCTTGGCTATCAGGAAGCGGACGTTGTTGTCAAGTCCGGCCTGACAGAAGAGCAAAAGCGGAAATACCGGCTGCTGGACAACAAGACCGGCGAGCTTGCCGAGTGGGATATCGATCTTCTGGAGATGGAGCTGGATGGGCTGGATTTTGGAAGCCTGGATTTAGACTGGGGCATTTCCAGCGCCGAGGGGCTTGACCTAGACGAAGCGGCATCTACGCAAAGTGAGCAAGAGGAAACGGAAACAATCCACTGTCCAAAGTGCGGATTTGAGTTTGCCGTATGAAAATTTGCGCTTATGTACAGGAGGCATACGCAAAGCAGACATACAAGAATGAATGTATGGACACCAGGCAATTTGTGGGCCTCCGTGTTGTGATCGATTGCTTGGAGCGGGCCGGATATCAGGTAGACTATGCCGGCATCGCAACCGTCCACCGATACGATATTGTCCTGGTCAGCCTGACGGCAGATTGCGATTGGTGGACATATATTTCTGAGCGGATCAGGTGGCACAAAGGCGATTACAAAGTGCTGATCGGCGGCGCGGGCGTCCTCCATATCGCTCCGTTCCTTCCGTGGTTTTATGCGGTAATGTTTGGCCGCGGGGAGAACACAATTGTGTCGCTTGTCAGGGGAATCGAGACTGGAGATCGGTATTTGCACGAAAGCATCTGCTATGCCGATACATTTAGTTATGATAATATTTACCGCTTGGCGCAGGTAGATATCCAGTATCAGCACCCTATTAAGTTATCTGAGAAGCGTAATTTTTGTGAGGGCGCGATTGGTTGCAATCACAAATGTCTGTTTTGTGGCTATACATGGCAACGCAAATTTGTCTCCCCATATAAATTCTACCGAATGGAAGACAGCTTATTTGGCAGCATTGCGGACAAAGAGCGCGCGATGCTGGATCTGGACGAAGATAAGGACAGCATTGACTTTGCGCATCTCCGAACGACGGCCATTGATGGATTTAGTGAACGCCTGAGAGTAGGAGTAAACAAGCCGATCACCCATAGGATCATCCATCAGTTTCTGGTGGCAATGATTAACGCGCCGGCTAAGCCGCACCAGATTAAATTCTACAATATCTGCGGTTATCCGACGGAAACGGAGCAAGACTGGCAAGAATTTCTTGACGAACTGCGCCAGGCTGACGAGGCAACCGAAAAGAAAGATAAGCAATGGTCGATCGTCTTGCACTCTACGCCCTTCCGGCCTATGCCGGCAACGCCGATGGCCTGTGCTCCAATGAGTAAGCGCAACTATCGCGGGCTGATCGGCAGGACACTTGGAGTGGGACTGAAGGGCAATCTGATCTATCAGGGCAAGAACCTTTGGGCAGTAGAGAGTATGGGGACAGACAGCTTGTCTACTGTGATGCTCTCGGCGCTGGCCCACAGGGGAAACATAGATGATGCCGAAAACATTGCGAGGCTATGCGCAACCAAGAAATTCTGGAGTGCATCGTCGGCGGTAAAAGAGGCAACGCTTTGCAGGTACTTTGACATGGACAAGTTGTTTGGTGCGTTCGATCCTGATACATTGCCGTCTCGATATTTGCGTACCTATGCCAAGGTCGAAAAAATGTGGGGAAAGACTCCGCTCGAAGTGTGCGTCAATACGGATTGAGGTGAAACAAGTTGGCACGCAAGATGGATTTTGCTGACCAAATCGAAAAGATCATTGAAGCGGCCAGCAAAGCCGGAGCTGATACCAATCTGCTGTATCTGACTACGCTGGACAGATACAAAACGCAAATTAGCATTATGGAGAAACTAAAGGTGTCCATTGGCCAGGATGGGCCGACCGTGACCAAGGAATATGTGAAGGGGCGCAAGAACATCGTAATCAATCCGGCAATCACTGAGTACAACAAGACCGCCAGTGCCGCTAATAATACGGCACAAACGCTTTTGAAAATTGTGCAGTCCCTCGACATGAACAGCATCATGGAGTTGGAAGTGGAGGAAGATGAGCTGTGATCTACCGCGCGAAGTGTCCGAGTATCTGGCTCTGGTGGAATCTGGCCCTCACCGGGTGGCGAAAGAACAAGCCGCCCTAGCACAGTATATCAGGCGCTGTTTTGAGAAAGAGGATTTGACTTTTGATTCCGAAAAGTGTGGTCATTACTGTGGAATGGCCAAGTATTTCTCCTTCCGGGAATTGCTTCCATGGGAAAAGTTTTTAACCGCGCTTTGGGATTGCACGTACGATGTCGCTGGCATGCCGAGATGGAAGACCCTGTTTGTCATGGTGGGCCGCGGCGCCGGCAAGGATGCGTTTATCGCGGTTAACGCCATGGCTTCGGTTTCTCCGTATAATCCAATTGCGCATTATGACGTTGACATCTGCGCCAACAACGAAGAACAGGCTATGCAACCGGTTTTGGACGTAGTAGAGGCGCTGGAAAACCCTTCTCGAGAGAAGTTGTTGAAAAAATATTATTACCACACCAAAGAAATGGTACAAGGCCGTAAAAACAAAGGATGCATCAAGGGGCGAACCAATAACCCTAAGGGGCGAGATGGTATGCGCTCCGGCAAAACGATCTTCAACGAAGTCCATGCCTATCAGGGATACGACAACATCAAGGTATTTACGACAGGTCAGGGCAAGGTGCCACACCCGCGCAGAGGGATATTCACCTCTAATGGAGACGTGAATGACGGGCCACTAGATGATTATTTGTCCAGGGCGCGGCGAATCCTGTTTGAAAAAGAAGCAGACAAGGGATTTCTGCCTTTTGTTTGCTGCTTGGAAAATAAAGGGCAAGTCCATGATGAGGCCAACTGGTATATGGCTAATCCGTCACTGGCATATATGCCTGCGCTAATCCAGGAAATCAGGGACGAATATGCGGACTGGTGCGATCATCCGGAGCAAAATTACGATTTCCTCACAAAGCGAATGGGGTTGCGATCCGGGTTCCAAGAGTTGTCTGTGACGGACTATGAAAAGGTGCTAGCAACGAAAAAACAGATTCCAGATCTGTCCGGATGGAGCTGCACCGCCGGGATTGACTACGCAGAGCTAAGCGACTGGGCGGCGGTCAACCTGCATTTCCGGCGCGGCGCAGATCGGTATGACATCAATCACGCCTGGATATGCCTGCAGTCCAAGACGCTCAGCCGGGTCAAGGCGCCGTGGCGGGACTGGGCGAAGGCAGGATATGTGACTGCCGTTGACGATGTGAGTATCCATCCGGACCTGCTGGCACAGTATATCTCGGACGCGGCCAAAAAGTACAATGTGCGCATGGTAGCAATGGATCATTTCCGGTGGACGCTGCTGGCGGAGAGTCTGCGCAGGATCGGGTTTGACGCGGCCGACAAGACCCGCGTTAAGCGTGTCCGGCCATCCGATATTATGCAGGTGGATCCGGTAATCCAGGAGTGCTTTGATCGTGAACTGTTTCACTGGGGGGATAACCCGTGCCTGCGCTGGGCGGTCAACAACACCAAAAGAAAGAGAAGTTCCAGAAATATCGGATTTGACACCGGAAATTATGAATACGCCAAAATAGAGGGAAAAAGCCGAAAGACGGACCCGTTCATGGCATTGGTTGCAAGTATGTGCGTGGAGCCCGTTCTGGGCAGCGGACAAGTTGTAACGCTTCCGCCGGTTGGGGCAATTATGTTTTAGCGGCGTGAGAAAGGCGGTGATGGATTGCCTATTAACTTTTTGCGGCGCCTGTTTGGACGAGAAAAAAACAATAGTGCCAGCATCTCGGCACAAAACGCCAGCCTTGCGGAATGCTACGATATCATCGAAACAGCCCGAGAGTATCGGGTGCGGGAGTTGGCACTGCAGGTGTGCATTGACATGATCGCCAATGCCATTGGACGCTGCGAGTTCCGCACCTATCAGCAAAACCGCGAAGTCCGAGATCTGGAATACTATATGCTCAACATTGAGCCAAATGTGAACCAGAACAGCACGGCCTTTTGGCATCAGGCAATTGATAGCCTGGTGCGGAAAAATGAAGCACTGATCATCTCTACCAAAACCAGAGGCGGGCACGAAGGACTGGTAGTTGCGGACAGCTGGATGGAGGGGCCCAAGTATCCCGCGCGAATGCGGGAATACACCGACGTGCAGGTGGGAGACGTGTCTTATCAAAAGACATTCCGAGAAAAAGACGTGCTCCACCTGAAGCTCAACAACAAAAATGTTGTGCCAGTCGTGTCAGCGTTGAACGACAGTTATTCCCGGCTGCTCGAATCGGCGGATCGGTACTTCTCTTGGCGCAACGCGCCGCGAGCCAAAGTCCACATAAACCAAATCGCCCAAGGTCAAGACGGATGGGTAGATCAAATCCAAAAAAACATAGACGACCGGGTAAAGCCGTTTTTCAGCTCCAGCTCCGCGGGCGCAGGCGTGCTGCCGGAGTTTGACGGGTACGACTACCAGATCATCGGCGGCGATGCGGGGGGCGATCCCTCGGCAGTGAGCAAGCTGGTCGAGGAAATTTTCAACACGACGGCCCGCGCGCTCCTGATTCCGGCCGTGCTGATCAATGGCAGCATTGAGGGGACGGCGGACGCGAATAACCGGTTTCTGACCTACGTGATCGACCCCATCTGCGACCAGGTACAGGAAGAGCTGAACCGGAAGCGCTACGGCGTCACCGCCTGGAAGCAGGGCAATTA
>DVJB01000003.1 GCA_018710845.1 Candidatus Onthomonas avicola
CAAGCAGGAAAACCTGTTCATCGGCATGGTTCACGCTTTCCGCTACATGGGAGTGCCCAAAGCCGTTCTCACGGACAACATGAAGAGCGTGGTGATCCGGCGGGACCATGAGGGCAAGCCGGTTTGGCAGATGTGACCCTCTCAGCTCCCTACTACAACTTTCAACGAGGCAAACGGAACTTATTTTTTTCAAAATTTCAAAACAAAATTTTTAGAAGTTCATTTTCCCTTCTGATACCCCATTGTCCCCTTATAAGAAATAAGTTTATTTATGTTTAAGGCTGACGGCCTCCACGCAGGACGCGCAGAGGCCGTCAGCCTTCATAGAATCTTATCATTCCCGTCCCATCCCTCGAAGAACAATCCCGCATCGTCTCTATCCTCGACCGCTTCGACGCCCTCTGCAACGACCTGACCTCCGGCCTGCCCGCCGAGATCGCCGCCCGGCAGAAGCAATACGAATACTACCGGGACAAGCTGCTCTCCTTCCCGGAACTGGGGGCGTGAGTCATGCCCTACAACCTCATTGCCGCCACCAACGAGAGCACCGTGGTGGCCGAGTACACCCCCAAGGGCCAGCGCTCCGACAGCTACCAGAGCGAGGCCGCGCTGGAGGCGGAGTTCATCCGTCTGCTCCAGGCCCAGGGCTACGAATACCTCGCCATCCACAGTGAGAAGGAGCTGATCGCCAACCTCCGCCGCCAGTTGGAGCTACTCAATGGCTACCAATTTTCTGACAGCGAGTGGGAGCGGTTCTTCAAGTCCAGCATCGCCGGAGCCAACGACGGCATCGTGGAAAAGACCCGCCGCATCCAGGCCGACCATGTGCAGGTGCTGCGGCAGGACAGCGGCGCCCGCGATACCCGCTATGATGTGACCATCCTGGTCAACGGTCTGCCCCTGGTCCATGTGGAGCTCAAGCGCCGGGGCGTGGCCATCCGGGAGGCATTCAACCAGATCAAGCGGTACCAGCGGGACAGTTTCTGGGCCGCCAGCGGGCTCTATGAGTATGTGCAGATCTTCGTCATCTCCAACGGCACCCACACCAAGTACTACTCCAATACCACCCGCATCAGCCACATCAAGGAGATGGGCGAGGCCCGGAACAAGAGCAAAAAGACCGGCAACAGCTTCGAGTTCACCTCCTTCTGGGCGGACGGCAGCAACAAGGTCATCGCCAATCTGGTGGACTTCACCAAGACCTTTTTCTCCCGGCACACCCTGCTGAGCATCCTCACCCGCTACTGCATCTTCACCTCCGAGGAGCTTCTGATGGTCATGCGGCCCTATCAGATCGCCGCCACCGAGCGCATCCTGAACCGCATCGAGGTCTCGTCCAGCTACAAAAAGGGCGGCACGGTTGAGGCGGGCGGCTACATCTGGCACACCACCGGCAGCGGAAAGACCCTGACCTCCTTCAAGACCGCCCAGATGGCCTCTCAGCTTCCGTACATCGACAAAGTTCTGTTCGTTGTAGACCGGAAGGACCTGGATTACCAGACCATGAAGGAGTATGACCACTTTGAAAAGGGGGCGGCCAACAGCAACGCCAACACCGCCGTCCTCCAGCGCCAGTTGGAGGGCCCGGACGCACAGCTCCGCCTTTGGGAGCCCTGCTGGCTGCCCGTGCCGGGGAGCCAGTGGGCCACCCCGGCGGGCTGTGCCTATGTGGGGGAGCCCGGCCCCGGCGGCAACGAATGGGCCAATCAGGCCCTGTTCGACTACGACGGCAACGCTTTGCCCGCTCTGGAGAAGCTGCGGCGGGACGCACAGCGGGAGGATATACGCCATGGCGAATGAGCGCGGACGCACTCTGCGGGACCGGATGGCCTACTGGTCCCCGCCCCAGATTTCTGTGAACAGTCTGAAGCTGGCGGGGACGATCTTGATGGTGCTGTACTTTTTCAGCGCGGCGGTGGTGCAGAACGGCATCCTCCACGTGTCCCAGTACACCGCCGAGGAGTTCAACCAACTGCTGGCCGGCGACGGGCAGGCCATGCTGTGGGCGGGGATTGGCTCGGTGGACTCCGCGGTGGGGATCGTCGGCGTGCCCATTTTCGCCTATCTGCTGGTGCAGGGGGTGGAGCATACCTCCAATTTGCAGCGGTATATCCTGACGGTGCTGGCCTTCGCAGCGATCTCCGAGGTGCCCTACGACTTGGCCATGTTCGGCCAAGTTTGGAACTGGTCGGAGCAGAACAGCCTGTGGACCGCCTTCATCGCGCTGGTCATGCTGTGGCTGATGAAGAACTTCCGAGGCAAGGGCATGGTCCCCACTGTGCTCGGCACCGTATTCGCGGCGGGGGGCTGCTTCTGGGCCATCCTGTATTTGCTCCGGGAACGCAAAGGGGCCAGCTATGGACTGGGGGCACTGGTCAGCCTGATCTACGCCACCGCGCCCCTTGGCTTTGTGCCGGTGGCCCTGTGCGGCGGGGAGCGCCGGGATATGGGCCGGACCAAGTACGCGTACTATGTGTTCTATCCCATCATGCTGGCGTTGTTCGCTTTGTGGGGCAGCTTCATATAGAAAACAGGAGGAACTTTGATACACTCGTCATATAAGCACCTTTACAGTATTCCATATAGTCACGCCTTTCCCATATAAAAATATGCCGTACCTGAGTTGGTCAGGTACGGCATGACTCTTTTTGACACAAAATTGTACCTTCCACGCATGGTAAGGATTTTAATGTCAGGTCATAAACTCACGATTCTGCAACAACAAAAGCAGTGGCCATGCCGCCGGTTGTTGTGATGGAAACGAAAAGCGATGTGATCTCGGCGCAGTCCAATATCGCTTGGAGAAAGCTGTCAACATAGATATATGGGCTTCCGTCCTCATTGTTTCTCGTCTCGATTCGGCGGTAGTCAAATCCCTTGTCAGCCAGCCTTGGGGCAATTGCTTTAAACGCAGCCTCTTTTACAGCAAATCGGGAGGCAAGATATTCTGCCGGGCCTGCCTTTTCTTGGGCGGCGGACAATTCTCCCTGGGTAAATACTTTGGACAGAGTGCCTTTGCTCATACGTTTTAACAGACCCTCGACGTCTCCGATGACGACCGTATCAATTCCGATCCCCCTGATCATGGCCATCTCCTCCTGCTCCCCTGTATGTTTACTCAACATTCCAGCGCGGAATTTTGAAACTGATACGAAAGGATATAATACTGCCGTTCTGTGGCAGATTCAGGTAGTTCTCCCAAAAGCTCGTTGATTTTTTCAAAACGATAATTGAGGGATGAACGGTGCATATTCATCGCCTTTGCCGTTTGGACTAGATTTCTGTCGTTCAAATAATACATATAGAGGGTATATGCCAGTTCAGTGTTGTTTTTTTGATCGTGTGCAGAGAGACATTTCAGTGTGGGGCAGAGGAAAACCTCCAGAGGCTCCTTTTGCAGGAACAAATTTTTCAAATGCACAAGATAATAATCTTCGTATCGGTAACAGCCGGGCACGTCGTGAATGGCCCGTGCCGCTTCCAAAGCCCTCAGTGCCTGAATATAGTAGGAACGGATCTCCATAATATTGGAAAAATGGTTGCTGAGGGAGGCATAGAGTTTATTTTTCACACAGAACGTGCAAAACGATTTGAGCGATGCTTCCGAAAGCCTGCCGTTGGGCATGACCGGGACCAAGGCGAGGAGCTTTTTCTCATAAACGACAATCCTGCTGTTGGCAAAGAGGTATTCAAGCTGATTGCGTATTTGCAGCATATTGACAGCGCCCGGCGTCAGCTCTGTTGAAATAACAAGGCAGCGCATATTGCCGGGGAAGGTGCGGTCCAGCTGATAAATAAATGCCTGATAGGCGCCGCTCACGACCACCGCCTCATCCAGCAGATCGAGGATAAAATGCTCAGACGGCCGTTTCCCATTTTGGTGCAGAAGCTCATCGTGTTTCATTTGCAAATAGATATAGCTGCGCAGAACCATCAGAAGTTCCCTGTCCATCTCAGTAAAGGTGTGCTCGAACTCATTGACCACGATATGGCCGTAATCCTTCTCGGCGCAGACAGATACCAGCAGCTGGTTGATCTGCATCTGCTCATGGAATGCCATGATCGGAATTTTGCTCTTTTTGACCCGGCTGTGGAGTGCCCCGCGATTTGCGAACGTGTAATCCCCGCTGGAAAATCCCCCGTTTTCAAGCAGCAGATCTGTAACCTGCATTTCTTGGGCCTGAAGTGCCTGTCTGGTAAGGCCAGCGATCCAGTAGGAGGAATCGAAAACCACGAGAGGGTTCCGCAGGAACGGATAGGCCGCATCCACCAGCGTCTGAACCCTTGCGCCCCCTGTCAAGGCATCCAAAAGCACAGCGCTCATGGCGCTTTTTTGATCCTCTATGAGAAAGCGTTCCCGAATGGTTTGGACGATGCGCCCTGTCTGTTCTGTTTGGATGAACAAAATGCAGCCCTGCCATGCGTTCAGCAACTGCGCTTTCTCAAATGCGGGGCCGGTGCAGAACACCAGATGGCCACAACCGCTCTGCGTCTGCCGCTTAACCGCCTCCAAGCTGTCGCTGATATACACCGTGTCCGGTAGCGGAGAGACATTCTGCTCCCGAAGGATCTCCCAGCGGGTCAGGCGGTCGTCTCCGAGGGGGGCGCCCAACAGCTCGGTTTTATCATGGGCGTCGAATAATTTCTGAAGCAAACTGACGGTAATACACATGAAACCTTCCTCCTCTGGAAAACTCTCATGCCGTTTTCTGTCGTATCTTTGTAATTATAGCAAATCGGTTGCCTACATTCATCGTACAAGTTTGTAGGAAACGGGTTTGCTTTTTCCAAAAGCTATGTATGTGGCATTTAGGGACAACCCGATTATAATTATATTATTCAAAAACGAACTGGTTCGCAACAAAAAATTCGTGGAAGTTTATAGGGGAACAGGAGGAACATGCTGATGAAAAACGCCTACACGATTCTAACGGTGAATCCCGGTTCGACGGGGACAAAGCTCGGGCTGGTCCGTGGGGACGAGATTTTGCTGGATCTGAACGTGGACACCCCGAAAGGGATGTTTCAGGACTGCCCGAATTTCGAGGATCAGGTACCCAAGCGTGAGCAAATGATTTGGGATATGCTGCGGGAGGCAAAGGTCGAACTGGAATCCATTGACGCCGTATCCGGTCGGGGCGTAGGCGTCCATTCCTGCACAGGCGGTACATATCTCATCAACGACCTCGCCTATGAGCACGCGCTGCACGACGTGGAAGGCATCAATCATCCTGCCACACTGGGCATCGTGCTTGCCGCCAAAATCGCGGCAAAGCTGAATGTGCCCGCCTACTTCGTAAATCCCATGAGTACGGACGAGTTGAGCGATGTGGCCCGGATGACCGGTATCCGAGATTTGTACCGGCCCTCCCACGCCCATCCGCTGAATATGAAGCAGGTGGCCATTCATCACAGCGAACTGATGAAGAAGCGCTATGAGGACTGCAATTATGTGATCCTGCACATGGGCGGCGGGACAAGCATCGCCGCCCACGAGAAGGGGCGAGCTGTGGACAGCACCCGCATCGGGGACGGCCAAGGTCCGATCTGCCCGAACCGGAGCGGTGATCTGTGCATTGACGATGTGATGACCCTGATCCGAAGGGGCATGACGCCGGAGGAGATTAACGAGATTGCCTCCCGCCGGGGCGGGCTCATGCAGCTGTGCGGTACCGACGATGTACGGAAAATCCGCAGCGAACTGATTCCTGCCGGAGATCAGCGGGCTAAGCTGGCGCTGGATGCCATGGAATATACGATGGTCAAATGGGCCGCCATGATGGCCGGGGCCCTGCGGGGGCAGGTGGACGCCATCCTGATGACGGGCGGCCTTGCCAACGACAAGGTCTTGGTGGAACAGCTCACCAAGGATCTGAGCTGGATCGCCCCCGTCTACGTCTATCCGGGCAGCTTCGAGACCGAGGCGCTGGCATCCGGGGCAATCCGTGTCCTGAGCGGCGTGGAGGAAGTCAAGACGTACACGGGCAAGCCGGTATGGAGCGGTTTTGCGTTTGACTGAGACAGGGCGGGCACAGTTTCCCGCGTTCACGGCGCACTGTCCCGAGGGTGTGCTGGAGATGAGGCTCACTGTCTCCCACTGTCACATAGACTCGTCCGGGCGGATGCCACCCCATGTGCTGGCCAAAGTGATGGAGGCCGCTGTAAAACGGCAGATGGAGGCGTACGGCTGGGACAGGGAAACGGTGGAGAAAAAGAATATCGCCTTGGTCGTCGGGTGGACCTCCATTCACATCAAGCGGCTGCCCCGTTTGGATGAGAACCTTTTGGTGCGGATCTGGCCGGGCCGGAAAAAATGCTCCATGCACGTTCGGAAATACGCGTTTTTCGCCGATACGGGCGAGACGCTGGTCAGTGCCGCGGTGTTGTTTCTGCCCATGGATCGAGTCAGTCGGAAGCTGACGGCGGCAGAAATCCCGGTTCTGCCGGAGGTGGTGATATCCGGAGAGGCAGATGTCCCCAGCCTGCGCAGGGCGTTCCCCGAGGAACTGCCCAACCGATTTGTACGGACAGTCTGTGCCTATGAAATCGACGAGAATGGGCATATGAACAACACTTGTTATCTGCAATGGGCCGATGAGCTTTGGGCGGGCGGTCACCATGGGCAGTATGAACCGCGCTCCATCTGGATGCAGTATATCAACGAGTTGATGGAAGGCCAGACGGTGGCGCTGGGCTACGCCGTAGAGGGACAGTGCCTGTATGTGCGCGGGAGCGTTAACCAAGTGGATTCGTTTCTTGCCGTGATCCAATATGAATCCTGTGACGTTCCTGCCGGCGGCAGGGATCGTCTACAGTAGATAAAATACACCGAAGGAGAGACACAAACAAAACTATTTTGAACGGAGGGGCAAGGAAGAATGGTCGTAGAAAACAGAGGTCAACAGCAGAGCGTGCGGTATGTGGTGGATACAGACCGCTGCTGCGGGTGCAGGCGGTGCATCCGCAGGTGTCAGGAGAACGTGTGGCAATGGGACGAGGAGCACCATCACGCATATCCGAAGTACCCGGATGAATGTGTCCTGTGCTATCAGTGTGAAATGGATTGCCTGAACAACGTCATTGACATTCAGGCAATCGCTACGCTGCAGGTCGATCCGCTGGAGTACAGTGCGGAGTTGATGAAGAAAAAGGAGGCGGAACAGTAATGGCAGATGTGAAGGATTACGGTGAACTGTTTACTGCGGATATCTTGGTTGTCGGCGGCAGCATGGCCGGCCTGACCACTGCCATCCGAGCCAAGGAAAAGAACCCGGAGCTGGATATTCTGGTGATCGACAAGGGCGTCATCGGCTGGAACGGGCAATCCACAAAAGCCGGCAACGGGATCCGAGCCACCTCAAAGCATCCGGACGGCGTGATGAACGCCTTGGGTTATCTGGTGAACGCCCACACCCCGTTTTTGAACGATCAGGAATTCCTCAAGCGGTACTTAGAGGTTCATCGGGACAACATTGACTACATGAAGCACTGCGGCGTCCAGCTCTCCTGCGATGAGCAGGGCAACGCCACGCCGCTGCCGTTTATCCCTGACGCACTGGATATGGCGGGCATCTCCATCAACGTCAACGCTCAGCTCCGGTCCTTTGCCCTGAAGCTGGGTATCCGCTTGATGAGCCGTGTCAACATTTTTGAACTGCTGACCAGCAAAACTGGCAAGGTCATCGGCGCCATCGGCTTTGATATGGACCACGGCGAATGCAAGATCTTCCACGCGAAGGCGGTAGCTATGGCCACGCAGGGCTGCCATTTCAAGAAGATCGGTTTGGAGTTTATGGGATACGGCACCGGCGTAGGCGCCATGTACCGCGTCGGCGCGGTGATGCGGAACGTGGAGTTCTCCACCCAAGTGGACGTGGTATTCAAAAAGACCAACACGCCCATCTATGGCGGTTTTAACATGATCTGCAACAAGCACGGGGAGAACCTGACCCAGAAATATATCGGCCACATCGAGTGGGAGGTGACCCCCACCTTGGTCAACGCCATGGTGCAGGAGATTGCGGCGGGCAATGGGCCGCTGTGGGTGGATCTGGAGAAGCCTGACGAGGTCCGTATGATGATCGGCGGCACAGACATGGACGAGTCCACCCAGCGTATGCTGCGCGACAAGATGGCGTGGGAGCATTTGGTGTTCACCAAGACGGCGAAAAACATCGGCGATGTGGGCACGAAACCGGAGGCCACCATCAAAACGGTCATCCAAGTGGAGCCAATCAAAGTGGATACCGACATCAAGACAGATGTGGAGGGCCTGTGGGCCCCCGGCAAGGTCTCCACCCAAGGCAACGCTTACTTCGGCTGGACCCGGGGCGACGGCTTGGGCAACGCCGCCACTACCGGCATGATGGCCGGCGACAGCATCGCTCCCTATGCGGCGGCCGCGGACTGGGATGAACTTGACCTTGCGCAGGTGGCCGCACTGAAGGAAAAGATTTACGCTCCGCTGAACCGTCCCAACGGGCGGCAGCCGAAGGAGATCTATGATATGATCGAGCGCTATATCTTCGATGTCAACAAGTGTGTCCTGAAAAGCGAGGCTGAGATCCATAAGGTCTATCAGGACATTGCGGAGATGAAAAAGCTGATCCCCCAGCTCACGGCGGACGACCCCCACACGCTCTCCAAGTGCTTGGAGGCGGCGGACACCATCCTGTGCTTGGAAATGATCTTCCGCTCCGCGGATATGCGCAAGGAGAGCCGCGGCATCATGTATCCCCACTACCGGACGGACTATCCCGAGACGGATAACGAAAACTGGCTGAAGTGGATCAATATCCGTCAGGGCAAGGACGGCGAGATGGAGCTGTTCACGGAGGACATCCCCATGTGGAGATATCCCATCCGCCCGGAGGGGTACCAGATCCCTGAAGGCCATGTGGAAGAATACTACAAATAAGGAGGGGTGCGGGAATGAACACAGTCAATATCAAAATCAACGGCTATGACTATACCATGAAGCGTGGGATCACAATCTTGGACGCGTCCCTTGAGACGCTGAAGTTCCAACGGGAGTATCTGCGGCAGCCCATTCCCACGCTCTACTATCTGAAGGGCGTCAAGGATGTGGATGACTCCGGCGTCTGCGTCGTAGAGGCGGATGGCAAGCTGGTAAACGCCTCCACCACCCGCGTCTGCGAGGGCATGGAGATCCAGACCCGCAGCGACGCGGTGATGGCGGCCCGCAGAGAGGCCCTGGCGAAGATCTTGGCCATTCACAAAAAGAGCTGCATCTACTGCGCCCGCTCCACCAGCTGTGAGCTCCAGGAACTGCTTCACGAGTACGGCTTCACCGATGAGGCGGACCTGCCCATGGAGAAGATCGAGCTGCCTGACAACTCCTCGGTGGTGCTGGTGCGGGACAACAACAAGTGCATCCGCTGCGGACGGTGTATCAACGTCTGCGCCAAGGTTCAGGCGGTGTCCGCCATCTGCGCCACCGGCGAGGGGCTGGACAAGACCATCGCCCCCGCCTCCCCCAAGGGCCTGGCCGCCGCCAGCTGTGTCAACTGCGGCCAGTGTGTGGCCGTGTGCCCAGTGGGCGCCCTCACTGAGAAGCCCCAGTGGGAGCAGGTGAAGGAGGCCATCGCCGATCCTGAAAAGTTCGTGGTTGTCCAGGTGGCGCCCGCTGTCCGGGCCGCTCTGGGTGAGACCTTCGAGTTCCCCCTAGGTGTGGACACCGAGGGCCGTATCGCCGGTGCGCTACGGAAGCTGGGCTTCGATAAGGTGTTCGATACCAAGGTGGGCGCCGATCTGACCATCATCGAGGAGGCCAACGAGCTGATCGAGCGGATTGAGAACGGCGGTGTGCTGCCTATGCTGACCTCCTGTTGCCCCGGCTGGATCAAGTACGCGGAGCACTTCTACCCGGATATGCTGGACAACCTGTCCTCCTGCAAGTCTCCCCACACCATGTTCGGCGCGCTCATCAAGTCCTGGTACGCGGAAAAGATGGGTATCCCCAAGGAGAAGATCGTCACCGTCAGCGTCATGCCCTGCACGGCGAAAAAGTTTGAGATCACCCGCCCCGACGAGTGCGGCGCGGATGTGCCGGACGTGGACTATGTGATCACCACCAACGAGCTGGGCACCATGCTCAAGGACGCCGAGATCCAGTTGGAGGCCATCTCCCCCTCGGAGCGATTTGATGAACCTCTGGGTGAGGGAACCGGCGCGGGTGTGATCTTCGGCGCCAGCGGCGGCGTGATGGAGGCCGCCCTGCGCACCGCTGTGGAAAAGCTCACCGGGAAGCCTCTGGAGAACCTGGAGTTCACCGACGTGCGCGGCATGAACGGCATCAAGGAAGCCTCTTACGACCTCAACGGCACCCAGGTCAAGGTGGCTGTGGTCTCCGGTCTGGCCAACGCCAACGCCCTGCTGACCCGTATCAAGACCGGTGAGGCGGACTATCAGTTCGTGGAGATCATGGCCTGCCCCGGCGGCTGCGTCAACGGCGGCGGACAGCCTCACCAACCGGCGGTGGTACAGGCACTGCAGGATGTCCCCGCAGTGCGGGCAGCCGCGCTCTATCTCAACGACGACCAGAGCGTCCTGCGCAAGTCCCATGAGAACCCGGAGCTGAACAAGATCTACGCGGACTACCTTGGAAAGCCCGGCAGCGAGAAGGCCCACAAGCTGCTGCACACCAGCTACATCATGCGGTAAATCAGGCAAGGCCGGAAAACTCAATGGAACCATGCGGCGATCCGACTTGCAGCATGGATCCATTAACTTCCAACCAATCAATTCTATCAGACAGGAGGCTAGAAACGAAATGAGTTTCAACGATAACGTCCCGAAACTGAAGCCCTATTCCAGAAGCGTATCCATCATCGGCGTGGGCGCCACTCCATTTGTGCGCGTCCTGGACGACCCCGCCGTAGACGGCCTGTGTGAACCGGAACTCTTTGGCTACGCCGCCCGGGACGCCATGAAGGACGCCGGGATCGACGGCAGCGACGTGGAGTTCTACATCCACGGTCAGGCCGGCCCCGGCTGGACCAGCAACTACGCCACCCCCAATATGCACGTCGCCAACTGGATCGGTATGAAGGCCAAGGGTTCCTACCACCACAGCGAAGCCTGCGCCACGGGCTATGTGGCTCTGGAGACCGCGGTGCAGTTAGTGGCCTCCGGGCAGTATGACATGGTGCTGAGCGGTTGCATCGAGATGCCCTACTCCATCGCCTATCCCACCCGCGTGCTCACCAAGCGCCGCTTCGGCACCGACGCCATCTTCCATGAGACGCTGTGCTCCACCCTGCCCCGGGATTATACCCTGTTCACCCGCGGCGCCCTTCCCTTCAACTCCGAGTCCTGGCTGGACTATTACGTCAAAGAGAACAATATCAGCCCCGAGGACGTGGACGCCTTTATGACGGCGCTGTCCATTCACAGCCGCCGGGCCGCCGCGCTGAATCCCCTGTCCGCCATCACCAGCAAAACCTACGACGAGCTGGCCGCCGAGGCGGGCATGGACTCCGCTTATGAGTACCTCCACTCCAAGTTCAACCCACTGATCGGCAAGTATATGCGGGGTGCTCACTTTGAGCAGCGATGCGACGGCGCTGCCGCCGTAATCGTCTGCCCGACGGAGAAGGCTTACCAGTACACAGACCATCCCATCGAGGTGCTGGGCGTGGGCCACTCCTGTCTGGAGAACAGCAACCCGAGGCTGGAGATGCAGGCCACCACGAACGCCTACCGCCAGATGAAAGAGCTGACCGGCCTGACCGGCGCGGATATGGATCTATTCCTGACCAACGATTTCTATAACCAGTCCCAGATGCTGGCCGCCGAGATCTGCGAGTATCTGCCCAAGGGAGAGGGCTGGCAGTATGTCCGGGATGGCCGTATCGCCTTTGACGGGGACCGCCCGGTGAACTCCAACGGCGGGCGCTGCCATTACGGCCACGCGGCGGGCGCCTCCGGTCTGCACGATCTCTACGAGGCCGTGCACCAGATGCGCGGCGACGCCGGGGCCACCCAGGTGAAGCACGAGGTGAAGCGCACCATGCTCCGCGGCTTCGGCGGCGCGCAGAACCTGCTGAATATCATGTTGGAGAAAAAGTGAGATGGGAGGAAACGCTGTCATGACAAAGTATGATTTGAAGCCCATCGTAAAGACCTTTTATGACGCACTGGAAGAGGGCACGATATTGGGCCGCAAATGCCTGCGGTGCGGACACATCGAGTTTCCCCCGTTCCTCTGCTGCAACGCCTGCGGCGGTCTGGACACCGAGTGGGTGGATCTGACCAATGTGCGGGGCGTGGTCAAGCAGGCCCTGCCCACCAAGGGTGCTTTCGGCGACCCTGATTTCCGCAATCAGCACGGCGACTACTTCGCCGTCGAAGTGGAGATCCCCGGCGCCGACCCCTTTAACACCAGCCTTCTGCATGTGGATTACGACAAATACGCGGAGTTCGACAAGGCGATCAGCGAAAAGCCCGTGGCGGTCAAGCCGCTGATCATCCAGGACGAGGATGTCAAGGTCGTGGTGTGGGAGATCGACGGGGAGAGCGAGTTCAAGAAGATCCCCGAGTTGAAGCCCGCGAAGAAGGCCGAGGAGTCCGCCCCCGCGGCGGTCCCAGTCCCAGCTGGACCCGCCGGCGCGGACGATGAGATCGCCCAGACCGTCATCAGCTGCGCGGCGGAGGCCTACGGCGTAGACAAAGCGGCCATCACCCTGGACACCGACATCCGCGAGGACCTCTCCAACGAGTCCATGAAGATGATCGTGATGATCTCCGAGATTGAGGAGCGGCTTCAGGTCACCATCGAGATCCAGGAGGCCAGCCTGCTCAACACCGTCGGCGAGTTCGTCGCCACGGTAAAGGAGCGGAAGGGCATCACTGTCGATCCTCAGCCCGCGGGGACGCCGAACGCACCCCAGGCCAAGGAAAGCGCCGCGAAACGCGCCGCCGCCCCCGTGGACGACCCGGTGGGCCAGACCGTTATCGAATGCGCGGCCGAGGCCTACGGCGTGGACAAGGAGACTATCTCTCTGGACACGGACATCCGTGAGGACCTCTCCAACGAGTCCATGAAGATGATCGTGATGATCTCTGAGATCGAGGAGAGGCTCCAGGTCACCATCGAGATCCAGGAGGCCAGCCTGCTGAATACCATCGGCGAGTTCGTCGCCAAGGTGAAAGAGAGGCTTTGAGCATGAGCTTTATTGATTCGATTTATGAAAAGGCGAAGGCCGATGTAAAAACCATAGCCATTCCTGAGTACGACAACGACTACATGATGAAGGCCGCTGTAAAGGCCCATCACGACGGGATCGCCAATATCCTCCTGGTGGGCCCCGCCGCCGAGGTACAGGCGCGGGCGGACGAGCTGGGCCTGGACATCGCCGGCATCCCCATTGCTGACCCGGGGGACGAGACCTTTGTCAGCGCCCTTCTGGATCGCTATGCCGCCCTGCCGGAGAAAGTGATGCCCAAGAGCTTCATTGCCAAACGGATCACCAGCCCCCTGTACCTGGCTCTGGTGATCGAGGCCGTGGGCGACGCGGACGGCACGCTGGCCGGGGTGAACGCCACCACCTATGAGTTCATCATGGCGGCCAACAGCACCATCGGCCTGAAGCCCGGAGTCCCCACCGCGTCCGGCATGCTGATCGTGGAGGCGGAGGACTTCGGCGGCCAGCAGGGTACCTGCTTCGGTATGTCCGACGGCGCGGTCTGCATTTCTCCTACGGTGGAGCAGCACGCCAGCATCGCCATTGCTTCCTGTGAGACGTTCCGCGCAATTACGGGCGTCGAACCCCGGTGCGCGTTCCTCTCCTACTCCACCGACGGCAGCGGCGGTTCCAGTGAACCTGTCAAGAAGATCCGCGATGCGCTGGCTTTGGCGCAAAAGCTGCGCCCGGATCTCAAGATCGACGGAGAATTCCAGACGGATGCCGCCATTGACGAACGCGTCGGGGCAAAGAAGGTGAAACGCCCCAGCGAGGTTGCCGGCAGGGCCAATGTGCTCATTTTCCCAGATGCGGCAGCCTGCAATATCGGCTCGAAGCTGGTGCTTCGCTTTGCGAAAGGCGTGAAGCAGTACGGGCCTCTATATCAGGGGTTCCGCCTTCCAATCTTGGATTGCTCCCGGAGCGATACTGATGTGACTCTCTACAACAACATTGCGCTGCTCAGTGTGCTTGCGGCGGATCAGCAATCGTAATAACGCAGTGTAGCGCCAATTTAGAAAGGACCGTCTGGATATCTTGACAAGGGAGGAACTTCACTATGGACAGTAAGCAGTTGACCAACAACCGCTTCGGCAAATGGGGCTGGAGCATGATCATCTACACACTCCTGCTCTACTATATTTACGCAGGACTCTGTGTAGACAGCATGAACCTTTACCCGGATGTGTTTGCGGGTATGTATGGAATGGACCGAAACCTGCTTCTGGGTTTGGCCACCCCTGCCGGTGTCATTGGTGTATTGGGCGGTGTGGTATTTGGCCACATCTGCATGAAAACAGGTGTCCGCCTGATGTCCGGCATATCATTGATTATCGCCGGTATCCTGTATATCATCTTTGGTTTTGCCAGCACCCCCGTTTTATATTTGATCGTACTCACTGCGCTGTGCTTTGTGGCCAACGCTTTCGGACTCATTTCTACCGCCACCCTGATGGGCAACTGGTTTCCCCGCAAGAAAGGCATTGCGCTGGGCTGGGCCACCATGGGCGCGCCTTTGGCCACAGCCACCTTTGTAGCCCTGTTGAGCACCCTGTACGGTGCCATCGGTCTGCCAATGACTTCTGCGGGCGTGGGTATCGTGGTGATGCTGATGGGAATCATCACCTTCTTCTGGGTAAAGGATTATCCGGAGGAGGTAGGAGTCTATCCCGATAACATCAAAGAAGGCGGCGAACAGCTGTCTGCTCAACTCAACGAGATGAAGTCCTACAAGAGCAGCTTCACTGTGGGACGTCTGCTGCGGGATAAGGATATGTGGCTCATTGCCGTCGGCTTTGGCCTCCTGTGGATGGTCACTGTAGGGATCGTGTCCCAGTTTGTGCCCCGGATGATCAGCGTGTGGGCTCCCGCTATGGGAGCTGAAGCGGCCCAAGGCAAGGCTATGCTCATGCTCACCGTAGCCGCGTTGATTGGGCTGGTCGGCTCCTATTTTTGGGGTTGGTTGGACCAGAAGGTGGGGACCAAGCCCGCTTCTTGTGTCTACTCCCTGTCTTATATCGCCGCCCTACTGTTGCTGATTTTTGCACAGGTGGAGATCCTCATCTATATTGCCGTTCTCTTTGTGGGCTTTGGCATCGGCGGCCTGCTGAATCTGATGCCTTCTCTGGTCATTTCCGTGTATGGCCGGCATGATTTTCAAGCTGCCAACAGTTTGGTATCTCCCATTGCCTCTCTGCTGCAAAAGGCTGCTTTCGCCTTGATGGCTGTTCTGCTCACAATTTCCAATGGTGACTACACACTGCCCTATGCTGTATTTATCGGGGTGGATGTGCTGGGATTGATCCTGCTGCTGTGTGTCACCAATCAATGTAAGGGCCGGCAGGATTGAATTGATTGACCAATCCTGTTCTCCTCTCTTAGCCCCCCGTATGCTCTTTATACGGGAGGGCACCCTTTTATCGAGCACAGCAGTTTCCGATTAACCAGAAAATCAATACCATGTGGTCTGTCCGCCATCTCATCCCCCTCCTTTTCTCAAATACCAAACGCTATCTATTGATCCAAAAAGTGTACTTTTTGAAATGGGGCGAAATGGCAGAAAATTTTTCGAAAAGATTCTTAACTTTCCAGGGAATTGGTCGATATTGGGTATGAAAGCAAAGAGGGATTGGATCCTTCAAAAAGTACACCTTTTGAAACCCCAAGCCCTTGATATCGATGAAAAGCCGCCGGTGGATCAGCGGCCTGGGTGCTATTTGGAGCCTTTCTATTGTTTAGCGGTGTAACTCCTGAACAAGAATCAAAGCCGGACTGCTTCACCACAGAGCAGTCCGGCTTGCTTTGCTTTTGTCAGATTTTTTACTCAACTACACATAATCATGGCAAGAAATAAATATCAGAATGTCCACATCGGCTTTGGCAGGACAATTTTAAGAATTTGCTGTGCATAAGGAAAAAACGACCTCAGAGGTCGTGATGGAGGAAGAATAGCTCCCATGACTCCAATTACCGGTGGAAAGATTTCGGCAGGCGGTTTTACCCACCCATGGGCGGGGCAAGCCAGGTGCTCTGCTTGCCGCGAGCGGCCGCCAAACGCATCCTGCGGACAGAAGCCCGCATCCACTCGGGGAAGGAGAACTGGGCGACCATAGAAAGGCTCCCTGTTGCGGCCGTGTCGGCCCTGTGTACCGGTTTCGGGGCGGAGGTGAAGTGCCCTTGCCGGGGGTACTTGGACGGCGTTGGGACGCGTGTGGGGCGGCGGCTGTCCGGGCCATCCGAATTCAGAGAAAGAACGCCTCCGGGGAGCCCTGTTTCGTGCCCTTTAGGGGCGTTCGATTTTCGTACGAGGATAATCTCTGCGGCTCTCGGTACTTTCCTTGGCTCGACAAGCAAAATTCTCATACACAGTTCCTCCACGAAATAGGAACCCCCCGGCATAGCCGGGGGTTCTTCCTATGCGGGCGAAGCCCTATGTTACTAGCGGCGCCTGCTGGCGCTTTTGCGATCTGTCAGCTGCGAGGGGCTTGTTACTTGCTACCCTTGAAAGGG
>DVJB01000024.1 GCA_018710845.1 Candidatus Onthomonas avicola
CTTCTCTCGCCCCTGCGGGGCGATTCACCTTGACCGGGCCAAAAATACTGATAGTCCGACGAGTGTGCGGATTTTTGGAACAAAAATCCGTGCGCGCGCCCGAGCCGCCAACGGCGGCGACAAAGTGCCCTCGGGGCATAGGAGGACTGCAAACTCGCGCAAATGCTTGCATTTGCGCGAAAGGCTGTCAAAAACTCTTTTTTGACAGCCTCAAACCCCTGGCAGGATACCCTGCCAGGGGTTTTGTCATGCCAACAGGCTGCGAGCGGAACGGTCAAGACCGTTCCCTACAGATTCGGTCCAGGACAAAAACGCGACTGTGTCATTGCCCCACCGGCTGACCTGCCGGCCGGTCAGGTGAGCTGGAACTGTCCGGTGTAGAGCTGGTAGTACCGGCCCTTGAGGTCGAGCAGCTCCTGATGGGAGCCCTTCTCGATGATCTGTCCCTGCTCGATGACGGCGATGCAGTTGGAGTTGCGCACAGTGGAGAGGCGGTGGGCGATGACGAACACCGTCCGCCCCTTCATCAGCGCGTCCATGCCCTGGGAGATCAGGGCCTCCGTTCGGGTGTCGATGGAGCTCGTCGCCTCGTCGAGCACCATGACGGGGGGATCGGCCACCGCCGCGCGCGCGATGGCGAGCAGCTGGCGCTGGCCCTGGGAGAGATTCGCCCCGTCTCCGGTGACCATGGTCTGATAGCCGTCCGGCAGACGGCGGATAAAGCTGTGGGCGTTGGCCGTCTTGGCCGCCTGGATGCACTCCTCGTCCGTCGCGTCCAGCTTGCCGTAGCGGATGTTGTCCATGACGGTGCCGGTGAACAGGTGCGTGTCCTGCAGCACCGCGCCCTGCGCGGTGCGCAGAGAGCTCTTGTCGATATGCCGCACGTCCAGGCCGTCCACCAGGATCAGGCCGTCGGTGATCTCATAAAAGCGGTTGATCAGGTTGGTCATCGTCGTCTTGCCCGCGCCGGTGGAACCGACAAAGGCGATCTTCTGGCCGGGCTTTGCGTAGACGGTGACGTGGTGCAGGACCTCCTTCTCCGGCACATAGCCGAAGCTGACGTCCAGGAAGCGCACGTCGCCCTTGAGCTCAACCAGCTCATAGGCGCTCTCCCCGGTCCCGACGATGGTGCCCTCCGCGGGGCGGGTATAGCGCCGGCCCTGCGGGTCGGGCACATCCCACTCCCAGCCGTGGTCGGTCGGGTAGAGCCGTCCGCCCTCCACCTGGGTGGCCTTCCAGGCCCAGAGACCGCTGCGCCCGCCGGCGGGCAGCTCCCGCAGTCTGCCGTCCTCGCCGCGCGCGACGTTCACCAGGGTGATCTTGCCGTTGTCCAGCTCGGGCTCGGTGTCCATCACCTCAAAGATGCGCTCCGCGCCCGCCAGGGCGGAGAGCAGATTGGTCATCTGCATGGAGATCTGGTTGAGCGGCTGGGCCACCTGACGGGAATAGTTCAGATAACTGACCAGGCCGCCGATGTCAAACCCCGCCAGGATGGACAGCGCGCCTCCCACCGCCGCCGTGAGGGCGTAGCCGATATTGGAGAGATTGCCCGCGATTGGCATGATGACGGTGGAGTAGAAGCCCGCCTGGGAGGCGGCGACGCGGTAGTTCTCGTTGAGCGCGGCGAAGTCCGCCTTGGCCTGTTCCTCGTGGGCGAAGGCCTTGACCACCTTCAGCCCCTCGATGACCTCTTGGATGTTGCCGTTGACCTCGCCGAGGGCCTTTTGCTGGCGGGCGTAGTACTCCCGGCTCTTGCCGCCCAGCTTGGCAAACACCAGGATGGTGATCGCCAGAATCACGGCGGAGACCAGGAAGAGCAGTGGGCTGAGGTAGAGCATCATTGCCACCGTGCCGACAAAGGTGATCACCGAGCTGATGAGCTGGACGACCGACTGCTCGAGCGCCATCTGCACGTTGTCCGCGTCGTTGGTAAAGCGGCTCATCAGTTCGCCGTGGGTGTGACGGTCAAAGTAGGACAGCGGCAGCTCCTGGAGCCGGTCAAACAGCTCCTTGCGCAGGGTGTTACAGCCCTTCTGCGCCAGCTGGGCCATCAGGTTGGACTGCAGGTACATGCACACCGCGGCCACCGCATAGATGCCCAGGAGCTGCAGAACGGAAGTCAGCAGGCCGGGCAGCTCGCTCTGGCCGTTCAGGACCGCCTGCCCCAGGTTGTTGATGATCGGCCGCATCTGATAGGTGGCCGCCACCGAAGAGACGGAAGCCGCGACGACACACAGCAGAGCGATCACCAGCCGCAGCGGGCGTCTGGTCAGGTAGCTGAACATGCGCAGCGTGGTCTGGCGCAGATGCTTCGGCTTCTGATAGCCGCCGCGCCCTCTTCCCCCCGGGCCGCTGCGGGGCGCTGTCTTTTCAGCCATTCTCACTCACTCCTTCCTGCTGAGACCAATAGATCTCCTGATAGATCCGGTTGCCGGCCATCAGCTCGTCGTGGGTGCCGATGCCGGCGACCGTGCCGTCGTCCAGGACGATGATCTGATCGGCGCCCATCACCGAGCTGATGCGCTGGGCGATCAGGATGACCGTGGTCCCCTTCAGATTCTCGTGGAAGGACTGACGGATGAGCGCCTCGGTCGCCGAGTCGACGGCGGAGGTGGAGTCGTCCAGGATGAGGACGGAGGGCTTTCGCAGCATCGCGCGGGCGATGCACAGCCGCTGCTTCTGGCCGCCGGAGACGTTTACGCCGCCCTGCTCCAGATAGGTGTCAAATCCCTTCGGGAAGGACATGATGAAGTCGTAGGCCTGCGCGTCCTTCGCGGCCTGGATAAGCTCCTCCTCGGTGGCATGCTCGTCACCCCAGAGGAGGTTTTCCCGGATGGTGCCGGAGAAGAGGACGTTTTTCTGCAGCACCATGCCGACCTTATTGCGCAGGATGTCAAGGGAGTAGTCGCGCACATTCACGCCGTCCACCAGCACCTCTCCGCCGGTGACGTCGTAGAAGCGGGGGATCAGGTTCACCAGCGTGCTCTTGCCCACGCCGGTGCCGCCGACGATGGCCACCACCTGGCCGGGCTTGGCGGTGAAGGTGATGCCGTGCAGCACGTTGTCCCCCGTGCCGGAGGAGCGGTACTTGAAGGAAACATCGCGAAACTCCACCTGTCCCCGCAGCGCCCGCTCGCCGCGCTGGCCGATGTCCTGGCCGCTCTGGATGTCGGGCACCGCGTCGAGCACCTCAAAGATGCGCTTGGCGCAAGCCTCGGCGCGGGTATACTGCAGCAGGGCCATGCCCACCATCATCACGGAGAAGAGGATGTTGAAGATGTAGTTGAGCAGACTGGACAGCTCGCCGATCTCCATCCCGCCCTGCAGGACAATCAGTCCGCCGTTGTAGAGGATGAGCACGGTGGCGGTGGAGACGCCCATCATCAGCACCGGGCTCATCAGCACCACGCGCAGCACAGCGGCCAGGCCGGCCTTCGTGTACGCGTCGTTGGCCGCGCGGAATTTCTCCTTCTCAAAGTCCTGCCGCACAAAGGCCTTGACCACCCGGGCGGCCACCAGGTTCTCCTGGATCGTCTGATTCAGGGCGTCGATCTTGCGCTGCATGGTCTGAAACAGCGGGTTGCAGATGTGCATGAGCAGCAGGAGCACCGCGGCCACCACCGGCAGGATCACAATCACCCAGACGGCCAGGCCGGCGTTGATCCACAGGGCTACCCCCATCGCCATGACCATCATCACCACACTGCGCACCAGCATCCGCAGGCAGATGGCCACGACCATCTGAATATTGGTCACGTCGTTGGTCATGCGCGTGATGAGGGAGGCAGAGGAGAAGCGGTCGATGTCGGCAAAGGAGAAGCTGCTGATCTTGTCAAACTCCGCCTTTCTCAGGTTCGCGCCCAGCCCCTGTGCCGCCAGCGCGGCATACCGGGCCGAGAAAATGCCGCAGCACATCGAGACGCCGGCCACCACCAGCATGGCCGCACCCAGACGGAAGGTCACCGGGAGGTTAGACTGCCCGATGCCGTCGTCGATGATGCCCGCCATGAGCAGGGGGAGAATCAGCTCGCAGACCGTCTCCAGCGACACCAGAATCGGGGCCAGGATGGCCTCCTTCCGGTATCCCTTCATAAACGGGAGCAGTCGTTTGATCACATTGAATCCCTTCCTTTCCGGCCGGGGCCGCCGGTGCCGTCCGCGGCCGCCGCGCCGATCTGATACATATTTTCCAGCATGCGAAGATAGTATTCCCTCATCTGCCGCAGCTCCTGCCGGGAAAAGCCGGCGTAGAGCTGCCGCTCCACCCACTCAAAGACGGCCATGCAGCGCGCCCTGGCGTCCCGCCCCTTGTCGGTCAGGGCGATGCGCTTTTTCCGGGCGTCGGCCGGGTCGGAGCGCCGGGTGATATAGCCCATCCGCTCCAGCGACTTGAGTGAGGCGGCCACCGTCGCCGGCGACACGCGCAGGCGCCCCGCCAGCTCCGTCTGGTCAGGCAAATCCTCCCCCTCGCGCAGGAGAAACAGGATATGCGGCTGCCCGACATCCTGCAGTCCCTCCGCCGCCAGCGCCGCCAGCGTGGCCTGGTATCTGGCCCGGTATAGGCGGAAGAACAGGGAGATACGCCCGCGCTCCTCCGGTTCCGGCTGGACCATTTCTCTTGCCCCCTCTGCAAAAAGTTTGGATGCGAACGGTCAGCATGCTTATTAGTTTTACCAGAAGCTGCCCATGCTGTCAAGGGGACTTTCTCTCTTGTCCTCGTTTTCGTTCTGGCACCCAAGGTCAGCAGACCGCGGCGGGCATTTTTCCAGCCATCCCCTAGAACATTTGTTTGCGTTTTTGCCTCCAATGTGGTATAGTAGAGAAAAACCACCCGTGCGTTGGAGGTTGCCATGAAACAAGCAAAGACATTGACGCCCAAGCAGCAGCGCATCTACGACTACATCGTGGAGTTTACCGCCGAGCACGGCTATCCCCCCTCCGTGCGGGAGATCGCCGCCGCGGTCGGCCTGAAGAGCCCCTCCACCGTCCACTTCCACCTCAAGGCCCTGGAGGAGGCGGGCGTCATCAGCCGCGGCAGCGGCAAGACACGGGCCATCACCGCCGAGGAGCCGGCCCAGCCGCGCGTGAGCCAGGTGCCGCTGCTCGGCAATGTCGCCGCCGGAAGTCCCATTTGGGCTGACCAGTGCGTGGAGGACTACCTCCCCTTTGACACCGGCGAGGTGAGCGGGGAGCACTTCGCCCTGCGCATCCGCGGCGAGAGCATGCTCCGGGCGGGGATTCTGCCGGGCGACTTCGTCATCGTCCACCAGCAGGAGACCGCCAACAACGGCGAGATCGTCATCGCCCTTTTGGAGGACGAGGCCACCTGCAAGCGCCTGCTGCGCCGGGGCGGCGAGACCTGGCTGATGCCGGAGAACGAGGACTACTCTCCCATCGACGGGCGGGAGGCGCGGATTCTGGGCCGTGTTGTCGGCGTGGTGCGGCACTACTAAGGCCGAAAAAAGTTTTTGAAAAAACTTTGAAAAAGTGCTTGACATTCCACAGCCGCTGTGCTATTATTTATTCACGGAACAGAGAAGACCTTCTCCTCCCGGAACTCTCCTCTTTTTCCCGTCAAAGAAGGCAGAATCTCAAACTCAAAACAGGAATTGCATTTCAACCAAATGCGGAGAGGAAACTCTCCCATAGAGTTGAGAGGCAGCTCCAAGACAGAGTAAGAGATTCCCATCTTCCCCAAAAGAGAGACAGACAAATCACGAAGACGAGTGCAGCGTCCAGAACATTCCAAGAGAGAAAGCGGCATCCAAACGGAAGAGATGACAAATCTCAACCAAAGGAAACAGCAGTCTCTCAGAGAAGAGGAGGACGCATCTCAGACGAAAGCAGAAGAGGATGAAAATCTCTGAAAAGAGAGAAATCATCTCCCAAACCAGACGGAAAACAGCAAACGAATTCCAAACGGAAGACCAATCTCAAAAAAGGAAACAGCTTTTTCCCAGAGAAGACAAAGGACGAAAGTCTGACAGTTTTTAACGGAAAGAGAGAGGAACCCTTTCAAAGAGAGCTTCCAAAGGAAGTCAAAAGCAGTTTTTCAGATGAAAAAAGAGAGATTCTCTCAAAAAGAGAAAATCAGACTTTCGCTTTCCAAAGAGAAAAAAGCACAATCGACAGTGAACCGTCAACCGCTCCGCTTTTCAGGAAGAGACGCCAGTTGACAGATGGAACCGATCTCCTCTTCATCAAAATCCCACTCTCAAAACAGGAAGCGGAAAACCACCGAACATTCAGACGCCGAGACGTCCGCAGTGAACGGAGCGAAGCTTTCCCCCTGGACAGGTGAGAGCAACACGAGGATCAGAAAAGGAATCTCCGGTCTGTCAATCAAATCAGATGGTCGAGAAAGAAACACCGTGCTTTTTCGGGCAGGAAACAAAACTTCTCTGAACCACCGGGCAGAACCGGATCAGCGAGTCAGTACCTTTTTCCCGGCTTTTCCAAGCAAGCATACCCAAGCAAGAACCAGCCGATATCCCAGGAAAGCAGATCATCGCGATGCAGTCGACGATATCCGCAGCAAGCCAAAGATGTCAGCCAAACAGGCAGGTAGATGACGAAACCAATTTTTGGTAGAGACAGCTATCAGCAAAGGGGGCAGCCACTCGTATACGATGCAGGTAATAGTCACAAAAGAACCGCAGTGCTGATCCGGTTCTGCCGACAGGGTCTCTGTTCCAGTCTCTTTCAACTGCGTGAATAGATACCTGCCCCTCACCCACTTCACAGCAAAGGAGGCTCCGGTTGATATGCTGGACCTGAAAAGGAACCGGAAGTGACCTGTATCCGCAACACGCAGGGATGCAGGTCACTTCCACTTTTTATGCTTCCAGGAAAACAGCCGCGCCGCGGAGTATCCGCGGCGCGGCTTGGCATATCAGCGAAAATACCCGGTTGGCCGTCACACTTCCATGATGACCGGCAGGATCATCGGGCTGCGGCGGGCCTTGCGGAAGAGGAAATTGGACAGCTCCCGCTTCACATCACTCTTGATCGTCGCCCAGTCCGCGTTCGGCTTAGCCTGTTGGATGACCTGCGCGGCAAGCTGGCGGACCTCCTCCATCAGCTCCTCCGACTCCTTGACGTAGATGAAGCCGCGGGTGATGATCTCCGGTCCGGAGAGGACGGCGTGGTTCTCGGCGGACATGGTGACCACCACGACGATCATGCCGTCCTCCGCCAGGCGCTTGCGGTCGCGCAGGACGACGCTGCCCACGTCGCCCACGCCGTAGCCGTCCACCAAAATCCGGCCGGAGGTGACGGTGCCGCCCAGGCGGATGCTCTTGGGCGTCAACTCGATGATGTGTCCGATGTCAGTCACGACAATGTGGTCCGGGCGCATCCCCATCTCCTGGGCCAGGCGGGCGTGGATGCGCAGATGGCGCTGCTCGCCGTGGACAGGGATGAAGAACTTCGGCTTGACCAGCGCGTGGAGAATCTTCAGCTCCTGCTGGCAGGCGTGGCCGGAGACGTGCAGGTCGCGGTTTCGCTCGTTGATCACCTCAGCGCCCTTGCGGTAGAGCTCGTTGATGACGTTGCCGATCGCGTGCTCGTTGCCCGGAATGGCGGAGGCGGAGAGGATGATCTTGTCCCCCGGCTGAATCTCGATCTGCCGGTGGCTGGAGTAGGCGATGCGGCTCAGGGCGCTCATCGCCTCGCCCTGGCTGCCGGTGGTGATGATGCAGATCTTCTCCTTCGGGAGGCTCTTGATCTGGTTCAGATCGACCAGAACCCCCTCCGGGATCTTCATATAGCCCAGCTTGGTGGAGACCTTGAGGGCGTTCTCCATGCTCCGGCCGGAGACGGCCACCTTGCGCCCGTAGCGCGCGGCGACGTTGATCACCTGCTGAATCCGGTCCACGTTGGAGGCGAAGGTGGTGACGATGATCCGCTCCTCACAACCCTTGAAGAGCGCGTCAAAGCTGGAGCCCACGGTGGACTCGCTCTTGGTGTAGCCCGGGCGCTCGACGTTGGTGGAGTCGCACATCAGGGCCAGCACGCCCTCCCGGCCCAGCTCGCCCAGGCGCGCGAGGTCGATCATACCGCCGGAGATGGGCGTCGGGTCGATCTTCCAGTCGCCGGTGTGGATCAACGTGCCCAGCGGCGTGCGGATGGCGAAGGCCACCGCGTCGGCGATGGAGTGGTTCGTGTGAATGAACTCCACCTGAAACACGCCGGCACGGATCACGTCGCCCGCCTCGCAGGTGTAGATGCGGGTGGTGGACAGCAGGTCATACTCGGCCAGCTTCAGCTCCACCAGTCCGGCGGTCATCCGCGTGGTGTAGATGGGCGCGTCGATGTCGCGCAGGACATAGGGCAGCGCACCGATGTGGTCCTCGTGCCCGTGGGTGAGAAAGATGCCGCGGATGCGCGTCTGGTTCTGAATCAGGTAGCTGTAGTCCGGAATCACCACGTCGATGCCGTACATATCGTCATCCGGAAAGCCCATGCCGCAGTCGATGACAATGATATCGTCCTTGTACTCGATCACCGTCATGTTCTTTCCGATCTCGTTGAGGCCGCCAAGAGGTATAATCTTCAGTTTTTCTGCCATTGGATAACTCCTTTCTTCCGTTAATTTTCAGATGGCATATTATGGCATGTTTTTCATGTAGTCCCGCGTTTCGGCGCGGGATATCCGTTCGCCCCGCCCGAACCGGCGGCGGCGGTGTTCACAGTATTCGGCGTCCGCGCGCTCCCACGGCACTGGAAACGATTCCAGTATCAACGCACGACAAAGTTCCGCCCGCCGGGAAGGCAGACCGTCCCCCCGCGCGCGTTCACCGCCCACAGGCGGCACGGCCAAAACAGCTCCCAGTCCCGGCTTGCCGGAGAAAGACGCCCCTGCACTCGCCGTCTTTCCTCCGGTCCCGCCGGAACCGCTGTCTGACCCGGATCATCACATTCAATCGGCCGCATTGCCTGGCCCGTCACAGGGCCACAACGCCTGTCCTGTCAATAACAGTATACCACGCAAAACGTCAAAAGTATACCGTTGAGTTTTCACAAATGGTCTACTTCTTTTATCTTTTGGCTCACGATATCACACAATTCCGCCGCGATCTCCTCGCTGCCGCCCTCCGCGCGAATCTGCACCGCCGCGCGGGCCGCCACCGGAGCCAGCCAGACGGAGCCGCCGCCCATGGCCAGACGCAGCCCGGCCTCCAGCCGCTCCGCCTGCGGAAAAGCGCGCAGGAGCGACTCCATCACCATGCCGCGGTCCGCCGTCAGCGGCAGCTCATGCCGGCGCAGCGACATGCGCGGCAGCCGGTCCGCCAGCCGGGCAAGCGTCTGCCCCGTGCGGGCCATCTGCCCGGCCAGCAGGCAGGCGGCGGCGCACCCGTCGCGCAGCGGCAGCAGGCGGCGGTAGACCTCGGCGGCCTCCGCCCCGTCGCGCCCCAGCCGCAGCAGGCGGGCACGATAGCCCTGCGCCAGGCGTTCGGCCAGCACGGGCGCTGACTCCGGCAGGGCAAGCGTGCGCTCTTCCTGCTCCAGCAGGACCAGGCAGCAGAGCATCTGCACCCATTCCGGCCGCAGGAGACGCCCCTTTTCGTCCCGGGCGCACAGGCCAAAGCCGTCCATCTGGCTGTAAAACGCGGCGACGCCCTCCCGCTCGGCGGTCAGGCGGCAGCCGAGGCGCTCGAGGCTGTCGGCCAGCAAGACGCCCTCCGCGCCGCTCCGGTCCGCCGCAAGCGCCAGCGGCGGCAGCGGGCCGCCACCGCCAAAGCGCGCCGCCTCGTTGGCATAGCCCCGGTCCACGTCGCGCAGGCGCTCCTGCCGGCCCAGGGAGCCGGCGTCCGCACGCGGCGGGGTGCGGGTGAGCAGGCGCGTCTCCAGCCGCCGGCGCCTGGCCTGCCCCAGCGGCAGGCCGCTGGAGGAGAAGAGGTACAGGCTGATCTCCTCCCCCCGCTGCCAGAGATAGAGGGAGATGGGCAGGGCATAGAACCCCGCGCACCACCCGGCCGCCGCCGGCGTGCTCCCGCCGTGGAGGAAGACGTCCGCCCCGGCCGCCGCGAGGCCCGCCCGGGCCGCGAGCGCGAGGGTCTGCGCCCCGTCTCCGCCGCCCCAGCCGAGGCCGCACCGTCCCTCTTCCGCCAGCACGCCGCCGAGGGCCATCAGCGTCTGCGCCGTGATCTCCAGGCCCAGCACGCCGCGCAGGACGCCGTCCTCCCCAAAGCAGAGCCGGCCCAGATCCTGCGGGGCGGTGACGGAGGCGTTGAGCCGGGCGCGCGCCGGAATCTCAATCTCGGGCCAGACCTTGACTCCCGGGCGCAGGATGGCTCCCGTTCCCAGTCGCACGCCGCCGCCCAGGACGGCTCCCTCCGAGAGGACGGCGTCCGCCTGGGTCTGCGCCCCGGGGCAGAGGATGGCCCCATACATCGTGTTTCCCCCGCCCGCCCGCGCGCCGAGCAGGGCGGAGTGCTGAATCACGGAGCCATCGCCCACGGAGCTTCCGCGACCGAGCACGGCGTGCGGCCCGAGCAGGCAGTCGCGGCCCAGCACCACGTTCTCCCCCACCCAGCAGGGCGGGAGGATATGCGCGTCCTCCGGCAGCAGCGAGCCGGACCAGACGCCCGGCCGCACCTCCGGGTGGCGCAGGTCGAGCCGCACCTTTCCCTCCAGCGCGTCCGCCATGGCCTGGAGATAGGACTCGCTCTGCCCCATGTCGCGCCAATAGCCCGCCGGCAGGGCGCCGTAGAGCCCCCTTCCCTCCGCCAGCAGGCGGGGAAAGAGGTCACGGGCAAAGTCGCAGGGCTGTCCCGCCGGAATCTCCTCCACCACGCGGTGGGAGAGCAGGTAGATGCCGGTGTTCACCTGGTTGGTGAACACCCCGCTCCAGTCCGGCTTTTCCGCAAAGCGGGTGATACGCCCCCGCTCGTCGGTGAGTACCAGCCCGTATTCCAACGGCTCGCTCACGCGGCAGAGCAGGAGCGTCGCCTCCGCCCGGCGCGCGCGGTGCTCCCGGATGCAGGCGCCCAGGTCAAAGTCGCACACGCAGTCCCCTGACAGGACGATGCAGTCCTCCCCCTCCAGAAAATCCAGGCAGGCGCGCACGCCGCCCGCCGTCCCCAGCGGGGTGCGCTCCGTCCGATAGGTCAATTCCATGCCCCAGCGGCTGCCGTCGCCGAAGTAATCGGTCACCGCCTGCGGCAAATAGCCCAGCGTCACCGCCGCCTGCCGGATGCCGTGCCGCCGCAGAAGCAGCAGCAGATGTTCCAGCACCGGCCGGTCAAACAGCGGCACCATGGGCTTTGGCAGTCCAGCGGTCAGCGGGCGCAGCCGCGTCCCCTCGCCACCGGCCAGCAAGATCGCTTTCATCGGTGTCACGCCTCATTTCTGTGCAAAGTGGTACTATTCTGAACCACTTTGCGCAGATTCATACGCGAAGCCGGCGTTTAACTCAAAAACAGGTCGACATCTTCAATCTCCAGCCCCTCCTGCAGGGCCAGGCTGATCCCGTAGCCGATCACCTTGGCCGCGTCGGAGACGAGCACATCGATGTCCTTGGGCGTGACCAGCATCCGCCCCAGCTCCTGCTCGCCCTCCTGCCCGGTCAGGTCGGCCGCCAGGGTGGCCGCGTCCACCACCGTCGGCACGCCCACGGCGATCACCGGCACGCCCAGCGTCTGGCGGTTGAGGGCCACGCGCGCGTTGCCGATGCCGGAGCCGGGGATGATGCCGGTGTCCGCCAGCTGCACCGTGCTGCACAGGCGGTGGACCGACCGGGCCGCCAGCGCGTCCACCGCGATGACCGCCCCGGGGCGAATCGCGCGCACCAGCGCGCGCACCAGCTCCCCGCTCTCCACACCGGTCGTGCCGAGCACCCCGGCCGCCACCGCCGCCACCGGACGGAAGGGGGCGAACTGCTCCGGGTCGTGTCGGGTGAGGTGGCGGGTGACCATGGTATTGTCCACCGCGCGCGGGCCGACCGCGTCCGGCGTCACCAGCCGGTTGCCCAAGCCCACCACCAGCACGGAGCTATCCTGTCCCTCGGGTAAAATGGCGCGCAGCTCCCGCGCCACCGCCCAGGCCGAGCGGGGAAACGCGTCCGACTCCCGGCGCAGCAGGGCGGAGAGCTCCAGCGTCAGATAACGCCCCTCCGGCTTGCCGACCGCCTCGGCCCCCTCCGGGCCGGTGATGACGATCTCTGTGACCGGACAGCCCTCTGTGCGGCGCTGGCGGCTCTCCACGCCGGGCGGCAGCGCTCCCTCTCCCCCGTCCTGCCGGAGCTGCGCGGCCTCCAGGGCCAGATCAGTGCGATGGGAAAACATATCTGCTCCTCCTCCCGCCCCCGCGGAGCGGGGGATAAATGCGCGGCGTTGAATGTTCCGCTGCCGGTAGTAAGGCTGTCAAAAAAGTATTTTTGCCAGCCTTTCGCGCAAATGCAAGCATTTGCGCGAGCTTGCAGTCCTCCTATGCCCCGAGGGCACTTTGTCGCCGCCGTTGGCGGCTCGGGCGCGCGCACGGATTTTTGTTCCAAAAATCCGCACACTCGTCGGACTATCAGTATTTTTGGCCCGGTACATGCCCGTGCCAAAAATAAATTAGACTCTATTTGGCTCTTCGAGCCAAACTCGGTGAGACCTTTTTTCACTCCCTGGCGGCGGGGGACGCTCCGCTGCCGGTAGTGTCCTTCCCCAGTTGGCAGGTTATGCACAGGACGAAATTTTTTCAAAAAACAGTTGCTTTTTCCCGGGCAAGGTGCTAGAATAGTTAATCGCACAGGACCTTTCTGTCCTGACATGCGGAAATGCTATTAGAGGAGGTGTGAGGTTTGCCGAATATCAAGTCTGCCAAGAAGCGTGTTCTGGTCAACGCCACCAAGGCGATGCAGAACAAGGCCGCTAAGTCTGCGATGAAGACCACCCTGAAGAAGTTTGACGCCGCCGTGGCGGAGGGCAACCGCAGCGAGGCTGATAGCGCTTACAAAGTGGCCGTGAAAGCTGTGGATAAGGCGGCCGCCAAGGGCCTGATGCACAAGAACAAGGCTGCGCGCAAGAAGAGTCAGCTGACTGTGAAGCTTAACGCGATCCAGGCCAACTGAGTTTCTGTAGGAGTGAAGAACCGTCTGCTTTGTGCAGACGGTTTTTTGTTCCCTGTCCCGGCAGATATTCCTCCCGGCAAGGGCATACACTATATGAGATTGCACGAAAGCACACATTTCGGAGAGGAGGCAGGTAACTTGAAACGTGCCAAACGGCTGCTCCAGCTGCCCGGGGTACAGCTGTGTGTGGACCTGACGCAGATTTACCTGGAGCTGCGGGTCTCCCGCGCAAGCGCGCAGCTGGCCTATTACATGCTCATGAGCGTGTTTCCGCTGCTGATCGTCGTCTCGGCCATCATTGGCATGATGCCGTCCGGGAGCTTTTCTCTGCTCAATCAGGTGCTCGACGCAGTGCCAAATGACGTGCGTCCGCTGCTGGAGGACTATCTGCACTATATCGACGGCAACCAGGGCATCGCCCTGCTCAGCGGCGGCATTATTATGACCATCACCGCCACCTCTGCCGCCTTCCGCGGACTGATGGATATCTTTAACGAGGCGTTTGGCCAGCGCACACGCAGCGGCGTGGTAAGTGTGCTGCTCTCCGTGCTCTTCTCCGTGGTGCTGCTGCTGCTCGCCTACGGCAGTCTGTTGGTCGTGCTGCTGGGCGACTGGCTGCTGGGGATGATCCGTTTCCTGCTCGACGTGCCGGTGCTGCACTACGGCTGGCGCCTGGCACAGGTGCTCATGCCGTTTGCCCTGCTGCTGGCGGCGCTTCTGCTGCTCTACCGCTTCACCGCCCACACCCCGCACCACAAGCGGAGCGTTCTTCCCGGCGCGCTGCTGGCCACCGTCGCCCTGGTCGCGAGTACCCAGCTGTTTTCCACCTTTATCGGTATCTCCAACCGCTACGTCACCGTCTATGGCTCGCTGGCATCGGTGATCATCCTGATGGTGTGGCTCTTCCTGTGCAGCAATATCATCATTATGGGAAATATCTTCAATTTTGTCCGCACCTATGACAGGCACCGCTTTGACCGTGTCCGCGCACACCGCTCCGACGGGGAAAAGGGCAAGCCCGGCGGGGACTGAGGCGGACATCCCCTGCGCTCTCCCCGGCCGGACCGAAAAACCGGGCCAACGGTTCTTCCTTGGAACACGTTGGCCCGGTTTTGTGCGATGTAGCGCCGTCACCCTCTGCGGTTCCGGCGGGGTCGGCGGCTCTCTCCGCCGCGGTTGAGATCGGACAGGCGGCTCTCCGACTCGGAGAGATACTGCTTGAGCTTATCCTCAAAGCTGGACGGCTCACGGCTCTGGCCACCGGTCCGGTAGCCTCCCCGTGACGCGCCGGCGGACATCCGTCCGCCCCCGGAGCGGGGCGCGCCGCCGCGGCCCGCCGAATCCCGCGGGCCGCCGTGGGCCGGGCGGGCCGGCTGCGGCTGCGTCCGCTTGATGGACAGATTGATCCGGCCGTTGTCGTCCACGCTCATGAGCTTGACCTTCACGTCCTGTCCCACCTGCAAAAAGCTGCTCACGTCACTGACGTAGGAATAGGCGATCTCCGAGATATGCACCAGCCCGGACCGTCCGCCCGGCAGCGACACAAACGCGCCAAAATTGGTGATTCCGGTCACCTTTCCGTCCAGGATTGCCCCCACTTCCAACTCCATACTGTTCTCTCTTTCCTCCCTGATTGGCACGGCCGCTCTCCCCCGGCCGCTTTAGTTGGTGGTGTCGTAGAAGATGACCTCGCCCGACTCCACCAGACCCATTTTATCCTTGGCCACCTCCAGCACCGTGTCAGGATCGGCGCTGTTTGCGATGTTTTCTTCCAGAGCCGCGTTGACCTCTCTCTGCTGGTCGACGGCGGCCTGATATTGCTCCAGCTCTCCCTGAGCGGTCTGGATCTCTCCCCGGACGTTCAGCAGTGTGATGGCCACGAAAACCAGCAGGATCAGCACCACGATCTTGGACAGGAAGCTGCTCCGCTTGAATTTCATGTACTTGCGCTCCTTTCGCATGAGTAGACGGCCGTTTTCCCGGCCTTTGGGCAAAGAACAATTCTATAATAACCCATTTTTGCCAATAATGAAAGTGATTTTTGAGTATTTCACAAAATTTTTTCTGCGCCGCCAGGAGCAGCGCCAGCGGCAGGGTGATCACGCGCCAGATACGCGCGGCCGCCTCTGCCGCTGCGAGGCCGGCCGGCAGCAAAAGCGGGCTGAACACCATCAGATAGACGGCGCAGCCCGCACCGATGGCGATGGCGTGCCAGGCGCGCACCTTGCCGTCTCCGGCCCAGAGCGTGACCGCCCAGAGCGTCCAGCCGACCCCGGCCCAGAACAGCAGGTCGAGCGCCGCGGACCACACCGCGCCTCCCCTCCGGCGGCGCAAAATCCGCAGCAGGTCATAAAACAGCCCCACGCCCAGCCCGGCCAGCGCGCTCACCCACAGGCCCCGGGCCTGCAGGGCGATCTCCACCTCCACCGCTCACCCCAGCAGACGGGCAAAAAAGCCCCGGCGCTCTTGCGGCGCCTCGTAGGTCATAGAGTCCACCGAGCCCTCCACCTTCAGCTCGCCGCCGTCCAGGCTGAGCTGCTCGATGTGCAGATTTTCCCCGCGAATGATGAGCGCGCCTTGGCAGGTGGCCAGGACGATCTCATTTTCGTCAAACCGCTCCACCTCTTCCACGCCGGAGACCGCCAGCCGGTCGCGGTTTTCCAGCAGGATATGGTGGCGGACCGCCCCTTCCGCCAGTCCGTTTCTGTCTGTCATTGTCATGTCTCGTCCCCCTCCAGGTTTTGTCCTATCCTATGCGGGGCCGGGATGGATTAGCACAGTGCTCCTGCCGGGCTGTTCTGTCCCTACGCTGCGCATTCGCTGCCGTCCCTCTTTCCATGCTGAGCGGTCGCTTTTAAAAAACGTGCTGAACCCCGAAGAGTTCAGCACGAGACAGATTTTTTGAATTGACATCTCCATTTTTACGCAGATGCGTCAACGACGGCCGTGTTCCAACTCGTCCAGTTCCTCTCGAAACGGAATGGACGGGCTTGCCCCCTTCCGAGAAATCGCAATCGCCGCTGCCCGGGAGGCAATCTCCATCGCCTGAGCCGGGTCCCCGTTTCGCATAAAATTTTCCAAAAAATAGCCCAAATAGGTGTCCCCTGCCGCAGTAGTGTCGACAACTCGAACGGGATGCGCCCGGCAAATCCTAGTCTCCCGGCCCCGCCGGTACAGGGAGCCGCTTTCGCCCAGTGTCAAAACAATATGCATCTTCGGGTATCGGCCACTCAACCGGTCCAGAATCTTCGACGGTTCCCCTTCTCCCGTCATGCCGGCCCCTTCTGTCTCATTGAGAATCAGGAGGTCTACCTCTTCCAATGGATACAGGGCAAGCTCTGCATCCAGGGGAGATGGATTTAGCGCCACGCGCATTCCCTTCTCGTGCGCGCAGTGTATGATATACTCATTCAGATTGATCTCATTTTGCAGCACGACTACATCCGGTGGTGCAAAATGAGACAGGACATGGTCCACAAACGTCTTGGTGTTTTTCCCGTTTGCACCCCGATGCACAATAATACTGTTCTGTCCCAGATCATCTACCTGTATTATCGCGTTTCCGGTCCGCTCCTCCGTCGTCCGGACAAAACGCACATCGACGCCCGCGCGCTCAAGCTCCTGCAAGAGTAGGCTGCCATCAGCACCGATCATCCCTGCATGATAGACTTCGGCCCCCGCCCTTGCCAGGGCAATAGACTGATTTAGCCCTTTTCCTCCCGGGAAGAGGGACAAACCCAGGCTGGAGACTGTCTCACCCGGCGCAGCAATATGTGCCACCCGGTAAACATAGTCCATATTGATCGAGCCAAAACAGAGAAATCTCATGTATACGCACCTCCATTTCCGTCCTCACCGTTCTGAACCGCCGCACGCTCTGGGCCGAACGAAAACGGCGCAGCGGGAAGCGGCCTTTCCGGCAGAATCCGCTCCCCGCTGTACGCCAGTCAGTATCTGTGTCCGATACCCAAGTACGCCTTGGTAAAACTGTGCGCCGCTATTTCAGACAGGCATTTCAGCCCTACTCTTCTCTGAAACGGTCCCAACGACAGGACCGTCACCAGATATTCCCGATAGGTAAGTCCTACCTCCGGGTCATGGCATTCCAGATGATGAAACAGCTCGTGCGCGATAAAAATGTGCTTTACGTGGTCAAACTCTGTCGTCGTCAGCGCTTCCACATTTTGGGGGATAAAGCGTTCCTCAATACTCTTCCTCAGCAGGCGAATTTCCTTTTTTTTACTGTAGTACTCGCTGAATATCCGGTCCGGGCCGCTGGTCCTGGTCACCACGCTGATTCCCAGCTCCTGTGCCAACTCTTCCGGAGAGATCGCGTCCGCATACCGGTCACGGCACCGTTGCGCGGTATTGATTCCCTTTTGCCATGCAGACTCAATCAGCCGCTCTTTGTCCTCCTCGGGAATATACCGATATTCAATATCGTGCTTCATCTCCGTATATCCAATCTCGTATTTGTCGGTAAACAGGATATCCATCCCATCCCCCCTTACCAGTCGGAGTCTCTTAATTAAAAGAACATCAGGCCCGCAATCGTCGCGCCGAGCGCCGACATCAGCCAGGAATACGGCAGCACCTTGCGCAGCAGTGTCATAACGTCCGTCCCGACATACCCGGCAATCCAGATATTATGGGTATTGGTCGGGTCAGCGATGACCTGTGTGCGCTCGCAGCTGATGTAGGCGGCCATGACCGCATTGGCTGGCAGAATGCCGATATTGACCAGCATCGTCGCAATGGCAGCGCCGACACCCCAAATATTGGTCGGGCCGCGGAACAGGGCCAGCGGCGCCAGAATCGCAAAGAACAGGATAAAGGCAATCTGCGTCTTGGGAAATACCGTCGTGACCACTCCGGTCAGGGCATTGGACACTTCCTCTGTCGCCAGCACCTGAAGCAGAACGCCGCAGAGCACCGACTGGATCACCACAATCGCGGCGCCGGTGATACCCACCGTCGCAGCCTTCATCAACACCCGGTTGAGCATATCGCTGAGCCGGTACTGCTTAGAAAACAAGCTCAGGCTGAGAATGCAGTAACACAGGGCAATGGTAAAGCTGGCCACAGTTCCGCAGCTGGTAAAGAGCACCAACACAAGGGGCACCAGCGGGGTAAACAGTGCTGGGATGGGCACCTTGCTGTCGTCAAATTCACATTCATCCTCTCCCTCCGGCATCGCTGAGCGGTCCGCAAAGGAAAATTTTACGCCATAGCGTTTGAACATGATAATCATGGCAAGCAGGGTGACGGCGGCCGTAATCCCCATCAGAATCAGCGCAAAGGTCTGAACATCCTCAAACCCGGCACTCGTGACCGTCGAAAAGTAAGCCCAGTTTCCCATATTGACAGTCAACCCAATGGCATAGGCAAACAGGAACGCAGAGGCAGCCACAATTCCCGGCACACCGACGTTGATCATAATGGGAATCGCTATACTGCCCAGCATGACCACCGCACCCAATCCGCTGATGGTCGTCATGCAGGCGGCCACGGCAATAATCACCAAAATTGTGACCAAAAACGGCCTATCTCCGCCCAGCTCTGCGGCCAGCTTGATAATTCGCTTGGAGATTCCGGTTACCATCATCATGCCGCCCAGCCAGGCAGATGCCAACAGGACGGAGACGTGTGTCGCATTGCGGACGGCGCCCTCATCCATCATGGTGGCAAAGAATCCGCCTTCTCCAAAAATCGGCAGCCCGACAATCGCTGCGACCGCCAGCGCCATCAGCGGAAAGCCAATTGCCATGGGGCAAATACGCTTCATCATCAAAATGACAAAAATGATAAAAGAAATAATGATACCGATCGCCTGAATTGACATTTTACCTTCCTTCTTTCTTTTTATTCTTTGGCCGCAAATTCTTCACCCCAGGAACGCCCCCATTGCCAGCAGCGCCTCTCTCAGCTCTTCTGGTGCAAGCTGGCGCGGCAAAATATTCTTTCGGGCAGCCAGGGCAGCCGCAGTCCCGGCAGCCTGCCCCATCAGCATGCACCCTCCGGTCAGGCGGATTGACATCCATACCACCCAGTCGGACGTGACCATCTCTCCGGCAACCAGCAAATTCTCCACCTTTTGCGGAATCAGCGCGCGATAGGGGATGCCATACCAGCCGCCCTCAATCCGGCAATCCGTCCCCAGAGAGAGATAGGCATCCTGCACGCCGTATACGCCCACTGTGTCATCCGGAACACGCAGGTGATCCACATCATCCCGGGTGATGTCATAAACACAGTCTACAACACGTCCAAACCGGATTCCAATCTCGGGCGAAATCCAGTCAAGCACCGCGTGTTCAAACCCAGGGACATGCTTTTGCAGCATGTCGGCCAGCTTGAGGCAGCTCTGCGTCAGCGTGATTCTCGCCTTGGTCCGCTCGTCCGGGTCCGTCGTGTCAAAACGCATCGTCACGGCATTGATCATGTTAAAGCTGCCCTTTTCATTGGCGATCATGCAGGGGGAATCCATAAAATGGAGGGACTCAATCCTCTCCCGGAATGCATCCAGCTTTCGAAGATCCAGCGTCAGACGCGCGATAAATGCCTTCTGATCGCCATCCATCTTATAGCTGAGCAGGCGTACCGCCTCTTTGCTCTGCGCATATTCCCGAAGCCGCTCCGTGTCAACATGCGCCATCCCCAGCGACATCCCGCCCGTCTGCCGCTCCGGAAAAATCCGGCACGGGGCTCCGGCCTGGTAGGCCACCTCGGCAATGCCGCTGGTATCGACGGTCACCTTCCCATATGCGGCATGCCGCCCTGCGTGATCCTCCCAGATCACGCCGCGCACCGCTTGGCCCGTCATGATCACATCCTGAAATTCTGCCCCCATAATAACATGTACACCGCTCTCACGCAGCAGATCTCTCAAGACAACGGGCAGCTTGTCCCGATCCCAGGAAACACACTTGGAGTCATAGTCCAACGCGGCAAATTCCTCGTAAAAGCCGGCGGATGCCCCTTCCTGTATCAGCCGTCTCACGATCTCATCCGGAATTCCCCGGACGAGCTGAACTTCCGGCCGATCCGGATAGGGCTTGTAAATATTGAAAAATCCCATGAAGCAGATCGCGCCCGCCAGCAGAGAGCCGCCGAGGAACGAATGCTTCTCCAGCAAAAGCGTGGACGCTCCATTCCGGGCCGCGGAAAGTGCCGCCACCACGCCGGCTGTCCCGCCGCCCACTACAATGACATCATAGCTTCCATATACAGGTGTCTGCTGTCTCTCCTCCACGACCTGTTCCAGCAACGTCTTTTCGGTCTGTCTTGGGGGACACTCCCGCGTCTCCCGCTCTACCACTTCCGGTATGGCTTGTTGTGACTGCTCCACGTCTTCAGCTCCTTTCTATCGTTCATCTCGTCGCTCCTCATCTTGCCTGCTCCAGATTACGGGCTGATTTTATGACCACCCCCTCCATCTGCTCCTTCTCCGCCAGCACGGATCATCCCATGTCGGCCAGCAGCCTTTCCACCTTCCTTTTATTCGCCTCATCCAGCTCTTTCAGAGGACGGCGTGGCCATCCGACATCCAAACCCTGGACGGTCAGCGTATATTTACAGATCTCCTGCCAATGCGGTTTCCCATTGGTCTTGTCATAAAAGAAATAGTCGATGTACGGCTGAAGCCTATCCTGCGCCGCTCGCGCCGCGTCCACATCTTTGGCAAAGCATGCATCCATCAGCGCCCGGCACTGTCTGGGCAATACCGCCGGGAATCCGGAAAGCCAGCCGTCCGCTCCGGCCAAAAGCCCCTCCATAGCGCAGTAGTCGTGGCCGTAAAACACTTTTAGCTTGTCGCCGCAATGGAACTTGAGCCGATGAACCCGGTCGGGATCTCCGTGTGCCGCCTTGATCGAGGTAATCACGCCCTCCTCTACCAAGGTCTTGATCTCGTCCACTGTGAGCTCATAGCCGGCAAACCATGGGTTATTGTAAATCATAATGTTCAGATCAGTTTCTCTGCGGAGCTCCCGAAACGCGTCAAGGACCGCCTCTTTGTAGGGATTCAGATAGTAAGGAAGAATGATCATTACCCCATCCGCTCCGTGCTCCTGCGCAAACCGGCTCATTTGAACCGTGTGCAGCGTGGCATAGCGTCCGGTTCCGACCACGACCGGAACTTCACCGGCCACAAAACTCAGCACATGAGAGATAATCTCCCGTTGCTCTTCCATATTCATCGCGATGTTCTCCCCGGTACTGCCACAGATGGAGAGACACTGCGCCCCGTTGTCCAAAAGCCAGCGGAGGTATTTTTCCTGTCCCTTCCGATTATAAGTCTGATCCGCGTTCCAGATGGTCATGCATGCGGGCGTAAGTCCATACGCCTCTCTGAATGTGGTGTTGTTCATCTCTGCTTCCTCCTAAATTAAAAATTTTTTATTTTATAGGACACAAAATACTCAGCCTTACTTTTTGCAGGCCAAGACAAATATCCGTGTCTGCTCCGGCAGTGGTTCAATTTCCAGCAAGGCAAGAGACAAGATCTGCTGCTTTTCAGCCATGCCGACAAATGATTTGATCTGCTTGTTAAAAAACACAAAAACATCCGGCAGACATTCCCCGCTGTCAAAGCTTGAATTGCGGCTGATAATATAATTGAGTTGTTGACGTGCATTGGATACCGTAATTTCAATCAGCTCTCCGGCCGCCTTCTGCAGGCGGATCACCCCTTCCTCGTCAACCAGCATAATAGGGTGGCTTTTTCTGCGGATCAGCCCAAACAGAGTCTTTCTTGTGGTTGTCCCCTCAATGGCGTACAGCTTTCCAGTTGTCGCCAGAATCCTCGTGTCAGCCGGCGGAATTTCCAGCATTTCCGCTACAATGGCACGCAACTGCTCCTCTGATTTTTTCTGCAGCATCACATCTTTGGTACGCAGCTCTGTCGTCCCGCTTGCAATGGCGCGTACCAAATTCTTCTCCGACTCAATCTCAAAAACGACCTCTATCGTGTCAGGATTTGCGCCCGCATTCAACGCCATATCAAACGCCTCCGCCCGCAATTTGGCCATATCCTTGTCGGTCGGATTAATGATCATTCGCTCCACGACATCCCGAACCATGGCAAGCGCGACCCCGATGGGAGAAATGACCTCGGCATTCTTACAGAGTCGATTCTTTAACTTCATTTTCTCTCCCACACAGGGCACGATAGACGCCGCTCCTCCTCCGCCTCCTACCAAGGATATAAACTTCGGGTCCAGCTCATAGGTGTTCAGCAATTCTTTCACTACCGGAATGACTTTATTCGCCGCACGTTCCATAATCTGTCGCGCAATCTCATCGGCAGAGATGCCCAATTTCTGTGCAAAGGCATTCAGCGCTTTCGCTGCGGATTCTTTGCTGCCGTAGCTGTATTGCCCTTCCCGAATATAGCCAAGATAATTGGCTGCACAGGACACCGTGAGAGCGAACCGCTTTCCATTCGAGCACTCGATGATACCATAGTCGTCCGGATCACCCGCTTTGGGACAAAACAGTACAGGAACCGGGTCCACAATCTCAGACGGATCTGCAAAGCACGCATAGGGCAAATTGGCAATGTGAGCACTTCGCGGCCCGGAGTCTGTCACACCACCGCTGTGAAAGCGGACCATACTTCCTCCGGCAATGCCCACGGTATGAATATCCAGCGAGTTGACATAAGTCTTATGTCCCCCCACCTCCGCGTACTTTAGCATGACGCGCCCGTTCTTGATTGCGGAGATATCCGTACTGGTTCCGCCGACTTCCAGAAAGATGCCGTCCGTAATCTTCTCATACATCAGGGCGCCGGCCACACCTGCGGCGGGTCCGGAAAGCATGGTCAAAACCGGACGTTTTTTGACCTCGCCAATATCCATCACACCGCCGTCACAGCGCATAATCATGAGCGGAGCCGTCACGCCGGACCGCTGGACACTCTCCTCTGTCATCGTAGCCGTGTCAATCATTTTGTGAAGAATGCTGGCATTGATAGCAGCGGTCCGAGTACGGACACGCAGGCCATAGAGCTTGCTGACGTCATGGGTGCCCGTTGCCAACAGGCCATTTTGCGTCATACGCTCCATAACGGAGAGCTCTTTGCCCGGATCATCTACAGAAAAGGAACTGGCTGCTACAACCGCATGAATCCCTTTTTGGCGCCATTCCTCTGCCGTTCGCTCCGCATTTTGGTCGTACTGGTCGGAACGGATATCCAAATACGTATGTTCTGTGTGCAAGTATTTGCCGGGAGAGAGCTCAATGTCACCAATGGTGGTATCCATATTCGCCTTATAACTCCCGGCCCCCTCTCCGACGCATACGATACCGACATCCTCTACGTCGCCCTCCAGCAATGCGTTGGTCGCCTGTGTCGTCCCATGCGCGATAAAGGATACATCGTCCGGAGAAATATGATATTTTTCCAGAAGCTTTCGGCATGCCTCGACAATCCCCTTGGAAACACCCTCTTTGGCGCCGTGCGTCGTGGGTATCTTCAGATACCCAATCAGTTCAAAGGTCTCACTGTTGACACAGACCGCATCGGTAAATGTTCCGCCGACGTCAATTCCTATTCTGACCTTCATCTCTCTCCTCCTATATAAAATTTAAAATTTATTTTGAGGGATGAGACTGACTCAAAAGAGCTCTGCCTCTCCATCTGCTAAGTATTTCGGAGCTACAACTGTCAGATTTCTTTTGATACCAGTCATTTTCAGGAGAGAACGGCAGCGCAGCCCTCCCTCAGGATTATCGTCTTACCCAAAGTGCCATGCTCTCAGGAGCAGGCACTTGCTCTTCCAATTCCCACTCGTTCCAGCGCGCCGCGGATATGGGTCTCAACCGCACGGGCCGCGCCATCTGAATCCCCCGCTTCGATAGCGTCAATCAGCACCTCATGTTCCTCCAGTGACTGCCGCTGCTGATTCATATTGTGCGAACCGCTGAGGTAATTTGCCACCATAAAGAGATTTTGAACCCTTATGTAGCTGTTGAACAGGCAATGATTCCCCACCGCGTTTACCACGTCGCGGTGCAGCTGCAGGTCTTCCCTGCGATATGCTTCGACCTCAGCGCATTCAAGGTTGACCCGGCATCGGTCGTTTTGCGTCCGCAGCGCCTGTACCAGCCTGCTGCGGTCCTCTATCGCACACAGGTGCGCGACCGCTCCCTTCTCCAGCATCATCCTCACGTCATAGATATCCTGAATCTGCTTTTGACTAAATACCGGAAGAAAGACCTTGCCCGTTTTATTTACGACCAAGATATCCTCGGACACCAGCTTCTTGATCGCCTGTACAATAGGCGTCCGACTGACCCCGAACTCCTGAATCAAATCATTGATCCGGAGCTGCTGCCCTTGCTCAAAATCCGAATTGATAATTTTCCCAATAATGAGATCATAAATTTCCTCATCCAGGTTTCTCTTTTCTATCAGCCCTTTTGCCATCCACAACACCTTACCTTACGTTGTTTTCAAGATATCATTTCAAATAGAGATTGTCAATAGTGTCGTTTCAACTTTCATTTTAAATTTAAAATTTTGTCTGTTTTGACAAATTGTGTTTCTTCGCTCTCATCTCTTTTCCGAATTTTAAAATCAATTTCTTTCATTTTCTCTCAAAATTACTGTTTAGTATATCTTTATCGGAACTTTTCTTCTGTCAGTTTATAGCATACGCCCGTCTGTCACAACAGACAAGCCTCCTTTCGCATCCCTTCGTCTCTTCTGCGACTGTGTACAGCGGGCCGGCCCCGCCTCGGATCCGGCCCTATGTTTGTCATCTTATCTGCTCTGCCGCGCAAGCCATTCCCACAGGCCAACGCCGTTCTCCTCACACTGGTTGTTAAAGAAGTACAGCCAGGACCAGTGTCCTATGTACTGATAGGGCATGCCGTCCTCATCGGAGTACAGGCCAGTGGTGTCGTAGACACCGGAGAACACGCTGGTATGAACATCCGCGCCCATCGCCCGGAGTCGCTCGATGGTCGGAATCTCATAGCGGTCGGGCGGCACGACGGTGTCGTTTTCCGCATAGACGAACCAGAGCGGCAGATCGCAGATGGACGCGAGCTGCTCGTCGGTGATCCCCTCATCCAGATACGCCTCACAAATGGGAAAGGCGGCGGCGAAGTAATCGGGATAGGTGAAAACCAGATTCATCGTCATATAGCCGCCGTTGGAACAGCCTCCCACATAGATTCTGTCGGTGTCAATGGCGGGATTGGACGCCACGTAGTAGTCAATCAGCTCCTTCAGCGTCGAAAGATAGATGGAATCCGTGCCGGGGTTATCCTGCCAGTCGCCTTCCTCGTTGTAGCACAGCCAGAACTGCGGCGTCTGCGGCGTCAGGACATAGGCCCCGCCCATGAGGGACTGAAATTCCTCCCCGTACAGGGCAGTGACCTTGTTCCCCAGCAGGGGGATGGAGGGGTCGGTCCCGCCCTCACCGGCGCCGTGGAGCCAGATCACCAGGGGATGCCTCTCCCCGTCGTCCGCGGGGACGTAGGACCCATAGGTCAAGGTCTTGCCGTCCGTGCCGGTAAAGCTGCCGGAGAGATCCACCCCTTCGAGCTGCGGCACCAGAGCGCCGGAGAGGTCCACCGCCGCCTCGACCGAAAGCCCGGAGACCGCCGTGCCATCCTCCGTGACCAGCGCGCTGCCCTCCGCGAGCGTGACAGCCAACTCGTATGGATTGCAGACGGTATTCTGCCCGACGAGCACATCGTAACAGTATGGCGAGCCGGTATTGGGGTCATAGGCGAGCTCGAGGGCGATCCGGTCGGATGCCGTTTCCACCGGATTGCCCTCCGCATCGCAGGGATAGGCGGCGGTGACAGCGCGCGGCGCCTCGGCGATGGTGTGCTCGGTGGGGTCGAGTGTCTCGTCTTCCAGGGCAGCCCAGTCAAAGGCCTCCTTTCTCTCCACCACGGCAAAGGACCCCGGCGTGACGGAATCCGCCGCAACCGCCTGATTGAGCGTGAGAATCGTCTTGGTGACAGCAGGGCCCCAGTCAAAGCCCTCAATCACGACGTTCTGCGTACCGGTGAGTGCGGCCTGCGAAGCAGCGGCGTCCCCCGCTTCCTCCCGGGCGGCGTCTTCCGTATCCCCCGTCTGTCCAGATGCGCTCTCCGGCGCGGCGCAGGCGCTCAGGCCAAGCAGAAGTCCCGGAACCAGCAGAAGCGCGGCAAGCATGTGTCTCATGAGCATCCCTTCCTCTCTTCTCCGTTGCACTCCGCCGATGCGCCGTCCAGGCACTGCACTCCCTCAATCGCTCACGGCGGAATTCTCTGGTCAAATGATACCATTTCTCATTGAAAAAAGATAGGGGATTTTCAGAAAGAAATCATCGGATGCCTAAAACACCTCGCCGATAAACGCGCCGAGGGCCGGGGTCCCAACGGACCCGGCCCTCTCAGAGTGTCAAAAAAGGTCTCACCGAGTTTGGCTCGAAGAGCCAAATAGAGTCCAATTCATTTTTGGCACGGGCATGTACCGGGCCAAAAATACTAATAGTCTCGCAAGTGTGCGACCGAAGGGAGTGCGCGCAGCGAGACTGCAAACTCGCGCAAATGCTTGCATTTGCGCGAAAGGCTGTCAAAAATACTTTTTTGACAGCCTCCGAGGGCCGGGGTCCCAACGGACCCCGGCCCTCTATCCTATCTCAACGGGGAGACAAAAGCACGGATTTCTGTCAATCACCCTGCAGGGCGTCATAGCCCTCCTCACCGGTACGGACCTTCACGACGTTCTCCACGTCGTAGACGAAGATCTTGCCGTCGCCGATATGGCCGGTGTAGAGCGTCTTCTTGGCCACGTCAATCACCTGCGAGACCGGGACCTTGGAGACGACGATCTCCACCTTCATCTTGGGCAGAAGACGGGCCTCGACGGGTGCGCCGCGGTAGTAGGTCACGTGGCCCTTCTGCGCGCCGTAGCCGAAGACGCTGGTCACCGTCAGGCCGGTGACACCGATCTCCTCCAGCGCCTGCTGGAGCTGGTTGAAGCGGGCCTGATTGGTGACGATGGTCACCTTGGTCATCTTCGCGTCGCCGGCAGCGCGGTGTACCACGGGGATGGCCTCATCCTGGGTGGCCGCCGGGGCAGCAGGGGCGGGGACGCCGGTCTCGCTGTGATCCTCATAGGCCACAGAGAGCGCCGCCGGGGCAAAGTCGGGATACGCCTGGTTGCCGTGCTCGCCGATATCCAGACCGGCCAGCTCCTCCTCGCGGGAGACACGGATGCCGACCGTCGCCTTGAGAATCAGCCACACCAGGCCGGAGGTCACAAAGGTGAACGCGCCGACCGCCACAATGCCGAGCAGCTGCAGTCCGAGCTGGGTAAAGCCGCCGCCAAAGAACAGGCCGTCCACAGTGGAGAGACTGGTCACACCGGACTCGGCGAACAGACCGACACAGATGGTGCCAAACACGCCGCAGCCCAGGTGGACGGAGGTGGCGCCGACCGGGTCATCCACATGGATCTTGTCAAAGAAGACCACCGCGAAGACCACCAGGATACCGGAGAGGGCGCCGATGATCAGCGAGCTCTCGATGCTGACGTAGGCACAGCCCCCGGTGATGCCAACCAGGCCGGCCAGGCAGCCGTTGACCGTCATGCCGAGGTCCGGCTTGCCGAGGAAAACCCAGGAGGTGATGGTGGAGGTGAGCACCGCAGCGATCGCGGAGGTATTCGTGGTCACCAGGATATGCATCACGTCGGCAGGATTCTGGAAGCTCATGGTAGAGCCGGGGTTAAAGCCAAACCAGCCCAGCCAGAGGACAAACAGCCCGATCACCGCCAGAGACATGCTGTGGCCCGGAATCGCCTTGGGCTTGCCGTCCTTATCGTACTTTCCGATGCGGGGCCCGAGGATCATCGCGCCCGCCAGCGCGGCCCAGCCGCCGACGGAGTGCACCGCGGTGTCGCCGGCGAAGTCCATAAAGCCGATATCGGCCAGCCAGCCGCCGCCCCAGATCCAGTGGCCGACGATGGGGTAGATCACCAGGGTCAGGACAAAGGAGAAGACGATAAAGCTCAGGTACTTGATCCGCTCCGCCACCGCGCCGGAGACGATGGTCGCCGCCGTGCCGCAGAAGACGAGCTGGAAGAAGAACTTGCCCCAGAAGGGGACGTTGGAGGTCAGGGTGTCGTCATAGAACGACAGGTCCTGTCCGCCGAGGATGAACAGATGCTCCGTCCCCACAAAGGGGTTGTCGTCGCCGAACATCAGGCCCCAGCCAAGAAGCATAAAGCCCAGCGAGGAGACGGCAAATACGATGAAGTTTTTCGACAGGATGTTGACTGTGTTCTTCGCGCGGGCAAAGCCGGCCTCGACGGCGGCAAAGCCCAGGTTCATGAAGAATACCAAAATAGCTGCCAGAAGCACCCAAAAGGTATCCACAATCATGGTCATATCCATACTCTTTCCTCCCTCTCTCCGGCCGCCGCAGCGGCCAAAAATAATAGAGACGGCCCCCGTTTCCGAGATCCGCCCCCTTGCGAATGAGAAAAGGCGCCGCTGGACTCTCTCGTCCGCGGCGCCTTTGCCTGTGTGAAAGTATACGCCCGCTTTTTCGGGATGTCAACCCCAATTGCAGGTTTTTGAACCTCTTCCTTCACATTTGTCTGGCATGACAAAATTCAGACCGGTTTTCCCGAAAAATTTTGCATGTTGATCTGTAGCACCATGCAAAACGGCCCGCGGAAATTTTCCCGCGGGCCGTTGCAGAACGTCAAAAAGGTCTCACCGAGTTTGGCCCGGAGGGCCAAATAGAGTCCAATTCATTTTTGGCACGGGCATGTACCGGGCCAAAAATACTGATAGTCTCGCAAGTGTGCGACCGAAGGGAGTGCGCGCAGCGAGACTGCAATCTCGCGCAAATGCGAGCATTTGCGCGAAAGGCTGTCAAAAATACTTTTTTGACAGCCTTAAACGGCCCGCGGAAATTTTCCCGCGGGCCGTTGGTCATCGGATCAGTCGTTCACGTAGGGCAGCAGGGCCACCTGACGGGCACGCTTGATCGCCACAGTCAGCTGACGCTGATGCATGGCGCAGGTGCCGGTGGTGCGCCGGGGCAGAATCTTGCCCCGCTCAGACAGGTAGCGGCGCAGCTTGCCGGTATCTTTATAGTCAATCTGCTCCACCTTGTCCACGCAGAAGGCACACACCTTTCTGCGCTTGCGGCCGCGCGTTTTATCAAAAGCCATGGTAGAAGTCTCCTTTCGTTGAGATGGGACGCGGCTGTGCCGCATCCGTTCAGAACGGCAGTTCGCCGTCGTCGTCGCTCAGCTCCGAAAACTCGGAGACCGCCGGGCCGGGCGCATAGCTGTTGTTCTGCGGCGCCGGGCTGTAGCCGCCCTGCGGGGCATAGCCGCCGCCCTGCGGCGCGTAGCTCGTGCGGGCGCCGCCGTCGCCATCGCGCTTGGAGTCGCCGAAATAGATGTTCTCCGCCACCACTTCGGCGCTGCGGCGCTTGTTGCCGTCGCGATCCTGCCAGTCACGAATCTGCAGCCGGCCCTCCACCACAGCCATGCGGCCCTTGCTGAAGTACTTGCTGACAAACTCCGCCGTACCGCGCCAGGCCACGATGTCAATGAAATCGGTCGGGCGGTTGCCGGTGGTCTTATCCGCGAAGTCGCGCTCCACCGCCAGGCTGAACGAGGCCACGGCCGTACCCGACTGGGTGCGGCGCAGCTCCGGATCGCGGGTCAGACGGCCCATGAGAATAATGCGATTGAGCATGTCGCTGCCTCCCTCACTCGCCCAGGTCGACGACCATGGAGCGGATGACGCCGTCCGTAATGTTGAAGTTACGGCCCAGCTCCGCGGGGAAGGCGGGACCCGCCTCGAAGGTCATGAGGACGTAATACCCCTCGTTCTTGTGGTCGATGGGATAGGCCAGGCGGCGCTTGCCCCACTCGTTGACCTCGGTCAGCGTTCCGTTCTGCTCCACCAGAGACTTAAACTTTTCCACCAGAGCGGCGATGGCGTCCTCCGCCAGAGCGGCGTCGAGGATATACATCGCCTCGTACTTACCGGAAACCTTTGCCATATTTGCACCTCCTTATGGACAAATGGCCCTTGCCTGCCGGCAAGGGCAAGAGAAGTCCGGCCTGTCAAAGGCCGTGCTGTTTTATTTTAGCAGATTTCCCGCCATTGTCAAGGAAAACCGCCGGATTTTTTGCGAAAAAAAGCCGCGCTCTCCCCCTTTCCGCGCCGTCCGGTCCACTCGGGCGCATCCGGGAGGGAGCGCGCCGCTCCTCCGCTTGCCTGCCGGTCCGTCTTTTCGTCCGGAACCGGCTTATTCCTGTTTCCTGTGCCGTTTGCGCTTTTTCTTCGGGCTGCACTCGCCCCGCTCGAGCAGGCAGTCATAGGCCGGCTTGCACGCCCCGTCCACCATCAAAAAGACGCCCACTGCCACCAGGGCGAGCAGCTGGCCGACGGAGAGCATCGCCATCCCGCTCTCGTCCCCAAAGACGGTGGCCGCCAGCAGCATAGGCGCGCCGCTCAGGATGCAGAACATCACGCCGATCCCGTCCTGCATTCGCCCGCGCGCGGCACCGCGCGCCGCCTCCTGTTCCAGCCAGGGGGCAAGCCCCTCCTCCAGCCGGAGCGGCTCACGGCGCAGAAACTTCCAGGGGCGCAGCTGCGCCTCCGCCAGGCTGAACAGTCCCACGCCGGCCGCCACGCAGACCAGCAGCAGGGTCACGCCCAACCCGGCCGCCGCGTCCTCCGTCAGGGGCAGCACCCCCATCATGGCCAGTCCCTCCAGGACCATCAGTCCCGCCGGCGAGAGAATGCACAGCCCGGTCCCCAGTCCATTGCGGCGGCGGCAGCCGGCGTGCGCGGTCAGATAAGCCTGCGCCTCCTCACCGGAGAGGTAGTACGGCTCCGGGTCCGCCTCCCGCTCCGCGAAGAGCAGATTCCCGATATCGTGCAGCACGTCTCGCACGTCGCCGGCTCCCTCCTCCGGCCGCGGCTGGGCTGCCTCCGGAGGCGGCTCTTCCCCGGCGGCAGATGGTCCGGGCGGCGGTGCCGGCTCTGGCTCTGGCTGGGCCGGCTCGTCCTCCTCGCCGAGCAGCAGATAGTCGGTTGTGACGTCAAACGTCCGGCTGAGCTGGACCAGCTTCTCCAGGTCTGGGGTGGATTGTCCGGACTCCCACTTGCTCACCGACTGGCGGGACACGCCGCAGCGGTCCGCCAGTTCCTCCTGCGACCAGCCGGCGCGGCGGCGCAGCCGGTAAATACGCTCTCCCAAGGTCATCCCTCTGACCTCCCTTTCTCCCTCAGATGCGCCTATCATACCATATCCCACTCCGGGCCGCCAGCAATCGGCCTTGGAAATTTGTCAACCAGCGGTTGCGCCCGCCGCATCCCCCTCCGGATTGACACCGGAGAAAAGCGAGGCTATAATCAGCTTATCACGCCGCCCCGGCCTGTATGTCGGGCGGCAAAAGGGGAGTAAACAGCATGAAAATTGCAGTCACCTATGAGGACGGCCAGGTTTTTCAGCATTTTGGCCACACGGAACAGTTCAAGCTCTATGACACGGCGGACGGGAAGGTGCTCTCCTCCTCCGTGGTCTCCACCGGCGGCAGCGGGCACGGCGCGCTGGCCGGCTTCCTGCGCGCGCAGGGGGTGGACGCGCTGATCTGCGGCGGCATCGGCCCCGGTGCGCGCAGCGCACTGTCCGAGGCCGGCATCGCGCTCTATGGCGGCGTCTCCGGCAGCGTAGACGCGGCGGTGGCGGCGCTGCTCGGCGGGACACTCGCCTTTGACACAGAGGCCAACTGCGACCACCACAGCCACGGTGAGGGCGGCCACTGCGGCCATCACGGGGAACACGACGGCTGCCACGGCGGCAGCTGCCACGGATAAGAGGCGTGGGGACCGGACGAAAGCGTCCGGTCCCTATCAGTCTGTCGAAAAAGCATAGTTTGAGATTTCAAATGCAGGTGAAAAGTTCAGAAAGCCCTCCGCAGGAGTTTTGTTGCGGCAGCAACAAAATAGGGTGAAATCCGTTTTTGGGACGGGCGTGTACCGGCCCAAAAACACAGGGAGGCCGGGAGTGTGCCCCGAAGGGGCGCGCGGGTCGGCCGCATACTTCGAACAAAATCGTAGATTTTGTTCGAGCGTGTCGACTTTGTCGACACGCTCGCGGGGACCGGACGAAAGCGTTCCGGTCCCCGCGTTTTGTTCCGGCCTGCGCGCTCACAGCAGGCCGAGGGCGATCTTCAGCTCTAGGATGCGCAGCACAGACTCGTCGATGCGCGCCTCGTCGAGCGTGCCGTCCTCCACCGCCGCGAGCACGGCGGGGATCTGCGTCTCAAAATCGGTACAGCACAGCAGGTCATTGCCCGCCTGCACGGCGCGGACGGCCACCTCGTCGTCGGGCGCAAAGTCGCGCACGCCGTCCATCGCGAGGTCGTCGGTGACGATCACACCGGAAAAACCCAGCTCCTCGCGCAGGACGCGGTGCACCTCCGGCGAGAGGGAGGCGGGCTGATCGCCGTCCATACAGGAGACCACGTTGTGCGCCACCAGCACCAGTTCCGCCCCGCTGTCAATCCCCGCTTGGAAGGGCAGGAAATCCGAGGTCTGGAAGGTCTCATAGGGCCGGTCGTCATAGGCAATCCCGGTGTGGGTGTCGGCGTTGTCCCCGTAGCCGGGGAAGTGCTTGAGCACGCACGCGACGCCGGTATCCCGCATGGCCTCCACCACGGTGCGGACATACTCCGCCGTCTCCTCCGCCCCCTGTCCGAAGCTGCGGTCGTAAATGAAGTCGTCCGCGTCCTGCGAGACGTCGCACACGGGCGCGAAGTTCACGTTGATGCCGAGATCCGCCAGCAGCTCGCACTTCTCAGCGGTGTCGCTCGCCACGGCGTCAAAGCCGCCCGCCTGATAGACCTCCTGCGGCGAGCCGAACCGCTCGGACCGGAACGCAGGGTACCGGCTCACGCGGGTGACCGTGCCGCCCTCCTCGTCTACGCCGATCAGGAGGGGCACCTCCGCGGCAGACTGGTAGCCCGCGATTGTCTCGCGCACGGAATCCGGCGTCCCGCCCTCAAAGTCGCGCGCAAACAGAAGATATCCGCCCAGGTGGTAGTCGGACGCCGCCGCCTGCGCGCCCGTCTCCGGGCAGCGGGCGAGGAACATCTGCCCCACCTTCTCCTCCAGGGTCATGCCGTCCAGAATCTCCCGGGCACGCTGCGCGGCGGTGGGCTCCGCCGGGGTTTCCGGCTCGGGGGTCTCCCCCGGCTCGGAGACGTCCCCTGTCTCCGGCCTGGCCTGCTCCGGGCTCTCCTGTTCCGGGGGCTCCTGCTCCGGGGTCTCCTGTTCCGGTTCGGCCTGGGAGGCCGGCTCCTCCGCCGCGTCCTGCGGCGGGGCGGTGCGTGCCCAGAGCAGGGCGCCCGCCTCCGCGCCTATGACGGCGACCAGCAGCACCAGCAAAATCCACAGGGGGATCAGTCCTCCGCCTCTCTGACGCATTTTGCGTTCTCCTCTCCGCCGGGCCGGTTCCGGGACATCCGTCCCGTCCCGGCACCGCGCTTTTTCGTCTGAGTGTAACACCGAAGGGGAGATTTGTCCATCCCGGATGAGAAAGGCCCCGCCCTGCGCCCCTCGCTCGGGGCACGGGACGGGGCCTTCCGCCCTCAGGCGGCATCCTGTTTCGGCACGGCGCGGGCGGTCAGCCTCCCGTACAGGACGATCATCAGCACCAGAATCACCAGCAGATATCCCGGCAGGAGCCCCGCGCCGAGGCGGCCCGCCAGCAGCCCGAACAGGGGCGGCATCAGACTGGTGCCGACATAGGCGCTGGCCATCTCCACACCGATCATCGCCTGAGACCGCTCCGCCCCAAAGTGGGCCGGGGTGGAGTGGATGATGCAGGGATAGATGGGCGCGCAGCCCAGCCCCACCAGGCCCAGGCCGGCCGCGCCGCCCACCGGGCCGAGGGGCAGAAAGAGCGTCACCAGCCCGACGAACACAATGCCCTGGCCCAGACGGATCATCTGGTCGTCGTTCAGCCGCATGGTCACAAAGCCGCTGAGCGCCCGGCCGGCCGTAATGCCGACATAGAACAACCCGGCGTAGACCGCCGCCGTCTCGGCGGACAGGCTGTGGTGCAGCACCAGATAGCTGCTGCCCCAGAGAATCGCGGTGGACTCCATCGCGCAGTAGCAGAAAAAGGACGCCATCACCTCGCGCGCGCCGGGCAGCCGCCAAATCTGCCGCAGAGTGAGCGAGGAGGCCGCGCCGGCGTCCCCCTCCTGCGCCTTGCCGGTGTCGCCGCGCCAGAGCGGCAGGCTGAGCAGCAGGACGGCGGTCAGGACGCACTGGATGACGCCGATGATCTGGTAGCCCAGATTCCAGGTGCCGCCGCCGGAGAGGGCATAGCTCATGATGTACGGGCCGGCAGACGCGCCGAGGCCCCACATGCAGTGCAGCCAGCTCATATGACGGCTGGCGTAGTGCAGGGCGACGTAGTTATTCAGCGCGGCGTCCACACTTCCAGCCCCCAGGCCGTAGGGAATCGCCCAGAGGCAGAGCATCCAAAAGGAGCTCGAGCAGGAAAAGCCGAACAGCGCGGCCGCCGTCATCGCCACGCTCAGCGCGGTCAGGCGCCCGGCGCCCAGCCGGCGCGTCAGCCGGTCGCTCTGGAGGCTGGAAAAGACGGTGCCGGCGGAGATAATCAGGGAGACCGCTCCGGCGTAGGACACCGGCACATCAAATTGCAGATACATCTCCGGCCAGGCCGTGCCGAGCAGGGAATCCGGCAGGCCCAGGCTCACAAAGGCCAGATAAATCACGGCCAGCAGCAAATGGACCATGGCAAATCGTCCTTTTTATTGTCAAATTTCTGCCAGGTGTTGCGGATAACCCTGACAGACGGTGTATTGCTATTCTGCCATGCGCCCATCCGCTTGTCAAGCGCCAATCGGACCGCGGGTCAAAAATCCGCCGCGCGGAACTTCGCGCTCCGGTAAAGTACGGCAGGCGCCAATCAAAAACGGGCCGCCTCCCGTGCGGGGAGGCGGCCCAGCGTCTTCCAATCATGGGATTGCACTCCATCCTCTGCAGCAGCTCTCCAGCAAAGCGATCAGAGGGGCAGTCAGCGCAATCAAACTGAGTACAATAGCAATCTTTCGATTTCCCTCTTCATCCGGTTCAAAATCATCTTCTTCATCCTGCTTCCAGGGCAGCAGATGGCGGTTCACGCGGTATCCCTCCTTTCCGCCCGTTCAGTGACTTGGTTCTACTCAGTACGTCTAATATTTTTAAATATATTTTATCATAGTATTTTTCTAGTGTAAACTGTGAATACAAATTAAGTAATTGCGTGCGGACAAAAATAGCCGCCTCCCCATACGGGGAGGCGGCCTTGCGCAATCGGTTCAGTTGTCCGTAGAAGCTTGTCCGGATCAGCCGTAGAGCTCGCCGAGCTTCTTCAGGTGCTCGTAGCGGGCCATCGCGGTGTCCTCCGACTTCTGGAACAGGGCCTCGGCGCGCTCCGGGAAGGAGCGGGTCAGGGCGGAGAAGCGGGCCTCGTTCATCATGAACTCGCGATAGCCGGGCTTCGGCTGCTTGGAGTCCAGGGTGAAGGGGTTCTTGCCCTCGGCCTTGAGCGCCGGGTTGTAGCGGAACAGGTTCCAGTAGCCGCACTCGACGGCCTTCTTCATCTCGGACTGGCAGTTGGTCATGCCGCCCTTGATGGAGTGCAGCTCGCAGGGGCTGTAGCCGATGATGAGGGACGGGCCGTGATAGGCCTCGGCCTCGACCATGGCCTTGATGGTCTGGGCGGGGTTGGCGCCCATGGCGACCTGCGCCACGTAGACATAGCCGTACTGCATCTGGATCTCAGACAGGCTCTTCTTGGCAATCGCCTTGCCGGCGGCGGCGAACTGGGCGACCGCGCCGATGTTGGTGGACTTGGAGGCCTGTCCGCCGGTGTTGGAATAGATCTCGGTGTCGAAGACGAAGATGTTCACGTCCTCGCCGGAGGCCAGGACATGGTCCACGCCGCCGTAGCCGATGTCGTAGGCCCAGCCGTCGCCGCCGAAGATCCAGACGGACTTCTTGTTCAGATAGTCCTTCTGCTCCAGGATCTCCTTGGCCGCGTCGCAGCCGCAGGCCTCCAGGGCGGCGATGAGCGCCTTGGTGGGCTTCTGGTTGGCAGCGGAGGAGTCATAGGTCTCCAGCCAATCCTTGGCGGCGGCCTTGACGGCCTCGTTCTCGGTGCTCTCGGCGAGCGCCTCGACCTTCGCCTTCAGGGCGTCGCGGATGGCCTTCTGGCCGTAGTACATGCCGAAGCCGTGCTCGGCGTTGTCCTCAAACAGGCTGTTCGCCCAGGCGGGACCCTTGCCCTCCTTGTTGACGGTGTAGGGAGAGGTCGCCGCGGTGCCGCCCCAGATGGAGGAGCAGCCGGTGGCGTTGGAGATGAACATCCGGTCGCCGAACAGCTGGGTGATGATACGGGCATAGGTGCTCTCGGCGCAGCCGGCGCAGGAGCCGGAGAACTCGAGGAGCGGGGTCTGGAACTGGCTGCCCTTCACGGTGTTGTCCACCAGCTCCTCCTTGACGGAGACGTTCTTGACGCAGTAGTCGAACACCGGCTGCTGGTCGAGCTGAGACTCCTGCGGGACCATCTTCAGGCTCTTGGTCGGGCAGACACCGGCGCAGACGCCGCAGCCCATGCAGTCGAGCGGGGAGACGGCGAGGGCGAACTTGTACACGCCCTTGCCCTTGCCGACCTTGAAGTCCGCCATCTTGGTGTTGGCGGGGGCGGCAGCCTGCTCGTCCGCATCGAGCGCGTAGGCGCGGATGGTGGCGTGCGGGCAGGAGAAGGAGCACTGGTTGCACTGAATGCAGGTGGTGGGATTCCACTCCACGACGTTGACGGCCACGCCGCGCTTCTCATAGGCGGAGGCGCCGCTCGGGAAGGTGCCGTCGGCCATCGGCTCGAAGGCGGAGACCGGCAGGCTGTAGCCGTTCATCAGGTTGACCGGCTCCATGACCTCCTTGACCAGCTTGACGGTGTCGGGACGGCCGGTCAGCTCGGCGGGCTCGGCGTCCGGGGTGGGGTTGGCCCAGGACTCGGGCACGTCGATCTTCACGAACGCGGTGGCGCCGGCGTCGATGGCGTTCCAGTTCTTCTCGACGACGTCGCGGCCCTTCTTCAGGTAGGAGTGCTCGGCGGCGTCCTTCATGTACTGGATGGCCTCGTCCGCGGGCAGCACGCCGGCCAGGGCGAAGAAGGCGGACTGCAGCACGGTGTTGGTGCGCTTGCCCATGCCGACCTTCTGGGCCAGGTCAATGGCGTTGATGGTATAGAGGTTGATCTTGTGGTCGTAGATATACTTCTTGCTCTCGGCGGAGAGGTGGTGCTCCAGCTCCTCCGGGGTCCACTGGCAGTTGATCAGGAAGGTGCCGCCGTCCTTGATGTCGTTGACGATGCGGAAGTGCTTGGTGATGTAGGACGGGTTATGGCAGGCGACGAAGTCGGCCTTGTTGATATAGTACGGGCTGCGGATGGGCTTGTCGCCGAAGCGCAGGTGGGACACGGTCACGCCGCCGGTCTTCTTGGAGTCGTACTGGAAGTAGGCCTGGACATACTTGTCGGTGTGGTCGCCGATGATCTTGATGGAGTTCTTGTTCGCGCCGACGGTGCCGTCGCCGCCGAGACCCCAGAACTTGACCTCGACCGTGCCCTCCGCCGCGGTGTTGGGGGCGGGCTTCTCCTCCAGGGAGAGGTAGGTCACATCGTCGTTGATGCCGACGGTGAAGTGCTTCTTGGGCTCGTCCTTGGCCAGCTCCTCATAGACAGCGAAGACGGAGGAAGGCGGCGTGTCCTTCGAGCCGAGGCCATAGCGGCCGCCGAGGACGGTCACGTCGGTGCGGCCGGCGTTGGCCAGCGCGGTCACGACATCGAGGTAGAGCGGCTCGCCCAGGGCGCCCGGCTCCTTGGTGCGGTCGAGCACGGCGACGCGCTTGGCGGTCTCCGGCAGGGCGGCCAGCAGGCGGTCGGCGGCAAACGGGCGATACAGGTGGACGTTGATCATGCCGACCTTCTCGCCATGGGCGTTCAGGTAGTCGACGACCTCGCTGGTCACGTCGTTGAACGAGCCGATGGAAATGATGACGCGGTCGGCGTCCGGCGCGCCGTAGTAGTTAAACAGCTTGTAGTCGGTGCCGATGCGCTCGTTGATCATGTCCATGTACTTCTCCACGATCGCGGGCAGGGCATCATAGTACTTGTTGCAGGCCTCGCGGTGCTGGAAGAAGATGTCGTCATTCTCGTGCGAGCCGCGGACGACGCCGTGATTCGGGTTGAGGGCGTGGTCACGGAAGGCCTTGACCGCGTCCATGTCCACCATCTCGGCCAGGTCCTTGTAGTCCCAGACGGAGAGCTTCTGGATCTCATGGGAGGTGCGGAAGCCGTCGAAGAAGTTCATGAAGGGAACGCGGCCCTCGATGGCGGCCAGATGGGCCACGGGGGCGAGGTCCATGACCTCCTGCGGGTTGGCCTCGGCGAGCATGGCAAAGCCGGTCTGACGGCAGGCCATGACGTCCTCGTGATCGCCGAAGATGTTCAGCGCCTGCGTGGTCAGCGCGCGGGCGGCCACATGCAGCACGCCGGGCAGCAGCTCGCCGGCGATCTTGTACATGTTCGGGATCATCAGCAGCAGGCCCTGAGAGGCGGTATAGGTCGTCGTCAGCGCGCCGGCGGCCAGCGAGCCGTGAACCGTACCGGCCGCGCCGGCCTCGGACTGCATCTCAATCACCTTGACGGTGTTGCCGAAGATGTTCTTCTGGCCCTGGGCAGCCCACTGGTCCACGTAATCCGCCATGGGGCTGGACGGAGTGATGGGATAGATGCCCGCAACCTCCGTGAAGGCATACGATACCCACGCGGCGGCATTGTTGGCATCCATGGACTTCTTTTTTCTGACAACCATGGTATGGTCTCCTCCTTAACAAGCATTGATTCCAAAATCGAAATCGTGCGCGTTTACTCTGTTATCATACCAGTTATTGCGGTATTTGTAAACACAGAAATGTTGGAATTGCACCAAATTTTGTGCTTTCTACCAGTTAGTCATGGCTCACCTATACAGATTTTCTCCCCCTTTTCCCCCCTGGCGGCGCTGCGCGGCGGGAAGCGCCGCGGGCGCTTGCAATCCGCCGTGCTTTCCGGTATCATAAAACAGAACAAATAGAACTCTATCTTTTTGACAGCGAGGTGGTCTGCATGGTGTCCCGCGTCCGTTCCCTGGCGCTGGAGGGCATCTCCGGGTATGAGGTGGGGGTGGAGTGCGACCTGGCGCGCGGGCTGCCCGGCTTTGAGATCGTCGGCCTGCCGGGCGCGGCGGTGCGCGAGGCGCGCGACCGGGTCCGCTCGGCGGTCAAAAACGCAGGTTTCCGTTTCCCGGAGGGGCGGATCACGGTCAACCTCGCCCCCGCCGACCGGCGCAAGGACGGGACGGTATACGACCTGCCCATCTCAGTCGGGCTGCTGCACGCCTGCGGACAGATCACCGGAGACCTGGGCAGCTGCGCCTTTCTGGGGGAGCTCTCCCTCTCCGGCCGCCTGCGGCCGGTGCGCGGGGTGCTGCCGATGGCGCTCGCGGCGCGCGCGCTCGGCCTTGCGGCGCTCTACGTGCCGAAAGAAAACGCCCCCGAGGCCACACTGGCCGAGGGACTGACGGTCTACCCGGTGGAGGAGCTGGGCCAGCTCGCCGACCACCTGTGCGGCCGCAGCGCCATTGCGCCCGCCCCGGCGTGGACCCCGGAGGCGTCCGAGGTCCCTATGCCCGACTTTGCCGACGTGAAGGGGCAGGAGCAGGTCAAGCGCGCAGCGGAGATCGCCGCCGCCGGGGGGCATCACCTCTTGCTTGTCGGTCCGCCCGGCTCGGGCAAGAGCATGATTGCCCGGCGCATCCCCTCCATCCTGCCGGAGATGACGCGGGCGGAGGCGCTGGAGGTGACCCAGCTGCTCAGCGTCGCCGGACAGCTCCGGCCGGAGCGGCCGCTGGCGGCGCAGCGCCCCTTCCGCGCGCCGCACCACACCGTCTCCGCCCCGGCCCTCGCCGGCGGCGGGTCACAGCTGCGGCCGGGAGAGATCTCGCTGGCACACCACGGGGTGCTCTTTCTGGATGAGCTGCCGGAGTTTGCGCGCGAGACGCTGGAGGTGCTGCGCCAGCCGCTGGAGGACGGGACCGTCCAGATCTCGCGCGTGGCGGGGACGGTGACCTATCCCAGCCGGTTTATGCTCGTGTGCGCGATGAACCCCTGCAAGTGCGGCTGGTACGGCTATGACGCGGGCCGCTGCCGGTGCTCCGCCTCGGAGGTGCGGCGCTATCTCGGCCGGCTCTCCGGGCCGCTGCTCGACCGGATCGACCTGCAGGTGGAGGTGCCCGCGCTGGACTTTGAGGCGCTCTCCCGCCGCCAGCCGGGCGAACCCTCCGCCGCCATCCGCGCGCGGGTGGAGCGGGCCCGCGACCGCCAGCGCCGCCGGTACGGCCCGGACGGGCCGGACTGCAACGCGCACATGGGCCAGCGGGAGCTGCGGGAATACTGCGCGCTGGACGAGGCGGGCTCTGCCGTGCTGCGCGGGGCGTACGAGCGCCTGGGGCTGACCGCGCGCAGCTATGACCGCGTCCTGCGCGTGGCGCGGACCATCGCCGACCTCGCCGGCGAGGAGCGCGTCGGCGCCCTCCACCTGGCCGAGGCGATCGGCTACCGCACCGCCAAGGCGCTGTCGGTCTAGGCCTTACACCCCGCGTCCTCCGGAATGGTGTCGTCCTGCTCCACCCAGTCGCGCACCGGCACGACGGTGTACTCCTCCGCCGTGTTGCGCACGACCACCTTGGCGATCCCGGCGTTGATGACCAGGCGGCGGCACATGGAGCAGCAGGTGGTGTCGTGCAGCAGCTCGCCGGTCTGCCCGTCGCGCCCGGCCAGGTAGAGCGTCGCGCCCAGCATCTCGCTGCGGGCGGCGGAGATGATGGCGTTGGCCTCGGCGTGGACGCTGCGGCAGAGCTCGTAGCGCTGGCCGGAGGGGATACGCAGCTCCTCGCGCGTGCAGCGGCCGAGGTCGATGCAATTCTTGCGTCCTCTCGGGGCGCCGTTGTAGCCGGTGGAGATCACCTCGTCGTCCTTGACGATGATCGCCCCGTATTTCCGGCGCAGGCAGGTGGACCGTTCCAGCACGGTCTCGGCGATATTCAAATAGTAGTTTTCCTTGTCAACGCGGCTCTGTGCCACAGGGAACACCCCTTTCTCTGTCACTTTGTGCTCCCAGTATACGGCTTTTCCCCCTCTCGGGCAAGAGTATTCACAATTATTTTACGACTGAAAGATTGACCTTTGTTCTCCCGTGCGGTATGATAGGGATATCAAAATCGCCGCCTTTCGGGGCCTGTGAGGAGTCTTATCCTTGATTCGTAATTTTTTCAACCGTCTGATGTACGGACGCTACGGCTCGGATTCTCTGAGCCTGTTTCTCGTGACCGCCGGGCTGGTGGTCTGGCTGATCAGCCAGTTTGTCCGCATCGGCTGGCTGAGCGCGGTCTTGTGGATTATCAGCTATGCGGCGCTGATTTGGGCGATTTTTCGGATGTTTTCCCGCAATTATGCCCGACGCCGCAGTGAGAACGACCGGTTTACCGCCCTGGTGGACCCGCTGATGCAGGTCTTCCGTCGCAAGCGCGCCCAGATGCGCGACCGGGACCACGTCTATTTCCGCTGCCCCAACTGCGGGCAGATGCTGCGCGTCCCCAAGGGGAAGAACCGCATCTCCATCACCTGCCGCAAGTGCGGCAACGTCTTCCAGAAGAAAACCTGATGGCAGCAAATTGGGCCCCGTCTCCCCGCGAGACGGGGCCTCAGAGTGTCAAAAAGGTCTCACCGAGTTTGGCTCGAAGAGCCAAATAGAGTCCAATTCATTTTTGGCACGGGCATGTACCGGGCCAAAAATACTGATAGTCTCGCAAGTGTGCGACCGAAGGGAGTGCGCGCAGCGAGACTGCAAACTCGCGCAAATGCTTGCATTTGCGCGAAAGGCTGTCAAAAACTCTTTTTGACAGCCTTTCGCCCCGTCTCCCCGCGAGACGGGGCTTTCTCTGTCCCCGGATGCAGACGCGCCCCCGTCCGCCCGTTGTCCGGCGGATGGGGACGCGCTGTGTGGTTTTGTTCCGGTTTTACGCCTCGGTGTCAAGATTCGCGCCCTTCAGGCCGAGGAAGCTGCCCTCAGGCAGGCCGCCCTCCGCGTGGCCGATCAGCCACTTGTTGTTCGCCGTCAGGAGCTTGTCCTCGCCCTCGCCGCCGTGCGCGGCCTGGAGCGGTCCGTTCGTGCCCGCCGGGAGGACGATGGCCACCTGAAAGCCCTTCCCGTCCACGCCGCAGGGGGCGTAGTGCAGGGTGGTGCCGTAGATCTCCACACCGGTGCCCGCTGGGAGGAGGAATGCCTCCATCTTCGCCGTGTCATAGGTAAAGTCGGCCTCGATGTCCTGCTGGCGGCCGAGGATCAGAATCGCGTCCGTCGCGGCGATGTTCAGCTCGGAGCAGCGGTGGTACTCCACGGCGTTGAGCAGGTGGTTGTGGCCGTTGCAGTAGCCCACCTGGATGGGCAGCTCGCCGAAGGCCACCGTCTGGAGGGCCTCCTTCGACGCCGTCGCCTCCAGCGCGGGCACGGACGCCTCGTAGACCACGCCCTCCGTCACCGGCGTCTGGGCCAGCGCCTCGAGCAGCGGGGCGAGGTCAATGCCGGCGAGCACCTTGCCGTAGGGGGCAAACGCCTCGCTGTGAACCGAATGCAGTTTCATGAAAATCATCCTTTCTCAAATGGGAATTGGGTTTGCGCTGTCGCGCCGTTTTGGGTAGTTTCAGTATAAACGTCCAAACCCCACCCGGTCAAGTCGGTTGTTATTCTCCCCTTCCGACAATATTGCTGCCCTCCGCCGGCGCGGCGAAATTTTTCTTTCCCGGAGGGAACCGCTCGCCCATCCCTGTCGTAGGTATGGGTGAAGGGACAAGGAAAGGAGGCGATGGGATGGACGAATACATCCGCACCTACGGCCGGCGGCTGTTCGGGCTGTGCCTGCACCTGTGCCGCAGCCGCAGCGAGGCGGAGGAGCTCTACCAGGACACCTGGCTGCGCCTGCTCGAGCAGTGGGCGCGCTACGACCCGTCTCAGCCCTTCGAGCCGTGGGCGGCGCGGGTATGCGTCAATCTCTACCGCGACCGGCTGCGGCGGCTCCGGCGGCAGGTGACGGTGCTCGCCTTCCCCTCGTGGGAGGAGCAGGACCGGGCGCTCGCGCAGGCCCCCAGTCCGGAGGCGGAGGACTACAGCCCGCTCCACCAGGCGCTCGCGCGCCTGCCCGACCGGCTGCGGCTGCCGGTCATCCTGTACTACTTCGCCGGACACGATATCAGAGAGACCGCCCGCATGCTCGGATTGCCGGAGGGGACGGTCAAATCCCAGCTCGCGAGGGCCAGAGACCAGCTCAGGAGGTGGCTGACCGATGAATCTGAACTTTGAGCGCCACGCCCCGCCCACACTTACCCGGCAGTCCCTGGAGGCCGAGCGCGACCGGCGCGCGGCGCTGCGGCAGCGAAACCTCTGCCTGGCGCTCACCGCCCTGCTCGCGGTGCTCTCCAACCTCGCCTGCTGGGTCCTGCTCCTCCCCTATCTGACCACGCCCGCGGGGCTCGCCGCCGCCGTGGGGCTGATCGCCAGTGAACTGGCCGGGCTCGCCGCCCTGGCCGCATTCGCCATCGTAAGGAGGGATCGTCAATGGCAGCCGTTGGCAATGTTTTGATCTTTGTACTTCTGATTCTGCTGCTCCTGTTTGGCAGCCTGATCGCCCTGGCCGTCTATGTCGCGCGCGACGCGCGGCGGCGGGGGATGAACGCCGTGCTCTGGGTACTGGTGGTGCTCCTGGTGCCCGGCTATGTGGGACTCATCATCTATCTGCTCGTCCGGCCGAGCGCCCCGCTCTACCAGTGCAGCCAGTGCGGCCAGCCGGTGGAGCGCTCCTTCGCCCGCTGCCCCTACTGCGGGGCGCAGCTGCTGGCCTCCTGCCCGAACTGCGGCCAGGCCGCCCAGCCGGAGTGGAAGCTCTGCCCCCACTGCGGCACGGAGCTGACCGCGTCCGACCAGGTTCATCCGCCCGTGCGGCGTAAGGACCGGCTGTGGGTGGTGCTGGCCGTCGTGGGCGCGCTGATTGTGGTCTTTGCGCTGTTCATCGTGTTTCAGCTGATCTCGTTTTCCACCGTCGGAGGGGCCAGCTTTGAGGGCAGCATCGTCCAGGAGGTCACCTCCAACGGGGAGGCGGGCGCCACCTACGCCCTCGCGCACATCGACCCGGACGAGCTGCAGGGCAATGTGGTCACCTCCGAGTGGTACCGCACCGCGCGGGAGGACACCAGCCGCGGGCACGTCCTCTCCTTTCAGACGGAGGAGGCCGCGGGCGGCATCCTCCTGCTTGCGGGCGACGCCAACCGCTATGAGCCGCTTCTGGGAGACCAGCCCCTGAGCAGTCAGATCCTGCTCACGCTGGAGGAGATCGAGCAGTCCGGCGGGACCTCCGTCTGGGTCTTCTGGTATGACACCGGCGAAAACCCGGTTCCCTGGGGGATCGAGAGCGATCTCGCCGTGGACTGGACGGAGAGCGACCAGCCCGGCGCGTTGGAGTCCCTCTGCCGTGACTGGGCCGGCGTGTAAGTGTACGGCGCGGGCGAGGTGCCGGCCATCGGCGGGTGACGGGGCGCATGGGGTGCCTGTAAATGGTTCCGTAGACGCGGGCGCACAGGGTGCGCCCCTACGGCGGGGAAAACCACACGAAATGTTAGCCAATGGCCTCGCCGCTGGAAAAGCGGCGGGGCCGGTTTTCGTCACTCAGAGCAGCTCAGGCGGGATGGCGCGTCCGCGGACGTAATACGCCCGGTCACGCTCGTCCACCGCGCGCAGGACGCGGCAGGGGTTGCCCACGGCGACGACGTTTGCCGGGAGATCCCGGGTGACCACGCTGCCCGCGCCCACCACCGTGTTGTCCCCGATGGTCACGCCGGGCAGGACGATCACCCCCGCGCCCAGCCAGCAGTTGCGCCCGATGCGGACGGGGAGATTGTACTGATATCCCTGACCCCGCAGCTCGGGCAGGACGGGGTGCCCCGCCGTGGCGAGCACCACGTTCGGACCGAACATAGTGCAGTCCCCGACATAGATATGCGTGTCATCCACCAGGGTCAGATTAAAATTGACGTAGATATTCCGCCCGAAGTGGACGTGGTGTCCGCCCCAGTTGGCGTGCAGCGGCGGCTCGATGTAGCAGCCCTCGCCGATCTCGGCAAACAGCTCCCCCAGCAGGGCCGCGCGCCGCTCCGGCTGGGTGGGCGGGGTGTGATTGAACTCCCACAGGCGCTCCAGACAGCGGTTCTGCTCGGCCATAATGCTCTCGTCGCCCGGGAGGTAGAGCTCCCCGGTGTGCAGCTTGTCGCGTTCCTCCATTGCAGATGCCTCCATTCCGCCCTCCGGCACTCCGGAGGGCCTTTTCTCCCCGCAAGTATAGCACAGACCGGACCGCCGTCGATGGGCCGCGGTTAAATTTTGCTTAAATTTTCGTGTCCGGACGCTCATCCCATTGCGTCCGGTCGGGCAGACTGGTATCATAAGGTCAGCCACTTCGCCAAAAGCGGGTGCGAAATGACGCGCAGAGCGCAGAAGGAGCGTGCTTCCATGTATCAGATTCACAATTTCCTGGACAACGACGACATCAAGGTACTCGACCGGCTCGGCCCGTTTTCCGTGATCGAATACCAGCGTGACCTGAGTGTGCTGCCCAGCGAGGCGGCCCTCGCCTATTACTGCAATGAGATGAACGTGCGCAAGCGCCAGGTGGTCTGCGACCTGTCGCGGTCCGGCGGCGTGACCATCCAGGCCGGCGCGATGCAGTGGGCGGCGGGCAACGTGAACGCCACCACCGGCATCAAGGGCGTGGGCGACTTCTTTGGCAAGGCGGTGCGCGGCTCGGTCACCGGAGAGTCCGCCATCAAGCCGGAGTACACCGGCGACGGCACCCTGGTCCTCGAGCCGACCTATAAGCACATCCTGCTCATCGACATGGCGGACTGGAACGGCGACATCGTGCTCGACGATGGTCTCTTCCTCGCCTGCGACTCGCGGCTCAAGCACAAGGCGGTCGCGCGCTCCACCTTCTCCTCCGCCATCGCGGGCGGCGAGGGACTTTTTAACCTCGGCATTCACGGCAGCGGCGCACTCTGCCTGGAATCTCCCTGTCCGCGCGAAGAGCTGGTGGTCATCGACCTGAAGGACGACGTACTCAAGGTGGACGGCAATATGGCCATCGCCTGGAGCAACAGCCTGCGCTTCACCGTCGAGCGCTCCAGCCGGTCGCTGATCGGCTCGGCCGCCTCGGGCGAGGGACTGGTAAACGTCTACAGCGGGACCGGCCGCGTCCTGCTCGCGCCGGTCACCCAGGGGCCGGTGTAAGGCCAGTTTTGGGGAGGAGACTTTTACTATGGCAGACTTTTTCCAACAGAACCCGGTCTGGACCCGCCCGCCGCAGCGCTTTACGATTGCGGACGGGCAGGTGGAGGTCGTTACCGACCCGGGCACCGACCTCTGGCAGCGGACCTACTACGGCTTTCGCAACGACAACGCGCCCGTCCTGCAGGTGCGCACCGAGGAGCGGTACTTCTCCTTCACCGTGCGTACCCGGTTTGAGAGCAAGCGCCGCTTTGACCAGTGCGGCGTGGCCCTCTATCTGGACAGCGAGAACTGGCTCAAGGCCTCCATCGAGTACGAAAACGGCGACTATCAGCGCCTCGGCAGCGTCGTGACCAACCACGGCTACTCCGACTGGGCGACCACCGACATTCCCGCCTCGGTGCGCGAGATGTGGTACCGCCTCAGCCGCCGCGAGAGCGACTACTGCATCGAGTGCAGCGAGGACGGTGTCCACTTCCGCCAGATGCGCATCTGTCACCTCTGGGAGGGCGCGGGCGAGATTACTTTCGGCATCTATGCCTGCAGCCCGGAGCAGTCCTCCTTCCGTGCGGTGTTCTCCGACCTGGAGATCGGCCCGTGCCGTTGGGAGGCGCACGTCTGACCTCCCCTTATCCAGCAAAAAACGCCAGCCTGACCGCATCGCGGCAACAGGCTGGCGTTTTTTCTCCTATTCGGATGTTACGGCTGCTCCTTCCGGCTCTTGCGCTCCTGCGTGATGACCAGGATCACAATCGCCGCAGCCGCGACAATCATCATCACAATCAGCTGCATCACCGGGGACTCGTCGCCCGTCTGAGGAGTGGAATCCCCTTTGGAGCCGCTGGTCTTGTCCTCCGGCGTGTCGTCCGCAGGCGCGGTCGGGTCAACATAGGTGTTCAGGAAGGTCACCGCATCCACCTTCTCCGACGGGCTGTCGCTGCTGCTGGCATAGACCTGGGCCTCCAGGCCGCCGCCGGCCGCGTTCGTCACCTGGATGGTGACGGTGTAGACCGCGTCGTCATAGGTCATGCCCTCGGTGCTCCCCGCCACCTGGCTCACGGTGTAGACATAGTCTCCCGGCTCGGTGTAGTAGAAGCCCTCAAAGGCGCCCGTGCTGTCGCCGGCGAGCAGCAGCTCCTCCTGCTCCGGCATCGGCGCGCCGTCGCGCGCGGCGATGGTGATGACGAACTGTTCTTCACTCTCTCCGTTGAGCGTGACGCCGACCGGGAGGCAGGCCGTGCACTCATAGGCGGCCTCTGCCGCCTGCGCCTTGACAGGCATCAGCAATGTGGCCGCGAGCAGCACGGGAAGGACCAGCAATCCGCTCAGTTTCCGTATCGCTTGATTCATTGTTTCAGGTACCTCCTTGCATGGACTTCGGGCAGGGCGGCGCAGGGGACGCATCCCGGCCCTCAGCCCATCTTGTCAGCTCACGCGGTCCAGCCGCCCGAAGATGACCACGCGTCCGTTGGTAGTTGCCTCTGCACAGGTGGACAGTCCGATCACCTTGTCCCCCGGGGCAACGCCGATCTCCCGGCTCTGCACCGCAATCTCGTCCACATAGTACAACAGCTCGCTCACGTCGCCCGCCGGCTGGGCCGTCGGGTTGTAGATCACGCTGTCAAAGGCGTCCACCTGGACACAGGCGAAAATCGTGATGTCATAGGTGGCGTCCGGCAGGTAGAGCGTGCCGGTGGAGTGCAATTCAAAGTAATCGGTGTTCACAAACTCGACGACATCGCCGAACATCGCGCCGTTGTCCATATGATGTCCGTAGACAAGGGTATAGGAGTCGGAGAGGTCGCGGGCGTTGTCGCTGTCCAGAAAAATAGAGCCGGACAGGGCAAACTCGCCGTAGACGTCCTTGTTCACATACTCCATGTCATCGTCCCCTATGACGACGGGGTAGTCGATGTTGGTGTCGTCAATGGTCAGCCAGGCGCACACGTCGGGGTTGACGGCCCGCAGCTCCTCCAGGGTGGGGTTGGAGTCCGGGTCGCCGCCGGCGGCGGGCTTGAACTGCAGCAGGTCGCTGGAGAGGAACGCGCCGCTGTAGAGCATGGCGGTATCCCAGAGGGAGTAGCCGCCGTAGAGCAGCATGATCACAATCAGCGCCGCGGCAAGCATGCTGACCAGACGGTCGCCGAAGCGCGCCAGATTGGCCGCGGTGTGCAAGAGGTCACCCTCCTTTCAGCAGGTGGCGTCATCTTCAGGCTCGCCGGCCTGCCCCCGCCGGGCCGGGGCCCGGCGGGGAAAAATGCAGGCGGGAAGCGGGGGATTGTCTGTCAGGCTTTCCTGTCAGTCGTCCCGGCGCGCGGGGATCAGGCGTCGCGGCGCTTGCCCAGGAAGAGGACCAGGGCGGCCACAGCCACGACCACCATCAGCGCGTAGGGGGCGATGTCGGTCACAATGCCGGTGGGGGTGGAGGCAGACTTGGTGTTGGTGATGCTCTCAACAGTCTCGTCGGCGATCACATTGCCGGAAACAACACCATCATTCGCGCCTACAGTATCCGTCACAGTGTAGCCCTGAGACACGCCGTCGGTCTCCGTCACGGTGTATGCTCCTCCTGTGTGCAGGTCAGCACATCTGCGTTGAGGGTGGCGGCCGGCTGAATCAGCGACATCACCGTGCCGAGAACCACCATGATTGCCAATCCTGTGATGAATGTTGCGTACGCTTTGCGGCGCGGGGCCCGGTGGTTTCTGCGGCGCCGGGCAGTGTCCCTGATGTGCTCAGCCATACGCCACACCTCCTTCCTTCGTATCTCACTTGGCTTACCGTTGTGCTGCGTCTCTCTTCCTGTATGCCAATCGGGGAAGCCGGCCCCGTTCCTGCTGCAAAATGTGGCAGCAGCCGAGTTTCGGTCCCAGTTTTTGTAATTATACCCTCCGCCGGAAAAGAAGTCAACCCGTTTTACATCGTAAAAATATTACGTTTTAGTATCATTTCCATTTTTTGGTGTTTGCTTGTATGGGGAAAACGCGCGAATTTGTTTGAATCGGCTCGATACAGCGCAGGAAATGGTCGAATCTCGCGAGCCGTTTTGTATTATTTTCCAATTATAATCTTATAATTCCGAATATTTCCAGTGCTATTAACAAGATTATCCATTTCTTATTCGAAATACTTCAGAGGGCCACCGCTGTCCCCCGCGCTGATTTGCCGCCGGAGGCAAGCTGTCCCTGCTGCCTCAAATCCAGGCCGTCCCCGTCCGGTTGGATAATAAACATAATATATATGCAATTTATGTATTGTTTTATATTTTAAAGTATTATCGTCATTTATCAAAAGTTTTTGGAATGGGTCGACTTGTATTTTTGCCCATTTTTTCTCCTCCGTTTTGGTAAAAACCTGCTTTGCACGCATATTTTTGTTCCGGACGGGGAAGCTAGCCTCGTCGCCGAGGCACCGGCGGCGAGGACGTCAAAGGAGGATTGCAATCCATGAAGAAGAAGACCGCCTCAGCGCTCAACGGCTATCTGGCCAACGTGGCTGTGGTCTATTTTAAGCTGCACTGCCTGCACTGGAATGTGGTTGGGCGCGACTTTCTGCCGGTACACGCCTGGCTGGAGGAGCTGTATGAGCGCTTCGCCGCCCTGCTCGACGAGCTGGCCGAATGCCTCAAGATGTACGGCGAACAGCCGCTGGCCACGATGAAGGCCTATCTGGACGCCGCCACCGTGCGCGAGGCGGACGCCGAGGAGCTCCGCTCGGACACGGCGCTGTCTATGGTACAGGAGGACCTGCGCACCCTGCGTTCCCAGGCTGAGGCCATCCGCGCCGCCGCCGAGGAGGAGGGGCTGCACGCCGTCGCCGCGCAGATGGACGGCCATCTGGCCGACTATCAGAAGACGCTCTGGCTTGTCAAGGCAACGCTGAAGGGAAAATAACCGTGACCCCTGTAAAGCGCCCGCTGCGGAGAGAAAAACTCCGCGGCGGGCGCTCTTGCGCGCGTATCTGCTGTTATTGCCGCTCTGCCCCAGCTTCGGGTCATCAGAGCGCGCTCAGCGACGTCCCGGGGTAGTAGTGGGCAAGGATCTCTCGGTAGCCTTCTCCCGCCTTGGCCATGACGTTGGCTCCGTACTGGCTCATGCCCACCCCGTGGCCGTAGCCGGTGACATAAAAGGTGATGTTCTCCCCCTCACAGGAGAGGGTAAAGCTGGCCGAGCGCAGCTCAAACACGGCGCGCGCCTCCTGCGCGGTGAGTGTGAGTCCCCCTACCGTCACCCCGGTGAGCAGCCCGTCCGTGTCGTAGATCATCGGTCCGAACCAGCCTGCACAGTCCCCCTCCAGCACGATCTCCGGGTACTGTGCGCGCAGGCGCTCGGCTGCCTCGTCCGCCGTCATGGTCACCACACTGTAGTAGTTGGGGGCGTCCCCCTCTCCCTCCGGCGTGTCCACCACCGTGAGATAGGGCAGGTCCTCTCCCCAGACCGAGGCCGCCGACCGCGTCCTCCCGTCAGAGGAGGAGTGAAACGCGGCGAGAATCGCCTCTCCCTCCCAGGTGAGGTACTCGCCGCCGGTGTCCTCGACGGCGGCGGTCAGCTTGGCCGCGTAGCTCTCCCGCTCGTCCTCCTCCCAGGCGGCCAGTCGGTCCTCCCGGCTCATCCACGCCTGACAGCAGGCGGCGTCACAGCACAGCTCCGCCTCCGGGTGGTTGTCCGTCGGATGGTCCATCCGGTAGAGGGCGTAGGTCCGCGCCGCCACCGCCTGCGCCCGCAGCGCCTGCTCCTGAAAGGCGGCCGGCATCTCCGCCGCCACCACGCCCCAGAGGTACTCCTCCAGCCCGAGCGTCTGCACGGTTCCGTCCTCCATCCGCAGCCGGACAGACTGCCCCTCGGAGGGCGCCTCCTCTGCGGTGATCTCCTCCGCGTCAGTCCCCTCGGTCTCCGTGTCCGCCGCGTCCTCCTGCGCTGTCTCCTCAGCGGCCGCCGGCGTCTGCCCTGTCTCCCCCTGGTTATCGGATGGCGGCGCGGTCTCCGCCGAAAGAGAATCCCCCAGCTGCGCGTCCTCCCCCGCCGCGCGCTCCGTCCCGTCCGCCGCGGGTGCGGCGAGCAGAAAGGCCGCCGGCATCAGCAGCACCGCCGCCATCAGCGCGGCGGCGAGCAGCACGATTCGATGCATCATAATTTAGCGCTCCTTGCAAACTATAAAAAATTCCGGTCCCAAAAGCACGCAAAATTACTGTCTTGCAACATCTATCCAAGCCATCTATGACGGATTCCACCGCAAAAATTCATTCCCGAGGAAGTTGGCATTGACTTCGCGGGAAAAATCCGGTATACTTTTGACAGAAATCGTCTGCCGGTAGAGGGCATCATTGGGGCCGTCTGTGCGAATCCGGTTGGAACGGAATGAATTTTAGGAGAGAAGGCGTGGAACGCATGGCAAAAACCCTATCTGAACAGACTGTCGATTTTATCCACGGGCTGAGCGGTTCCTATCTAGAAAACAGCTATATTCCCTCGGAGCTGTATCACAAGTATCAGGTCAAGCGCGGCCTGCGCAACGAGGACAACACCGGCGTCATGGCCGGCCTGACCCGCATCGGCAACGTACGCGGCTACTACATCCAGGACGGAGAGCGGATGCCCACGCAGGGCCAGCTCATCTACCGCGGCATCGACGTGGAGGACCTGATTCAGGGCTGCTCGTCGGAAAACCGCTTTGGCTTTGAGGAGACTTGCTACCTGCTGCTGATGGGCAGCCTCCCCAACCGCACGCAGCTGGAGCACTTCCAGCAGGCCCTGGAGGAGATGCGCACCCTGCCGCCCATGTTCACCGAGGACACCATTCTGAAGGGACCCAGCCCCAACGTGATGAACAAGCTCGCGCGCAGCATCCTCGCGCTCTATTCCTATGATGAGGACCCCGAGTCTATGACGGTGGAGAATCAGCTGCGGCTGTCCATGCAGCTCATCGCGCGCACGCCGGTCATCGTCGCGCACGCCTACGCGGCCAAGCGGCGGTACTTTGACCACGAGTCGCTCTACCTCCATCTGCCCAAGGCCGGCCAGGGCACGGCGGAGACCTTCCTGTCCGTCGTCCGGCAGGACCAGCAGTTCACCGACGACGAGGCCAAACTGCTCGACCTGTGCCTGATGCTGCACGCCGAGCACGGCGGCGGCAACAACTCCACCTTTACCTGCCGTGTCATCTCCTCGTCCTATACCGATATGTTCTCCTCCATCGCGGCGGCGGTCGGCTCACTCAAGGGCCCGCGCCACGGCGGGGCGAATATCCGCTGCAAGCAGATGATGGATTACATCGCCGGGGAGGTCCATGACTGGAAGGACGACGAGGAGATCTGCCGCTGCCTGGTGCGGCTGCTGAAAAAGGAGGGCTTTGACCACAGCGGTCTGATCTACGGCATGGGCCACGCGGTCTATACCCTCTCCGACCCGCGTGCGGAGGTGCTGCGCCACTTCAGCCGGAACCTCGCCATCAAAAAGGGGATGGAGGACCGCCTGGACCTGATCGAGAGCGTCGAGCGGCTCACGCCGTCCGTCTTTGCCTATGTGACCGGCAAGGACAAGGTGATGTGTGCCAACGTGGACCTCTACTCCGGCTTTGTCTACGAGATGCTCAACATCCCGGAGGAGCTTTACACCCCGCTGTTCGCCACGGCGCGCATGGTCGGCTGGTGCGCCCACCGGCTGGAGGAGATCTTCAACCCGAGCCGCATCATTCGTCCGGCCTACAAGGCGATCTCTCCCACCAGCCCGTTTATCCCTCTGGACGACCGCGGCTGACTGTGGTACAATAGACAAAAGGCTCTTTTGTCAAATCCCCAGTCAATTGGTCGCCCTTTGCGGGGAGGGGGCCTTTCAAACTCCATACACAGATATTCATGAGGGCGGCCGCTTTTCTCTTGCGCGGCCGCCCATCCTGTTTTCAGAAGGGAGATGAGGTCTTGAGCGCGTCCCGCAGCAATCGCCGTCGCCGCCGCCGTCGCAGCGCCGCCATCCTGAACCTGCTTCCGCGTCGGCTGAGTCCCGGCGTGGTGCTCAACACGGTGTGCAGCATTATCATTGTCATCTGTCTGGTGATCGGCCTGTTCCAGTGGCAGGCCGAGCGGCAGCGGGCCGCCGAGGAGGCCGAGCGTCTGGCCGCCGAGGAGGCCGCCCGGCAGGAAGAGGAGGCGGCCGCGGCCGCCACAGCCGCCGCGACCTACGACTTCACCGTCGCCTTGGCCGGGGACGTCAACCTGGACGACAGCTGGCCCACCATGACCTATCTCGCCGCCCAGGAGGGCGGGATCTCCGACTGCATCGACGCCGGCCTGCTGGAGCGGATGCAGAGCGCGGACCTGTTCTGCCTCAACAGCGAGTTCGCCTTCACCACCGGCGGGCAGGCACTGGACGGCAAGGCATACACCTTCCGCTCCGACCCCTCCAACGTCTCCATCTACCAGACGATGGGGGTAGACCTGGTGACGCTGGCGAACAACCACATCTACGACTTCGGCCCCGAGGGTCTGACGGACACCCTCGCCACCCTGGACGGGGCGGGCATCGCCCACGTCGGCGCGGGCGAGACGCTCACCGACGCGATGACGCCCTACTACTGGGAGCACGACGGGGTGACCGTCGCCTTTGTCAGCGCCTGCTGCGCGGAGCAGAACCGCTTCACCCCGGAGGCCACGGCGGACAGCTCAGGCGTGCTGCTGTGCTATGAGACGGACAAGTTCGTCTCCGCCATCCAGACCGCCCGGCAAAACGCGGACTACGTGATTGCCTGCGTCCACTGGGGCACCGATTACGTCTACGAGGCCAGCGAGCAGCAGCGCGCCGACGCGCGGACTTACATCGACGCCGGGGCGGACGTCATTGTCGGCTCCCACTCGCACTGCCTGCAGGGCATCGAGTACTATAACGGCAAGCCCATCTTCTACAGCCTCGGCTCGGGCTGGTTCAACGAGCGGACGCTGGAGACCTGTCTGCTCGAGCTGCGCTTCACCGGCGACGGCAACGGCGGGGAGATCACCGCCACCGTCGTGCCCGCCATCCAGGAGAACTGTACCACCCGCCTCACCCAGAGCGAGCAGGAGGCACAGCAGGTCTTCGACCTCATGCTGGAGTACTCCTTTGACGTGAACATCTCCGCCGACGGGCTGGTGACACCCGCCTCCGCACAGGCAGAGGACTCTTCTGCGGAGACAGGCGACACCACCGCGGAGGCGAGCGACACAACGCCGGAGGACACTTCACCGCCCGACGAGGCGGCATCCTGATTGCCTGAGTGAGCCGCACCCTGCCAAGCCTTTGCAGACTGACAGGGTGCGGCCGTTGCCGTTTCATATCCGATTGAGAGCTAGGGCCTTTAGGAGCGAGTCTGACCGGCTCGCTCTCATTTTTCGTCTCAGCGCCTCTGCCCAAGCAATTCTCATTCCTGCATCCGGCCGCCGGGGCAGAAGTGTGACAATATCACGGAAGCGCCGCCGAAATGGAGTATACTAGAGGCATAACATTTCAAACATCAAGGAGGGCATATCCATGTCAGTCATTACCATTCGCAGAGAGAATTTCCAAAACGAGGTGCTCCGCTCGGAACAGCCGGTCCTGTTGGACTTCTGGGCTCCCTGGTGCGGGCCGTGCCGGATGGTCAGCCCCATCGTGGACGAGATCGCCGATGAGAGGACCGATATCAAGGTGGGGAAGGTCAACGTAGATGAGCAGCCGGAGCTGGCAGCCCAATTCAAGGTCATGAGTATCCCCACCCTGGTGGTCCTGAAGAACGGCAAGATCACCAACCAGATGGTAGGGGCACGGCCCAAAGCCCAGATTCTGGCCATGCTGTGAGGGGGACAGAGATGGGACTATCAGACCTGTTCAAGCGGCCGGATATCCAGCAGGGCGTAAGCGAATCCGGCGCCGTCCCCGGGGCGGTGCTGGTGGACGTCCGCACCCCACAGGAATATCGGGCGGGCCACATTCCCGGGAGCAGAAATGTGCCCCTGCAGGAGATCGGCGGCGCGGCGTCCAAACTGGGGCCCAAGGACACCCCCCTTTTCCTCTACTGCTACAGCGGCTCCCGGAGCGCGCAGGCGGCCGGCGCCCTGCGGCGCATGGGGTACACCAAGATCAAAAATATCGGCGGCATCGCCGCCTGGAAAGGTCCGGTGGAACGTTGAGATGAAGGTTGTCATTGTAGGCGGGGTGGCGGGAGGCGCCACCGCCGCGGCCCGCATCCGCAGGCTGGACGAGGCGGCGGAGATCGCGGTGTTTGAGCGGTCCGGTTACATCTCCTATGCCAACTGCGGCCTGCCCTACTACATCGGCGGGGCGATCCGCGACCCGGAAGAGCTGACCCTCCAGACGCCGGAGCGCTTCTCTGCCCGTTTCCGCGTGGAGGTGAAGGTCCGCCACGAGGTGACCGCCATCCACCCGGAGCGCAAGACGGTGTCCGTGCAGAACCTGGCCACCGGGGAGGTATTTGAGGAGCCCTATGACAAGCTGCTCCTCTCCCCCGGCGCTAAGCCCACCCAGCCCCGGCTCCCCGGCATTGGGCTGGACCGGGTGTTCACCCTGCGCACGGTGGAGGACACCTTCCGCATCAAGGAGTATATCAACGTCCATCATCCCAAATCCGCCGTGCTGGCGGGCGGCGGCTTTATCAGCCTGGAGCTGGCGGAAAACCTGCGGGAACTGGGGATGGAGGTCACCATCGTCCAGCGCCCCCGGCATCTGATGAACCCCTTTGACGGGGATATGGCGGCCCTGATCCACGGCGAGATGCGCAGTCATGGCGTCCAGCTGGCGCTGGGCCACACGGTGGAGGGCTTTGAAGAAAAGGACGGCGGCGTGGACGTGCTGCTCCAGGGCGAGGCCCCTCTCCACGGAGACATGGTGGTTTTGGCCATCGGCGTGACGCCGGACACCGCCCTGGCCCGGGACGCCGGGCTGGAATTGGGGATCAAGGGGAGCATCGTGGTCAACGACCGGATGGAGACCTCCGTGCCGGACATCTACGCCGTGGGCGACGCGGTGCAGGTAAAACACTTCGTCACCGGGCAGGACGCCCTGATCTCTCTGGCCGGCCCCGCCAACAAACAGGGCCGCATCGCCGCGGACAACATCTGCGGCGGGGACAGCCGCTATGCCGGCTCCCAGGGCAGCAGCGTCATCAAAGTGTTCCGCGTGACCGCGGCGGTCACCGGCGTCAATGAGACCAACGCGAAAAAGGCGGGCCTCGCGGTGGATAAAGTCGTCCTCTCCCCCATGAGCCACGCGGGCTATTACCCGGGCGGAACGGTTATGACCATGAAGGTGGTCTTTGAGCGGGGTACTTACCGCCTGCTGGGCGCTCAAATTGTGGGCTATGACGGAGTGGACAAACGCATCGACGTGCTGGCCACCGCCATCCGCGCCGGGATGAAGGCCACCGACCTGAAGGACCTGGATCTGGCCTATGCGCCCCCCTACTCCTCCGCCAAGGACCCGGTGAATATGGCGGGCTTTCTGATCGAGAACCTCGCCAAGGGCATCCTGAGCCAGTGGCATCTGGAGGACGTGGAGACGCTCCCCCGGGACGGCAGCGTGACGCTGCTAGACGTCCGCACGGCGGAGGAGTTCGCCGGCGACCATCTGGACGGCTTTGCCAACATCCCGTTGGACGAACTGCGGGAGCACCTGAAGGCGCTGGACCGCAGTAAGCCGGTGTACGTCATCTGCCAGAGCGGCCTGCGCAGCTATATCGCCTGCCGCATCCTGGCCGGGCACGGCTTTTCCTGCTATAACTTCTCCGGCGGCTTCCGGTTTTACGACGCGGTGGCAAACGACCGCTGCCTCACCGCGTCGGCCACCCCCTGCGGCAAGGACATCTGAACGGCCCGAGCGCGCTTCCGGCGGCAGGGTATCCGCAAGACAGCGCCCCCATCGGCACATCTGCCGGCGGGGGCGCTGTCTTATTCACCAGGAAAAGGGGCGGGTCCTCACCCCTCTGCAAGGCTCTCCAGTTTTGTCCGGTCCCGGAGCTCCACCGTACCCCGGGACAGCTTGACCATCCCTTCTCCCTGGAAGTAGCGGAGCATCCGGGTCACCACCTCCCGGGCAGTGCCCAGGTGGTTGCCGATGATCTCGTGGGTGATCTTAAGGAGATCCGTCTCCTCGAGCGCGCTCTCCTCCAGGAGGAACCGGGCGAGCCGCTTGTCAAAACTCTTCCACATGATCTGCTCCATCAGCCACATGACCTCGGAAAACCGGGTGGCCATGATCTCATTGGTGAAGTTGGCAACCGGCGCCGACTCCTCCATGATCTGCTGATAGAGGCGGGAGGGGATGACCCACAGTTCTGTGTCCTTTTCCGCCTCAATCATCACCTCAAACTGGATGGAGTGCAGGATACAGGAGGCGGAAAACAGACAGATATCCCGCTCGAACAGCCGATAGAGGGTGATCTCCCGTCCCTCGTCCGAGAGGATGTAGGCCCGGAGCTGTCCTTGCCGGACCAGGAACAGGCCGGTGCAGTCCGCGCTGCCGCTGTGCAGGACCGTGCCCTTTTTCACAGCGCGGCCGACGGTGCCGTCCTTCAGTTGACGCTGCTGCGCGGGGGTCAGCTTTTTCCAGATGGGAAGATAGTCCTGTAGTTCCATGGCGCGCGCTCCTCTTTAAATTATTCTCAGTATAAGTGAATTCGCAGCATGTGTCAATCCGATGCCGGACCGTCTCAACTTTTTAATCCCGATCAAAAACACCTGGCCAAGATGGTCAATGACCAGTTTTTCGCCGCCTTGAATTCAGCAGAAACGAAAAAAGCAGCTGCCGCCCCCGCCATGGACCCTGCCATGGCAAAGGCAATGCAGCTGCTAAAGGACTCCCCGGAACTGGCCAGCGCGTTTCTCAACATGGCGCAGTTGTTTTCTCAATCCGGTAAATGAATTTCTTTATTCCAAACGCAACGCACTTATTGCGAACACGAAATTTTGTTTAAAAATTTTTTGAGCTATAAAACAGCAGGCTCAAAAAATAACAAAAAAGTTCTGAACTAATCAGAATTCAGAACTTTTGAGAGCTGCTATCCAGATTTGAACTGGAGACCTCATCCTTACCAAACAGCCAAAGTATGTTTTGCCTGGTATTCGCTAGTATTATCTAATGTTTTCACGTCTAAAAGTGGCTAAATTCAACCTCTCTGCTCTCCCGTCTCTTCCCCTCTGATCCCGTTTGTTCCCAGCCTGTTCCCAGGCCGGTTCCCAAATTGTTCCCATGATTTTGTTTGCTGGCATTGTGCCAGCTTTTTTTCTTTTCTCTGGCAAAAGTGGGAGTGCACTGCCGAAATCAGAGTGACATGGCGCGTCTGCGCTTTCTCTCCGTGGATATATGCATGCGGTGGCGCGCAGCCAAGGAAACGAAAGCGCTCTGACACGGACGCACTCGGACAGTCCCACACTATGCTATTACATATTCTTCCCATTCTCTGCTAATCCCACCACCACAAGTCCAACCTGGTAATCCTGCTGGGACAGTGTTTTATTTTTATTCGCGGAAACAGCAAGAACGGCATATCGGATTACATTGGATCGAATTATGACAAGCCTCCTGAAAAGGGATTACCGTAAAAGCCATCAGCATTTGCATACAAAAGAGGGGCTCTGCTTTTTCAAGTTATCGATTCTGCACGGTTGACAGCAGGGTTTGCTTAAGCTGCTCTTCAATCCCTGCCAGCTCTAATTCCGCATTCTGACGGGCTGTCCTTCCCTCCTGCTGGATTTTAATGGTTTCTTCAATGGTAGAGATTAAAACCGCGTTGACCTTTTTGAGGGTATCCAGATCCACAATGCCACGCTGGGATTTTTTAGCGACATCCACGCTGTTCTGCTTAAGCAGCTCCGCGTTTTTGGATAGCAGCGTATTGGTAGCGTCGGTTACGCTCCGCTGCATCTGCAGCACAGTTTCCTGCCGGTGCAGGCCCAGGGCAATCACGATCTGGCTTTTCCACAGCGGGATGGTGCTGAGTACCGCGGTCTGGATCTTATCTACCAGCATTTTGTCGTTGTTCTGGATAAGGCGGATCTGCGGCGCTGTCTGGATAGCAATGGTCTTGCTCAGCTTCAGGTCATGAATTTTCTTTTCGAAACGGTTCACCGTGTCCTCGAAATCCCGCACCGCCTGTGCGCTCATGGGATCGCCTTTGGCCGACGCCTCCGCATGAAGCCTCGGGAGGGTAGTCTCCCGCAATTCCTTCAATTTTTCCTCGCCGGCCGCGATATAGATCTGCAGTTCCTGAAAATATTCCAGGTTTTTCTCGTATAGCCCGTCGAACATGGTGATGTCCTTGAGCATCTGCATCCGCGCCTGTTCCAGCTGCTGCTCAATATGGTCGATCTGTATCTCCAGCTTTTCATACCGCTGCATAAACTTTTTAACTGCACGGGAGGCGTTCTTCAAGAAAGGGATTTTATCTAAAATGCCGTCGTCTAACTGGTCAACGCCCACATCCTTGACCTTCAATACCAGATCCGACATCAGCTCCCCCACATAGCCGCTGTCCTTGCTGCGTACCTGTGCCAGGATGGTGTCGGAAAAACTGGAGATATTCCGCTGGGCGCCTACCCCGTACTGAATCGTGGTCTGGGAATCCATCAGGTTGATGCTGTTTTTCAGCTCCTCTACCCGCGTTCTCTGCTCCGGAGTCAATTCTTCTACCTCGGTGCGGACCATCTCTGCATCCACAGGCTCTTGTTTTTGCAGGGCAGTATTCGCTTGGCTCTGCATTAAAGTATCCAAAGTAATTTCTTCTGCCATGTCCTAGTCATTCCTTCCTGCACTCTCTATGAGAGAGCCTTGATAATCCGATCCATGGCATTGGCATCGGGCATCGGCGCCACCTGGGTAATCTCATTTGCGATACCCGATACGCCAAAATGCTCCGCATCTGTCGGGGTATCATATACGCCGGTGCGGAATCCATGCTTTTCCCAGGCAAGCCGCTGGATGTCCTCATCTAACAACGCATCAATCCCGGCAGTCCCCGCCTCATCCAGTGCAATATACACATGGGAGGACCAGACAGTGGGCGTCGGGTACATCATCACAATATCCCCTTTTATCTGTTCCCAGGTGTCCGGATTCTCTACCGCAAATTCCAGCAGCTGGTTTTCATAGCCGGCGATCAGGGGCTTGGCGCCCATCCCGGTTTTCAGGAACTGGTCGAACAGATCGGAGGACGAACTTTCCATATACCCCAGCTTCTGGAAGATACTTTGAAGCCGAGGCAGGATTGCCGGTAGATTACTTTCATCTGCCACGCCGCCGCAGAGGATATTCGCCAAAAGACCGGCAAACATATTACCGGAATTGGATTTGGTTGGATCGGTGGTACCCACAGTAATGCTGCCGTAAAGCTGGGGAAGGCCGATGTCCGCCCAGGCCGTCCCAGCTTCAATCGCCTCGGTCAGTTTCACCATATCCACAGTATACACGCCGTCGGCCTGAGAGGCGATCCCGCTGTCAACCAGCGCCTGTGCTACAGCGCTTCGGGTATACAGGACAATGGGCGTGTTGAGAATAATTTCGCTTTTCACCGGGTCGCCGTTGATCTGCTTATACAACTCCAACGCCGTCTGGTTGGAGGGAAACAGGAAATCACGCCCTGTGGCGTCAGCAGTAATCATGTCGATGGAACCGGCCTTCGCATAGTCGATGACCAGCTTGTACCTGTCCCGCAGGATGTCCTGTACTTCCTCATCCTCCAGCAGGCCAATCTTTTCGCCGCCCACATAGCCGTTGATTTCGGTGACGGCTTGGTTATTGCTTATGAACACATAGGCGACGGCTGCTATGATAACCGCCGCCAAAATACCTAAGCCAATGAGTTTTGTCTTCATTTCCCGCCCTCCATTTTCAAAGTGCTCTTCAAAAGCTCGATATCCGCCTCCACATCCAGCAGCTCGCCCTGCATCAAATGGGTAAACTGCTTTTCAAAGGCTTTGTTCAGCACCGGCAGGGATTCGGCGGTTTTGCGGAGAATTTCCGTGACTTCCTCAGAGTGGAGTCCCGTATTTTGGAAATCCACGTAACGTGCCAAAAGCTTGGCGGCCGTATCCAGGTAATAGGTAAAGAAACGGCGCGCCAGCTTGATTTTGTCTGGGTTATCCTTTAGATAAGCAAGGATTCTTGTACCGGTAGCGCATAAAGCCTCCGCATCCTTCTGTACGGCAGAGTCTGCAATGGCTTTCCCCGCCTTTTCAATATCCGTCAAGTCCGCCTGGGCATCGTCCAGAAGCTTCTGGATTTCCTCGCCGCCAGGCATGGATTCTACGTCAATGCCTGCGATCTTCCGGCTGGGTTTCAACAAAAAGAACAGCCCGAAGTAGACACCGACGCACAGAAGGATGCAAACAATCAGGTTCCAGTGGAGGAGCAAAAATAACAATAAAAACAGGATAGCTGCAATCAAGGAGGAAACTATCATTCGTGAGGTATCTTTCATCAGTTATACCCCTTTACGCTCCGGAAAGCCTCCGTCAGATTCTCCCGGCCATCGAATACTCGGGCGTTGGTATACTGCGCCAATTCCTCCAGCTGTGTCTCATCGGCATCCCCGAACATGATAGAGAAAACCGGAACCTCGGCCCCGAGTCCCTCATAAGCGTCCTCAAAATCATAGAGGGAACCACCGGACTGCCCGTCGGTCAGCAGGATAATAGCGGGGGTGTACTGGGATAAATCATATCCTTTAAGCATTTCGATTCCCCGCATAGCGGCTGTGTACATATTCGTACCGCCGCCCACATCCTGGTTTTTCACTTTATCATAGAGCGCCTCCAGCTCACTGCCGTTGCCTTCAGCCGTATAGGCATTGATCACGCCATCGTTAAAGGGGATCAGGATGTTTACTTCGTTTTCCGACGCCTGTAGGAAGTTCTTCCGGGCGTTCTCCTGGATCAGCAGCTGCTCCATGGCCTGAACAAGCTGTTCGTTGCCAGCCCCACTCATGCTGCCGGAATAGTCCAGGCAGTACACCGTAAGGGAAGGCTTTCTGAAATCTGTCTGATAAAGATTTAAGCATTCAAACAGCACATCCGCCGCCGGCATTTTAATCGGAGACAGCACCCGGTCTGGCTGCAGTCCCCAATCGGAACGGAATACGTCCTTGTTTTCTTCAGAAACGCCGGTATAGCCAGAACGGCGACCGGTGCTCTGGATTTCATTCTGGGTTTCTTCCGACAGCAGATATTCCTGCAGTTTCAAAAACAACTCTTCCTGCTTGTCATCGTCTTTATCCACATACCCCAAAGGGGAATCTGCAATGGAAAGCCCGTCATAGGGATATACCACGTACAGGGGCTCTTCGCCCCGCGCCTCTAACTCCCGGTTAGCCTGGATAAGCAGACACTCATAGTTGACCATGGCGTCGTAATTGCCTTCCAGAAACATATCTTTAAGCCAGTCGGAGCTGCCGGAGGAACGGTCCACACCGGATAGCAGTTCCTTCATCTGCGTTTTCAAGGATTCGCTCTGCAAATCCTCCTCTGTGATGACCTCCGGGTTGCCCAGGAGGGCGTATAGAAAACCGATGTACGCGCTGGCGCCGGAGTTCGACTGGGTGGCGCTAGTCATGCAGAAGCGGAGTTTCCCGCTTTGGATTGCATGGAGCAGGTCGTTGACCGACACTTCGCGCCCTACAAACCCCAGTTCTTCCGCCAGATTTTTTCGGATGCCGAATACTACCGGCGTGATGGATATCGATTCTGTGTGCTTGATCCGGTATTCCGTATCCCCTACCGTCAGCCACAGACTACTGGCCGGCCACACGGCGTCATAGGGGATTTCCTCTTCTCCCAGTAGGCGCATGATATCCAGCGACCCTTGGTATGTCATCTCGATCCGGACATTCTCCTGATTAGCAAATTTCTCCAGAATCGGCTCCAGCTCCGCGTTTTCCGAGCCGGAAATGATCCGCAGCACCGAGCTGCCGCTGCCTAAAACAGTGTCCGCTTCGCTGGCGTCAGCACCTTCAAACCCGCAGCCGCTCAATACGGTTAGGATAACGGAAAACATTAGCAACAAAGCGGCGAAACGCTTGATATGTCTCATAGATAGATCCTCTCCCGATTAGTCCTCCCGATATGAATATCAGTGCTTACACTTATCCCATTTTGAAAATGATTTAGTTTTATTTTACTTTACACTTCGTAAAAGTATCTACCACAACAACATAAAATCTGTGTAAAATTTGTGATATAACTTTTTGCCATGCGGTATGCCCACACTCTGGGGCGCGAGATACAGGCCATCTCGATCTGAGCGTGCGGAATTCTGTTAAGATGCCAAGATAGCTCCATGGGCTGTCCCTGAGGCGGCAAACCAGGCTATACCGTCCGAGCAGCGGACTAAACCTTTCTTGACAGTCTCACAGGTAAGCGGTAAACTTACAAAAAATAGTCGGTATTATTTTTTGTTTTGACAGGGCCTCGTGGCTTGGAGAGGTACAAAATAAAAAAGAAATTGCTTTTCACGTTGCTTGTATTGGGTGCCATCGCAGGATTGCTCTGGTCTTTTACCCCGGAGAACAGGTCCGTGCGATTTGTGCAGAGAAATGGTGCCGTCTTCTCGGAGCTTGTAAACAGTGGGGAACCCATTCCTTCCACATGGGATGTTGATCTTTGGGATGGAGAACATCCTATGTATGAATTTACATTGGGGTATGGAATTGGCGACAGACAATACTGGGGCGTATACTATTCTCCGGACGACGTTCCATTGCCGTTTCAAAACATAGATGTGCAGCTTTCCGCCGATGGCGAAGGAGTGTGGACTTGGACAGAGGTGGGCGACAACCACGGAATGACAAAGAAAATAGCCGACAGGTGGTACTATTTTGAGGCTGGATTTTGAAGGAATGTAACGCCCAAGATGTCGCGGGTTGGCCAAACAGCTTGCCGTCCTCATCAGTCACTTCAATCTGACCTCTCCGGTTAAACCGCAGTCAGAACCCCATACCCATAAATAACCGCACTCCCCAGCACATAATCCCGCCGCCGCACCCGGTTTCCGCTGTTCCCCTCCACGGTATAGACGGTCCCATCGGAGACACTCTCCACAATCCCCACATGGTCCACATTTCCATCCCCGCCCCAGTCAAAGAAAATCAGATCCCCTGGAGAGGGCACAAAGCTGGCATCCATGAGCTGTCCCCAGGCGGCGAACCAGGACACGCCGTCCGAGCAGAGGGAGAACTTGGGTATCACCCCGGCATCGATCAGCCCGCACTGATCTGCGCACCGGGAGACGAAGCAGGCACACCAGCTCACCCGGCTGTCAAAGCCATACCAGCGCCAGTAGGTCTCCCCGCCGCTGCCCTCCTGGGAGAGGGCGACCTGGACGAGACTTGCGTTCCCGCCGCCGGAGAGGATGCGGCCCAGGGTGTAGTAGCGCAGTACATGGGGGACGTATTGGATGTCCCCGTACCGGCTCCAGCCCATCTGCTCGGCCATCATGGCGGAGAACTCCTCCGCGTTAGACAGCGAATAGCCCCCATAATGACGGACGGCCCAGGTGATATAGCCTGGGCCGAAGTTATATCCCTGTAGGGCTAGCTTGATGCGCTCCAAATCCAGCGGGCTCCTGTGGAAGAAGAGGGGGAAGATAGGGTCATGGGCGGATGAGCGCGGCCTCACGCACGGGTCTAGTAACCGATTCCATCCTGCTGTGAGCACGAAAGAAGTCGTTATTTGTCGAATAAAAAAGGAAACCGACCCTTGTCCCATTTCGGGACAAGAGCCGTTGATTTAAAGGAAAATACTTATATTGAAAATCTCTCCATATTTCCCCATTATAGGATGTATCCTAAAAAGTAGGCCGTGCAATCCTTTCAGGGGAGACGTACAGCCTATCTCTAGTTTAGGCCCTATTTTACGGGCGGTCCAAATCATGTATAACAGACAGATAACAGCGCTGCTTATCCTTTCTGCTATCGTATCCGGGCAAGCAGCCGCTCCACCTCTTCCCGCTCCGGCATGGAGCGGATGGCCCCCTTGCGCGTGGTGACCAGGTAGGCCGCGGCGTTGGCAAAGCGGAGCATCTCCTCCAGTTCGGCCTGGCTCAGGCCCTCCGCGCCGTGGGCCAGCACGAAATGGAGCACGCAGGCGCAGAAGGTATCCCCTGCGCCGGTGGTCTCGATCGTGCCGCCGAGCTGGAAGGCGGGGACAAAGGCGCGCTGATCGCCGCAATAGCTGTAGCTCCCCTGCGCGCCGGCGGTGACGTTGACCAGGCGGAGGTTGGGGTAGCGTCCGCGCAGGATGGCCACGCCGCGGTCAAAGTCCGTCTCGCCGGTCATAAATTCCAGCTCGTTGTCCGCAATTTTGAGCACGTCGCATTGGGAGAGGCCGAAGGCGATCTGCCGCCGGGCCTCCTCCAGGTCGTCCCAGAGGGGCGGGCGGAGGTTGGGGTCAAAGGAGATGAGGGCCCCGCCCGCCTGGGCGCAGCGGACCGCCTTGGCGGTGGCGGCCCGCACCGGCTCGTGCGTGAGCGAGAGGGAGCCGAAGTGGAAGACGCGGCAATTTCCCACCATCTCCTCCGGCACCTCCTGCTCCGTGAGCATCATGTCCGCCCCAGGGTTGCGGTAGAAGGAGAAGTCACGCTCGCCGCTGGGCTCATTTTTGACGATGGCCAGGGTGGTGCGCACCTGGCGCGACACGGCCAGGCCGGAGGTGTCAATCCCGGCCGCCTCCACCACGCCGCGCAGCTGGCGGCCGAAGAGGTCGTCCCCCACTTTGCCGATAAAGGCGCAGGAACGCCCCAGCTTTTCCAACATCGCCAGCACGTTGCAGGGCGCCCCGCCGGGGTTGGCCTCAAACATCGGGTTGCCCTGCGCGCTCAGGCCGCCGTCGGTAAAGTCGATCAGCAGCTCCCCCAGCGCGACCACATCAAAGCGTTTCCGTTCCATCGCGTTCACACCCCTCATAGGCAATCAGGTCGTATTTCTCCACGTCCAGCAGCACCGCCCCGTCCGTCTCGAAGCTGATGGAGCTGGCGGAGACCGGCGTGTAGAGGACAAAGGAGGCCGCCTGCTCCCCGTCGTTTACAAAGAGCTCCAGGCTGTACCGGTCCAAAATCACCCGCAGCTTGATCTCCCCCTGCCGCTGAGCGGCGAGGAAGTCGCGCACATGGACGATATCGTGCGGGAATCCGCCGCGCGTGCGGTCCACCCGCACGGTGCTGCACTCCGGCTTGTAGCGAATGATGGTCTCATGCTCGCCGTCCTTGGCCAGGTGGAGCTTAAAGCACTGGTAAAGGCTGCTCGGGCTGGCCGGGCGCACCGTTACCGTCAGGTCGATCATCCGCCCGCTCACGCCGTAGAGGTTGCTCTCGCCGTGGAGCATCACGTTGCGGTAGGCCACGCGGCCCGTGCGGATGTGCTCGAGCTCCCGGACCGGGTTCTGAATCAGCCGCCCATCGCGCACGTGCAGCTCGCGCGGCAGGGTCATCTGCCCGAACCAGCGCGTCCCCTGCGGCTTACAGCCGGAGGTGTCCCAGTTCTGCATCCACGCGATCATGATGCGCCGGCCGTCCGGCGTCAGGAGGGTCTGCGGGGCGTAGAAATCGATGCCGTAGTCCACCGCCTGCACCTGCTGGCGGGTAAACTGGTGGCTGGCGCGGTCATAGCGGCCCAGCAGGCAGACGGTGCCGTTGCCCGCGTGGAACTCCAGGCCCACCGGCGTCATCTCCTGCGGGCTGACGAGCAGGACCTGCTTGCCGTCCAGGGAGAAGAAGTCGGGGCACTCCCACATCCGGCCATACTGGTTGCGGCTGGCATCCAGCGTGGCCGCGTAGGTCCAGTGGAAGCCGTCCTCGCTCTCGTAGAGCAGGATCGCCCCGCTGCCGTCTGGGGTGCGGTTACCCACCACGGCATAGAACATGCCGTCCTCCCGCCAGATCTTGGGGTCGCGGAAGTCCAGCTCGCTGCCGCCCTCCGGGAGATCAGGGCCGGCGAGGACGGGGTTGCCCGCCACCTTTTCGTAGTTCACCCCGTCGCCGGCGGCGAGGCATTGCGTCTGGTACTCCTTGACCGCGCCGTCCTCCTGCCGCACCCGGTGCACGCCGGTGTACATCAGCAGCTGCCGCCCGTCGGGCAGCTCCACCGCGCTGCCGGAGAAGCAGCCGTCCCCGTCGTAGTCCTCGTCCGGCACCAGGGCGATGGGCAGCCGTTCCCAGTGGATGAAGTCGTCCGTCTTGACGTGCCCCCAGTGCATCGGCCCCCAGCTGGTGGAGTAAGGGTGGTATTGGTAAAAGAGATGGTATTCGCCCCGGTAACAGGAAAACCCGTTCGGGTCGTTGATCCATCCGATTCCGCCGGTCACGTGGAAGGCGGGGCGCTCCTCCGGGGGGAGGAACGGCATGTACTGCTCCTCAAAGGCGCGGGCCTGGCGCAGTTTTTCGCTCAACATGGCTGTCACTCCTGTCATGCCGCGCAAGGCGCCGGCCGTCCGCCTGTCTGGGCGGACGGGGCGCCATGCGGTCATCTGTGTGGATTCTTACTCCGCTTCGGTGTAGCGGTCGTAGGCGGCCTGATAGACCTCCAGCAGCTGGTCCATGCCGCAGGAGTTCACCAGGTTCTCGCAGTAGGCGGCCCACTCCTCGTCGGTGGGGCCTCCGTCGCGGATCCACAGGCCCTCCTGCTCGGAGACCATGCTCTCAAAGTCGGCACGGTAGCGGTCGATGGTGTCCAGCTCCTCCTGGGTGAACACGCAGTCCACCGGGTAGGTGGTGGTGTCGGTCACCTGCGGCATCCAGTACTCGTACAGGTCGGTCAGCCGCTCGATCGCGCGGTCCTCCATGTAGAAGTAGTCGTTGTAATAGTCCGAGAGGATCAGCTTGGGGCCGTAGACCTCGTTGGTGCCCTTGAGCTCGCCGGCGCTCATGCCGAACTCGGCCTGCGCCTGCTCGTCGGTGATGGAGAGCCACTTGCCGGTCTCGTCCTGCTCGGTGAAGTAGACGCCGATCGGGCCGTACTGCAGCTGCATCACGTTCTCGCCGGTGTACCACTGGTCGAAGAAGCGCAGCAGGTTCACCGGGCTCTCGCAGGCGGAGGTGATGGAGAGGTTGCCGGAGTTGGTGCCGCCACCGGTGCGGACGGTGACGTTGCTGCTGCCCTCATAGTCCGTGCCATCCGGCCCGGTCAGGATGGGCAGGAAGACGTAGTCGTCGGCATACTCGCCCATCAGCTCCTCGATGTACCACCAGGTGGAGACGCCCACGTAGCCCTGCTGGCACTTGGCGATCAGCTGGGTGTCCGTCTGGGAGAACATCTCCACGTCCATCAGCCCCTCGGCATACCAGTCGTGGAAGTAGGTCAGCGCGTCGCGGTAGGCCTCGTCGTCGCAGACGAAGTTCACCGTGCCGTCCGGCTGGAGGACCAGGTCGTTGATGATGTCGTTGGGCCAGTTGGTGAAGCCGAAGCCGGCATAGAAGATGTTCTGGCCCCAGCACCACTGGTCAAAGCCGGTGGACATCGGGATGGTGGTGCCCTCATCGTTGCCGTAATAGGTGTGCGACATGTCGTTTTCCTTGAACGCCTGGAGCGCGTCGTGCAGCTCGTCCAGGGTGGTGGGGACCTCCAGGCCGAGCTCGTCCAGCCACGCCTTGTTGATCATGGAAAACTGCGGGATGGTGTAGATGGAGTAGTCCTCCTCCGCGCCGATGCCGGAGGTGCCCATCTGCTCGGCGGCGGGCAGACCGTAGATCTTGCCGTCGGCCATGGTGATCGCGGAACGGATCTCGGGGTGCTCCTCCAGGATGGCGGTCAGGTTGGGCATGTACTCCTCGGTGATGTAGGGGGTCAGGTCGATAAAGGTGCCGTCGGAGCCATAGGTGGCCAGGTCATAGTTGGAAAAGCCCACGCCGATGAAGGCGTCCGGCAGCTGGTTGCCGGCGATGCGGATGTTCACCTGCTCGGACAGGGAGTCGCTCATGGTCTCCCAGGTGATCTCGATGCCGGCGTTCTCCTGCATCTCGTTGAGCACGGTGTTCTCGTCATAGCCCGGCGAGAGGGCGGACTGGCCGCCGAGAATGTCAAAGTTGGTCTGCTCGGTGTCGAAATTCGGCTCATCCGACGCCGCGCTGGGAGCGCCGCAGGCACACAGGGCCAGAAGCATGGCGAGGGCCAGCAGCAGGGACAGGATCCTTTTCATGTTTCGGTTCTCCTTTCAGAAGGGGCGCTCCGGCTCAGCCCTTGACGGCGCCGGCCATAAAGCCCTTTTCAAAGTACTTTTGCACGAAGGGGTAGACCACCATCATAGGGGCCGCCGCCACCACGATGGAGCAGAACTTGATCATCTCGGTCACCTGGTTGAGCTCGGCGTAGCCGCCGGAGATGGTGCTCGCCTGGCTGGCGCTCGCGGAGCTCCGGATGAGCACGTTGCGCAGCACCAGGGGCAGCGGGGCCATGTCGGCGGGGAGATAGATCAGGGCGGTGAACCAGTCGTTCCAGTAGGCCACCACGCTGAAGACCACCATGACGGCCAGTATGGGCTTGGACAGGGGGATGATGATGTGGAAGAACGTCCGCAGCTTGGTGCAGCCGTCGATCTCGGCCGCCTCAATCAGCTCGTGCGGGATGGAGTGCTGGAAGTAATTGCGCACGATAATCATGTTGCCCACCGCCACGCCGCCGGGGAGGAAGAGCGCCCACATATTATACAGCAGGCCGGTGTCGCGCACCACCAGGTAGGTGGGGATCAGGCCGCCGCCGAAGTACATGGTGATGATGAAGAACATGCTCCAGAACTTGCGCCCCGGGAGGTCCGGCTGGGCCAGGGGGTAGGCGGTGATATAGAGCATGATGACCGAGAAGATGGTGCCGATGACGGTGTACTTGATGGAGTTGAGGTAGCCGTTGAGGATGTTGGGGTCGGCAAAGACGGCCTCATAGCCCCGCAGGCTGAACTCGCTGGGCAGCAGGAAGGTCTTTCCGGCGTAGACATCGTAGGGGTTTGAGAAGGAGGCGACCAGCACATAGTACAGCGGGTAGGCCACCAGCACCAGCGCGATGCCGGTGATGAGCACCAGGACCACGTCGCTGGCCCGGTCGGACAGGCCGTTTGACACCTTTTGTCTCTTGTGGAACATCTGCCGCACCTCCTCAGACAAAGTCCACGTCCGAGGTCTTGGACGCGATCTTATTGACGATAAACAACAGGATCAGGTTGACCGCCGTGTTGAACAGGCCCACCGCCGTGGAATAGCTGTAGTTGGCCTGCTCGATGCCCTGTTCGTAGACGTAGACGGCGATCACGTCGGAGGTCGCCATGTTCAGGTCGGTCTGAAGCAGCCAGACCTTCTCAAAGCCGACGTTCATCAGCGAGCCGGCGCTCATGATGAGCTGGAGGATCGCCATCGGCAGCAGGGCGGGGATGTCCACGTTCATAATCCGCTGGAACACGGACGCGCCGTCTACCTTGGCCGCCTCGTAGAGGCTGGTGTCCACGTTGGAGAGGGTGGCCAGATAGATGATGCAGCCCCAGCCGGCGTCCTGCCAGATGCCGGAGGCGATGTAGATCGTCCGGAAGGCGGAGGCCTCGGTGAGGAAGTCGACGCTGGTGCCCAGCAGCAGGTTGATCAGGCCGCCCGACGGGCTCAGGAAGATGCGGATCATGCCGCAGACGACCATGATGGAGATAAAGTGCGGGGCGTACAGCACCGTCTGCACGATGCGCTTATAGCGGTTAAAGCGCAGCTGGTTGATGCACAGGGACAGGATGATGGGGACCGGGAAGCTCCACAGCAGGCTGAGGTGAACGCATATGGGAAAAAATAGTTCTGCCCCCACCATGAAAGATGTGGCGCGAGAGGCCGGCGTGGCCCTCGGCACGGTATCCAAGGTGATGAACGGCATTCCCGTGGGCGAGGACTACCGCCGCCGGGTCCGGCAGGCGGCGGAAAAGCTGGGCTACCAGGTGAACAACTATGCCCGTGGGCTCAAGACCAACCGGACCTGTACCGCCGCGCTGATTGTCCCCTCCCTCTCGCATCCCTTCTTTGCCGCCCTGGCGCACGAGGTCTGCCAGGCGCTCACCGCCCGGGGATACCGCATGATCCCCTTTGTCACCTCCTTTGACCCCGAGGCGGAGCAGGCGTGCATCCGCATGATCCGGCAAAACAAGGTGGACGGGGCGATCGTGCTGACCTACAACCCCAATCTGGAGGTGGACCCGGAGCTCCCCTTTGTGACCATCGACCGCTATTTCAGCGCGACCGTCCCCTGCGTCTCCTCGGACAACTTCGGCGGCGGGCAGCTCGCGGCGGAAAGGCTGATTGAGCGAGGGTGCCGCCGCCTGGCCTTCCTGCGCACCGGCTCGCGCGTGCCCGGCGAGGCGGACAAGCGCGGGGACGGCTTTGAGGGCTATTGCCGCAGCCGGGGTATCCCGGTGGAGTCGCTGCGCCTGAACGACGGGGACGGGCCGGAGCTCTTCGCCCCCTTCCTGCGCGAGCGGATGGAGGGGGGGAAGCTGGCGCTGGACGGCATCTTCTGCTCCACCGACCGCCTGGCCTACGACATCTGCGGGATGCTGGCGGGCATGGGCGTGCGGGTGCCGGAGGACGTGCAGATCATCGGGTTTGACGGGATGCGTAAGTTTGGCGACGCCGACCTCTACTGCTCCACCATCGTCCAGCCGGTGCGCAAGCTGGCGGAGACCGGCGTGGACCTTCTCCTGGCGGAGGACCGGAGCCAGCTGCCGGCGATGGTGTGCCTGCCGGTGAGCTATCTGCCCGGCGGCACCACGCGGGAGCCGCCCGAGGCGGGAAAGGAGCTGGGCCGTGGCCAGTGAGTATTGGAACCAGAAGTTCCGCAACGTCCACCCGGAGGAAAAGCGGCCCCTCACTCCCCAGGAGCGGCGGGCCAACTGGTGGCACTATCACAAGTGGCACGTCCTGGCCGGGGTGGTCCTGCTGGCCCTCGCGGCCGACCTGGGGTGGAGCATCCTGCGCAGCCGGCAGAATCTGCCGGACTATCAGGTCGCCTATGTGGGGGACTACTCCCTCCCGGAAGACACGGCGGCGGCCCTGGAGGAGGCCCTCGCGGCCTTAGGGGAGGACGTCAACGGGGACGGGCAGGTGATCGTCCACCTCGTCTCCTATCCCCTGCTGGAGGAGAGCGGGTCGGAGGAGGACGCGATGTACGCCGCCGCCTCCAGTACCCGCCTGATGGCCGATCTGGAGGTGGGGGAGAGCGCCTTCTTCCTGTTGGAGGACCCGGAGGGCTTCCAGGAGGGCCACCAGATCCTGCGCCGGCTGGACGGCTCCCTCCCGGAGGCGGGGGAGTCGGACGGCTGGGACTGTGTCCTGCGCTGGGGGGACTGCCCCGTGCTCGCCGGGCTGGCGCTGGGGGAGTATGCCTATTCTGTGGCGGGCGAGACCGTCTCCGGGGAGAGCCAAGCGCTGCTGGAGGACCTCTACCTCGCCCGGCGCGGGTATTGGCGCGGGACGGAGGAGATTCCGGCGGCGGCCTACGACGCCTTTTGGGACGCTTTGACAGAGGGGGCGGTATCATGAGAGGAAAGAAGATGGCGGCGCTCTTGCTCGCGCTGCTGATGGTGCTGGCCGGCTGTGTATCCGCGCCGGAGACGGCTGCGGACGGGACGTCGTGGGACGAGGATTGGACGATGGTCGGCCCCCGGCTGGGGGCGGAGGCGCCGGAGGACGGGTTTGTCCTCTCCGAGCAGAGCGAGGCCTTGGCCCCGATGGGGATGTACTACACCACCTGGGTCTATGGCGAGGCGGAGAACTATCTCAACGCCGAGGGCGAGGAGACCGAGCTCTATCCGGCCCAGCTCTACCTCCTGCTGGAGGACTGCGAGAGCGGCGAGGAGGCGGCGCAGTCCCTCTCCGAGTGGCAGGCCCAGGAGGAGGAGCGCTACGACGTCGGCGAGACGTGGTCGGAGGAATGCGGCGGCGTGACCTTCACCTTCCTGGCCTACACCACCGACTCGGAGGAGAACCCCTACGTGCGCGGCGTCTCCGCCTTTGGCCGCTGGGAGAACCAGGCCATCTGCGCCGAGCTGACCTGCCAGGCGGAGTACACCGGCGACGAGCGGGAGATTTTGACCGGTTTTCTGAACCGCCTGCACTACGCGGCGGAAGAATAAAGGAGATGTGCCATGGGACTGTTTTTCCCGGACGATCCGGGCTATGATCTGAGCGTCCGCCAGAGCGGCTTTGCCCGCTACCGGCAGCTGCTCTCCCTCTACGGCGGCGGCTGGTGGAAGGGGAACCTGCTGGCCCTCGCCGGGGCGCTGCCGCTGGCGGCCGGCATCACCTACGCGGTGCTCTCCTCCAGCCTGCTGGTGCTCCTGCCCTGCTCGCTCGTGGGCGGGGCGATCTTCGGGCCCTTCCTGGCGGGGCTGTTTGACGCCGTCCTGCGCGGTATGCGCGACGACGGGCAGCACTGGTGGAAGAGCTGGCAGCGCAGCTGGCGGCAAAACTGGCGCGGCAGCCTGATCCCCGGGGCGCTGACCGGCCTGGCGCTGGGCGTGTTTGTCTTTATGGGGATGCTGTTCTGGTGGGCCCAGGTGCCGCCCGGGCTGGGGACGGTGCTCCTCTGGCTGCTCTCCGGGCTGGTGCTGACGGTGATCGGCCTGCTGTACTGGGCCCAGCTGGTGCTCTTTGAGCAGACGGTGCGCGCCCGGCTGCAAAACATTCTGTTCTTCTGCGCGAAGTATCTCTGGCGCGCGCTGGGCGCCGGGGCGTTACAGCTGCTCTACTGGGCGGTCGTGGTCCTCTTCGCCCCGTGGACGCTGCTCCTGCTGCCGGTGACCGGGCTGTGGTTTATCCTGTTTGTCTCCCTGTTTTTGCTCTATCCCCCGCTCGACCAGGAGCTGCAAATCGAGCAGCGCTTCCGCCAAGCCGGGTTTGTCCCGCAAGTGGAGATCCCGGAGGAGGACGGAGCGGACGACGGCGAGGTATGAGCCGGCCGCACATAAAGATGCTTCAAAAACATGCCTCTGTCAATGGCCAGCAGCATAGGCCGTTGACAGAGGCGTGCTTTTTGTCATTACGTCGTCCTCAAAAGCTTCTTTTGCTCATTCTCCCTGGACTGCGTATCAGCTTTTTTCCTGCCTATATCCCCCGGAAATAATGCCCCGCCACCACGCTCACCCGGTTATGCCCCAGTGCCTTAGAGCACTTCTCCATGGCCAGCCGGTCCAGTTTCCTGCCCGTTTCGTCTTTCCGGCAGGTGTAGACATCCCCCTGATATCGCTTCCCGCTGCCCCGATTCACCCGGTCGTAGGGGAGCTCCTCTATATCTCTGGCGTATAGCTTATGTAACCGTCAACCCCACCAGCGCTCCTAACGCAGAAAGCGCTCTCCCGGAGCGGAAAGCTCGGAGAGAGCGGCTTTTGCGTCAAAGGACTCTGGTAGATTTGTCAGTTGCTCTCCTTTACAAGCGAAGGGCCATTCGCATCAGAAAATTGTTATCAATGCGTACTTAGGGCAGGATGATCTTGCTTATTGTGCAACCCAGGCAATAGTGCCGCTATAATTCTGCATGATGCCGGAAGTCCAGCCAGACCCACTGGCAGGGTAATATGCCGTCGCCTTGACCAAACCGAACGCTCCAGTTCCAATCGTAGGAGCATCTCCCATAAAGCGAATGGTTTTCAGGGCCATGTCTCTGGAGAAACAATAGCTCCCCACCTTCGTAACATTGCTCGGAATGGTGATCTCGCTCAGCGAGGCACAGTTATAAAACGCGCTGTCACCAATGGAGGTCAAGCTCTCCGGCAGACTCACGCTGGTCAGATCCGAGCAGTTTTTAAAGGCATAGCCCTCCAACGTCGTCAGTCCCTCCGGCAGGTCTACGCTGGTCAGACTGGTGCAGTAATAGAAGGCGCTATCCCCAATCGTCACCAGGCTCTTTGGGAAGGTGATATCGGCAAGATCGCCACAGCCTTTGAAGGCATAGGAGCCGATCGCGGTAACTGCATCGGGCAAAGTAAGTCTCTGTATAGAGCTTCCATAAAACGCAGAGTCGCCGATACTGGTCAGGGACTGGGGCAAATTCAGCGTAACCAGCTTGGCATAGTTCTTGAAGGCATACGGCCCAATCTTGGTGATGCCCTCAGGGACATCCAGTGTCTCTATTGCTGTGGCATAAAATGCCGCTTCGCGGATTTCGGTCATCTTCTCAGATAGCGTCAAGTCACTGAGCTCACTGCAATTCTTAAAAGCGTACTGACCAATAATGGATGTATTGGCAGGAACTGCCAGTTCCGTCAGGGAAGAGCAGCCATAGAATGCCGCTTCATCAATCTTGATGAGCGTGCTGGGAAGGGAAACGCTGTCCAACGAGGAGCAATTTTTGAAAGTATAGGCCCAGATAGTATATAGTCCCTCCGGGATCTCGATGGATTTTAGACTGGTGCAGCCAAAGAAGGCACTTTCTCCCAGCTTTGACAGGCGTTGCGGCATAGCCACGCTTTCCAGGGCGGTACAATTCTTAAACGCATAGGCCCCGATCGTCGTCACACTGTCAGGAATGGCAATGTTCCGGAGCTTGCTCAATCCGTAGAACCCATAGTTGGAGATAGACGTGATCGAATCCTGTAGATAAACAGACGTAATCTGGTCCACATAGGAATACCAGGGCACTTCTTTGATATAGGTATAGTTGCGCATTGCCCCAGTACCGGTAAAGGAGATCTCACCAGTAGAGGCGTCGAAGGCCCAGACTGTGCTACCGCTGTATCCGCCCGGGAGACCGCAGCGGGTGCATTTGCCATTCGAGATAGCATGTCCCGTCGCTTCGATCACTTCTGTACTTGTCTCGCCACAGATCGTGCAGGTATAGGTCTTTACACCAGGCTCTGTGCAGGTAGCCTCAGTCGTGACCACGCCGGCATCCCAAACACACTCATGGGGTGCAACCACATCATCGGCAACAACCACCGCCCCGTTGGTAATGCGCAGCGTGACCGGATCCAGGTTACCATCCAGCACGTTGCCGTCATCGTAGGAGACGTTAATCAGATATGTCCCGCTCTGCTCCGGTGCGGTAAATGTCAGAATGGCAATCACGCCGTTAGATGTATCCTCCTCAATGCCATCCCAGAGGATATTGATGGGATTTGTTGTGTATTTTCCTGGTTTTGTCATGGTGAGGGTGGAAAACGCAGAGCCGGCAGAGACATCTGTCAGGGTAAGATCGGTATCGTATGTAATCGTAATGGCCGCGCCGCAGATGCCGGTATTATCCGAGATGGAGATGGGAACGCTGACGCTCTCCCCCTCCTGAGCTGTTATTTGATCTACGGTCAGCGTCGCTGTGCCGCCCACCGCGAAGGCGGCCAGAGAGAGGCATGACACCAGCATCATTGCCACAGCAATTCTGGAAAGCAAACGCTTCATTAGCAGAAACACCTCCGTGTCTCAAATTTGTATCTGCCAGCGCCTGCGGTGTTCAACCGCCGCAGGCGCTGGTATTTGGGAAATGGACAGGGCGCTGTCGGTCCGCTCGTTGAGAACCGCGCCAGACTGACATCAGTAGGTGGGAATGGTCATGGTCTTGCTCCAGGAGCCGGAAACGCCATTCAGATCGCGATAGGTGGCGCTGATGGAGACAGACCTCGAGGTGGCAGAGACCGGAACCGTGACCCATCCAGAGTACGCAGTTGCAGACCGGCTGGAGCTAGACATTGTCGCCCAGGTGCTGGAGGAGGCAATCTGCTTTTCGCCGGCGGATATGCCGCCGATTTTCGCCGTAAAGTACTGGGCGAATCCATAATAGGTGTTTGCCGTGAGGGTATTGGTCCATTTTACGCGGATCTGAACGCTGGTAGCAGTACGGTTGCGGTATTCAGCGGACGCCGAGTAAGTAACGCCATACTTCCCGCTCCAGATATTCCAGTTGCCGCTGGACATGGCCTGCGAGCCAGACACCCCTTTAATTCCATAGGTAAAGGTAATGGTCTTTGGCGTAGTGGAATCCCATTTTACAGTCTGAGAAGCGGGCGTAGTATAACCACTCTTGGCAGGTGCCGAGATGGTATTCCTTGTGCCAAATGCCTTGGTGACCGTGGTAGAACCCAAGTTTGTACCGTTACTGGAACGATAGACGACATTATAAGTATAATTGTTCGGCGTGGCAGAGGCATAAATTCTGCCGCTGCCCACATCTCCGGTGACGGTGATTTCCGTCTCGCCACTGTCGACGAGTGTATAGCCTTCGGCGGCCGTATAGCTGATCTCCAGGACATCGCCGTAGTACACCGTGCCGCCGCTGTCCAACGCGCCGGTCTCTGCGCCGTAGTTGGGAGATTCAGTACGGCTAACCGCGATCTTATAGCCGGTACCAGTGTTCCAGCTCACCGTGTAGGCAAGCCCGTTCGCGTGGGCAAAGATGCTCTCCTCCGTCACATCGCCGGACACCGTGATCTCCGTCTCGCCGCACTCGCCCAGCTCAAAGCCGGTAGCGGGCGCATAGGTCACAGACAGCACATCGCCGTAGTACACGACTGCTCCGCTCTCCAACGCACCCAGCTCTGCAACCGCATAGGGGGAGTCCGTCCGCTCCACTGTAATGGTAGCGCCCTTCTCCTCCGTCCAGGTGGCGGTGTACTCGTTGGGCGCCCAGTGGGCATAGATCGTGACATCGGTGCCGCTGGAGAAGGCGGTCTCCGAGGTCACCAGATCGCCGTCCTCTGCCGCGGTGTACCAGCCTTCAAAAGTGAAGTACTCTCTGGTGGGGACAGGCAGCTCGCCGATCGCAACACCGTTGGCAACCTCAACGGACTCCGTCTCGCAGACGCCGCCGTTGGCGTCGAAGATCAGATTGTAGGACCGCAGGAGGTTGTTGAAGGTATCCAGATCCACAACCAGCACCTCTCCATTGCTCTGCTTCAAGTATCCGTCAGAATCGGAAATTGAGCCACAGGTGACAATATTACCGCCAACATTCAGCGAAGTGCTCAGGTTTCCGTCCAATTTGCCTAGCGTAGCATTCTTCACGAACAGGGTGTTCGCACTGGAAGTCAAATTATTCGGACCATACAGATTCACTTCTGTGTTGTCTGCCAGCAAAGCCAATGCCGCACTGCTTGCATCCACAGTAATCTGATTCAGGCCAACCTCCTTCGAGTAAAGCTCCAAGGGAAGTGACCCACTGGAATGGATGGTCATACGGCTCAGTCTGGTTACATCTGCATGTGAGACAATCGTCAAGTCATTATAGCTTGCGCCACGGCCTCGGATAACAAACACCTCTGTTCCCTCCGGAATGGTTAGTGTCTGATTATCCACGGAATCACTCATCTGTCCCAGGTCAATCGTGATTTCAGCTGCACCCGATTTGATTGCGCTCTCCACAACACCGGCATTCGCCGCTTCCACTTCAAAATAAGCGGTTCCAGTGCTGAATTGAACATCAGCCAACTCGACTTCTTTCAACTCAGTTCTGTCAGGGATTTCAATTGCACTAAGTACATTCTCTCCCAGCTCTGTCACGTCAGATGAGAGAGTAAAGTTGCCAAAGTGCGGACACCCTGCGAAAGCCGCTTCCCCGATTTTAGTCACTCCGGCCGCCGTAATATCCCACAGGTTGGTGCAGCCCATAAACGCGCCTGCTGGAATCTCTGTGATGTAATCAGAGAAAGTTACGCCGGTAATGTTCTCGTTGCCGCGGAAGACGTCTGCACCAATACCCGTGACCTTGACCGCCGCTTTTGTGCCGTCATTAAGTTCAACTGCAACATAATCAGGAATGATAACCAAGCTGTCGTCACCGTTATACGCTGTCACATTGCCGTTCAGATCGAACTCCATACCATCCGGAGCGAACACCCTTGATTCCACATAATCTGTGATGTCAGACGGAATACAGAAGTCAATGACACTGCTCAGATTATCGGAATATTCAGAGTTCTCATAGGAGTAATCCTGATACTTATGGTAGTCATCGTCCATCACGGAATAGGTGTAGGTAAAATAGCATTCATTGGCCACATCATAGCCCACCACGCCATACACATAGGCAGTGACAGCCATGACCCACCTGTGATATCCGCTGATTGCCGTATTCGTCGTATAAGTGACTTCTATCTCTTCGGAAGCAACCTGAGAATAGGTCACCTGGGACGAAAACTCATTTTTATTTGCATTTGTGCTGGACAGGCCCTGGGAGTTCGTCTCACTTCCGGTGGTCAGGTAGGTTTCTCCGATAGACTGCTTCTCGCTGATCAATTCGGAAATGGCCTGAGCAACCGTTTGAGTCTTTTCGTTGACTTCACTGCCGCCATAGCCGGTTTCATTGCTCCAAGTGGAAGTGTCAACTGTATTTGACGTGTGGTTTTTGATCGTACCACTCTGGCTTCCGCTCCCTTCATCTTCATCCGATCCGGTTTTATTAACGGTATCCGTTCCATCCTTTGTTGTGGTCTTGTTTTCATAACCACCGTCGACAGAAATCTCAACTACTCCCTTTATATTACCTTTGATAGAGCCATTGATCTCATACCCGCTAAGATTAGTCGTGTTATCGTAAATGGTCGTATCTGTTGAGCCGTACGTCTTTATATTGTTTGTAGTGGTCGCCAAGTTGTATGTATCCGTGCTGTTAATAGTGGTTGATGTGGACTCATTTGAAAAGGAGGCGAGCTCTTTGGCCACTCAACCCATACACCCCGGCAATCTGCCCTTAGTCCTCTCTGTCTCTAAATTAGCAGACGTATTACAAATCGGCAGAAACAGCGCTTACTATCTAGTCAGATCTGGCCAAATCCGATGTATCCGCATTGGCAGATCAATCCGAATTCCCCAAGCTGCCTTGCTAGAGTATTTGGATCTCAAAACCAAGTAAAATTCCCATTCCCACTTGCAACCTCTAGTGGCCGGGTGGTACACTGTCTTTACAGGCAGGTACTCCCGGCCCCGCCCGGAAAGGAGGTCCTCTGGTGGGATGTCACAAAAGGAGTGCCAATCGTGAATGTACATAAACTCGGCAAACAATATCAAATATCCTATCGCTGCCCCAACTATCCCGGCATCATCAACGAACGTTTCCGGACAGAAGAGGAAGCCAAATTGCGCGCAGCTCAAGTGGAGCTGGAGCGGAAGCAGGGCGTACTGCTTCCGCCGCCCCATTTGGTAGACTCACATTATCATCCCGATCTTTATCGGGAGACCATCACCGTCCGGCAGTTAATGGACGAATATGTTTCTCTCTACGGCCTTAATCACTGGGGAGAGGCCACCCTCTCCTGCAATCTGCACCGCATCCGACACTACATTCTGCCCTATCTCGGAGACGTTCCCCTGAAGCGGTTGACCACCCATCGCTTAGAGTGCTTTTATCGCCAGCTACAGCAGGAACCCGCTGTGAAGATGAAAGGGCGCGAGCAGGAAGAACGGACCATCTCCCCGAGCGTTATTGAAAAGGTCCACGCGATTCTTCGCAGTGCCCTGAATCAGGCCCTGCGCTGGGATTACCTGCGGGGCAGCAATCCCGCCCTGGCGGTGGAGCTGCCACGGCATAAAAGGGGGAAACGGGACGCCTGGACCGAGGAAGAGGCCCTGCACGCTCTCAATGTCTGTGCTGATCCCATTCTCAAGCTGTGTATATACCTGGCACTGGGCTGCTCCATGCGAATCGGGGAAATTCTGGGGCTCACCTGGGATTGTGTCCACATGTCTGAGGATGAAATCGCCAGGGACGACGCTTGGCTCTACGTGGAGAAGGAACTGCGCCGCTGTGACAGAAGTTGCCTTGAGCGGCTGAAGTCCCAAGGGCGGGACGACATTTTTTTCACCTTTCCGGAGTGCAAACAAAATCCCGGCAGCACTGTCCTCACTCTGAAAACGCCTAAGACAGAGAGCAGCGTTCGGCGCATCTATCTGCCAGACGCAGTCAGCCATGAACTTCGAGCACGCAAAATGGCTCAGGAGGCTCTGAAAGCCGATCTGGTGGGAGAATATCAGGATTTCGGATTGGTAATTGCCCATCCAAATGGACGCCCCTACGAGGAACGTCAGATCGCCAGAAAGTTTCGGCTGCTGATCCAAGAACATGAGCTGAAACCGGTGGTCTTTCATTCTCTCCGGCACAGCAGCACCACCTTAAAGCTGAAAATTAGCGGCGGAGATATCAAGAGCGTCCAGGGCGATACCGGTCATGCGGTCAGTGATATGGTCACAGACGTCTACAGCCATATTTTTGATGCCGACCGAAAGCACTTGGCCAGGATGGTCAACGACCAGTTTTTCGCCGCCTTAAATCCGGAAGAGACGAAAAAAGCAGCTGCCACCCCCGCCATGGACCCTGCCACGGCAAAGGCAATGCAGCTGCTAAAGGACTCTCCGGAACTGGCCAGTGCGTTTCTCAACATGGCGCAGTTGTTTTCTCAATCCGGTAAATGAATTTCTTTATTCCAAACGCAACACAATGATTACGAACGCGAAATTTTGTTTAAAGTTGTTTAAAATTTTTTGAGCCACAAACACGAGAGACTCAAAAAATAACAAAAAAGTCCAGAATTCCGTAGAATTCAGGACTTTTAAGAGCTGCTATCCAGATTTGAACTG
>DVJB01000025.1 GCA_018710845.1 Candidatus Onthomonas avicola
GCCTGTTTTTGTCATGGTTAGCAAGAAGGGGATTTTTCCTTCGCTGATCTTTGACAACTGAATACACGGCAGAACAGGTACATAACCCGCGTATGAGCGAGTACAGGACGCCGCGAAGATGGAGCAGCCAGGAGGTGATGGACAAGCTGTTTCGGAGCGATCAACGACCCTGTGCCCCGGATGGTGGCACATCCGGCGCGATGACTGCGCGGGGGCTTAAAGATACTTCCTCACGGCCCGCCAAAGACTTGGGGGGAACCCTGCGGCGCACGCTACGAACGACGCTGCGGAGTTATGACAGCCGCGCCAGCGGAGACCTGTCCTGTCCCCGGCGTCAGGGATGCGTGGCAAATGTGGCGTGAAAATCACAGATAAATCATATAGCCGCACCAGTGAGCTGCTTTCACGAACAGTTAGCCAGACATTGGTGCGGCTATTCTATCTATAATTTATGACATTCTCCGACTGAGGAGGTGTTCCACATGAGTATGTCACTATCACAAAAAGACGCTTATACGATGATTTTCAAGGAATATCCCGACGTGGTAAGCGTCACCCAAATGAGCAAAATGTTAGGAATCAGCGAAAAGTCCGCTTACCGGCTTCTAAAGAAAAACTGCATTGAACACTTCAAGGTGGGCCGGACCTATAAGATTCCTAAATTACATATTTTCAATTACCTGCACGTTATCGGACGAAGTTAATCCGTATCCTTGCCGCATTCTTCCGCAACTGCTACGATATAAGTGTCAACAGCGGGTGAATACAGCTACTGCTTGGAAGGAGGAAAACAATGGTAGCAGGACACCTGAGAGAACAAAATGGTTACTATCAAATGATCCTGAGCTGGAAAGGCAAGGATGGAAAGCGCAAAGGCAAATCCATTAGTACCGGGCTGCCGGTCAAAGGCAATAAGAAGCGGGCGGAGGCAATATTGCTCAAAACACGCAAAGAATTTAACCCGGACAACCTTATGGAAAATGCAGATATGCTTTTCACGGACTTCCTCTCTAAATGGCTCAAGGACAAAGCTGTGGCGCTTGGCACCAGCACCTATGCTGAGTATGCCTACGACATCAAAAACTACATCATGCCCTATTTCCAGGACCATCCGATAGCTCTCTTAAAGATGACGGCCAGAGACTTGGAGAGTTTCTACCGCCATGAGCGTCAGCAAAACGAAGCGACTGCAAATGAGCTGCTGATGTACCATGAGATCATCGTTGCGGCTTTTCAATATGCGGTCGATCTGGAATGGGTCAAAGAAAACATCATGGCGCAGGTCAATCCCTGCGCGGATGAAGCCCCGATTCTGTTTACGGATTTTTTGCTGGAATGGCTGGATATGATGAAGAACAGCGTGGAAGTCACAACGTATGCTTCCTACTGCACATCCATCAAAAGCAGCATCATCCCGTATTTCCAGGACAAAAAGCTCACGCTTCAGGACCTGGAAAAGCACCCGAAGTACATTCAGGAATACTATCAGCAAGAACTGAACGCAGGGCTGTCCGCGAATACAGTCATCCATCGTCACGCGAACATTCGCAAATGCCTGCAATATGCTTTCCAAATCGGCCTGATTAAGTCCAATCCTGCCGACCGCGTGGAACGGCCCAGAAAGGCCAAATACGTCGCTACTATCTACAATCAGGATGAGCTTGAAACTCTTTTCAATGTGGTGCGTGGCGACCCGATTGAGCTGGCTGTTATTCTTGCCGCATTTTATGGCTTGCGCCGCAGTGAGGTTGTTGGACTGAAATGGGACGCTATCGACTTTGAAAAAAAGACGTTCACCGTCAAGCACACAGTTACGCAGGTCACGGTGGACGGCAAGGAAGTCACAATCCAGAAAGACCGAACCAAGACGAAATCCAGCTATCGCACGCTGCCGCTTGTCCCGCCTTTTGAGGAATTACTGCACCGGCTCAGACAGGAGCAGCTAATCAATCAGAAGGTGTGTGGAACGGCCTATTGCCAGAAGTACCTGGATTACATCTATGTCAATGCGATGGGCGAGCTTGTGAAGCCAAACTTCATCACCCAGCATTTTGAGATCACGCTGAAAAATAACGGGCTGAAAAAAATCCGTTTCCACGACCTTCGCCACAGCTGTGCCAGCCTGCTTTACGCAAATGGCGTCAGCTTGAAGGAAATCCAGGAATGGCTGGGGCACAGTGATATTGGAACGACTTCCAACATCTACACCCATCTGGATTACAGCAGCAAGGTTTCTTCTGCGAATGCGATCCTGGCGTTCTACCCGGAGAACACGGGAGTACAGACCATTGGGCAATAGAAAAGCCCTGAACCGCAAAGCTCAGGGCTGAAAATTCTGGTGCCGGTGGTGGGACTCGAACCCACACGGATTTCTCCACACGATTTTGAGTCGCGGTCGTCTGCCAATTCCGACACACCGGCATTTATATTTTAATTTCCCTTGTGTCCCGCACATCTCAGATTTTGGAGGGATGTGCGGGAGGGATATTAAAACCAAATGAAAATATGAAGTTGTGAAAGCGCCGATTTATCAAGGGTTTTGCCAGGGCACCCAACATTCTACGAAGTAGATTTTGAGTGCGGTGCGTCTACCAATTCCACCACACCGGCGTGGATATACCGCCTGACCGGCGGTTCTCCCCTATTATATCGAAAGCATTCCAGAAAAGCAAGCAGAAATTCTCATCGCGGCCGCAGACAGAGGGCACAGAGGGAAACCTCCTTTTTTTCCCAGGCCGGACGCTCTCCCGCGCAGTTGCAATCCGAAGTCGCATGTGATAAAATGAGCCAAAGCGACAGAAATCCCGGAACAGGAGTGAACCGATGGTCAGGAGGCGCTACTCCCAGCAGTGGGAGCTGATCTATCAATATGTGAAAGAGGCCCACTGTCATCCGACGGCGGAGATGGTCTATCAGGCGCTCAAGGCAGCCTGTCCGACGCTCAGCCGCGGGACAGTCTACCGGAACTTAAACCGCCTGGCGGAGGAGGGCGCCATCGTCAAGATGAACTTCCCGGTCGAGCGCTATGACGGGACGCTGGCGCCGCATGCGCACCTGCTGTGCAGCACCTGCGGCGCGGTCGCAGATCTTCCTCTGGCGTATGACAGCGCGCTGGACCGCTGCGCGGATGAGCAGGGCGGATGGCAGATCACGCGGCATGAGTGCCTGTTTTATGGGCGCTGCCCCAGCTGTCAGGGACAGGCCAATTCCAAATAAGGAGCGGATACGTGATGGAGACAGTACAGTACCGGCCCAGGGGCGTCTGCTCGCGGGCGATGGAGATCGACATTGAAGACGGAATCGTGCGGGAGTTCCGCTGTGTCGGCGGTTGCAACGGCAATCTGAAGGGTATCAGCAATCTGGTGAAGGATATGCCGGTGGACGAGGTCATCCGGCGGCTGGACGGCATCACCTGCGGTTTTAAGTCCACCTCCTGCCCGGATCAGCTGGCCCAGGCGCTCAAAGAGTGGAAGAAATAATCCTCTCCCCTACATGATTGCGTTAAGAGGAAGACACCCCGAAACACCGCTTTTCCGCGGTCTGTTTCGAGGTGTCTTTTCCATGTGCAGTATCAGAAGTCGGCGCTGCCCACCGTGCGCGGGAAGGGCAGGACATCGCGGATATTCGCGACGCCGGTCAGATACATGATCAGTCGCTCAAACCCGAGGCCAAAGCCCGCGTGCTTGCAGCTGCCGTAGCGGCGCAGGTCGAGGTACCACCAGTAGTCCTCCGGCTTGAGCCCCAGCTCCGCCATGCGCGCCTCGAGCACATCCAGGCGCTCCTCGCGCTGGCTGCCGCCGATGATCTCGCCGATGCCGGGCACGAGACAGTCGGCTGCCGCGACCGTCCTGCCGTCCTCGTTCATACGCATGTAGAACGCCTTGATCTCCTTGGGATAGTCGGTGACAAAGACCGGGCGCTTGAAGTGCTCCTCGGTGAGGTAGCGCTCATGCTCCGTCTGGAGGTCGGAGCCCCAGGTGATGGGGTACTCAAATTTCCGGCCGGACCGCTGGAGAATCTCAATCGCCTCGGTATAGGTCACCCGGCCGAAGTCAGAGGAGGCGACGTGCTCCAGCCGCTCCATCAGGCCCTTGTCCACAAAGGAGTTGAAGAATGCCATCTCCTGCGGGCACTTGGCCATCACGGTGCGGATGACGTATTTCAGCATCTCCTCCGCCAGATCCATGTCATCAGCGAGGTCGGCAAAGGCGATCTCCGGCTCGATCATCCAGAACTCGGCGGCGTGGCGCTGGGTATTGGAGTTCTCCGCGCGGAAGGTGGGCCCGAAGGTGTAGACGTTGGCAAAGGCCATGCAGAACGTCTCCACGTTGAGCTGGCCGGAGACGGTCAGGTTGGCCGCACGGCCGAAGAAGTCCTGGCTGTAGTCCACCGCGCCGTCCGCCGTGCGGGGCGGGTTGTCCATGTCCAGGGTGGTGACGCGGAACATCTCCCCCGCCCCCTCGCAGTCGGAGGCGGTGATGATGGGCGTGTGCACGTAGACAAAGCCCTTGTCCTGGAAGAAGCAGTGAATTGCGTGGGCTGCGACGGAGCGGACACGGAAGGCGGCGGAGAACAGGTTCGTACGCGGGCGCAGGTGAGCAATGGTGCGCAGGAACTCCACTGAGTGCCGCTTCTTCTGCAGGGGATAGTCGGGCGCCGAGGCGCCCTCCACCGCGACCGAGGCGGCCTTGAGCTCAAAGGGCTGTTTGGCATCCGGGGTGAGGACAAACGTGCCGGTCACCACAAGGGCGGCGCCGACATTTTGGTGGATAATCTCATCGTAATTTTCAACCTGCTCCTTCTCCACTACAACTTGGAGATTGGCAAAGCAGCTGCCGTCGTTCAGGCTGACAAAGGCGAAGCTCTTCAGATTCCGGATGGTGCGGACCCAGCCGCAGACGGTGATCGTCTGGCCGCTGAGCTGCTCGCCGTCGGCAAAAAGCCGGGCGATGGTCGTGCGTTCCATAAGTTCACTCCTCATGCGTTTTCTCGCTTTGCATGGCTTTTATTATATACGCGTTAAACGCATTTGGCAAGGGCGGGAACCATTTAGAAGATGCTGTCGGCCAGATAGAGCCAGCTCTGTTCCGGCCGCCAGAGCAGAAAGAGGCTGCCGCCGTCGTCCCGACGGAGGGCACACCAGAACATCTCCTCCGACCAGTCCAATCGGTATTCCTCCGGCACGGAGAGATGGCCCGCAATCTCCTCGACCGACTCGCGCATTGCCTGTGCCGGCTCACCGTCCGCCTGGAGCGCATAATCCCAGTGCCAGCCCGCTTCCGACGGCCCCGTATCCAGCCGGAGGACCACCCACGCCTCCCCCTCGCCGAACCAGCGGTCCTCCGTCTGGACGGCGTAGAGCGTCTTGGCCCGCTCCGGACGGCTTAGGTTCCAGCGTGAGAACAGGGCATCTGCCGGGTCGCCGGGCCGCAGAAACCAGATGAGGCCCAGCACGACGGCAGTCAGGCCAAGCGCGGCGAGGATAAGGAGAAAATATTTTCTGACTCTCATTCCTTCAGCCCCCTTTCCAAATGATCCCCAGCCACTTGGCTGTCACACGGTTAGTATATATCTCTCCCTTATTTTTTGTCAATGACAATTTTTGTTCAATGAAAAAATATATCGGCGCAATGTATTGACACCACGGGATACGCAGTATACAATTATAAATAATTTGTACCCTTCAGAGGTATTTTCAATGAAATCTGACCATGATACAATCAATAAGACACTGGAGGAGAATCTAAAAAAGGCGCTGACCGAGCTGCTGGTGCTCTTTCTTCTCTCCCGGCGGGAGTACTATATTGGGGAGCTGACCAACGCGATTTCCGCCCGGAGCAGCGGGGCGCTGACCGTGGTCTTCCCCTATGCTGCCATCTACCGCATGACACGCGGCGGATATATTGCGGAGAGCGGCAAACGCGCCGCCCCGGACGGCCGCCTGCGGCAGTATTATAAGATTACAGAGGAGGGCCGCACCTATCTGGAAGGACTGCTGTCCACCTATCACCGCTTTTCTCGCGCGGTGGATGATATTTTAAGGGAGGGAGGACGCCAGGATGCGCGATGACAACTCAGGCTACCGTCGAAGACTCCGGCGAGAGCTCTCTTGCTCTGGCCCGGCCCGGCGGCGATTGCTTACCCGTTTTGACGGGATGCTTACCGCTCTGCACGAGGAGATCCCCTCCCCCACTACGCAGCAGCTCACCGACGCCTTCGGCCCGCCGGAGTCACTGGCAGCAGAGCTGATGCGCGAGCTGACAGCGGCGGAGCTCCGCCGCCAGCGCATATGGTCGGCCGTGCGGTGGGGGCTGCTGTGCCTGCTGCTGTTCCCAGTGGCGCTGTTTTTGGTCTACGCGCTGCTCCTGTTTCTTTTCGGGATATCCCTGCTCTTGATCTGAGGGTGAATTTGTGCCCGGTTCCGTCAGGAATCGGGCACTTTCCCCAGCTCCCCTTGACAGAATGGGTTCCATTTGGCACAATAGAGAGCATCTGCAAAGGAGTGACATCATGATTAGGCTGGTCAACATGGAGCGCGCCGGTCTCTCGGAGGCCTATCGCTCCATGGAACAGGAATTTCCCCATAACGAGCTGAAGTCCCTCCGGCGGCTGCGCGAGCTCTACGATCAGGGCCTCTGCGAGCCGTGGTGGCTGGACGAGGACGGCACACACCGCGGCTATGCTATGATGCTGCGCGTCGAGGGCTGCCGGTTTGTCCTGCTGGACTATCTGGCTATGCTGGACAAAGGGTCCGGTTACGGCAGTATCTGTCTGGAACTGCTCAAGAAACAATACCCGGACGGCATCCTTGGCGAAGTGGAGGCCGAGCTGGAGAGTCTCCCGGACGAAGTGAACCGTCTGCGCCGCCGCCGTCAGGACTTTTACCAGCGGGCTGGCTTTGTCCCCTGTCCGTTTGACAACGAGGTGTTCGGTGTGGTTTACCTGATTCACCTCTGGGCGCGGGAACTGCCGGAGGACAAGGAGGCGATCTGCGCCCGCGAGCTCTATCGCTACTATCAGGCGCAGGTCCCGCAGAGCTGGCTGGACAAGCACGTCTACGTCGCCGGGCAGGGCGGAGGGCCATCGCGCGCGGAGAATTGACAATCCTGCATTTTGAGATTACAATAGAACGTGCTGACCCGGACATCCGGTGCGGATGTCCGGGCCTTTTCAATGTCATTTTACCGTCAATATTGGGGAGTGTGGTTTTTATGATGCGTTTAGAGGATTTTAAAGAGGCCCGGCGGGTACTCAAGGGGATACTGCGGGACACCTCACTGGTCCACTCTCCCTATTTCTCCCGCACCTCGGGCAACAACGTCTATTTCAAGCCGGAAAACATGCAGGTCACCGGGGCCTATAAGATTCGCGGCGCCTACTACACCATCTCCACCCTCACCGACGAAGAGCGGGAGCGCGGGCTGATCACCGCCTCGGCGGGCAATCACGCGCAGGGGGTTGCCTACGCCGCGCAGCGGGCCGGCGTGCCCGCCACGGTGGTCATGCCCACCACCACGCCGCTCATCAAGGTGGAGAACACGAAGAACTACGGCGCGCGCGTGATCCTCCACGGCTCCGGCTTTGACGACGCCGCGGCCAAGGCGGAGGAGCTGGCCGCCGGCCAGGGGCTGACCTACATCCATCCCTTCAACGACCTGCGCGTCGCAACTGGCCAGGGCACCATCTCCTACGAAATTTTCTCCGACCTGCCGGATGTGGACATCATCCTGGTCCCCATCGGCGGCGGCGGCCTGGCCTCGGGCGTAGCGACCCTGGCCAAGCTGCTCAACCCCAATGTCAAGGTGATCGGCGTGGAACCGGAGGGAGCCGCCTCCATGAAGGCGAGTTTGGAGGCAGGGCACATCGTCACCCTGCCCACGGCGGAGACCATCGCCGACGGCGTGGCGGTCAAGACCCCGGGTGACCTCTGTCTGCCCTATCTGCAGAAGTACCTGGACGGCGTGATCACCGTGCCGGATGAGGAGCTGGTCAACTGCTTCCTCGATATGACGGAGAAGCACAAGATGATCGTGGAAAACGCCGGCCTGCTCACCGCAGCGGCGCTCTACCACCTCGACTGCAAGGACCAGAATGTGGTCGCCATTCTGACCGGCGGCAATATGGACGTCATCACGATGGCCTCCGTCATTCAGCACGGCCTGATCAACCGCAGCCGGGTGTTCACCTTCTCCGTCCACCTGCCCGACCGGCCGGGTGAGCTGCTCAATGTGGCCAGCATCGTCGCCCAGCAGAACGGCAACATCATCAAGCTGGAGCACAACCAGTTTGTCAACATCAACCGCCAGCATGGCGTGGAGCTGCGCGTGACGCTGGAGGCCTTCGGCGCGACGCACAAGCGGGCAATTCTGGACTCGCTCCAGTCCCGCGGCTACGACGCGAAAGAGGTGGGCACCTCCACTGTCTATGACGGCTGACCTCGATCAAGCCGGGCATTTGCCTGAAAAAGTGCTCCGACTGGCCCGGAACCAGTCGGAGCGATCTATCAGAAGCGGCACTGGAATCAGCCATCCATTTCCCCGGGGAGGTTCGCCGCACCTCATCCTATGCCGCCCCGTCTCCGGCTGTTCCATGCCCAATAAGATAACAGGAGGATGTGAAATCCGACTGAACAGTCTGTGACCGGACTCTGAACATGCTGTAACGATTTTGTAAGGAGCGCTCGCCATGCATTACCTCCCCCCCGCCCTGGAAAAACTGGTGGAACAATTCAACCGTCTGCCCGGCATCGGCGCGAAATCCGCCCAGCGGCTGGCCTTCTACGTCCTCGACCTGCCGCAGGAGGAGGCGGACGCCTTTGCCCAGGCGATTCTGGACGCCAAGCGCTCCATCACCTGCTGCCCGGTCTGCCAGAATCTGACGGAGGGAGAGGGACCGTGCGCCCTATGCGCCAGCCTGAAGCGGGATCACTCTGTCATCTGTGTGGTGGCTGATCCGAAGGACGTGATGGCGATGGAGCGCTCCGGGGAGTACAATGGGCTCTATCACGTCCTGCACGGCGTGATCTCCCCCATGAACCATATCGGACCGGACGACCTGCGCATCAGCCAGCTTGTCCAGCGGGTCTCCGCCGGCGGGGTGGAGGAGGTCATCATGGCCACCAATCCGGACACGGAGGGGGAGACGACTGCGATGTATCTCAGCCGCCTGCTGCGCCCCTTCGGAGTACGCATCACCCGGCTGGCCTACGGCATCCCGGTAGGCAGCCACCTGGAGTACGCCGACGACGCGACGCTGATGCGCGCGCTGGAAGGGCGGCAGGAGATGTGAGGGGGCTTCCCTGCTCCCCTTCGTTACCATTAGAAACGCTCAGCCACATGTCCTTATCGAAAAAACACGCGAGAGACATCCGTCTCCCGCGTGTTTTTTCGTTTGCCGCTCAGCGGCAGCGGATGATCTTAGCAGGGCACTTCTCTGCGCATTTGCCGCAGCCGGTGCACTTGCTGTAGTCGATATGGGCGATATTGTTGGCGATGGTAATCGCGCCCGCCTCACACTGGCGCGCACACAGGCCGCAGGCCAGACAACCGGCGTCGCACAGCTTACGGACAATCGCACCCTTCTCCGTGTTGCTGCACTGGACCGCGTATACGCTGCGGTCGGGCAGGATCTCAATCAGGTGCTGCGGGCAGGCCTCGACGCACTTGCCGCAGGCGACGCATTTGGAGCGGTCCACGACCGCCACGCCGTCAACGACATGGATGGCGTCAAACTGGCAGGCGGCGACACAGCTGCCATAACCGAGGCAGCCCTGCTGGCAGGCCCTGATCCCCTTGCCGGTCAGGGTAGCGGCCGCCTGGCAGTCCTGAATGCCGATGTAGTTGCACTTGACCTTCATCTTGTCGCAGGTGCCGGCGCACTTGACAAAGGCCACCCGCTTCTCCAGCGCCGCCGCAGAGACGCCCATGACGGCGGAGACCTTCTCCGCCACGGGGGCGCCACCCACCGGACAGCCGTTGACCGGGGCCTCTCCCTTGGCAATGGCGGCCGCCATCGCATCACAGCCGGCATAGCCGCAGGCGCCGCAGTTATTGCCCGGAAGGCACTCGCGCACAGCGGCCTCCTTCTCATCCACTTCCACTTCGAACTTCTCGCTGGCAAAGACCAGCATCAGGCCGACCAGCAGGCCGACGACCGCCACGACCACGGCGGTGGAGATGATCATGGTCATTCTCTCTTCCCCCTCCCTTATGCCAGGCCGCTGAAGCCGTAGAACGCGATGGCCATCAGCGCGGCGCTGAGCAGGACGATGGGGGCACCGCGGAAGGGCGCAGGCACTTCGCTCTCCTCGATCCGCTCACGGATGCCGGCCAGCAGGACGATGGCAATGGTATAGCCCACCGCGGTGCCCAGTCCGGCCAGGACGCTCTCGATGAAATTGTAGCCGTTGGTGACGTTGGTCAGCGCCACGCCGAGCACGGCGCAGTTGGTGGTGATCAGCGGCAGATAGATGCCCAGCGCGTTATACAGGCCGGGCGAGGTCTTCTTCAGGAACATCTCCACCACCTGCACGAGGGCGGCGATGACCAGGATGAAGACGATGGTCTGCAGGTAGGACAGCCCCAGCGGATCGAGCACAAAATCATAGAGCAGGTTTGCGACCGCGGAGGCGATGGTGATGACGAAGATCACCGCGGCGCCCAGGCTGGCAGAGGTCTTGATCTGCTTGGAGACGCCCAAGAAGGAGCACAGCCCGAGGAACTGGCTGAGCACCACGTTATTGATCAGGGCGGCTCCGATCACGATCATGATAAGCGATGTCATGCCTTACCCTCCTTTTTCCCGCAGTTCTCCGAGGCCTGCGCGCAGTTGGCGCAGCAGCCGTCGCAGCCCTCCACCTTGCGGTTGGCGGCGGTGGAGATGCTCGCGCCGTTCATCACGGCGACAATGATCGCCAGCACCAGGAAGGCGCCGGGGGCGTTTACCAGGATGCTGATGGGCTGGTAAAACTCCGGCATCACCTGCACGCCAAAGGCGGTGCCCGCTCCGAAGAGCTCGCGGACCAGGCCGATCAGCGTCAGCGCAAAGGTGAAGCCGAGGCCCATGCCGATGCCGTCAAAGACGGAGAGCAGCGGCGGGTTCTTGGAGGCGTAGGCCTCCGCGCGGCCGAGGATGATGCAGTTGACCACGATCAGCGGGATGTAAATACCCAGTGCCGCGTCCAGGAAGGGGACGTAGGCCTGGATGAGCAGCTGCACCACGGTGACAAGAGAGGCGACAATGACGATATAGGCCGGCAGGCGCACCTGGTCGGGAATCAGCTTGCGCACGGCGGAGATGACCAGATTGCTCATCACCAGCACCACCAGCGTGGAGATGCCCATGCCAAAGCCATTGGTCGCAGACGTGGTGACCGCGAGGGTGGGGCAGATGCCCAGCATCATGATGAAGATGGGGTTCTCCTTCACGATGCCGTTATAAATTCGTTCCATGTTTTGATTCATCGTCTCACCCCTCCTCACGAAATCTGGTTGGCGTAGAAGTCCAGGGCTGCGTTGACCGCGTTGACCACAGCGGCAGAGGTGACGGTCGCACCGGAGATCCCGTCAATCTCGTTCTCCGCCGTCGAGCCGCCGCCGGGAACCAGGGTGAACGAGTCGGTCTGCACGCCGGTGAATTGGCCCTTGAACTCGTCCTCATCGGCGCGCATGCCCATACCCGCCGTCTCGTGGAGCTCGGTGAAGGAGATGCCCTGTACCACGCCGTCGGAGGAAATACCCACGGAGAGCGTGATGGTCCCGTCATAGCCGTCGCCAGAGGTGACGCTGATGGCATAGCCCGCCACATTTCCTCCGGAATCCTGTCCAACTACCACCTCATTGATGGTGATATTGCCGTAGGCCCCGTCACCGTATCCGGTCTCGGCATAGGACTCCACCACACCGGAGAGGGTGTCGTCATAGGAGAACTCCTCTGCCTCGGGCAGGACAGCGGCGTAGGAGGCAGCGCTCTCCTCCAGGGCACGCTGGGCAATGGTGTCCGCCGTCAGGGCGTTTACGCCGCCGAGGGCGATGCCGGCAATCAGCGTGATGACCGTGAGGATGACCGCCGCTTTGGGCACCTTGGGCTTGGGCTTCTTGGCGTTGTCCCCCAGACCGAAGGGCGCGGGGACGGAGATCCTGTCGATCAGCGGCACCACGAGGTTGCCGAGGATAATGGCATAGCTCACGCTGTCCGCAGCGCTTCCGTAAACGCGGAAGATCGCAGAGAGCAGGCCGACTACAACGCCGTAGATCACTTGTCCGCGTCCGGTGATCGGGCTGGTGACGGGATCGGTCGCCATGAAAAACGCGCCCATGATCACGCCGCCGCCGCACAGATGCGCCAGCAGGAAGAGCGGGTCGAGCCCCTGACCGCCGAGGTAAGCCATCGCGGCGCAGAAGCTGAGGAGATAGGCCAGCGGGATATGGAAGGTGATGCCGCCGGTGATCAGCAGGTAGATGCCGCCGATGAGCAGCGCGGCGATGCTCACGCCGATCGTGCCGTTGGTGAAGCCGAGGAACATCTCCAGGATGTCCACCGTGCCGCCGTCACGCAGGACAGCCAGCGGGGTGGCGCTGGAGACGCCGTCCACCGAGAAGCTGGTCATCGCCGAGCCAAACGAGATCAACAGGAAGCACCGTCCGGCCAGCGCGGGGTTCATGAAATTATGTCCCAGCCCGCCGAAGAGGCACTTGGCCACCAGCACGGCAAAGAGGCTGCCGAGATAGGGGATGTAGAGCGGTACCGTGGGCGACAGGCACAGGCCAAGCAGCAATCCGGTGACGATCGCCGAACCGTCACGCAGGGTGTTGGGGCGGTGCGTCAGATAGTCAAAGACGAACTCTGTAATCACCGCCGAGAGCACGCTGACAGCCAGCACCAGAAAGGCGTGGAGTCCGAAGTGATAGACGCCGAAGAAGGTCGCCGGCATCAGGGCCAGGATGACGTCGTACATCACCTGACCGGTGGTCAATCTGCTCCTCACATGGGGAGAGGAGGAGACATTCAGCAATCCGTTCATGTATGCCACCCCTCCTTTACTTGCCTGCGGCTCTGGCCGCCGCCTGGTGGTTCAAAATTGTCTGCTTGGTCTGCTTAAACAGCTGCATCAGCGGACGCTTGGCCGGGCAGATGAAGGTGCAGCTGCCGCAGGCGATGCAGTCCAGGCCGTGGAGCTTCTCATAGCGGTCAAAGTCGCCCCGCTGGGCCGCCGTCATCATCATCTGCGGCACCAGGCCCACCGGGCAGACCCGGGCGCACCGGCCGCAGCGGATGCAGGCGGTCATCTGGCGCTCGGCGGTCTCCACCTCGTCCTCCGTCATGCACAGCAGGGCGTTCTGCGCCTTGGCGATGGGCACTTCAAAGTCGGTGATGGCGATGCCCATCATCGGGCCGCCGATGAGCACCTTCTTCGGCTGGCACTTCAGGCCGCCGGCCGCCTCAAGCAGCTCCTCGACCGAGGTGCCGATCCGCACCAGGAAGTTGCCGGGGCGGGCCACGGCGTCGCCGGTGACGGTAAAGCCCTTCTCCATCAGCGGCTCGTTGAGGCAGACCGCGCGGTAGATCGCCGCGAGGGTGGTCACGTTGTCCACAATGCAGCCGAGGTTGGCCGGCAGATCCTTGGAGGCCATCTTCCGGCCGGTGACCGCGTGGACCAGATTTCGCTCTCCGCCCTGCGGGAACTTGGTCTTCAGCGGCATCACCCGCATCCGGCTGTCCCCGGCAATCTCGCGGGTCATGGCGGCGATTGCCTCCGGCTTATTGTCCTCAATGGCGATGACTGCGGTGGCATGCGGGAAGAGATGAAGCATGATCCGCAGTCCCTCGACCACCCAGCCGGGCTGCTCCTGCATCAGACGGTCATCGCAGGTGATATACGGCTCGCACTCGGCGCCGTTTGCAATGATGTAGTCAATCTCCTCCGGATTCTTGGGCTGGAGCTTGACGTGGGTGGGGAAACCCGCGCCGCCCAGGCCGACGACGCCGGCGGCCTTGACCCGGTCGATAATCTGCTCGCGGGAGAGCGTCTTGTAGTCTGTCTGCTCCCCAATCCCGGGCATGGTTTCAAACTGCCCGTCGTTGGCGATGACGATGCACTCAGCGATCACTCCCGCATCGGTAAAGCGGTGCTCAATGCCCTTGACGGTGCCGGAACAGGAGCTGATGATATGGGCGGAGATATACCCGTCGGCCTCGGCGATGATCTGCCCGGCCAGGACACGGTCCCCCTTCTTCACCACAGGCACGGCGGGCTTGCCGATGTGCTGGGACAGGGGGAAGACCATGTCGCCCTTGGGCGTATAGACCTGCATCGGGCTGTTCTTGCTCAGTTCCTTCCGGCCCTCAGGGTGCACGCCGCCCCGAAATGTCTGGACGCGCATAACGACTCCTTTCTTTGCTTCAGCCGTCCTCTCACAGGGCGGCGACGATCTTGGCGGCGCGGCGTCCGAAGGTCATCGTCCGTCCGCAGGCCAGGCCGGTGAACAGGTTGGGATAAGTGGTGGCGAAGAAACCGCCGGTGCAGTCGCCGGTGGCGTACAGGCCCTCGATGGCGGTGCCGTCGGCGCGGATGACCTGCATGTCAGTGTTGATCCGGCAGCCGTTGAGGGTAGTCAGATGCCAGGCGCCGGTGCGGATGCCGTAGAACGGGGCGGTGTCCACCGGGGTCATACGGTGGCGCTCCTTGCCGTAGTCCTCGTCCACGCCGGCGGCGCACAGCTCGTTGTACCGCTCGACGGTGGCCACGAAGTTGTCCGCCGGGATGTTCAGCTTTTCCGCCAGCTCCTCCAGGGTGTCGGCCACCTGGAGATAGCCCTCGTCCACAAATTCTGTCATCAGCTGATTCCAGACATAATCAAAGCCCATATTGGACTCCGCCCCGTTCGGGAACGGGAACAGCCGGCAGCAGCCGACCTCGTCAAACTGCTCGGCGTACTGCTTGCTGTTGGCATCGAAGATATCGCAGTAGGTGTGGTTGGGCTGCATGTACATCGAGTGGAGCATGAACTCATACGGACCGGACTCGTTGCAGAAGCGCTTGCCGTTCAGGTTGACCTTCAGGAAGGGCTGCTCGCCGAACCAGAACCACTTGCCGTTGGTCTGATAACCCGCCGTCTCCGTGGGCAGGCAGGAGCAGCGGTTGAACATCATGGAGGCGTGGGTCGGGTCCATGGCCGCGCCCGCCCAGAGCATCGCCTTGATGCCGGAGCCGTCGCAGGTGGAGCCCATCGGCACATTGATCTTCATCTCCATCGTCATCGGCTGCAGGGCGAGCATCATGTCAGTGTTGGTGGCATAGCCGCCGGTGCAGAGGATGACGCCCTTGGAGGCGTTGATGCGGATGTAGTGCTCGTCGTTCTGATCCTGAGCGATGATGCCGGTGACACGGCCGTTCTCGTCCTGCTCCAGCTTGACCAGGGCGGTGGAGAGCTTCCACTCCACACCCAGCTCATCGCAGTGGGCCTGGAAGGTGGAGTTGGTCGTCACGTCTTCGCCGGCACTGTCCGTCTTATGGGGGCTGTGTCCGGTGGCATAGGCCTTGTCGCGACCGGGGTCGTCAAGATTGCCCACGCCGCCCTCAAGGGACATGTACCAGTCTCCGGTGGACTCCATCAGGTCGGTCAGCCAATCCACCATCTCGCCGGAGTTGTCCAGCCAGACCTTGATGAGGTCGGAGTCCACATAGCCGCTGCCGTAGCGGACGATGTCCTGCAGGGCCTCTATCTTGTCAATCCGAAACTCCGGATACTCCTCAAAGGAGGCCTGCTGCAACCGGGAGTTGACCGCACCGATGTCCTCCCGGATGCCGGTCGGCTCCTCGCGCTTTTCCACCACGAGGACCTTCGCCCCCTCCTCGGCGGCGGTCATCGCGGTGATCCAGCCGCCTGTGCCGCAGCCGACCACGAGCACCTCGGTCTCCAGCGTCTCGGTGATGTCGCTCTCGGCGATCTCAGGGGCAGTGCCCAGCCAATCCGCCGAGCCGGAAGCCTCCGCACTGTCGCTGCCGCCGACCGTGAACTCCGTGCCGGATGCCTGGGAGATACAGTCAGCTGCCGCGGTCTTGATCGCGTCACAGGTGACCGTCGCGCCGGAGACGCCGTCCACGTCACAGGTCTGGGCGCTGAGGATCAGCTCGCGCATCTGCTCGGCCGCCGCGCCGCCGATGTCTGGCGTCTCAACGGAGGCGTCGATCTGCACGTCGGTGATGCTGCTCTCGTCAAAGGTCATTGTGACCGTCACATCGCCGTTGATGCCGCGGGCGCTGGCGCTGTAGGTGCCCGGGGTATAGGTCAGGCCGGTCCCGGCCCCAGTCACAGCCTCCGTGCCGCCGGCCGCCGCGGAGTTTGCGGCATTCTGCGTGGAATACTCGCAGGCCTGCAGCACGCCGAGCGTCGCCACGCTCGCCGCGCCGGCTACAATGCCTTTGATAAAATTCCTGCGGCTGATTGAACCTTTTTCCATATGATTTCCTCCCTTTTTACTCCGATTGTACGGGTTCTTTCCTGCGCTTCGCCTTGAACGCCGCGCACATCCGGCTCAGCAGAACGCTCAGCTCATAGAGCACCAGCATCGGCACCGCCACCATGATCTGGGAGATCACGTCCGGCGGGGTGATGACAGCGGCAACAAAAAAGATGACGACGATCATCACCTTGCGCGATTCGGCCAGCCACTCCGGCTTGAGGATCCCCAGCTGTGTCAGGAGCACGGAGATAACCGGCAGCTCAAAGACCACGCCGAAGATGACAAATACGGTGAGCAGAAAGCTGATATAGCTCTGCACGCTGATCGCCGCGGCAATCTCCATACCCTCGCCAAGCGAGATAAAAAACTGGAGCATGAACGGTATGCTGATCCAATAGGCAAACAGCACGCCGAGACAAAAGCACAGCGCGCCGAACACCATTGCCAACAAAAAAAACATCCGTTCCCGGCGCTTGAGGCCCGGGCTGCAGAAAGCGTAGAGATGGTACCCGATCATGGGCGTGCTGACCACCGCCGCACCGATGAGTGCGATAGAGAAGTAGACCAGCAGTAGTTCCTCCGGGGAGAGGTAGACAAACTGATACTGATACCGCTCGCCAATACGGGTGAGCAGCGTCACCAGCTGCTGGGCGTAGGCCAGGCAGGCGACGAAAGCCGCCACGAAAAAGAGGACGCACAGAATAATCCGATTGCGCAGCTCCTTCAAGTGCCCGGCCAGGCTCATCTCACCGTTCTGTGATGTCTGCTTATGCCTGGGCATCTCCGGAATGATTCCCCTGATCGTTCTTGTCCGGGTCATCCCCCATGCCCTCGCGGAAATTACGGATGCTCTGGCCAAACATCTTTGTCAGCTTGGGGATCTGCGTGGGGCCAAAGATCACGATCACGATGAGCAGTACAATCAGCAGTTCCTGTACTCCGACTTTCATTTCATCTCTCCTCCATTGTTATGTTTGTGGATGATTCAGGATCTATCTCCTTCCCGGACGCCGCGGGCGTCTCAGGAGCAGAGGCTGTCTCTTCCGGACAGGGCTCCCCATCCGGCGGCGCGGCCGGTTCCTCCGGCACGGCGGCCGTCTCTGACGGCACTGCGGCATCCGGCTGCGATGCCGCCGTCTTCTCCGGCGCGGGAGCCGCCTGGGCTGCGGCCGCCTTCTTCGGCTTGCCGATGCTGCGCAAGGAGGACTCCACCCCCCGGATATCGGAGCGTACGCCCTTCTCCAATTCCTGGAGCGGCTCTATCGCCTCACGCAGCGGGCGCTGCGCCTCGTCCAGCGGCACAACGACGTTCTCCTGAAAATCCTTGGTCAGGTCCTCCGAGGCCTTGCGGAATTCGCGCAGCGCCACACCCAGCTTCTTGGCATAGGTGGGCAGCTTGTCCGGCCCGATGACAATCAACGCCACCACAAACACGACCACCAGTTCCATCAGTCCGATATTCATCTCACTCTGTTTCCTCCTGTCCCAGGATATCAACCGGGCCCGACCGCTCGTTCTGCATCCGGCGACGCGGCCGGCTGTCTTTCTCTGTTCAGATTTTTAAATGATTATAGCGCAAAACCTTCCAAAATGGAAGAGCATAATCCGCATTTTTTGTCATCTTCCCTCCAACTGCCGGAAAGGCTGGCAATTTTCCGTGAAATATGCTACACTGTTGGACACAAACGCCACGGGGAGGAGAACGCTGCCATGTCCCGCAAAGAGGAAAAACGGTTCCGGCGCGGAGATCTGCTGCTTCTGCTCTTTTTCGGGCTGACCGCGCTGGTGCTGGCCGCGCTGACCTGGGCGCTGCGCGGGCCGGGGCAGCAGGTTGTCGTCCGGGTGGACGGGACAGTCACCGCCTCTTTCCCGCTGTCAGAGGACCGAACCTACCGCATTGAGACGGCGGACGGAGGGGAGAACCTGCTGGTGATCGAGGACGGGACGGCCCGCCTGACGGAGGCGAACTGCCCGGACCGGCTGTGCGTGAATCAGGGGGCCATCCGCTGGGCCGGGGACAGCATCATCTGCCTGCCGCACGGGGTCATCATTGAGATTACCGGCCAGCCGGACGAGCTGGATCTGGACGCGGTGGCCGGCTGAGAGGAGAGAGGGAGATGAAGGCCCGAACGATCGCCCGGTACGGGCTGCTCGTCGCGCTGGCGCTGGTGCTGAGCTATCTGGAATCGCTGATTCCCGCTTTTTTCGCCATACCCGGGATGAAGTTGGGGCTGACCAACCTGGTGGTGCTGCTCGCGCTCTACCGGATGGGCGGCGCTCCGGCCATGCTCATCAACCTGGTGCGTATCGCGCTTGTCTCGATGCTGTTCGGCAACGCCCTCTCTCTGCTCTTCTCGCTCGCAGGTGGGCTGCTGTCCGGTGCGGTGATGATCTTGCTCAAGCGCAGTGGGCGCTTCTCCATGCTGGGCGTGAGCATGGCCGGAGGGGTGGCACACAATGCAGGCCAGATCCTGATGGCCATGCTGGTGCTTGAGACGTGGCAGGTGGTCTCCTACCTGCTGGTGCTCTGGCTGACCGGTCTGGCCGCCGGGCTGGCCATCGGCTTGATCTGTTATGAGGTGATGCGCCGCCTGCCGGAGCGGCTGTTTACCGAGGGAGGGACCTGAAATGCGCCGGACGCATTTTCCCCTGCTGGCCGGGCTGCTGGCCGGGCTGCTGCTGCTGGGCGGCTGCGACTACGCGGCGACGGGCGCGCCGCAGGACCCGGAGGCCTCTGTCTCCAGTGAGCGGTATCTGGAGAGTATGGACACCATCATGGTTCTGACCGCGTACGGCTCAGCGCGGGAGGAGGCGCTGGATGCCGCGGAGGCGGAGATCCTCCGCCTGGATGCCCTGCTGAGCACGGGTGACCCGGACAGCGAGGTCTCCGCTATCAACCGCGACGGCGGCGGCGTGCTCTCGCCGGACACGCTCGAGCTGGTCTCCAGCTCGCTGGAACTCTATGAGGAGACGGGCGGGGCATTTGATATCACCGTCTATCCGCTCATGATGCTCTGGGGCTTTGACGACGAGAACTACCATGTCCCCACCCAGGAGGAGCTGACGCAGACGCTGGATGTGGTCGGCTCGGACCGGCTCGCGCTGGACGGGGAGACCGGCCGGCTCACGCTGGGCGAGGGGCAGGCCATCGACCTGGGCGGTATCGCCAAAGGTTACACCTCGCAGCGGGTGATGGAGCTCTACCGGGCCGCCGGCGTCACCTCCGGCATGGTCTCGCTGGGCGGGAACATCCAGTGCCTCGGCACACGGCCGGATGGGACCCCCTGGCGCATCGGCATTCAGGACCCCTGGAGCGTCGAGGGCACCATCGCGGCGGTCATTGAGGTGGTCGATCAGGCCGTCATCACCTCCGGCGGCTATGAGCGCTACTTCGTGGACGAGGAGACCGGAGTCACCTATCAGCATATCCTTGACCCGGCCACCGGCTATCCGGCCGACAGCGGCCTGGCCTCCGTGACCATCGTCTCGGAGGATGGCACGCTGGCCGACGGCCTGTCCACCTCCCTCTATCTGCTCGGCCTGGAGGGGAGCACGGATTACTGGCGCGCGCACAGTGAACAGTTCGAGGCGCTGCTGATCGACGAGGCAGGTGCCATCTATGTCACGGAAGGCCTCGCGGACTCCGTCACCGCTGAGGACGGTTTTACCGTTCTTACACGGCAGCCCTGAGAGAGCGCGCCCCGTCCGGCAGATTCGACCATATCATGTTTAAACCGCACATAAAATCGGGTGAGAAACGCCCGGCCGCCGAAGCGCACTGCCGCCGGCGGCCGTTTTGTTTCTTTGAAGTAAATTTTTTTCAAAATATCTTCCCCCTTCCATTTCTCCCTTGACGTGCCTGCCGTTCTATTGTATAATTTCTACAAAGATGGGTTTGTTATTTTCATTTCCCTAGCAAATCGTGACAACGAACCATTTTTTAGGCTCTATTGCCAATGATATTGTCTCAAAATGAAGGAGATGCCCATGGAACGCCCCGCCCGCGCAGAATCTGACCGCAATGTCGCCGATTTTTTGAGCGGTGTCTCTCACCGTGCGTATGCCTGGTTTGGCGCGCATCCTGTCCAGCAGGGTAGTGAATCCGGCTGGTTTTTTCGCGTCTGGGCGCCCCGCGCGGCTGCGGTGTCCGTGGTCGGCCCCTTCAACGGCTGGACTGTGGGCGCCCATCCCATGACACTCGTGCGGGACGGCATCTGGGAGGTCTGGATCGCCGGCCTCTCCACCTATGAAGACTATCAGTATGCCGTTCAGACCGCCGACGGCGAGGTACAGTTCAAGGCTGATCCCTACGCGTTCCACGCGCAAACCCGCCCCGACGCGGCCTCCAAGCTCTACGATCTGGACGGTTATCCATGGGCGGACGGGCAGTGGATGGACTACCGGCGCCGCCGCCCGCTGCGCGGCCAGCCGCTGAATCTCTACGAGGTCCACCTCGGCTCCTGGCGGCGCACCGGGGACGGGCGGTTCCTCTCCTATCGGGACATCGCCCGCTGGCTGGTTCCCTACGTCAAGGAGATGGGCTTTACCGGCGTGTCCCTGATGCCGGTGACGGAGCATATGCGCGACGAGAGCTGGGGCTATCAGTGCACCGGTTACTTCGCGCCCACCAGCCGCTTCGGCACACCGCATGACTTTATGTACCTGATCGACCAGCTCCACCAGGCCGGCGTCGCGGTGCTGATGGACTGGGTGCCTGCCCACTTTCCCACAGACGAGCACGGGCTGTACCGCTTTGACGGCGCGCCATGCTATGAATATGAGGACCCGCTCAAGGCGGAGTTCCCCGGCTGGAATACCCAGATGTTCAACTACAGCCGGCCGGAGGTCTGCTCCTTCCTGCTCTCGTCCGCCCTGTTCTGGCTGCGGGAGTATCACCTGGACGGGCTGCGTGTGGATTCAGTGGCCTCCATGCTCTATCTGGACTATGACGGCCGCCCCTGGCAGCCGAATGAAAAGGGCGGTAGGGAAAATCTGGAGGCGGTGGCCTTCCTGCGCCGTCTGAACACCACCGTGGCAGAGCAGTTCCCCGACGTGCTGATGGTGGCCGAGGAGTCCACCTCCTGGCCGCACGTCACCGGCCGGACGGAGAGCGATCCGGCCGCGCTCGGCTTTGACTTCAAGTGGAACACCGGCTGGGCGCACGACGTGCTGCACTATCTCCATCTCGACCCCATCTACCGCCAGTACAACCACAAGGACCTCACTTTTTCCATGATGTACGCCTTCTCCGAGCGGTTCATCCTCCCCCTCTCGCACAACGAGGTCGTGCGGGGCAAAAATTCCCTGGTGGGGCGCATGCCGGGGGATGACCAGATGAAATTTGCCGGGGTGCGCGTCTTCTACCTCTACATGCTCACCCACCCGGGCCGCAAGCTGCTGATGATGGGCACGGAGCTGGGGCAATTCAACGAGTGGCGGTATCAGTATTCACTTGACTGGCACCTGCTGGACTACCCGCCCTTCCGGCGGCACCAGGCCTATTTCCGGGCCGCCAACCAATTTTATCTGACCCAGCCCGCCCTCTGGGAGGAGGACGACAGCTGGGACGGCTTCCAGTGGATCTGCCCGGACGATGCCAGCGGCAACACCTTCGTCTATCTCCGGCGCGACCGCGAGGGGCGGGCGCTGATCGTGGCGCTCAATGCCTCGCCCGTCGCGCGGATGGGATATCGGATCGGCGTCCCTTATGGCGGGGTCTACCGGGTGCTCTTTCACAGCGACAGTACCGACCACGGCGGCCAGGGCCGGGTAGAGAACCGCCCGATCTGTTCCGCCCCCATTGCCAGTCACCGCTTCCGCGACTCCATCCAGGTCGACCTGCCGCCGATGACCGGCCTGGTGCTCAGCTGTATCAGCAAGGCCCCGCGCCGCCGCGGCGCGGCCGGCCTGCAATAACTCTCGCGCGTCCATCCTGTATATTTTGGCGGCCTCCTGCCGCCTGAATATAATCCTCCGCCGGCTCCGCCCCCGTCGGCTGTGCCGGCCAGACAATGAATATTGAGGTGAATGCAAATGAAGAAGGAATGTGTCGCCATGCTGCTGGCCGGCGGACAGGGTTCTCGCCTGTATGCTCTGACCCGCTCCGTGGCAAAGCCCGCCGTCCCCTTCGGCGGAAAGTACCGGATCATTGACTTTCCCCTGTCCAACTGCGTCAACTCCGGTATCGACACTGTCGGCGTTCTGACCCAGTACCGCCCGATGGAGCTCAACGCCTATCTGGGCAACGGACAGCCGTGGGACCTGGATAAGTCTGAGGGCGGCGTGCACGTGCTGCCCCCCTACCTGGGCGCCGGTGAGAAGGGCTCCTGGTATAAGGGAACGGCCAACGCAATCTATCAGAACATCAACTTCATTGACATGTATAACCCGGAGTACGTCCTCATCCTCTCCGGCGACCACATCTACAAGATGGACTATGCCAAGATGCTGGCCTACCATAAGGCGCAGAATGCCGCGGCCACCATCTCCGTGCTGGAGGTCACCATGGAGGAGGCCACCCGCTTTGGCATCATGAACGTGGATGCCAACGACGTCATCTACGAGTTCGAGGAGAAGCCCAAGCACCCGAAGAGCAACCTCGCCTCCATGGGCATCTATATCTTCACCTGGTCCAAGCTCCGCCAGGCCCTCATTGAGGACGAGAACGACCCCACCTCCAAGAATGACTTCGGCGGCAATATCATCCCCAGCCTGATCGCCAAGGGTGAGACCTGCGTCGCCTATCGCTTTGACGGCTACTGGAAGGACGTGGGCACCATCGCCTCGCTGTGGGATGCGAACATGGACCTGCTGAGCACGGAGAGCGGCATCCGCATCTTTGACAAGAGCTGGCCCATCTATGCGCGCACGAACACCTGCCCGCCCCACGTCACCGGGCCGGAGGCGTCTATCACCCACTCCTTGGTCGCCGGCGGCGGCGAGATCGACGGCACGGTGGATAACTCCATCATCTTTGAGTCGGTCAATGTGGAAAAGGGCGCGACCGTCCGCTACTCCATCCTGATGCCTGGCGCCACCGTCAAGGCGGGCGCGACGGTGGAATACGCCATCCTGGCGGAGAACGCCGTCGTAGAGCCGGGCGCCAAGGTCGGCGAGGACAAGGGCGAGATTGCCGTCGTAGCCGGCGGCGTTGTCGTGGATGCCGGAGCCGCCGTGCCGGCCGGCGCCATGTACACTGAAGAATCGAAAGGCGGTGAGGCATAATGCTGAACAATGTCCATGGTATCCTGATGACCAACCAGCCCGGCTATGACCTGAAGGAGCTGACCTCCATCCGGGCGATCTCTTCCGTGCCTTACGGTGGGCGCTACCGTCTGGTGGACTTCATCCTGTCCAACATGGTCAACGACGGCATCACCGATATCGGCGTCATCCTGCAGCAGAACTATCAGTCCTTGCTCGACCACCTCGGCTCCGGCAAGGACTGGGACCTGGCCCGCCGTCAGGGCGGCCTGCGGCTGCTGCCCCCCTTCTCCATGTCCGCCACCCATCAGCACAACTACCGCGGCATGATGGAGGCCATGGCTGGCCTGCGCAGCTATCTGGAGGAGATCAAGCAGGAGTATCTCATCATCGCCGATGCGGACATCGTGCTCAACATCTCGCTCGAGGACGTGTTTAACAAGCACATCTCCTCCGGTGCGGACATTACCATCGCCTGCTCCAAGACCTATACCGGCGCGGCCTTCCACGCCACCTACCTCACCCTGGCCGAGGACGGCTCCGTCGCCGAGGTGATCGCCAAGCCCGCCAAGGGCGTCGGCTATGAGTCTCTGAACATCTATGTGATGAGCAAGGCCAAGCTGATTGAGCTGGTGGATTACTGCAGCGCGCGCGACATGTACTCCTTCTCCCGCCAGGTGCTGTGCAACAAGAACTCCCTGGGTCTGAAGGTTGTGCCCTACATTTTTGAGGGCTATGTCGCCCGTTTCCCGTCTGTGGCGGACTACTTCTCCCACAGCATGGACCTGCTGAACAAGGATGTGCGCGACGACCTGTTCAACCCCGCCCATCCGATCCGCTCCAAGGACCGCTCCGACCCCGCCACTTACTACGGGCCGGAGGCCAAGGTGGATCACTCCTTCGTCTCCGACGGCTGCATCATCGAGGGCACGGTGGAGAACTCCATTCTTTTCCGCAATGTCAAGATCGCCAAGGGCGCCGTGGTCAAAAACTGCATCCTGATGAAGGACGTCGAGATCGGCCCGAACGCCAACCTCAACTGCGTCATCTGCGACAAGAGCGTCATCATCGGCGCCAACCGCGTCCTCTCCGGCTGCGAGAGCTATCCCATCGTCTACTCCAAGGGAAGCCGTATCTGACACTGACCTGTCCCGGGCCCGGCACGGGCCCGGGATTGCCCGTTGCCCCTTCCGCGGGAGGCGGCGCGGGACTTCATCTCCGTCTGAGGGGCCTGCGCGGCTGGCCGGGTTCCCCCTGTTGAAAGGACCGATTGCAATGAAAATCCTGTTTGCCTCCTCTGAGGTCGCCCCCTTCATCAAAACCGGCGGTCTGGCTGACGTGGCCGGTTCCCTCCCCCCTGCCCTGGCAGAGGGCGGCAAGAACGATGTCCGGGTGGTGCTCCCCCTCTATGCCGGTATCGGCGACAACTGGCGCAGCCAGATGACCTTTGTGCGCTACTTCTATTTCCACCTCGGCTGGCGCAGCTGCTACTGCGGCATCTTCCAGCTCGACCGGGGCGGCGTCACCTACTACTTCCTGGATAACGAGACCTATTTCAAGCGCAACGGCCTGTACGGCCACTATGACGACGGCGAGCGCTTCGCCTACTTCTCCAAGGCAGTCGTCGAGCTGCCCGCTCAGCTCAGCTGGTCGCCCGACATCATCCACTGCAACGACTGGCAGACCGCACTCATCCCCATCTACCTGATGGAGGCCCGGCGCAACGTGCCCGAGCTGACCGGCACCAAGACGGTCTACACCATCCACAACATCGAGTATCAGGGACGGTATGGCAACTCCATCCTCTCGGACGTCTTTGGCCTGGACTACGGCCTGTACTTCAATGAGCATATGCTCTCCTACTACAACGATGTCAACCTGATGAAGGGCGCCATCTATGCCTCGGATTACGTGACCACCGTCTCCCCCACCTATGCGCGCGAACTGCAGTATTCCTTCTATGCCCACGGGCTGGAGGGCGTAGTGGCCGACAACCAGTACAAGATGCAGGGAATCCTCAACGGCATCGACACCGAGGCGTTCAACCCCGCCAAGGACCCCAAGATTGCCGCCAATTTCACGGTGGACGATCTGTCCGGCAAGGCCGTCTGCAAGGCCGCCCTGCAGAAGCAGCTCGGGCTGGAGGAGGACCCGGACGCGGCCATCATCGGCTCCATCTCCCGCCTGGTGGGCCACAAGGGCTACGACCTCATTACCGCCGCGTTTGACCGCATCATGAACAACAACGTCCAGTTCGTCCTGCTGGGCACCGGCGAATGGGGCTTTGAGGAGTTCTTCCGCAACGCACAGGCCCGCTATCCCGGCCGCGTGTCGTCCAACATCACCTACTCCGCCCCGCTCTCCTCCGCCATCTACGCCGGCGCGGACCTGTTCCTGATGCCGTCCATCGCCGAGCCCTGCGGCCTGAGCCAGATGATCGCTCTGCGCTACGGCACCATCCCCATCGTCCGTCTGACCGGCGGCCTGCGCGACTCCGTCCCCTCCTACAACCCCGCCACCGGTGAGGGGCTGGGCTTCACCTTCGCCAATATCAACGCGGAGGATATGCTCGGCGCCGTGGACCGCGCCCTGGCCGTCTACGAGGACAAGGACGCCTGGACCGCCCTGATGAAGAAGGGCATGCAGGCTGACTTCAGCTGGGCAAAATCCGCTGAGTCCTATCTCGAAATCTACAAGAGCATCCTCTCCTGACCCGCCGTCCTGGGAGAGCGTGTCTCCGGCCCCGTGCTGCATCCAGGCACGGGGCCGCTCTGTCTTTCCCCATGCGGCATAACCGTCTCCCAATGGGCATATTTTCGTCTATCCCTGCCAATTGACAATCCTGCCCGGTCATGGTAAAGTATTGCTGTTATTTCTACCCTGGAAAAGATTCTATCGCTCTCATTTCACTCGAATGGAGGATTTGTCATGCATCAATATACGAAGGAGGAGCTGCGCACCCTCATCGAAGGCAAGCTCCGCCGCAATTTCGGCCGCATCCCCTCTGAGGCCACGCAGGTCCAGATGTTCAAGGCCTGCGCTCTGGTCATCCGCGACATGATGTCCACCAACCGGATCGTCACCTCCAAATCCGTCGACGTCGCGCAGGCCCGTCAGGTGCATTACCTGTCCATGGAATTTTTGATGGGCCGCTCTCTGATGAAAAATGCCTATAATCTCGGCGTGATGGAGCCGCTGCGGGAGGCCATTGAGTCTCTGGGCTTCTCCGCGGGCGACCTCTTTGAGGTGGAGCCGGACGCCAGCTTGGGCAACGGCGGTCTGGGCCGCCTGGCCGCCTGCTATCTGGACTCCATGACCACCCAGGAGATCCCTGCCATCGGCTACTCCATCTGCTACCAGCTTGGGCTCTTCCGCCAGAAGATCTCGGACGGCCGGCAGATCGAGCTGCCGGATGAGTGGCTGGAGATCGGCGACGCCTGGCTCACGCCCCGTGAGGACGAGACAGAGACCGTCCGCTTCGGCGGCAGCGTCGAGTCATACACCGACGAGAACGGCCGCTTCGTCTGCCGCCAGGTGGGCTACAGCGACGTGCTGGCCATCCCCATGGATATGTATATCGCCGGCTATCAGACCAAACACGTCAACAAGCTGCGCCTCTGGGACGCCAAGAGCCCCACGCCGGTGAACATGTCCTACTTCTCCTCCGGCGAGTATCTCAAGGCGGTGGAACAGCAGATCACCGCCGAGACCATCGCCAAGGTGCTCTATCCGGCGGACGACCACTATGAGGGCAAGAGCCTGCGTCTCAAGCAGCAGTACTTCTTCGTCTCCGCGACGGTGCAGTCCATCTGCCGCAAGCACAAGAATCTCTACGGCACGCTGAAGAACTTCCACGAAAAGCACGTGCTGCAGATCAACGACACCCATCCCACCCTGGTCATCCCTGAGCTGATGCGCATCCTGATCGATCAGGAGGGCTACAGCTGGGACGAGGCGTGGTACATCACCACCCACTCTGTGGCCTATACCAACCACACCGTCCTGGCCGAGGCGCTTGAGCACTGGCCGCAGATCCTGGTGCAGGGGCTGCTGCCGCGTATCTTTATGATCATGTGCGAGATCAACGACCGCTACCTGGCCGATGTGCGCGCCTTCTTCCACGGCGACGAGAACAAGGCGCGTGAGCTGGCCATCGTCTGGGACGGCGACGTGCGCATGGCCAACCTCTGTGTGGCCGCCTGCTACGCGATCAACGGCGTGTCCGCGCTGCACTCCGACATTCTCAAGAAGGACGTCTTCCACACCGCGTGGCTGCGCACGCCGGAGAAGTTCACTAACGTCACCAACGGCGTGGACCATCGCCGCTGGCTCAGCGAGATCAACCCGCAGCTTGACTCTCTCATCCGCGACGTCACCGGCGGGGACGACTACCTGCTCCACCCGGTGGAGTACCTCAAAAAGTTCGAGCAGGCCAAGGATGACGCCTCCGTCCTCCAGCAGATGGCCAAGATCAAGCGCGCCAACAAGGAGGCCTTTGCCGCCTATGCCCTGCGGGAGTATGGCTTCCAGCTCAATCCGAACGCGATCTTTGACGTCCAGGTCAAGCGCCTGCACGAGTACAAGCGGCAGCTGCTCAATGTGATGCACATCATCTATCTCTACCGGCAGATTCAGAACGGGCAGCAGATTCAGCCGCGCACCTTCCTCTTCGGCGCCAAGGCCGCCCCCAGCTACTACACCGCCAAGCGCATCATTGAGCTGATTAACTCCCTGAGCCGTCAGATCAATGAGGACCCGCGCTGCAAAGACCAGCTGCAGGTCTTCTTCCTGGAGAACTACCGCGTCTCGCTGGCGGAAAAGCTGATGCCCGCCGCAGAGGTCTCCGAGCAGATCTCGACCGCCGGCAAGGAGGCCTCCGGCACCGGCAACATGAAGTTCATGATGAACGGCGCGCTCACCATCGGCACGGAGGACGGCGCCAACGTCGAGATGCATCAGCTGCTGGGCGATGACAACATCTTTATCTTCGGTCTGACGGCCGACGAGGTGGCACACAAGTTGCGCGGCGGCTACAACCCCTATGACTACTACAATCAGAACGCCGACATCCGCGACGTACTGGGTGTGCTCAACGGGACCTTCTCCGACGGCAAGAACTACTCCGACCTCTACAACGGTTTGCTGCACGGCAACGGTGGTCAGCCGGATGCCTATCTGCTGCTGGCCGACTTCGAGAGCTATCGTTATACCCAGGGCAAGGTCTCTGAGACCTATCAGGATCAGAAGCGCTGGAACCAGATGTCGCTGATCAATGTGGCCCGTTCCGGTGTCTTCGCCTCGGACCGCTCTATCGCCGACTACGCCTCCCGCATCTGGCATGTGGATGTACGCAATCCCTGAGCAGAGATTCCATGAAGCGACAGGACGCCTGGAAGATATATTGATCTTCCAGGCGTCCGAGGCTGTCAAAAAAGTATTTTTGACAGCCTTTCGCGCAAATGCAAGCATTTGCGCGAGCTTGCAGTCCTCCCATACCCCGAGGGCACTTTGTCGCCGCCGTTGGCAGCTCGGGCGCGCGCACGGATTTTTGTTCCAAAAATCCGCACACTCGTCGGACTATCAGTATTTTTGGCTCGGTACATGCCCGTGCCAAAAATGAATTGGACTCTATTTGGCTCTTCGAGCCAAACTCGGTGAGACCTTTTTCGACAGTCTGAGGACGCCTGGAAGATATATTGATCTTCCAGGCGTCCCTCTTTTCAAACAATGCGCGTTTCCCCTTCCCTCCTGACCAACGCAACCAATCCGGAATGTGAAAAAGGAGCATCAGCATGAATGTGGCATTGCTGCAAATTGCGGCAGGAGAAAATTTACAGCACACCCAGGCCAAGGGTGCTGCCTTCTGCCGCAAGGCAAAGGCACGGGGCGCAGATATTGCCCTATTCCCCGAGATGTTCAGTAATGGATACCGGATCTACGGCCGCCCCGTCTCCGACTGGGTGAAAGATGCGATTCCGGCGGACCATCCTTTTGTGAGTTCTTATCAGCACCTCGCCCGGGAACTGGGAATGGCCATCGGGATCACCTTTCTGGAGACCTGTGAGACGGGACCAAAGAACTCCCTGATTCTCTTTGACCGCTTCGGGCGCAAGGCACTCCACTACTCCAAAGTACATACCTGCGATTTTGACATAGAGCGTAACCTCACGCCGGGGGAGGGATTCTCTGTGGTGGACCTGGACACGCAGGACGGCTCGGTAAAGGTAGGCGCCATGATCTGCTACGACCGGGAATTCCCCGAAAGCGCCCGAATCCTGATGCTGCAGGGAGCAGAACTCCTGCTGGTGCCGAATGCCTGCCCAATGGAGCTCAACCGCCTTTCCCAGCTGCGGGCGAGGGCCTATGAAAATATGCTGGCCATCGCCACCTGCAACTATCCCTCCTCCGTCCCCGACTGCAATGGGCACTCCACTATCTTTGATGGGGTGGCCTATTTGCCCGGCGAGACCGGCTCTCGGGACATGTGCGTTCTGGAAGCGGGCGCAGAGGAAGGGCTCTGGATGGCAGAGCTCGATCTGAATTTGCTGCGCAATTATCGCTGTCAAGAGGTTCACGGCAACGCTTATCGCCATCCTCGGAAATATGGACTGCTCTGCTCCGATGAGCGGCGTGAGCCGTTTCTCCGAGATGACTACCGGCCTTAGCCATGACCCTCTCCAGCCTTCGCAAAATGCCGTCTTGACGAACAGGCGCCCCGCCGGAAGGCAGAGGTTCGTAAAGCAGGTTCAGACCGAAGTCCTGAAATCAGCATTGACAACCGAAAAAGGACACTGTACTCAGCAGTTTTGCCGGGTACGGTGTCCTTTCTTGTTGACCGATGGGACGAAAGTAGAGCGAGGCGGAGCTGCCGGCAGAAGTCAAACCGCTGAAATCAGCACTCCAGCAAGCCCAAAAAATGTCGGGATTTTACAGAAGGCCCCAGAAGAAGCGAGCAGGCAACCGCTTGGGCTTTTGCGGGACATCTCTTAAGGCAGAACATTCAAAGCCACTCCTGGCGGGATAAATGGACCGCCCCACTGGCACTGGCCCACGCTGTGCGCTCCTATTTGTGATACTTCGTCCCAGCCTGAATCTGGAAGGCGCGGTAGATCTGCTCAAGCAGCATGACGCGCGCCAGATGGTGGGGAAAAGTCATCCGGGACATGGACAGGCGAAACACGCCTTCGGCCTTCACAGCTTCGTCCAGGCCGTAGGAGCCGCCGATGACAAAGCAGATCGCGCTGCCGCCCTGTACCGCCCACTGCTCCATCCGCCAGGCGAGCGCCGGGCTGGTAAGCTGCTCCCCCTCCACGCACAGCGGGATCAGCGCCGCCCCGCGCGGGCGGCGGGCGAGGATCTCCTGCCCCTCCTGCCGCAGCGCCTGGGCGATCTGCGCCTCGGACGGGCGGTCAGGCAGGCGCGTCTCCGACAGCTGGGTCACCGTCAGGCGGCAAAACGGGGCCAGGCGCCTGGTATACTCCTCCACCGCCTCGAGGTAAAATTTCTCCTTCAGCTTGCCCACGCAGAGGATTGAGACGTGAATCATCCGCAGCGCGCCCCCATCCCCCGGACCGGCACGGCAAACGGGCCGCACAGCTCATCCGAGGCGGCGACACTGAGCCGGACCGGCGGACAGTCCGCCTCCTCCAGCATGCGGCGGACCGTCTCCCGGGCACGCTCCGGGGTGTTGTTCTCCCGGCTCAGATGGCCCAGCACGAGCACAGACGCACCGGCCTGCGCCAGATAGATCGCCAGCTCCCCGCACGCCTCATTGGACAGGTGGCCGTAGCGGCCCAGCACACGCTCCTGGAGCGGATAAGGGTACGGCCCGCTGCGCAGCCAGTCCGGATCGTGATTGGCCTCCAACAGGGCCACATCCACCCGTCCGGCAAGCGCCTCGCGCACGCAGTCGGAGAGATAGCCGAGATCAGTGACCACCGCCGCTGTCCGCTCCCCGTCGGAAAAGCGGTAGCCCACACTGCCCGGCGCATCGTGCGACGTGGCAAAGGTACGTATCTCCACGCCGCCAAGGGAAAAGGTCTCCCCTGGACGGAAAGGGCGCAGCAGCCCCTCCGCCTCCGGCACCCGCCGCAGCAGGTCCTCCCCCGCCGCCTCGCTGGCATAGACCGGCAGAGGGCTGCGCCGCAGCAGGACGCGCAGGCCGCCGATGTGGTCGGCATGGGTATGGGTAATCAAAATCCCATCCAATTCCCGGGGATGTACGCCGGTCTGGGCCAGCCGGGTGGTGATCTTCCGGCAGGAGATGCCGGCGTCCACCAGCAGCTTCGCGCCGCCGGTGAGCAGGGCGCAGTTCCCGGACGAGCCGCTGGCAAGCGTATACAGCTGCAAACGAGATCCCTCTCTTTCTTCTCTCCGTCCAAACTCAGAAAAAAGCGGCAGCAAGGCAAACTGCTGCCGCATAAGGTGTGAAATCTTCTTTGGCGCGTCTCCCCGGAGAAATCAGCCGGCCTGATCGGCCTGCTGTCCGTCCTCCTCGGGCACGTCCACAACACGGATATCCGCGCCGAGTCCCTGGAGCTTTTCCACCAGCTTCTCATACCCGCGCTCGATATAGTGGATGCAGCCGATCTCCGTCGTGCCCTCGGCGGCCAGGCCGGCCACCACCATCGCCGCGCCGGCCCGCAGGTCACAGGCGCGCAGAGAGGCCCCCGTCAGGCGCTCCACCCCCTCGATGACGGCGATCTTGCCGTCCACCTGGATGTGCGCCCCCAGACGGCGGAACTCGGAGACATAGCGGTAACGGTTTTCCCAAATGCCCTCATTGATGACACTCGTGCCCTCTGCCAGGCAGAGGCAGGCGGCAATCTGCGGCTGCATGTCCGTCGGAAAGCCGGGATAGGGCATCGTCTTGATATTCGTGCGCCGGAGCGCGCCGCGGCGCACCACGCGCACAGAATCGCCGTACTCCTCCACCTGGACGCCCATCTCCTCCAGCTTGGCGGTGATGCAGTCCAGGTGCTTCGGGATGACGTTCTGAATGACCACGTCGCCGCCGGCGGCGGTGACGGCGGCCAGGTAGGTGCCCGCCTCAATCTGGTCAGGAATGATGGAGTAAGCGCCCCCGTGGAGCGACTTGACGCCGCGCACGCGGATCACGTCGGTGCCCGCGCCGGTGATATCCGCCCCCATCGTGTTGAGGAAGTTGGCCAGATCGACGATGTGCGGCTCCTTGGCAGCGTTCTCAATCGTGGTCGTGCCGTCGGCCCGGACGGCAGCCAGCATCGCGTTCATCGTCGCGCCGACGGAGGCCTGGTCCATATAGATGCCCGCCCCGTGCAGCCGGCCATTCGGCGCAGTCGCGTGGACATAACCGCTCTCCACCGACACCTCCGCCCCGAGGGCCTGAAAGCTCTTCAGATGCAGGTCAATCGGGCGCGTGCCGAGGTCACAGCCGCCCGGCATGGAGACCATCGCGCGGCCAAACCGCCCGAGCAGCGAGCCGATCAGATAGTAGGATGCGCGCATCTTGCGCGAGAGCTGGTCGGGAACGCGGAAGCTGGCGATATGCCGGCTGTCAATCTCCACCGTGTGGCGGTTGACCAGATGCACACCGGCACCCAACTCCTGTAAAATTCGTAAAATCAGCGTCACGTCGCTGATCTGAGGGATATTTTCAATCCGGCAGACGCCGTCTACCAGGAGCGCCGCGGGAATAATCGCCACCGCCGCGTTTTTTGCACCGCTAATGCTGACCGTACCAGAGAGAGGCTTGCCGCCGTGAATGACATATTTTTGCAAAGGAGGCACCTTCTTTATCCAATTTGAACCCCCGCCCTGGGCGGGAAAAAGACGGGAGAGACAACACGTCCGCCGCACTCCGGCGGGAGTCCCATCACCGAAAAAAGCTGTTCCATTTTCTCTCAAGGGCAAAGTGCCCCTGTCAATGTCACTAGTATATCACCGGTTTACAATAAAATCAAAGAGAATTTGGAAAAAAGGCGTCCGCTTTCCAGCATCCCATTGCATTTCCCGCACTTTTTAATCCAATACATTCCTATATTCTCCGAAACAGAGCAAAATTGGAACTCAAGTTGCACAAATGGTCAAATGTGAGAAAATTTCCATTCATCGCTGCCGCTGCCCGGTCAAGCGGTAGAAATTCCGGCTCTCCCATGCGGCCGCGGGAGGTATGAGGCGCTTGACAGCCATGGTATAATAAATTCTAAGCCGTCTGATCCGCATCACGGCTTTTCCCGGCGGCGCGCAATCCCGGCGGAAAGGAGGGGTCCGGATGGCCATTCAAAAGGGTGTCAAGACGATTGCCAACAACAAGAAAGCCTTTCACGATTACTTTATTGAAGACCGGCTGGAGGCGGGCATCGAACTCGCCGGCACGGAGGTCAAGAGCATCCGCGCCGGCAAAGTCAATCTGAAGGACTCCTTCTGCCAGGTAAAAAACGGAGAGATGATGGTCTACGGCATGCATATCTCTCCCTATGAAAAGGGGAACATCTTCAACCGCGACCCGATGCGCGACCGGCGGCTGCTGCTGCACAAGCGGGAGATTCTGCGTCTGCAGGCGAAGGTCCAGCAGGACGGCTATGCCCTCATCCCCCTCTCGCTCTACCTGAAAGACTCGCGGGTCAAGGTAGAGCTGGGATTGGCCCGGGGCAAAAAGCTCTATGACAAACGCGCCACGGCGGCCGAGCGCTCGGCCAAGCGGGATATGGACCGGGCGATGAAGTCGCAGGGCAGGTATTAACGCTGCACAATACACACATATGTCATAAGGAGGCGCTCAGACATGGCAGAGAACAAGCATCCCCAGGTGACCATCACGATGGACAATGGCGGAGAGATGGTGGCCGAGCTCTATCCAGAGGTCGCGCCCAACACGGTAAACAATTTCCTGGCCCTCGCCTCTTCCGGCTTCTATGACGGGCTGATCTTCCACCGGGTGATTCCCGGCTTTATGATCCAGGGCGGCGACCCGATGGGCGCCGGCTACGGCGGTCCGGGCTACTCCATCCGCGGCGAGTTCGCGGCCAACGGCTTTGCCAATGATCTGGCGCACGACCGCGGCGTGCTCTCCATGGCGCGCTCCGCCTCCCCCGACTCCGCAGGCAGCCAGTTCTTCATTATGGTGGAGAAGGCCCCCCATCTGGACGGGCAGTACGCCGCCTTCGGTAAGGTGATCTCCGGCATGGAGACGGCGGACGCGATTGTCTCCGCCCCACGCGACTGGAACGACAAGCCGCGCCGCCCGCAGAAGATCCGCCATATGACGGTGGAGACCTTTGGGGTAGAGTATCCCGCACCGGAGAAGTGCTGAGGCTCTCGGCAAACTCTGCGAGGCTTTTGGACACGCCGATCCAGGCAGACGCTCTGCGTTTGCCTGCGACATGGGGGCGTACTGGTTTCGACGGGGATGGTGCAGCAGGATCAGCGAGCGGCGGCGCCTGACCGCCATAAAACGGGCAACTTATAAATCAAATAACAACGATAATACCGTTGCTGTCGCTGCCTGATTAGGCGCGACCGTCCCGGCCGGAAGGGCCACGAGCCGGTTCGGGGCGTGACTTGAGTGGCGAACGTGAGTACGGTAAGCTTTGCCCGTGCCATGCATCATGAAGCTACTAACCGCCGTAGTGTGACGGCTCACGCCGGCGGAAGGGAATGTAAATAACCGTCTGCGCTCGGAGAAAGTCCTGTGAATCTGTTTTCGGACGCGGGTTCGATTCCCGCCGCCTCCATAAAAATACCCCGGAATCTGTTTGGGATTCCGGGGGTTTTTCCATTTACGAGTGCATATTGCTCCTAAAAAATCATCAAAACAATGCAGCTGAATTGCACTACCCCCAACACTGCCCCAATCAGTACCCTATCTTCTCTTTCTGTAGAGATGCCAGGTATAGCTCCATGCGCCGGGCGCTGTCCTGCTTTATCTGGTCGGTGACGTGGCCGTAGACGTCGAGTGTAAAGGCCGCAGTAGCGTGGCCGAGGTTCCCCTACACCGTCTTGATATCGTCCCCCGAGCGGATAGCGGCAACAGCGTAACTGTGTCGCAAATCGTGGAAGCGGGCGTCTGGCCGGCCGATGGACGCAGCCAACTTTTTGAAGTGATGATAAACTGTCTGATCAGCTATATACCGGCCATAGGCGTCCGTAAAGACGAGGGAATACCTGCTCATCTCCTTGCGCTCGCTGTCCGCCCACACGCCGCCTGATGCTATCCAGGCCCCGCCCGCCCGAAGACGGAGCAGGCGCTGCGCCTGCTGTATCTGCTTCAACGCACGGCGGACTGTCTCTGGCATAGCCACCACCCGGCCTTTCCCATTTTTGGGGGCGGAAAAATAGTGCCAACCTCCCTTCCTGGCCTTCTGGAGCTGTCGCTGCACGTGGATGGTTCCCGCGTCAAAGTTTACGCAGTCCCAACACAGCCCCAAAATTTCACCGCGCCGCAAGCCTGTATAGAGGTCCACCAGGTAGATCGCCTCAAAAGGGTCACCCCGAATGGCCTCCAGAAATGCCGCCATTTCCTGCTCGTCCAAAGGCCGGATTTCCGGCTTCTGGGGCCGGGGTCGCTTACAGGCGTCCGCCGGATTGTGGGACAGCAATTCCCGTGCCCGTTGCCAGTATTCTTCCTCTGTCCAGCCGTCGAAGTCTGCCCGGTGTTTTTCCAGGGGCCAAGTGATGTCACGTTTCCCGGCAAAGACGGCCTTATTATAATTAACTATACCACCATCCGACACTTCACGCAACTGCTTGGCCGCATATGCCGCCCGCTTCTGGGCGTTGATCTTGTCCTTATTCCGGGTATACTGCGCCCGGCGCATGGCGTTGATGTCCCCGCCGGCGGCGTTGTACTGGGCCAGATACCGGTCCGGGTCGTACCCGGCGACCGTCGTGTCGCTGTCAAAGCGGATGATCAATCTTTATCTCTCAACGGTTATTGACAAATCCAATAGGACGAAAATACAGTGAAAGGAGTGCCTCCGGAGGCCCCTCCTCGCTGTATTTTCGTCCTATTGTGTTTTTGTACTTATACTGTTTTATTGATTCCGCCGCAGCGGCCGCAAGATCAGCCTTTCACATCTTCCGGCCGCTGCTCGTGCCAAATGCCTTGCAGCAGTTTGCTGACAAGTGACCTTGTAATCTCGTAGATGGACAGGAGAGCATAGTCAGTGTGAGACCTTCTCATCGCTTCCCGCTGTTTATCCGTCACCCTCGTGTAGGGATAAATGCCAAACAGGAATGGAAAAAAGGCATAGAGGAATCCCTGAATCTCCTCCACGGTCATCTGAGGGAAGAATTTCTCCAGGCAACAGGTGACGGTTCGCAGGACACCCCCATATGCCATCTTGAAAGCCACCAGATTTTCTAACCTGCTGTTGGACTCCATGTCGTAGTGGTTCATTGACAGCAGCTTCAGCAACCGCTCCCGCCGTTCCAGGGTATGGGCCAGCTCGCTGGAAAACGCCTCGACAGACAGCTCCTCGTGTCCATTGAGCATGGCCCTCAGATCTTCCATCCAAGCCTCGTATTCCCGCTGGAGGAGCGCCAGAAAGATCTCCTCCTTTGTCTGAAAATAGTTATAGATCGAGGTACGGGTAAAGGAGGTCTTTCGCCCGATCTCCTTGAGGGTAATCTCGCGGAAACTCATGGTCTCGTACAGAGACGCGCAGGCGTTGATAATCTCCTCTTTCCGGGCATTCGTCAGCTCCTCTGATCCCCTCGGCATGGACTTCCCTTCTCCCCTCTTTGCAATCAGGCGTGCGGTCGTGCCGATGGTTCAGTCCGCCACCGCACAGTCACACGTTCAGCACACGTTTCGCCCACGCCACCGCATCGGCATGGTTGAGCAACTTCCCCTTCTCCCAGACAGCCTTGGGACAATGGGCCTTCAGGCTCCGTTCCGCCTTCTCGATCCCGCTGCCGCCGGAGGTGGCAAAGGGGATCATCCGTTTGCCGGAAAAGTCATAGCTCTCCAGGAAGGTGTCCACAATCCGCGGCTCGACATACCACCAGATGGGAAATCCCACCAGCACGGTGTCATACTGCCCCATATCCGCCACCGGCTCGGCAATGGCGGGGCGGGCGTCCGGGTCATTCATCTCCACGGTACTGCGGCTCTTGCGGTCCATCCAATTCAGGTCTGCGCCAGTATACGGCTCCTCCGGGCGAATCTCATAGAGATCCGCTCCGGCCGTCTGCGCGATGGCCTGCGCTGTCCGCGCGGTCACGCCGCTGGCGGAAAAATAGGCCACCAATGTCTTGCCCATTTCATTTTCCTCCTATCATCCGCGTCTTACAGCTCAATCAGCTCATATTCCCGGGTGCCGAAGCCCAGGTCCGCGGCCGCCTCAATGGTGTGGATGCCGTTGCGGCTGTTCACCCGCTCCACAAAATGCTCCTTGCCCGGGTCGTCAGACTGCATCACCAGGTCGATGCAGGCCTGGTCGATGGCCACCGGGTCCAGGGAGGCGAGGATGCCGATGTCCTTCATGCACGGGTCCTCGGCCACGGCGCAGCAGTCGCAGTCCACGGAGAGGTTCTTCATCACGTTGATAAAGGCGATCTTGCCCTGGAAGTGCTCCACCACGCTGGAGGCCGCGTCCGCCATGGCCTCCGGGAAGACCACTGCGCTGGCGTGCTGCTTCCAGGTCTCGTAGCGGTCGTCCGTCTTGCCGGCGGAGTGGATCAGCGCCTTGCCCGCGCGGGAGGCACAGCCGATGGACAGCTGCTTGAGCGCGCCGCCGTAGCCGCCCATCGGGTGGCCCTTGAAGTGGGCCAGGACCAGCATGGAGTCGTAATGGAGGATGTTTTTGCCCACGACATTCTCATGGAGCACCTTGCCGTTGGGGATGGGCCAGACCACGTCCGGTCCCTCGGCGTCCATCAGGTCTACGTCAAAATACTTGTTCCAGCCGTGCTCCTCCAGGAGCTTGAGGTGAGACTCGGTGTTGTCGCGCACGCCGACCGTGGCGTCGCTGTAGGCGGTGTTGCACTCCACAATCGTGCCGTGGACCGCCTCCACCATGGGCCGCCAGAACTCCGGGTGCAGGTAGTTCTGGTTCCCCTTCTCGCCGGAATGGACCTTCACCGCCACTTTGCCGGGCAGCTCCACGCTCAGCGCGCGGTACATCTCCACAACCTTCTCCGGCGTGATCTCTCTGGAAAAATAGACCTTTGCCTTCATGCTTCAAACCTCCTTGTATTGTATCCTCGGTTCTTCGCTTGCAACGCAGGCCGGCAGCCTGCCGGCCTGCCCATTATTCTGACACTGTGTCACCACCTGTACTATAACACCATTTTGACACGATATCAATCTAAAATCCCTCTCCGCGCGCCGCCGTCCCTCCACCGCGCAGTCGCGGCAGAACGGGAACGGCAGAGGGCAGAGAGGGAACGTCATTTACAGGAACACAGGCAGCCCGCCAGTGCCAGAACATAGCCCGGAGCAGTCAGGACTTCCCCGGGCGGTCCCAGCGCAGATAGACCATATCGATCAGCTGCCGGCCGCCCTCCCAGATGGGGTGGTCGTAGTGCTCCGAGAAAAAATTCTTGATCCGGTGGGAGTCCCGAAAACCGCAGGCACGATAAAAGGGGAGCGTCAGAGGGCTGTCGCCCGTGCCGACATAGAGGGTGCGGCAGTCCGAAACCTGCGCGCGCAGCAGGTCGAGCAGGGCGCAGCCATAGCCCTGGCGCTGGCTGTCGGGACAGATGGCGAGGTTTTTCACCTCATAGACTCCGTCCCCCTCCCGCGTGAGGACGCACTCGCCGCGCACCCGCTCCCCGTCCCAGAGCAGGAACATCTCGCCCTGGTCGAGGTAGCGCTCTACCATGCTCTCCTGCTCATCCGCCAGCAGGAGCAACGGCATCCAACGCCGTCTCTCCTCCGGCGGGCAGCGGCGCAGCGTCAGGCTCATCGCGTCTCCTCCTTTGGCGCCGGGACCACTTCGCAGACGGTGAGCGTTCCGCCCGCGACGGTAAAGCGCACGTCCCAGCCGGCAAAGGTCATGCCGTAGCGCCGCGCCGGGTCGTCCTGATAGGCCGGCCGGGGGTCCTGCGCCAGCACGCCGCGCAGCGCCGCCCGCTTCTCCTTCGGGATGCGCGCGAGCAGCTCCTCCGGAATGGAGACCTCCAGCGTCCGGCGCGGCGTTCCGTCGGTAAAGCCGCCCGCCGCGTCCGGGTGAGCGTCGGCATAGGGCAGGTAGGGTTTGATGTCCAAAATCGGCGTCCCGTCGAGCAGGTCCGCCCCGGAGACAAGCAGGACCGCGCCGCAGTCCGCGCGGCGCTCCACGCCCTCCAGGCGGACGCAGGAGAGGCCGATCGGGTTGGGACGGTAGGGCGACCGGGTGGCAAACACCCCAACCGACGCGTTGCCGCCCAGGCGGGGCGGGCGGACGGTGGGCTGCCAGCGCCGCTGCGGGCGGTTGGCGTCAAAGAGCCAGATCAGCCAGAGGTGGGAATAGCCCTCGATACCGCGCAGGGCATCCGGATTGCGGTACTCCGGCTCGAAGACAATCTCTCCCCGCAGCTCACGCACCAGACCGCTCTGACGCGGAATGCCGAATTTACCGTCAAAATCGGTCCAGATGCGCGCGATGGGGGTCAGCGTGACCGGGGCGGGCACGCCTTCTCTCCCGGCGCTCATTTGCACCCCGGCGCGGCCTGGCCGATCTCCTCTCGGGGGATGGGGTACTGCTCCGTGAAGCAGCCCTCGCAGAAGCCGCACCGGGCGTCCGGCGCGATCTTGCGCAGGCCCTCCAGGCTGAGAAAGGCCAGCGAGTCGGCGCCCGTCAGCGCGCAGATCTCCTCACAGGTGTGGTGGCAGGCGATCAGCTTTTCTTTGTCCGGGATATCGGTGCCGAAATAGCACGGGGCAATAAACTCGGGGGAGGAGACGCGCATATGGACCTCCCTCGCCCCCGCCTGGCGCAGGAGAGAGATGATCGCCCGGCTGGTGGTGCCGCGGACGATAGAGTCGTCGATCATGACCACCCGCTTGCCCTCCACCTGGCTGCGCAGGGCACCCAGCTTGATGCGCACCGCCTGCTCGCGGCTGCGCTGGTCCGGGGTGATGAAGGTGCGGCCGATATAGCGATTCTTCACAAAGCCCTCTCCGTAGGGGATGCCGGAGGCCTCGGCATAGCCCATCGCGGCGTCCAGGCCGGAGTCGGGCACGCCGATCACCAGGTCCGCCTCCACTGGGGACTCCCGTGCCAGAATCCGCCCGGCGTTCCGCCGCGCCTCGTGAACCGACTGGCCGCAGATGACGCTGTCGGAGCGGGCGAAGTAGATATACTCAAAGATACACATGTGGCTCATGCCGCGGCAGTTGGTGCGGATAGAGCGGATGGAGCAGGCGGTGTTGGCGTTCTTCTCGTCCGGCGGTTCCACCACCACAATCTCGCCCGGCTCGATCTCGCGCACATACTCCGCCTCTACCCCGTCCAGGGCGCAGGACTCGCTGGCGAAGTAGACCGCCTCCCCCTTGCGGCCCATGCACAGCGGGCGAAAGCCCCACGGGTCGCGCGCGGCGATCAGCTTGCGCGGACTCATCACGATCAGGGAAAAGGCGCCCTTGAGCTGGCGGACAGCGCGGCTGACCGCCTCCTCCACGCTCGGGCAGGTCAGCCGCTCGCGGGCGATGGCGTAGGCGATCACCTCGGTGTCCGAGGTAGTCTGAAAGATGGCCCCGTTATATTCATATGCCCGACGGAGCTGGTCGTGGTTGACCAGGTTGCCGTTATGGACCACCGCGAGGGTGCCCTTGACATATTTCAGAGTGAGCGGCTGGGCGTTCTCCCGCTTGCCTGCGCCCGTAGTGGCATAGCGGACGTGGCCGACGGCCATCGTCCCGTCCAGCTCCTCCAGCCGCTGCTCGTCAAACACGTCCCCCACCAGGCCCACATCTTTATAGTAGGACAGCTCCCGGTCATTGGTGGTGGCGATGCCGCAGGCCTCCTGCCCCCGGTGCTGCAGGGCATACAGCCCATAATAGGTGGTTCGGGCGCAGCCGCCCTTCGGGTCCCAGACGCCAAAGACCCCGCATTCCTCATGGAGACTCAAATGAGATTCCTCCTCGCCGCGCCGGTCCCCACGCCCGGAGTACCGGCGGCTGATTTCGTACTTATTGTATCACATCGCACAACATACCCGCAACCGGCATTGCGTCAAAAGGCGCGCGGCGTCCAGGACAAAAGCGCCCTTCTTTTCCAACTCCCGCTTGACAAATTCGACCTGTGACCGCATAATAGGAATGTCTATGCAAAAGGGTGCAGCCCGCAGCCCCGGCTGTGACGACGCGCGTGATACGGCATCCAAAGAGGATGACGGCAGTGCAGGACTTTTGCCGCGCACGGGGCATAACGGAGTGCCGCGGGTTCGGCAAGGGTCTTTTTTATCTGTTCCCGGCCGGCTGCGCACCCAGTCCAATTAGAGAGAGGAGTCACAAATCTATGCTGGAACTCTTTAGCAACGTCTTTGAGCTGCAGTGGCAGCAGGTTGTCATGTGGATCATCGGCGCCCTGCTGATCTACCTGGCCATCGCCAAGGAGATGGAGCCCTCGCTGCTGCTGCCCATCGGGTTTGGCACCATTCTGGTCAACCTGCCGTGGTCGGGCGCGGTGACGCAGGTCATCGACGGCGTCACCGAGGTGGGCGTGCTCAATGTCCTGTTTGACGCGGGCATCTCCAACGAGCTGTTCCCGCTGCTGCTGTTCGTCGGCATCGGGGCGATGATCGATTTTACCCCGCTGCTGTCCAACCCGAAGCTGATGATCTTCGGCGCGGCAGCGCAGTTCGGCATCTTCTTCACCCTGTGCGTGGCCCGGCTGCTCGGCTTTGAGATCGCTGACGCCGCCTCTATCGCCATCATCGGCGCGGCGGACGGCCCCACCTCCATCTTTGTGGCTAACTTCTTTAACTCGCAGTATATCGGCGCGATCGTGGTGGTCGCCTACTCCTACATGGCGCTGGTGCCCATCATCCAGCCGCCGGTGATCCGCCTGATCACCACCAAGGAGGAGCGCCGCATCCGCATGCGCTATGCCGACCACAGCGTGTCCAAGATGACCAAGATCCTCTTCCCCATCTGCATCACCGCGATCGCCGGCCTGGTGGCCCCGCGCAGCGTGGCGCTGATCGGTTTCCTGATGTTCGGCAACCTGATCCGGGAGTGCGGCGTGCTCGACAGCCTCTCTGACACCGCGCAGAAGGCGCTGGCCAACCTGATCACCCTCTTCCTCGGCATCACCGTGGCCGCCCAGATGCAGGCGGAGTCCTTCCTGAACCTGCAGACGCTGATGATCCTGCTGCTCGGCCTGTTCGCCTTTGTGTTTGACACCGTGGGCGGCGTGATGGTGGCCAAGCTCCTCAACCTGTTCTCCAAGGAGAAGATCAACCCGATGATCGGCGCCGCCGGCATCTCCGCCTTCCCGATGTCCTCCCGCGTGGTGCACAAGATGGGCCTGGAGGAGGACCCGCAGAACTTCCTGCTCATGCACGCGGCCGGCGTCAACGTCTCCGGACAGATCGCCTCCGTCATCGCCGGCGGCCTGATCCTGACCCTGTTCGGTTAATCACAGAAAGGAGCACGGAACATGGAATTTACCGAAGTGCTGTTCAAGTGCCTGCAGGGCTGGCTGGGTGTCTTTATCGTCACCATCGTCATCATCCTGCTGATTACCCTGCTCAACTATCTCACCAAGAGTGAGTGACCTCCGGTCCGTTTTCTCTGCCTCCCCCAGCCTCACAGCTGGGGGAGTTTTTCTGTCTCAACGCCCGGTGCCCGCTGCAGCCTCCGCACCAGCTCGACCAGCCGAAGCACATCCTCCGGCGGGTCGTTGGCATACATCAGACCATAGGGGATGCTGTAATCCCAGTCCACCGGCAGCGTGACCAGGCCGGGATGCATGTCTTGCCAGCACTCAAGGGAGAGCAGGATATTCCCCGTCTCCGCACAGCGGTTGAAGACGGAGATGTCGTAGAACCGGCTGGTGTCCTCGATGAGAATCTGCGGGTGATTGCGCTCCAGATCGTTGCGGATGAAGTCATTGGTCTGGGAGTCCCCGCGCTTGACCATCATCAGCGTCCGTCCGTAGAGATCGGCAAAGGTCAAGCGTTTCTTCCCCGCCAGCGGATCGTCCCGCGAGACGGCACACATCTTGCGGTACCGGCCCAGCGGCAGCATCTGACACTGGTTGAGCCAGAGCTTGGAGTCACAGACGCCCACCAGGAAGTCAAACTTCTTCCCCAGGGCGGATATCTCGTCCAGGATGCCGCGGTGGTCGTCCTCAAAGGGGACCAGATGGAGCTTGTAGTGCGGGAAAGCCCGGTTCACCCGGTACCAGAGATCCATAAACGGCTTCGCCGGATTGAGCAGGGATGTCCCGACACAGAAGGTGGTATTGCTGGTCTCCATCGCCGCGCGCGCCCGCTCGATAGACCGGCGGGAGTAGTCGAAGAGAAATTTGGCGTCCTGGTAGATCACCTCCCCTGCCGCCGTCAGGCGCACGCCGTGACGGGTCCGTTCGAACAGCTGCAGCTTCAGATGGGCTTCCAGCGCGTTGATCTGTTTCATAACAGCGGTGGGCGAGATATACAGGCGCTCCGCTGCCCTGGTGAAACTGCCGCAGTCGGCCACACAGACAAAGACAGTCAGCTGGCTGTTGTACATCGGTGATGCCTCCCTCTGGTATCAACTTTCTGTTTATACAAGCATAACAGATTGGAGATTCCCCGTCAAGCCGGCGCACGTTATACTAAGTGCAGAACCAGAGGAAAGGGGCGCATCTGAAATATGGCAGCGTTGATTACCTATTTTTCCCGCGCCGACGAGAACTACGTGAACGGCACGCTGCGATTCCTCCCGGTCGGCAATACGGAGGTGGCAGCCGGCATAATCCGCGAGCTGACCGGCGCAGACCTCTTCCGGATCGAGCCGTCTCAGCCCTACGCGAGCGACTACAACACCTGCATTGCCCAGGCGCAGGCCGACCAGCGCCGCGACGCGCGTCCGGAGCTGCGGCAGTATCCGGAAACCCTGGAGGGGTACGACACCATCTATCTCGGCTATCCCAATTACTGGGGCACCATGCCGATGGCGGTGTTCACCTTTCTGGAGCATTTCGATTTCACCGGCAAGACCATCCTCCCCTTCTGCACCCACGAGGGCAGCGGGATGGGCGGCAGTGAGCGGGATATCTGCCGCCTCTGCCCGGGTGCCAAAGTGGGCAAGGGACTTGCCCTCCACGGCGGCAGCGTAAAAAGCGCCCGCCCCGCCATCAAGCAATGGCTCCGGGAGAACGGGCAGACCGTGCGCTGAATTGCCGAACCGCTATGTTTAGGAGGGAATTGTCATGGCAAAAAAGATGCTGATCGTCTATTACTCTCTCTCCAACGGCAACACCCGCGCCATCGCCCGGCAGCTGCAAGCGGCTACCGGCGCCGACCTGGCTGAGATTGAGACGGCAGAGCCGTACACCGGTTCCTATGACGACATCGTCCGCCAGGGACAGGAGGAGGTCAACAGCGGTTACCTGCCCGCTCTGCGCCCATTGGCGCGTCGGGTGGAGGACTACGATGTGATCGCCGTCGGCTCACCCACTTGGTGGTATACTATCGCCCCGGCCGTCCGCTCCTTTTTGACGGAGCATGACTGGAAGGGGAAAACCGTCATCCCGTTTCAGACCCACGCGGGCTGGCCCGGGCATTTTATGCAGGACATCCGTACCTGCTGCCCCGGCGCCGTTGTCTCCGGAGCGCTGTCGGTCCGCTTTGACTCCGACGGCGGGACGCAGATGATGACCCGTCAGGCCGAGCTGAACCGTTGGTTTGAGCTGGTCAAACAAATCGCCGATCACTAGCAAGATCGAAACACACAGATTTTATCAAGGAGGCAGAGTACAATGAAACCGGAAGAACTCAGCGTATTCCCCATAGGGGAGAAGAATGTGGCCTTTGGAAAGTATTTCGTCGGCCAGAGCTATCTGAACATGCTCACCACCACCGGCGTAGGCATCGGCAACGTCACCTTTGAGCCGGGCTGCCGCAACAACTGGCACATCCATCACGCCAAGTCCGGCGGCGGCCAGATTCTGCTGTGCACCGCCGGCCGCGGCTACTATCAGGCGTGGGGCGAACCGGCCCGCGAGCTGCATCCGGGCGATGTGGTTGTCATCCCGCCGGAGGTCAAGCACTGGCACGGCGCCGCGCCGGACAGCTGGTTTGCCCACCTGGCCGTCGAGGTGCCGGGCGAGGAAACCTCCAACGAGTGGTGCGAGCCCGTCTCCGAGGCGGAGTACGGCGCGCTGAAATAATGAGCTTTCCAGCCAGGAGGCTTTTACAATGGAACTGACGGATTATTCCCGCAATTATCTGGAGCAGATGGGTGTCGGACAGAGTTCCGGTCTCTGGGAGACCGACCCGGAATTCACGGAGCGGTTTGCCAACTTCGCCTTTGACGAGGTCATCCGGCAGGATACGCTGGACGGTCGGACGCGTTTTCTGGCCATTTTGGCCGCGTTGATCGGCTGCCAGGGCATTGACGCCTACCGGGAGATGCTGCCCGCCGCGCTCCGCTTCGGCCTCACCCCGGTGGAGGTGAAGGAGCTGGTCTACCAGGCGGTCGCCTACCTCGGCATCGGCCGTGTGCTCCCCTTCCTGCACGCGACGAATGAGGTGCTGACCGCCCAGGGCGTGACGCTGCCGCTGGAGGGCCAGGCCACCACCACGATGGAGACCCGTCTGGCCGACGGCAACCAGGCGCAGGTGGACATCTTCGGTGAGGGGATGCGCGGCTTCCAGGACAGCGGCCCGGAGGAGAGCCGCCATATCAACCGCTGGCTGGCAGACAACTGCTTCGGCGATTACTACACCCGCAAGGGTCTGAACTACCGGGAGCGGGAGATGATCACCTTCTGCTTCCTCGCCGCGCAGGGCGGCTGCGAGCCGCAGCTCACCAGCCATGCCGCGGGCAACATGCTCGTCGGGAACGACAAGGCGTTCCTGATCGCGGTGATCTCCCAGTGCCTCCCCTATCTCGGCTATCCGCGCAGCCTGAACGCGCTGCGCTGCGTGAATGAGGCGGCAAAGGGATAACCCTCTCAAGCGCGCATAGGGAAAGCCCCGCACCATGCCGGTCCGGCAACGGTGCGGGGCTGAGGCTGTCAAAAAAGTGTTTTTGACAGCCTTTCGCGCAAATGCTTGCATTTGCGCGAGTTTGCAGTCCGACTGCGCGCACGGATTTTTGTTCCAAAAATCCGCACACTTGCCGGACTATCAGTATTTTTGGCCCGGTACATGCCCGTGCCAAAAAT
>DVJB01000026.1 GCA_018710845.1 Candidatus Onthomonas avicola
GGAAGACGTGTACCATCGGTGCCGTGCGCCAGTCCGTCCAGCCGGCCTGATAGAGATAGAAGGAGTCCTTGGGAAAGCCCGCCGTGTCCACCTGGCCCAGATAGCTGTTCTTCGTGTGATACGGTGTCGGCTCGCCGAGGTAGTCAAAGCCGCTCCAGATAAACTGCCCGAGCGTGAAGGGGTTCTCCACATCCGCCCGCAGGCACTCGTCCACGTTGTGCGCGCCCCAGCTCGTGGAGCTGTTGCCCAAGCTGGAGCACTGCAGGTCGTCGTCCACCAGCAGGGACTGCTCGAGCGGAAAGTGATAGATGCCGCGGCTCTGGACAATGGAAGCAGTCTCGCTGCCGTAGATCACCCAGTCGGGGTGGGCGGCGTGGTGGGCGGCGTAGAGCCGTTCACTGTAGTTGTAGCCGATCACCTTAATAATATCGGCACAACGCTGGGTGTTCTCCCAAGCCATGTAGTTGGAGCCGAGGGTGACCGCGCCGTTGCCGTACGGGTCATGCCGGCGCACCTCGTCCATCAGCGCGCACATCGTCTCGGCCCCCTCCGGACCGGCGTGAGTGTCGTAGATCTCGTTTCCGATGCTCCACATCAGCAGGCTGGGGTGATTGCGGTCGCGGCGCACCCAGCTGGCCACGTCGCGCCGGTACCAGTCCGGAAAAAAGCGCGCGTAATCATAGGGGTTTTTTTGCAGCCGCCAGCAGTCAAACGACTCGCTGACGATGAGCACGCCATACTGGTCCGCCAGCTCCATCACCGCGGGCGCCGGCATATTATGCGCCGTGCGGATCGCGTTGGCCCCCATCTCGAGCATGATCTGAATCTGCCGCTCCGCGGCTGAGCGGGAAAATGCCGCGCCGAGACAGCCGAGATCGTGGTGCAGGCACACGCCGTGCAGTGTCAGCTCCCGGTGGTTGAGCAGCAGACCGCGCGCCGGGTCCAGCTCGACGGTGCGGCAGCCGAAGGTGCTATCCAGGCAGTCGGTCTCCTCCCCGTCACGCAGCAACACCGCGCGCACGCGATAACAGTAGGGGTCAGACGGGTCCCAGAGGCGGGGCGCGCGCAGCGTCAGCTCTGCCTCATAGGCGCAGATCTCCCGCTCCCCGCGCGCATAGGGCTCCGTCTCCCCAGCGTCCAGCGGCCGCGCGGCCGTCTGGGGGACGACGGCGCGGGTCAGCTCTCTCCCCTGCGCGTCGCAGACGGAGAAGGCGACCGCATATTCCGCCCCGTCCACCGGTCCCGCGCCGCTGCGGCCGACCTGCGCGCACACCGGAAGGCGCCAGGTCTCCTCCGCCCCCTCCTGCGGGGCGATATAGAGGCTGTGCGGCAGCAGGTGCGTCTCCGGCATCTCCCAGAGCCAGACATCGCGGTAGACCCCCGCGCCGGAGTACCAGCGGGAGTTGGGATGCCAGAGCACGCAGCGGACCAAAATCTCGTTCTCTCCGCTGCGCAGAAAATCAGTGATATCGTAGTGAAAAGAGGAGTAGCCGTATTTCCACTCCCCCGCCACAGCGCCGTTGACAAACAGCGTGACGTCCATATACACGCCCTCAAAGTAGAGCGCATAGCGGACGCCCGGCTCCATGCCCAGGGAAAAGCGCTTGCGGTACCAGCCGGTACCGTCCTGATAGAGATCGTCTACGTGCCAAATCTGCCAGTCATGCGGTAGTGTGACATCCTGCCACGCCAGCGGTCCGTCCGGCAGCTCGGTCTCACCGGTATCATCGTGCCAGAACTGCCAGCCGTCCAAAAACAATTGCGTGCGATTCATAGGCCCGTTATCCTCCGCTTATTGTATCCTCTTCTGCCGCGGTTTCGGAGCTCTGCTCTCCGGCCTCACGCGGCCGGTCCTCTCGCAGGCAGAGCCAGACCCCCCTGTCGACGGGAGGCCCGCCTCCGACGGCGAGCACAGCCGGTCCGGCGGAAGACCGCTTCCGCCGGCACGGTTTGCGTCGGGCGTGGACGCAAGCGCATCCACGCCCGAACCAAGTGTGTTCGAAGTTTTCAGTACTCCTTTGGGGGAGCGTCACCCATTATTGGGCATAGGGGTCAGCGTAGGGATCGTCGGCGGCAGCGGTATCCTCGGTCGCAGCAGCGTCCTCAGCGGCGGCGTCGTCCGTCGCGGCAGCGTCCTCAGCGGCAGCGTCCTCGCCGGCGGCGATGGCGTCATCGGCGCTGGCATCGGAATCCTTGCTGGCCTGATAGTACTCGTTGTACATGTCCATTACGTTCTGGGCATTCTGCGCCATAATGGCGGCGACATACTCCTCCCAGACGGCATCGTCGGTGACGTCGTACTGGCCCTGGGCAAAGCGCAGCGTCCAGGTGTTCATCTCGCTGAAGAGCGGGGTAGCCCACAGGTTGAGCTGCTCGTTGTCATCCTCGGTCAGGGCAATGGCGGGATCAAGCGGCTTCAGGCTGCGGTACTCGCCCTGGCGGTCATAGAAGTCCTGCAGGTCGGGCGCAAAGTTGGAGGTGAGCAGCTCGGTGCTGCCGCCATACATGAAGTTGCCGCAGGCATAGCCGAGCTCCATGCGCATGTCAACCTGGTCGTCAGAGGTCTGCGGGATGGACAGGCCGCCGCAGAAGTAGCCGGGAGTCAGGGCATAGGTGCCGTTCTCATCGACAGTATAGGTCTCGCCCTCGATGCCCCACTTGGTGAGGGTCAGGCCGGCGTCAGAGTACCAGAGCCAGTCGACAAAGCGCATCATCTTGATGAACTCGTCCTCGCCGAGTTCATTGAGCGCAGTGGAGGAGATGCACACGCCGCACTCCAGACGGGAGTTCTCAGCCTGGTAGTCAATGGTGTTGCCCTCGGAGTCAGTGCCCATGGGCAGGACAATGCGGTAGACGGAGAAGTTGCCGTCGCCGAGCTGGGCGGCCAGGCCGTCTTCCTGGGAGACGGTGGTGGCGCGGTTGGTCAGGGTGAGGACGGTCTTGCCGGTGAAGAAGTCGGCGTCCGCCTGAGCGTCTTCCTGGGTCCAGGTCTCGGGGTCGAGGATCTTGTTGTCCACCAGCTTCTTGACCACGGTCATGTAGTCGCGATAGGCCTGGGTGGTGGAGGAGAGTTCGAACTGGTCGGTCTCGGTGTTGAAGTACAGGTCCGCACCGTTGGTCGGGGTGGTGCTCCAGGTGGTGTAAATGCCGTAGCTGCGGGACATGATGTTGAGCAGGCAGCCGCCGGTGCCATAGCCGGAGGTCGCGCCGCACCAACGGTCGCTCCAGATGTAGTCATCCTCAGAGCACATGCCCTGCTCGACCATGTAGGCCTTGACGTCGATCAGAATGTCGGCAAACTCGTCCCAAGTCCAGTCATCTTCCAGCGTGGTCACGTCATAGCCGGCGGCCTTGAAGATGTCGTCCCGGATCAGCAGGGTGTAGTCCTGAAGGGCGGTCTCCTTCATGCCGGGCAGACGGTAGAACTTGCCGTCCTCCTGGAGGATGGTGTTGATGTCCGCCTCCATGTCATAGTCGTTGTAGAAGTTGTAGAAGTTGGGCATGTAGTGGACGTAGTCGGACACAGCCACGATGCCGCCGCCGTTGACGTAGGGCGTCTCGCTGTAGACCTTGGGGATGATGTAGGGCGCCTCGCCGGAGGAGACAGCCAGAGATACACGGTCGTTGTAGACGGCGTTGTTGACCACTTCGATCTCCAGGGTGACGTTGGTAGCCTTGGTGATAGCGTCAAAGATGCCGCCCTCGGCATACCAGCTGTCCTTGATGGGGTAAGCGTCGTTGTCGTTGAAGAGCATGGTGTAGGTCACCGGCTCGTCGGACCAGAAGCGCGTGCCGTAGGTGTAGCCCAGCTCCTCGTTGGTGAAGCTGCCGTCGCCGTTGTCAGTGTCGCCGGCGCTGGCCTCTTCCGCCGCGCCCTCGGAGAGGTTGTCAGCCGCAGTGGTGGTGTCCCCCTCCTCTTCGGCCGTGTCGCCGCCGCCGCCGCAGGCGGCCAGGGAGAGCATCATCGCCAATGCGAGCAGCAGGCACAGATACTTTTTCATCTTTTTCATTGATTTACCTCCATTTTTAATCTATTGTTCCTCCGGGGAAGGCTGCCCGGCCTCGCCGGCCTCGCCTGCGCGGCTCACCCCAATCCGCGCAGCCGGGCCGGGAGGCAGGCGGCCTCCTTCCGGCAGGTGGAACAACCAAAGCGGTTGATCAGCCCTTCACGCCGCCGAGCATCATGCCCTGGACAAAGTAGCGCTGGATGAAGGGGTAGACACAGATGATGGGCGCCGCCGTGAGGACCATGGCGCAGGACTTGATGTTGGCGTTGATGGACAGCGCCTCCGCCGCGTCCTGCACGTTCTGGCTGGTGGAAATCAGGTTACGCAGCTGATAGGCAACCGGCCACATCTCCTGCTGAGACAGATACAGGAAGGCGTCGAACCAGTTGTTCCAGTACTGGACCAGATAGAACAGCGTCATGGTGGCGATGATGGGCTTGGACAGGGGGAGCGCCACGTGGAGGAAGGCGCCCCACATGCTCAGGCCGTCGATCTCGCCTGCCTCCTCGAGCTCGCGGGGGACGGTCTCGAAGAAGGAGCGCATCAGGATGACGTAGTAGGTGGAGATCATGCTGGGGATGACGAAGGCAAGAACGTTGTCCTTCAGGCCAAGGCTGGTCATCAGGACGTAGTTCGGGATCATGCCGGCGGCAAAGTACATCGTAAAGATGACGAAGGGGCCGACCACCTTGTTGGCCCGCAGCTCACGCTTGGAGAGCGGATAGGCCAGCAGGCAGGAGAACACCAGCGCCAGGACAGTGCCCAGGATGGAGTAGATGATCGTGTTGGCGTAGTTGCGCACAAAGATATAGTTTTGCATCTGGATGACGTGGGCATACGTATCCACGCTGAAGTCCACCGGGAGCAGAGAGACCTTGCCGGCCAGGATCGCCTCGGCGGAGGAGAAGGACTGGGCCACCAGATACACGAAGGGATAGAGCATCACCACGCAGATGATGACCATCAGGATGGTGTTGCAGACCGTAAAGATGCGGTAGCCCGTGGACTCCTTGATCTTCATCGGCTTGGAGGTGTCGATCGTTTTTGCTTTTGCCATGATACGTCCTCCTCCCTCAGTACAGGCTGCTGCCGGTCAGGCGCTTGGAAGCCCAGTTGGCAGCCGTCAGCAGGACCAGGTTGATGATGCCCTGGAACAGGCCGACCGCGGTGGCATAGCTGAAGTTACCGGAGACAAGGCCCATACGGTAGACGTAGGTGCCAATGATATCGGCGGTCTCATAGGTGGTGGGGTTATAGAGCAGGAAGACCTTCTCAAACGCCGCCGAGCCGCAGAGCTGGCCGATGTTGAGCACGAGCAGGGTGGCGATGGTGGGCAGGATGGCCGGAATCGTCACGTGCAGGCACTGCTGGAACTTGTTGGCCCCGTCGAGCGCGGCCGCCTCATACAGCTCCGGGTTGATGCCGGTCATGGCGGCCAGGTAGAGAATGGTGCCCCAGCCGATGCCCTGCCAGACGCCGGAGGTGACAAAGATCGTCGGGAACCACTCCGGCAGGGAGATAAACGAAATCGCGTCAAAGCCCAGGGAGGTCAGCAGGTTGTTGATCGGGCCGCTGGTGCTCAGCAGCTCGCGGACAATACCGGCCAGAATGACCATGGAAATGAAGTGCGGCAGATAGGAGATGGTCTGCACGACCTTCTTGAAGCGGACATTCTTGATCTCGTTGAGCAGCAGCGCCAGGATGATGGTCAGCGGGAAGCTGATGATGAGGTACTCAAAGTTCAGCAGCAGGGTGTTGCGGAACGCCTGCCAGAAGTTGGAGTCGTTGATGAACTGGCCGAAGTAATCCAGCCCTCTCCACTCGTCGCCGAAGATGCTGCTGCCGGCGCGGTAACGGCGGAAGGCGATGATGTTGCCCGCCATCGGCAGGTAGCGGAAGATGATGTAGTACAGCACCGGAAGTGCCATCATGGCATAAAGCTGCCAGTACTTCCGGAAGTGCCGCCCCCAGCTCTCCTTCGGGGGACGGTTGGCCAGGGTATACGCCTCAGTTTTCTTGGTTCTTACGGACATGAATACTCTCCCTTCTTTTGGGGGCGGTCCGCTCCTCCGGCCGGCCGCAGAGGTCAGGAACCATTCCCTTCCCGCTCTGCGGGAAGGGAAAACTGCCGTACGGCAGTTTTGCCGATCCTCCGGCTCACTGTGTCCCTGTACGTCTGAAGCGCTGGCTCGCAGGGCGCTTCGCCCGAGTTTTGGACTCCTTTATTCTTCCACTATCACCCTCCCTGATATCTGGAATGTCAGCTTCTGGGGCGAGACGCCCATCAGCCGCGCGCTGCGGGAGTCCGGCTGGGACGCGCCGATATAGACGCAATAGGTTCCCGGCTCTACAACAGCGGCTCCGTTCTCATCGCACAAGGCGAATGCGGACTGTGACAAGTGCAGGCAGACCTGCTTTTTCTCTCCCGGCTGGAGAGCTGCTTTGGCAAACGCCTTGAGCTGGGCGTTCGGCGTGCCCGGCCGGTCGGCCTTGACATAGACCTGGACCGTCTCAACGCCGGCCATCGCGCCGGTGTTCTCCACCTCAACCTTCAGGTCCACGCCGGCATCGGTGATCTCTGCGGCGCTCGCCTCCGCCGGACCGAAGCGGAAGGTGGTATAGCTCAGGCCGTACCCAAAGGGATAGAGGGCCTCATGGGTCATGTAGCGATAGGTGCGCCCCTTCATGGAGTAGTCGGTGAAAGCGGGCAGCTCCTCGTCAGTGCGATAGAAGGTGATCGGCAGCTTGCCCTGGGGGTTCGCCTCTCCGAAGAGGATACGGGCGATCGCGTTGCCGCCCTGTGCACCGGGGTACCAGCCCTGCAGGATGGCGGGCACGTGTTCATCGGCGTAGTTGATCGCCATCGCGCTGCCGCACAGCAGCACAAGCACGACCGGCTTGCCGCTCTCCACGAGCACCTGCAGCAGTTCCTCCTGGTGGCCGGGCAGGCGCAGATTGGGCTTGTCGCCGCTGGCAAACTGGTTGCCCTCGTCGCCCTCCTCGCCCTCCAGTCCGGAGTCCAGGCCGAGGCAGGCGATGATGACGTCGCTCTCGGCGCACACGCCCCGCACCTCAGAGAGGCGGTCGTTGGACTGGGCCAGATTCTGGAAGCGGTCACGGTACATCGGGCAGCCGTCGGAGGCCATCACGCGCACCTCGTCGCCCAGATAATCCTGAATGCCCTCCAGCACGGTAGCATAACGGGAGGCGGTGCCCTCATAGTTGCCGACGAGCGCGCGGCGGTTGTCCGCGTTCGGGCCGATCACGCCCACGGTCTTGAGCTTGCTCTTGTCCAGCGGGAGCAGGCCACCCTCGTTCTTGAGCAGGACCACGCACTTCTCCGCCACCTCTCTGTTAAAGCGGCGCATCTCGGGCGAGTCCACCTCACGGTAGCTGATCTGGTTGTAGGGGTGGTCGGGATTGTCGTCAAACAGACCGAGCTTCATCCGGGTGGTATACAGCCGGACGACCGCCTCGGTGATCGCCTCCTCCGTCACCAGGCCGTCCTGCACCGCCTGCTCCAGATAGAGGAACAGCTCGCCGCAGTTGAGGTCACATCCGTTGTTCACCGCCAGCGCCACCGACTCCTCCGGGCCGGAAGTGACCATGTGGCCCTGGTGGAAGTCCTTGATCGCCCAGCAGTCGGAGACGACATGGCCCTCAAAGCCCCACTTGCCGCGCAGGATGTCCTGCAGCAGCGTCTTGCTGCCGTTGCACGGCTCACCGTTCGTGCGGTTGTAGGCCCCCATGACCGCCTCCACCTTGGCCTCCTTGACCAGCGCGCGGAAGGCGGGCAGATAGGTCTCCCACATGTCCTGGGCCGTGGCGACGGCGTTAAAGCTGTGGCGCACGTCCTCCGGGCCGGAGTGGACGGCGTAGTGTTTGGCGCAGGCGGCGCTCTTGAGATACTGCCCGTCGTGCCCCTGCAGCCCCTCGACAAAGCGCACGCCCAGCCGGGAGGTGAGATAGGGGTCCTCCCCATAGGTCTCATGCCCGCGGCCCCAGCGGGGATCGCGGAAGATGTTGACGTTGGGTGCCCAGAAGGTCAGGCCCTTGTAGATATCGTGGTCGCCGTACTTCTGCTGCATATTGTACTTGCCGCGCCCCTCGGTGGCGACGGCATCCGCGACCTCCTCCAGCAGGTCCTCGTCGAAGGACGCCGCCAGCGCGATCGCCTGCGGGAAAATGGTCGCTATGCCGGCGCGGGCAACGCCGTGCAGGCCCTCGTTCCACCAGTTATAGGAAGGGATGCCCAGCCGCTCGATCGCGGCGGAGGCGTGGACCATCTGGCTGACCTTCTCCTTCAGCGTCATCTGCTCCACCAGTGCTCTCGCCCTCTGGCGGTATTGATCTACCCGCTCCTCGTTGCGTACCAGCTCTTTCATACTCTCCTCCATATTCCAGCGGCCATCTGCCGCAAAATCTGTCTGTCAGGGGACATAGGCAAAGCCCAGGATGGTAAAGGTCTTGTCCTCTTCTCCCCGGTCCATCGCGATCTCCACGGTATGGCACGCGCGCTCCCGCCTGGAAAAGAGGATGACCGCGTGGCAGTGTGTCCAGCCCGCCTCACGGGGATCGAGCAGGCGCCTCAGCTCCCCGTCCACCCAGACGCGGACCCTGCCGAAGCGCTCGTCCGCCGAGTCCTTAAATACCAGCAGCAGCCGTGAGCACTCCAATGTGAGCCGGAACGCCCCCTCTCCCGGCCCCTTCTTCCAGTTATAGGGGAACTGTGGGGTGTTGACCGCCGCGTCGTCTAGCGGAACCGCCTGCAGGTCCTCATCCGTCAGGGTGAAGGCGCCCGGATCAATCTCGGTGCCCTCGCAGGCCGCCCTGCGGTCTATCAGACGGACACCGGCAAAGCCGTCTCCGTAGACCGGCGGATATTCCCGCAGAGGCTCTCCCATCGGCACCTGGCGGTCCAGCCGGTCAATCAGGTAGAGCAGGCAGTCCGCCATCACGCGGTGGCCGTGATTGGAGGGATGGTAGATATCGTAGAAGAACTGGCGCTTGGTCATCACCAGTCCCTCACCCGGCCGGCAGAGGAACTGCGGCGTGACCGCCTCCCGCACGTCCGCCATCGGAATCTCGTGCCGCCAGCCAATCGGCGCCAGACGGTCCTTCAGGTTCCAGTCATCCGAGAAGACGGCAAAGAGCATGATCACCGCCGGCTCATTCGGCTGGCGCCAGATCTTGCGGATCAGGCTCTCATAGCACACGCCCTCCGTCTCGTCCGCGGAGTCGTTGACGGCGAACTCCACCACCACCAGGTCGGGGGCGGCTGCGCCGTCGCGGTTGATGTCCCGCTCATATCGGATCATGCCGAGCTCGGACGGGGTGCCGCCGACGCCGGCCTTGATGTAGTGGAGGTGGGCCCCGCCGTCCGGGGTATAGCGCGCACGCAGACCCTCAAAGGTACGCCGGGCGTAGCAGTTCTCCTGCGTCGGCACCGCGCCGGCGCCCTGCGTGATGGAACCGCCGAGGAAGGCAATCGCGACATCCTCCCCTGCGCGCATCCGCCGCAGCACCCGCTGCAGACGGTAGTTATTGCCGGTCGAGAGGCACGAGCGGGCGATCATCTCACGATAGGCCGGGCTGTCGTAGTCCACAGACGGGTCCGGATCGGTCTCCGGCACCACATAGCCGTCGTTCAGATAGAACTTCATCGTGACCGAGGCCCGGTCCCCCAGCGCAGGGAGCTGGAAGGCAAACTGGCCCGGCCGGCAGTCGGACGGCTTCCAGGACAGGTCCGCCAGCCGGATCACCCGCTCGGCCCCGTCCGCACGCAGGGAGAAGGTGTGCTCGCTGCCGCCAAAGGGGCCGTCCGGCCCGTAGCACTGGAAGGTCATCAGGACCTCCATCTCCCGGTCCGGTGCAGCAACCGTCACGCCGATGCTGTGCACCAGGCGGCGGAAACCGTCCACCGTGGTGAGCATCCCGAGCATTGTCTCATCGCTGACGCCGCCCACCATGCGGGCAAAGGTGACCAGCCGCCCGTTATCCAGGAAAATGACGTGGCGGTTTGTCCCATCGTCCTGCGGGACGCCGCCCACCTCTTTGTCCAAAAAGACGTAGAAGCCGCTGCGCTTCTCTTCCGGATCCTTTGGAGCCAACGGACCAAGCGCCATGGAACTCTGCCCCCTTTTCCCCTTCTAAAAGGTGCGTTTGGCACCCTCCTTTTAGAAAGACTGTTCAATAACAAATTATAGCGCCTTATTCGCTCTTTTTGCCTATCATTTCTTGCTATGCATTTGTTCAATTATTGCCAATATGAAAGCTCTTTTGACACCTCAATTTTGCAGTTTTACCCAGTTCAGCCCTCGGTTTTTCGGTCAACGCTTTCATATTGTAACAAAAACGCCCGTCTCTTCCCAAAAGAATTAGTTGATTTGTCACCCTAATTTTCTTCGCATTCAGCAATTTTAGAGTGTCATACTCAATTTTTTGTATTTTTGCATATTTTATCCTAAAAACCCGCAAAATTTTTTATCATTTCAAAAATATACGCACAAATATTTTCCATTATGTGGTATGAGCGGCCACTTTCCGAGTTGCTTTTTTTTGAAATTTGTGGTAGCTTCTAAAAAGAGATTTGTATACGAGACCGCGCGGCGGGGCAGACAATCCTGCCGGAAAACCGGGCGCCGAACGCCGCGTCCTTCCCTGTCCATCCATACCAGACCGCACGCTTCAGGAGGTATTTGCTTATGAAACTCAGCATCAGCAACTGGAATCAGACCGATTTCTGGTCTCAGGCGGAGATCAGACTGCCGCAGTTTGACCGCCCCGCCATGCTCCGCGCCACGCAGGAGGCCCCCGTGTGGGTGCACTTCGGCGCCGGCAACATCTTCCGCGGCTTCATTGCCCGGCTGCAGCAGAGCCTGCTCGAGCAGGGTCTGTCCGACAAGGGAATCGTCGCCGCCGACACCTTTGACTACGACATCATCCGCAAAATCTACCGCCCGTATGACAATCTGACCCTGCTGGTCAGCCTGATGCCGGACGGACAGATGAAGAAGGAGATCGTCGCCAGCGTGGCCGAGGGCCTGTGTGCCGACCCCTCTGACCAGGCAGACATGGCCCGGCTCCAGGAGATCTTCCGCAATTCCTCTCTCCAGATGGTCTCCTTTACCATCACGGAGAAGGGCTACGCCCTGACCAATATGAAGGGTGAGTTCTTCCCCTATGTGCAGGCAGACTTTGCCAACGGCCCCTCCCGCTGCTCTCACGCCATGAGCATGGTCACCGCCCTGCTCTACGAGCGCTTCCAAGCCGGGGCCGCCCCCATCGCCATGTGCAGCATGGACAACTGCTCCCACAACGGTGAGAAGCTCAAGGGAAGCGTCCTGACCGTGGCACACAAGTGGCAGGAGGCCGGCTTTGTTCCGGACGCATTTGTCGCCTGGCTGGAGGATGAGACCCGCGTCTCCTTCCCCTGGTCCATGATCGACAAGATCACCCCGCGCCCCGCCCCCGTCGTGCTTGAGGCGCTGCAGAAGCTCGGCCTGGAGGAGATGGACCCCATCGTCACCAGCCGCAACACCTACATCGCCCCCTTTGTCAACGCCGAGGCCCCGCAGTACCTGGTGGTGGAGGATCGCTTCCCGAACGGCCGCCCGCCGCTGGAGAAGGCCGGGGTCTACATGACCGACCGCGACACCGTCAACAACACCGAGCGGATGAAGGTGACCACCTGCCTCAATCCGCTGCACACCGCCCTGGCGGTCTACGGCTGCCTGCTCGGCTACGACACCATTGCCGCTGAGATGCGCGATGCGGACCTCAAGGCGCTCGTGGAGCACATCGGCTACGACGAGGGGATGCCAGTGGTCACCGACCCGAAGATCATCCGCCCGATGGACTTCATCCACGAGGTGATCGACCAGCGCCTGCCCAACCCCTTCATGCCGGACACCCCGCAGCGCATTGCCACCGACACGAGTCAGAAGGTGGCCATCCGCTTTGGCGAGACCATCAAGAGCTACCTCGCCAGCCCCGCGCTGGACGTCTCCAGCCTGACCTACATCCCGCTGGCCATCGCCGGGTGGATGCGCTATCTGCTCGCCGTGGATGACAAGGGACAGCCGATGACCTGCAGCAGCGACCCGATGCTCGCCCAGCTCCAGGAGCAGCTCGCCAGCGTAACCTTCGGCGCACCGGAGAGCTACGACGGCCAGCTGCGCCCCATCCTCGCCAATCCGAACGTCTTCGGAACCGACCTCGTCGCGGCAGGTCTCGCGGACAAGATCGAGCAGATGTTCTGCCAGATGATCGCCGGCCCGGGCGCGGTGCGCGCGACGCTGAAGTCCTATCTCTAAATTTGAATCTGAAAAACGCATAGCACAGGAGGTATTTCCCGGTATGGAAGGCAAAATGAAAGTCGCCCTGATGACTGAAATCGGCAAGATCGAGTACACCGAACGAGACATCCCCACCCCCAAGGACGACGAGGTGCTCGTCCGGCTGGAGTATGTCGGCATCTGCGGCAGCGACCTGCACTACTATGAGACCGGCGCGATCGGCAACTTCATCGTGCAGTTCCCCTTTGTGCTCGGCCACGAGCCGGGCGGCACCGTCGTCGAGGTGGGCAAGAACGTCAAGCACCTGAAGGTGGGCGACCGCGTCGCCCTTGAGCCGGGCAAGACCTGCGGCCACTGCGAGTTCTGCCGGACGGGGCGCTATAACCTCTGCCCCGATGTCGTCTTCTTCGCCACGCCCCCGGTGGACGGCGTGTTCCAGGAGTATGTGGCCCATGTGGAGGACCTGTGCTTCAAGCTGCCGGACAACGTGAGCACGCTGGAGGGCGCACTGATCGAGCCGCTGGCGGTGGGCTTCCACGCGGCCAACCAGGGCGGCGCGCACCTCGGCCAGACCGCCGTGGTCATGGGCGCCGGCTGCATCGGCCTGGTGTCCATAATGGCGCTCAAGGCGATGGGTGTCTCCCGGGTATATGTGATCGACATCATGCAAAAGCGCCTGGACAAGGCGATGGAACTGGGCGCGGACGGCGTGATCAACAGCAAGGACGTGGACGCGGTCGCCAAGGTGATGGAGCTCACCGGCGGGGCCGGGATTGACCTGGCCATCGAGACGGCAGGCACCGAGATCACCGCGCGTCAGGCGATCCAGATGGCCAAGAAGGGCTCCACCATTGTGATGGTGGGCTACAACAAGCGCGACGAGACCAGCCTGCCGATGAATATGGCGCTGGACAAGGAGCTGACCATCAAGACCATCTTCCGCTATCGTCATATCTACCCGATGGCGATCGACGCAGTGGCCTCCGGCAAAGTCAACCTCAAGGGCCTGGCGACCCACATCTTCGACTTTGACGACCTGCAAAATGCGATGGACCAGAGCGTGGCAGACAAGGCCAATATTGTCAAGGCCGTGGTCAAGATGACGAAGGACTAACCCTCTGTCTCTCCGGCATATTACAGCAAGAAAAGCGGTCAGGAAACCTCAAAATCGGTTTCCTGACCGCTTTTTCTGTTCTGCTATGCCGGCGCCCGGCTCAGCGCAGCACGATCCGCGCGCCGCCGGACCAGGGGCCGGCGGTCCCGATTCGCTGAGCCGAGAGGACCTGTCCTTCCAGCTCCGCGCGCAGCGCGTCCGCGTCCTCCAGGTGGACGGCGATCAGCAGGCCGCCGGAGGTCTGCGGGTCATAGAGCAGGTCCTGTACCTCCAGCGGCGTCTCGCCCGGGTCCACCCAGTCCTGGGCAAAGCTGCGGTTGCGGTACATCCCCTCCGGCAAAACGCCCATCCGCGCCAGCTCGAGGGCCTGCGGCAGAAAGTCGATCGCCGCCGTCTCCACCGTCATCCGGCAGCCGCTGCCCTGCGCCATCTCCAGCAGATGGCCAAGCAGGGCAAAGCCGGTCACATCGGTGCAGGCGTGGACGCGGTAGCGCACCATACAGTCGCGCGCGGCGCGGTTGAGGGTCGCCATCTGGCGGTAGACCCGCTCGAGCAGCTCCGGCTCCACGAGGTCCGCCTTGGCCGCGGTGGTGAGCACGCCGACGCCCAGCGGCTTGGTCAGCAGCAGTACGTCTCCCGGCTGCGCCCCGGCGTTGGTGAGCACCCGGTCCGGATGGACAAAGCCGGTGACCGAGAGGCCGTACTTCGGCTCAGGGTCCAAGACGCTGTGTCCCCCCGCGATCACCGCCCCCGCCTCGTAGACCTTGTCATAGCCGCCGCGCAGGATCTCCTGCACCGTCCCGGCGGGCATGTCCTCCGGGACGCACATCAGGTTGAGGGCGATCTTCGGCTCTCCGCCCATCGCGTAGACGTCGGAGAGGGCGTTGGCCGCGGCGATCTGGCCGAAGCGGTAGGGGTCGTCCGCAATCGGCGGGAAGAAGTCCACCGTCTGCACCAGCGCCAGCTCGTCCGAGAGGCGGTAGACCGCCGCGTCGTCACTCTTGTCAAAGCCGACGATCAGGTTGGGGTCCCGCCGGGCGGGCAGGCCCTCGAGCAGCTGGGCGAGCACGCCCGCGCCCACCTTCGCGCCGCAGCCGGCGCAGCGGGCCAGCTTGGTCAGCTTGACTTCGTTTTCCATCCGTCACTCCTCCTTGGTCTGTTCCGGGCCGCGCAGTGCGCCGGAGAGGTGCAAAATCGCCTCCAGCACGCCGCCACCGACGGCGAGGGCCTTATCTGAGGCGGTGGTGCAGTTGGCCTTCTCCCCGCGCGGGTCCACGTCGCCCGCCTTCATCCCGCGCCGGACCGGCGTCCCCTCCGGCAGGATGCCGCGCAGTACACCGGAGATGGTGCAGCGCATCGGCTCGCCCGCGACCTGGGCCACCGTCTCCCCCGCCTCGACCAGCGCGCCGATCTCCCGCAGGGGGTGAAATACGCCGTCCGCCGGGGCGCGGAGGACCCGCTCCCCCGCAAAGCCGCCGATCAGTCCGGGCACGGCAGTGTTCGGCAGCGCGCTGCCGCGGTAGATCACCCGGCCCAGCGTGTGGCCGCGCATCGTCTCCACCACTGCGTGGCAGTCCTCTCCGGCGGTAAAGCCCGGCCCGACGCCGACGACGACGGGCGCGTCGTTGATGCGGGTGCCGAGATTTCGCTTGGCGAGGATGGCGTCCACCACCGCCTCCGGGCACAGGCGCGGGATACAGCTCCCCTCCGGGTCCACCAGGACGGGGACGATGCCCCGGGCCAGGAAGGCGGGGACCTCCTCCACCCGGGCACGGCGGGCAGTCACGTCCTCCACCCGGGTCTCCCCCGTCCGCACGCACTCAGAGAAGGCCACCGTGCGGCGGATGGCGGTGGGCGAGGCGGTCTCCGTCATCACCACCCGCAATCCCGCGCGATACAGGCGCAGGGCGATCCCGGTGGCGATGTCCCCCGCGCCGCGGATGAGTACCAGCATGATCTCTCCCCCTGTCTGCCGCGATCTGCGGCGCTTTTGTCCCCTTAGCATACCACATCCGGCCCCTAGCGGCAAGCGCACACCGTTGACGGCGGGCCGCCGGGGTGATACACTGATTTCATGAGACAGGAACTCTATCCAAAACTGACCGTCCGCCTCTACGGCGAGGACCGCTGCTTCGGACCGGGCATTGCCGCGCTGCTGGAGCGGGTCGCGCAGTACCACTCCCTGCGCGCCGCCGCCCGCTCGATGGACATGGCCTACTCCAAGGCGTGGACCATCCTCCGCCGGGCGGAGTCCAACCTCGGCTTTCGCCTGCTGGAGACCACCGTCGGCGGCCGGGGCGGCGGCAGCGCGGCCCTCACGCAGGAGGGAGAGCGTCTGCTGGCGGCCTACCGGGCCTACTGCCGCGCGCTCGAGCGCTATGGGCGGGAGATCTTTCAGGACTATTTTCCCCCGCAAGATGCGGAAAAGCCGCCCTCAAAATAACGAGGGCGGTTTTTCTCTGGCATATGGTTATCTATCACTAACTATCGGCATCGGCGCGCAGGGGACATCCGTCCGGGCCTCCAGCCAGAGTTCCCCCGTCTGCGCGTCAAACGTACACCACGCGCCAAGGGGCAGCGTCCCGTTCGGCCGGCCGTGCCCCACCGGAAGTCCCGCGAGCACCGGCTGGGGCCAGCCGGAAAAGTACTCCGTCAGCAGCGTGTGCGCATCGCCATAGGCCCCGTCACAGCGGGTGAACTGCCCGAGCAGTATCCCAGCCGCCCGCGTCAGAATACCGGAGGCGGCGAGCTGGAAGAGCAGCCGCGCCAGGCGCTGCGGCGGCTCGTTCACCTCCTCGAGCAAGAGGATGGACCCCGCCGCCTGCGCCGCCCAGGGGGTACCCGCCAGGGCGGCGACGAGGGAGAGATTCCCCCCGACCAGCCGGCCGGACGCCCGGCCGGGGGCCAGCGTCTCTGGATGCCAGCCGGACGGCAGTGTCCAGCGCGTGCGCTCCCCCGTCCAGGCGAGCGCGTGGGCCAGTTTCTCGCGCGTATCGGGGTCTGCCGCCACCAGGTCCGCCGCCATCGGCCCGTGAAAGGTGACCATCCGGCAGCGGCGCTGCACGGCCAGGTGCAGTGCTGTGATGTCGCTGTAGCCGATCAGCGGCTTGGGATGGGCGGAGATGCAGCCGTAGTCCAGCAGCGGCAGCAGCTCGGTTGCGCCGTATCCGCCGCGGACGCACCAGATCGCCCGAATCTCCGGGTCGGCGAAGGCCTCCTCCAGCTCGCGGGCACGTCGTCCGGCTGGCCCCGCGCGCCAGTCGTCAGGCGGGGCGGAGAGGCTCTCCCCCGGCCGGACGCGGTAGCCCATCTCCTCCAGTGCGCGCACGCTGCGCTCCGCCCGCTCCCGTGTGACCGGAGAGCCGGGTGCGAGCAGCGCGACCGTGTCCCCCCGCCGGCAGGGCGGGGGAAGGCGCCAGCGCACCGCTCAGCCCCCCCAAAAATCCAGCGCGATCTGCGCGTGCAGGGCGGCCGCGATGGGCAGCGCACGCTCAGACACCCGAAAGAGAGGGGAGTGATCCGGCCAGCGGGTGGGCCAGTCCGGGTCCGCCGTGCCGAGCTGATAGTAGCAGCCGGGCGCGCAGTGGCTGAAGTAGCCGAAGTCGTCCGTGCCCATGGAGGGCCGACGGCCGAGCAGGACGTGGTCCTCGCCCAGCACCTTGGCCGCGCTGCGGCGGACCAGCCGGGTCATCGCCCCCTGGTTGATGATGCCGGGGTAGCTCTCCTCGATCTCGATCTCCGCCTCCACTCCCATGGCCATGGCGACGGAGGTGACCACCGCGCGGAAGCGCTCCTTAATCTCCTCACGCATCCTGCCGCCCAGGGTGCGGATGATGCCGGAGAGCTTTGCCTCGGTGGCCAGCACGTTCCCGGCCACCCCGCTGTGGAAGGTCCCCACTGAGATGACCACCGGCTCGGTCGGGGAGGTCTGGCGGCTGACAATGGTCTGGATGGCGTTGATGATCTGCGCGCCGGCGACGATCACGTCATTGCCCTCCTGCGGGCGCGCCCCGTGGGCGCCCCGGCCGTGCAGAGTGATGCGAAAGGGGTTGGAGGCGGCACAGATCCGCCCCTCCATCACGCTCACCGTGCCCACCGGGAGCTGGCTGTCACAGTGCAGGGCGAAGACGGCGTCCACCTGCGGGTGCTCCATACAGCCGGCGGCGATCATCGCCTCCGCCCCGCCGTCCCCCTCCTCGTCCGGCTGGAAGAAAAACTTGACCGCGCCCGGCAGCTCTTCCCGGTGCCCAGCCAGCAGCTGCGCCGCGCCCAGCAGGGCGGCGATGTGAAAATCGTGCCCGCAGGCGTGCATGACCCCCTCCGTCTGGGAGGCCCAGGGCAGGCCGGTCTCCTCCTGGATGGGCAGCGCGTCCAGCTCGGAGCGGATCGCTACCGTCTTCCCCGGCCGGCCGCCGGTCAGCAGGCCGACAATGCCCGTGTCAGCCACGCGGGCGGTCTGAATACCCAGGGCCTGCAGCCGCCGCTCGACGAGCACGGAGGTCTCCAGCTCGTGGCGGCCCAGCTCCGGATTTTGGTGAATGATACGGTAGAGGTCGCGCATTCGCTCGGCGAGCGCCTCGGCCTCCTGTTTCAGACTGTCGCAGGAAATTCCCATAACTCACACCTCGCTGTATTTCGCTTTCCTACGGTCCCCCTGCGCTGCGGAACCGGACTTTGTCTTCTCCGTCCGAATTATGTCTATTGTAGCACGATACTTTCCGCCCCTTCAAGCCCCCTTCGCGCCGGGTGCAAACTTTCCTCTGTTTTTTCCCGCATTCTCCCTTTTCCTCTCCGTCCAGGCATGCTATAATAGGCAACTGCCGGAACGACCAGACCACCTGCATCTAGAGAGGAACTGCCGCCATGCTTCTGATTTTCAGCAAAATGCTCACCATTGCCGTCCTACTGGCGGTCGGCGTGCTCATCTACCGGCTCGGCATCGTCCGGGAAACCGGCAGCCGGGAGATCTCCGCCCTGATCGTCAACGTCTGCAACCCCGTCCTACTCGTCAGCAGCGCCCTGTCGGACGAGACGGAGCTGACACCAGCTCATCTGGGGCGAACCCTGCTGATCTGTGCGCTGATCTACGCGGTGCTCATCGCAGCCGGCGAACTGCTGCCCCGGCTTTTGCGTGTGCCCGCCGGCCAGCGGCCCTTCTATTGTATGCTCACCCTGTTTGGAAATGTCGGCTTCATCGGCCTGCCGGTGAGCCTGTCCATCTTCGGGCCGGGTGCGACGCTCTACGTCGTTCTGTTTAACGTCCTCTACAACCTGATCTTCTACAGCTACGGGCTGTTTGTCATGTCCCGGGCGAGCGGCAAGCCCATCCCCTTCCGGCCGCGCTCCCTTCTCAATGCGGGGATGATCGCCTGTCTGGCCGCACTGGCGGTGTATTTCTTCCGCTTCTCTCTGCCGGAGTTCCTCAGCGACGCGCTGGTCTATATCAGCAACTGCACCACCTTCCTGGCGATGCTGGTGCTCGGCGTCAGTCTGGCCGCCAGCAATTTGAAACAAATGCTCGCTCAACCGAAAATGTACCTGTTTTTCCTGCTGCGGATGCTGGCACTCCCGATTCTGTTTTCCCTGGTGCTCCCGCTGCTGAGCGGAGACGCGATGATGATCTCCACCCTGCTGCTCCTGCTGGCCATGCCGGCCGGGAATCTCCCCATCATGCTTGCCAGCGAGCACGGCATGGAGACGGACACCCTCACCAGCGGCGTCATCATCTCCACCCTGATGTGCCTGTTTATCATCCCGCTGGTCTCCAACTTCTTCCCGGCATGACTGCCGTCCCAATGCGAAAAAAAAGCCACATCCGGAGGTCGTCGAACTCAACCGTCGCCCGGATGTGGCTTTTGCCGTGCTCTGTATCTGTATCAGTCCGTCAAGGGGGAGAGCCCTTGCTGCTGCAGGAACCGGAGAATCCGCTCCGTGGAGACCCCGCTGATCACATGCTCCATCGCGCAGGCGTCCTCATTTGCCTGCTCCTCATCGACGCCCATCACCTCTTGCAGCAGGGTCTGGAGGATGAGGTGCTTTTGCGAGGTGAGCCGGCCAATCCGCCGGCCCTCTTCCGTGAGGTAGATCTCCCGGTAGCGCTCGTTTTCCACCAGCCCCCGCTGGTGCAGCACATTCATCGCGTTGTTCACGCTCGCCTTGGACACGTTCATCCGCGCGGCGATATCGCTGACCCTGGCGCTCCCGGTCTGGGCGGAGAGCTCGTAGACCGCCTCCAGATAATTCTCCATGGAAAAAGTGAGCTTTGCCTGTGCCATGAAACCCCTCCTTTGGGACGGACCGCCGCTCTGGCCGATGGTGCAAAAAGCGGCCTCACCGGGCCGTTTTTTCATCTTGATATTATGATTATACACCGATTCATCCAGTTAGCAAAGAGAAACGCCCTTTCATGCGGAGAAATGGCCCGTGCCCGGCCGGGAACCCCCCGGCCGGGCACGGACTGTTTTGAGAGAGAAAAGAGAGAGGAGATGTCAATGCTTACGTCCCTGACGCTTTGCAGTATATTAGAGCCAGGCGGCGAAAGCATGACGAAATTGCAGATATTTCTGAAACAAATTGTAAACACACAACCGTCATCCAAAACGCCCGCCGCGCCCGGCAGGCCTTCAGGCGCTGCCGGGCGCGGCGGGTTGAGAGGAAGAAAAGAGAGAGAGAGAGAAAGAAGAGAAAGTGTCAATGCTTACGTCCCTGACGCTTTGCAGTATATCAGAGCCGGGCGGCAAAAGCATGACGAAATTGCGGATATTTCTGAAACAAATTGTGAACACGGCGGTCCGCCGTCAAAAATCGTCTGTGCCCGGCAGAAGCGATTGCTTTTGCCGGGCACAGTGTGTTTTGAAGAAAGAGAGAGGATTGAGATGCATCGGTATCCTTGCTTCCTGACGAGTATGAGTATAGCAGGGTCCCGGGCAAAATGGGTGAAGAAATTGAGGCCGCATTGTGAACGATCTGTGAACCATCTTTCTATATGGTCAGCGTGCCGTGCTCATCCTCCAGCAGGAGAAGAATCCGTTCTTCTGCGCCGGTGGCGGCGTTAAGATACACAAGGACCTGCTGCCCCTCCTCCGTCTGCGTGCGAAACTCCCAGCAGAGCACCTCATACTCTCCAGCGGTGGGGATGAGGGCGAGCGCGACGGACTGCACTTCAAGCTCCTCGGAGATGCGGGCGGCTGCCTCCTCCTGGCTGACCGTGGGCTCCGTCAGTTCCCGTGCGCGGTGGTTGACCAGGTAGCCCCGCCCCTCATAGGTCACCGGACTGCCGTCAGCCAGAGAGACACCCACCTTGACCAGGTCCGCATAACAGCGCACGCCGTCCTGCACGGCACAGAAGTTCACAGTGAGCACATTGCTGTCGATCTGGTAATAGGTGTCCTCCACCTCCGTGATCCCCATCCGCTCGAGCAGGGCGCGGGCGGCGGCAATTCCTTCCTCTACGGTGAGGTTCTGCTCCGAGACGGCGCTCTGGCAGAGGAAGGAGAGCACCCGGCCGCCCTGACGCGTCAGCTCCAGCCAGGCCGTCCCCGACTTCGTCTCACAGGAAAAGGTGTAAGAGGGGATGGTCCCGTCCGCCTGGCCGGTCAGCGTCACGGCGTCCGACTCCATCAGGCGCATCGCCTTCTCCTGCGCCTCCGCCTCGGTCAGCTTCGCCTCTCCGGCCAGCATGGCCGGCGTCCGCCCCTCCAAGTGCTGGGAAAAGGGGCCGTCATAGATCAGGCTGGGCAGCTCGGGAAACTCCGACTCGATGGCCTGAAAGCCCTCCGGTCCCTCCTCCCCGGGCAGCTCTCCCGCCCCGGCGGAGAGACGCCGCTCGGCAGTGCGCACGTCGCGGATCGCAAAGGAGCCATCGATCAGCTCCAGCTCCAGCTCATCCAGCCGGCCTGAGAGGGTCCCGGCAGCCGCGGCCAGCGATTTCCAGGTCTCATGCTCCCGCTCGATCGCCCCCTCATCCCGCGCGGCGGCACGGGAGAGCGCCTGCGCCCAGTCCCCTACCTTGGCGACAAAAGCTGCCGTCTGCTCCAGCTCCGCATGAGCCAGCGGGAGCTGGCCGAGCGCCATCTGCGCGGTCATCGCCTGGGCAAAGACCTCGCTGCACAGGGAGCAGAGCATGGGTGAGGTGGTGACGTAGATTCCCTTCTGCAGGGCGGTGTTCATCCGGTCCAGGCTGGCCGTCACCTCAGAGAAGGCGTGGCGGTAGCTGTTGGCCACCGCCCGCTCCAGCAGCAGGCTCTGCCGGTACTGGCTCACGGCGGTGCCCAGTGAGAGGACGAGGACGGCGAGCGCGTAGCTGACAATCCGCACCCGCCCCCTCCGGCTGAAGTTGGCAAACATAGGCATATACCCCTTCCTGATTTCTTTCCCTGTTAGGGTGAGCCGGGGAGGGGAAAATATGCTGGCAAGATACGGCAACGGCACCACCCGTTCCCTTGCGCGCAAAATCCGCCGTTGCCTTTTTGCCCCGGTCTGGTTATAATAGACAAAAACCCATCTCGCCACAGCTGATCATCCAGGAGGCGACAGACGTGTACGACATTCTCATCATCGGCGGCGGCCCGGCGGGGCTGTCCGCAGCGGTGGCCGCGCAGGGCCGGGGCAGGCAGTGCTTGATTCTCTCCAATCCAGGCGCACAGAATCCGCTGGCCAAGGCCCCCGCCATTCACAACTATCTCGGCCTGACCGGCCTGGACGGCCAGAGCATGATGGATACCTTCATCGACCACGCGCTGAAGATGGGCGCAGAGCTGCGCGTGGGCCGGGTGCTCAGCGCCATGTGTCTGGACGGCGTGTTTTACCTCACCGTGGGCAGCGAGGTGTACGAGGGGCGCAAGCTCATCCTCGCCACCGGCGTCCAGCGCGGGCAGAAATATCCCGGCGAGGAGCGTCTGCTCGGCCGCGGGGTGAGCTACTGCGCCACCTGCGACGGGATGCTCTTTCGCCGCCGGCCGGTGGTGGTCATCGGGCGCGCGAAAGACGCGCCCCAGGAGGCCGCCTACCTCCGTCAGATCGGCTGCGAGGTCACCTATGTCAGCCCCGCCACGCCGGAGGGCCTCCCGGAGGATATCCCCTTCGTGCGCGCGCACCGGCTGGAGATCTTGGGCGAGGAGCAGGTGACCGGCGTGCGCGCCGACGGGGCGGTGCTGCCATGCGAGGGCGTGTTCATCCTGCGTGACACGGTGGCCCCGGCCGACCTCTTTCCTGACCTCGCCTGGTCAGAAGGATATATCCAGGTGAACCGCCAGATGGAGACCAATCTCCCCGGCATCTACGCCGCCGGGGACTGCACCGGCAAGCCCCTGCAGATCGCCAAAGCGGTGGGCGAGGGTCTGATCGCCGGCGAGGCGGCGGCGGAGGCGCTGGAGGCCGAGGAGGCCGCGGCCAAGGCGCAGACAATCTGACAACAGAAAGGACGAAATCACATGTCACAGGTCATTCACTTCAGCCAGGCCGGCTTTGAAAAGGCATTGGAGACCCATTCCCTCGTACTGGTAGACTTCTGGGCCACCTGGTGCGGACCCTGCCGGATGATCGCCCCGGCGGTGGAAAAGCTCGCGGCGGAGTTTGACGGCAAAGTCCTCGTCGGCAAGGTGGACGTCGACCAGGAGGAGGAGCTGGCCGTCCAGTTCGGCGTGATGAGCATCCCCTGCGTGGTGCTCCTCAAGGACGGCCGGGAGATCGGCCGGCTGGTGGGCGCGCAGCCCTACAGCGCCTATGAGAACCTGCTGCGCCAGGCGATGCAGTGAGAGGAGTGTGAACGGCAATGGAACAGAGCAGCTATTGTGAGGTGCTCGTCAAGGTCGTTCCGACCAAACTGGACAAGGCGCTGCAGCGCCTGCTCTGGTCGCTGTGCGTGTTCTTTTTCGCGGCGGGCATCGTCTTCTTCCTCCCGCTGTTGCTGGGAACGATAGCCTGTCTGGTGCTCGCGCTGGTGCGCCGCCACCGGATGAAGCTGGAGTATGAGTACCAATACCTGGACGGCTCGCTGCGCATCGACCGCATTATCGCCATGTCCAAGCGGAAAAAGGCCGGACGCTACGAGCTGGAAAACCTCGCTGTGATGGCCCCGGAGGGGGATGAGCGGTTGCAGGAATATCTGAAACGTCCCGACCTGAAGCGGGTGGACTACTCCTCCCGCGTCGCCGAGGCGGACAACCGCTACGTGATGGTCTTTCACGGCGGCGGCACGCAATATTTGCTGCTCAATCCCACGCCGGAGATGGTGCAGCTCATCTGGCGCGCCGCGCCGAGCAAGGTAGTGCGCAAGCGGCAGAGCTGAGTCCATACGCCCAGAAAATTTCTCATCCTCGCATGTACGTTCCCGCCCGTCCCGCTCTGGGACGGGCGGTCTGCTGTTTGGGGCAGCTGTCCGCTGCCGCGTTCGACCCTCATCCGTCAGCCCTTCGGGCTGCCGCCTTCCCCCAGAGGGGGAAGGCGTTTCTGCCTAGCGGAGGCCCCTGCCTTCCCCTTGGGGGAAGGAGGCCGGCAAAGTCTGGATGGATGAGGGAAAACGGCCACTGTGCCGGCCAGCGCGTGTTTTGCGCGGCAAAAGGGTTGGCAAGCTCTCCAAGCGGCGGTATAATGGGGACAGATTCTTCGATTTGACAGGGGAGGACAACTATGGTATACCGCATGACCATTGCCGGGCTGGAGCGCGAGCTGCCGCTGTGCCCGATCAGTGAGGAGCTGTGCATCGGCGCCTTTGTCATCTTTGGCGACGCGCCGCTCACCGTGGCCTGCGCCCGGGAGCTGCTGAAGCAAGCGCCGGAATACGACTATCTCATCACCGCCGAGGCCAAGGGCATCCCCCTGGCCCATGAGATGGCCCGCCAGCACGGGGATGAGAAATACTTCCTCGCCCGCAAGCGCCCCAAGCTCTATATGCAGGGAGTGCTGGAGGTGCGCGTGCAGTCCATCACCACCGCCGGGGAGCAGCTGCTCTACCTCGACGGGGCAGACGCCGCCGAGATGCGCGGCAAGCGTATCCTGCTGGTGGACGACGTGATCTCCACCGGCGAGTCGCTCCACGCGCTCGAGGCGCTGGTGGAAAAGGCGGGCGGCATCGTCTGCGGGCGGATGGCCATCCTCGCCGAGGGGGACGCCCAGCGGCGGAAAGACATCCGCTACCTCGAGCCGCTCCCCCTCTTTGACCGCGCGGGGAACCCCCTGCCCGCCCCGGAGAAGGAGGCATAAATGGAAAAGATTCAGAGCTTTACCGTTGACCACGACCTGCTCGAGCCGGGCATCTACCTCTCGCGGGTGGACGGAGACGTGTCCACTTACGACCTGCGCACCCGCAAGCCGAACGCGGGGGATTATATGTCAGACCTCACGATGCACTCGGTGGAGCACATGTTCGCCACCTTTGTGCGAAACTCCGACCTCGGGCCGGACGTGATCTACTTCGGCCCGATGGGCTGCCAGACCGGCTTTTACCTGCTGGTGCGCAACGCGGACCACGCGCGCGTGCTCGCGACGGTGAAGGCTGTCCTGCGCGACATTTTGGCCTATGAGGGGCCGGTCTTCGGCGCGAGCCGGAAGGAGTGCGGCAACTACCGCAACCTCAGCCTGACGGCGGCGCAGGAGGAGTGCCGCCGCTATCTCGCCGTGCTGGAGGCAAACCCAGACATCGACTTCCGCTACCGGGAGGGAGAGAGATGATCGGCATCATCGGCGCGATGGAGCTGGAGATCCAGGGCCTGCGCGCGCGGCTGGACCAGCCCGAGACCTCGGTCATCAGCGGGGTGCGCTTTGACACTGGGAGTATCCACGGCGTGCCCGTAGTCCTCGCCGTCTGCGGGGTGGGGAAGGTGTTCGCTGCGCTGTGCGCTCAGACGATGATCCTCCGCTTCCCGGTGCGCGCGGTGATCAACACTGGGGTGGCGGGGACCCTCTGCTCTGCCCTTGGTATCGGGGACGTGGCCCTCGCCAGCGACGTCGTGCAGCACGACATGGACACCTCCCCCCTCGGGGACCCGGTGGGGATGATCTCCGGGCCCAACCTCGTCCACCTCCCGGCAGACGGGGCGCTCACCGACCGCCTCGCCGCGCGCGCCGGGGCACTGGGCCTGCACTGCCAGGTGGGGACCATCGCCACCGGCGACCAGTTTCTCGCCCAGGCGGAGCGTAAGCTATGGATTCACGAGACCTTCGGCGCCATCGCCGGGGAGATGGAGGGCGGCAGCATCGGGCAGGTGTGTTATGTCAATCATATCCCCTTCGCCGTGCTGCGCACCATCTCGGACGGGGCGGACGGCAGCGCGCCGGAGAGCTTCCCTGCCTTTGCCGCCGCAGCCGCAGCGGACGCCGTGGAGATCGTGGACGGGCTTCTGGAGGAAATGAGCCGTGCGCGCGCAGTGGATTGAGCGGCTGCCCAAGATGGAGCTGCACTGCCACCTCGACGGCAGCGTCCATCCCGAGCGCATCCGCGCCTTTTACCGCCAGACCGGCCGCCCCCGGCCGGAGGACGCCCCGCTGCGTGCCCGAGAGAGCTGCGAGAGCCTGACAGAATATCTGCGCTGCTTTGACCTCCCGCTCCAGTGGCTCCAGACAGAGGTGGGCCTGGAGCAGGCGGTGCGCGACCTGCTTGGAGACGCCGCGCGGGAGCACATTCGCTATCTGGAGATTCGCTTTGCCCCCACGCTCCACCTGGAGGGGGGCCTCACCTACCGTCAGGTCTTTGACGCGCTCGCGCGCGGCTGCGCGCGGGGGGAGACGGAGTGCGGCGTCGTCTCCCGGCTGATCGTCTGCGCGATGCGCCACCACACGCAGGCGCAAAACCTCGCCATGCTCGACGCCGCGCGGGACTACTTCCCCGCCCTGGTCTGCGCCGCCGACCTCGCGGGGGACGAGAACGCCTTCCCCACCGCCCTGCACGCCCCATTCTTCCGCCAGGCGGCGGCGTGGGGGATCCCCTTTACGATTCACTCCGGGGAGACCGGCTCGGCGGCCAACGTCCGCACGGCCCTTGACCTGGGCGCGGCGCGGCTGGGACACGGCATCGCGATGGCGGGCCATCCCGACCTGATCGCGCGCTGTCGGGCGGCGGGCGTGGGGGTAGAGCTCTGCCCCACCAGCAACTTTCAGACCAAGGCCGCGCGCGGCTGGGCGGAGTACCCGCTGCGCGCCTTCCTGGACGCGGGGCTGCTGGTCAGCCTGCACACCGACAACCGGACGGTGAGCGGGACCAATCTCAATCGGGAGTATCTCCGCGCCGTGAACGAGGGCGGCTGCACCCCGGCGGAGGTCGTGCAGATGCTCCGAAACGCCTGCGCCGTGTCCTTTGCCCCAGAGGGGGTCAAGCGCGCGTTCCTGCGCGAGCTGGAGGAGGCCGCGCGGGAGGATGACTTATTCTCCGTCTGAGACGTCGTGAGGGGCGGCAGCAAAAAGTGCTGCCGCCCCTTTAGGGTCTGCCGGCAAAGGCGTCGCGAACTGCGCCGTTCTGCTTGGCTGCTCCGGGTGGTTTTGCTAACATATCGGCTTTATAAATCAACCTTTTCAAAGCATTTTGCGGAAATCTGATATGCCGATGCAACAAGTATACCATAGCTGACAATCCCGGCTAATAAAATCGGCAGTTGCATCAGCAGATGCTCTGGCTGGTAGCTATCCATCCAAATGAGTGTCGGAATGTGTGCGGTGGCTTCCATTGCCACCATAAGAAAAACCATAGGAATTGCTGAAAGGACAAATGACCTTCCGACCCTGTAACCGCTTTTATAGAATGCCGTGAGAAATACCAAATCGAACACTGCATATAAGAAAAATCCGAAACCATACCATGCAATGGTTGCGTCTAAACCCACGGGGTTATTTGCTATGTTCAGTGCATTTCGCAAAAGTGCAAACGGAATAGAGAAAAACAGTTGAAATAGCTGAAAGAAAACAACAAGCAGGCATTTCCCCAGAACACTTTCCCGTTTTGTTACTGGTAAAACAGCCGTGTACCAGGCATCATTTGTTTCTCGCGCATTTAAAAAAGTGA
>DVJB01000027.1 GCA_018710845.1 Candidatus Onthomonas avicola
ACCTCAACCCAAATCCAGCCACCGTTGATAGCAACGTCGCCAGTGCTGACCAGCTCATAGTCCTCGGGGATGTCGGTCAGAATGCTGGTGTTGACTTCGGTAGCGTCGGCGGGCACAGTGACCTTACCCTCGCCAGCCTGCTTGTTGTTCTCCACATCCCAGTAGTTGACACCAACAGTCGTCTGAGTGTCGCCTGGCGCAGCAAACGCCGCAAACGGGATACAGATGCTCAGCATCAGGACCGCAAGCAGCGCAGCCAGCAGACGACTTGGTTTGCGTTTTGTCTTCTGCATGTTATTACTCCTTTTCTTTCCGAAATTTATTTCAACCGCTGCAACTGACCCCCGCAACCTGTCCGCTACAGCGTTTGAAACCGATTGGGATGTGCGCCCGTATCGCCCCTCAGGGCCAGCGCGCCGGCGTGAGCGGGTCGGGATTGACCGTCACCTCGTCCGCCTCAGCACTCTCCCCCTCGCGCAGGGGGCGTGCCATCACGATCAGGCGGGCGTCCGCCATCTGATAAGTACAGGTGCACAACGAGAGCAGCCGCTCGTCCGCGCGGACGTAGTCGCCCGTCGTATAAAAAGCCCGCTGCTCAATCTCGTCCAGATAGATCTGCTCCTCCGCGTCCGTGTCGAAGTCGACATAGGTGTTGAATGGGAAGTAGTCGGCGTCCTCTGTACGCGCCGTGACCGCGTACACGGCCACCACCTTATATAAGGTGCTCTCATAGAGCGTATCCAGCTGAATGACAGGATGCTCCACGTAGTAATCCGGGTCGTAGTACTCCGCCAAGTCGTTGAACCGGCTGGCCATATGGTGGCCGTAGATAATCAGGTGCCGTCCGTCGCGGATATCGCACTCATAGTCCACAAAGGGCAGGCCGGCGTTGTCGTAGTTGCCGTCCAAGTCGTGGTGGAGATAAAAGTCATTGTCTGTCGTCTGCATCAGCGGCAGGTCCACATCGGTGCCGTCGATGGTGATCCATCCCACCACATCGGGATTGCGCGCGAGCAGGTCTGCAAACCGCTCCCGCTGCTCGGCCTCGATCCGGGCGGCCTCCAGCTCCTCCTCGGAGGGGCCTTCCTCCTCAGCCGGCTGCTGCGCCTCCGGCTCCGGCTCGGCCGTCTCCGATTCGGCGGGCTCGTCCTCCTGCTGCGTCAGCTCTCCGGTGGAGACGGAGGGTTCCGGGCGCTGCTGGCGCAGCAGCCACTCGTTGTACCACTCCGGCGCGTTCCAAAAGACAAACGCGAGCAGCCCGGCGGTCAGGCCGCACAGGACCATCCCGACGACCCATTTCGGAGATTTCAAAGGGACGCCTCCACGAAGTAGGCGGTTCCGTCCTCACCGCTGGCGAGCGTCTCCTGATAGGCGACGGTCAGGGTGCCGGCGTCTTCCGGGACCATGACGACCATCACGCCCGCGTAGCTCTCGCCCGGCTCCAGAGTATAGGAGTAGGGGACCATCTCGTCGGTCACCGCCGCGAGGCATACGCCAAAGTCCTCGTCGCCGTCACCCCATTGGAGCTGAAAATCCTCGGCGAACATAGTGCAGGCCTCATCACCGGTATTTGTGACGGATAAGGTCATCTGAACCAGCTTATTGCCCTCGGTAGGGACTAAAATGTTGTAATTATCGACTACGGAGATGTCGCTGACGGCAAAGTCGAACAGCGCAGTATGTACGGTCTCTCCGGCGGACTCACGCACGACTGTCTGAGAGGAACAGCCTGCCAGTATCAGTACAGCCAGCAGCGACGCGAGCAAGCCGGCAAAACGAGTTTTCATGAGGTCACCCTCTTGCCTTTCCTATAAAAATTATCCTATGTTAATGCGTGAAATGCATTGGTAATCCGATGATTTTAAGTTTAACACCACTGTAATTACTTGTCAACCGAAGGAAGTGGTTTTAAATGTGATTGTTAATTATAGCCAAATTTTTGCATTCGCTTCTGGGCATCTTGACCAGCATTGCCGGCTAAAGCCAGGGACGGGTGGGGAGAGCGCCTTTTATCAGCAGTCAGGGAGAAAGCGTCAGGGTGATGGGCGCTGCTTAAAATTAGAAGGGACTTTTTTGCGCGGCTGGAAAAGTGCTTTACACCGTATGCGGCTCAAGCCGAACGGCCTCAGTTTCTGTCTCGGCGGAGAAGGGAGCAGACAGCGCCTGTGGAATTTCAGACAAAATTTACAAAAAAGCAATTGTATCCTTCCTGGAAATCATGTACACTAAAAGGCAGGAAAACGCTTCAGACAAAGTGGGAGGTTACGCATGAAACAGATTCAAATTGTATATCGGGTTTTGGCGATTCTGGCCCTGGTCGGCTCCATTGCCGCGCTGGCGCTGTCCCTGCTGTCGTTTGCTGACCGGCTGCCCTTCCGGAAGCAGGAGCCGATCCGCCGCAGCTTCCAGCGCGCGGAGGGTGAGCTGCGCCGCGGCAACGCTTGAGGCTGTGCCGGGCCGGACAGTTCCATCCGATGAATCCCCGGGTTCCCCTGCCCGGGGATGTATGCTGTCGGGGAAGAGCGGCGGGCCGCCGCAGAGAGGAGAGAGACCGATGACACGGCGTATTTTGTGCTTTGGAGATTCCAATACCTGGGGCTTTGACCCCTGCTCCCCACTGGGGGAGCGCTACCCGGCGGAGGTCCGCTGGGTTGACCGCCTGGCGCGGGAGCACGGCTGGGAGACGCTCAACTGGGGCGAGAACGGGCGGAGCATCCCGGAGGAACCGTGGGTGCTGGCAGAGCGGGAAAAGGAGCTGGCCCGCTGGGGCAGCGTGGACGACATGACCGTCATGCTCGGCGTGAACGATTTGCACCGGGCGGCGCGGCCGGATGCCGGGGCGACGGCGGCGCGGATGGAGCGCTTTCTCCGCTGGCTGCTCGAGCGTCTGGACCCGAAGGTGCGCGTGACGCTGGTTGCCCCGCCGCATATGCAGGCGGGCACCTGGACAAGCGGCGAGGTGGGAGAGCGGATGCTGGAGCAGTCCTATCAGATCGGTCCCGCCTATCGTGCTGTGGCGCAGCGCCTGGGCATCCGCTTTGCAGACGGGTCGGATTGGGACGTCGGCATGGCCTTTGACGGAGTGCACTTCACCGAGGAGGGACACCGCGCCTTCGCGCGCGGAATCGGCGCGTTCCTCGCGCGCGATGAGAGCTGACGGATCGGCCGGCCAGCCGAAAAACATAAATCCCCTCACGCCGTAAGGCGCGAGGGGATTGTACATCTACATTATTATAATAAGGTAAGGTGTCGGCAGTGGGGAATCCTCTTCTCACACCAGGTTGAGAATCAGGATGGCCAGCAGGAAGATAAACGCAACCCACTTGGTCAGGCGGGCCAGACGCGCGTCGGCGCTGCTGGACTGGTGCTGGCCGAGATAGGTGTCGTGCTGGCCGCCGATGGCGCTGGTCAGGCCGGAATTCTTGCCGGACTGGAGCAGGACAACGGCGATCAAAATCAGCGACGCGATCACCACGATCACGGCGAGAACGATTTTGGCGATACTCATGACTCTTTTCATCCTTTCCAAACGCGCTCGCCGGTCCGGGCGAAGGCGAACAATCCAGATACGTGAAATAGTATAGCATCCGCGCGGAGGGATTGCAAGCCTTTTTTCCGACAAGAGACAGGATTCAGCTGTGATTTTGACTATTCTGTGATATGCTCGTGGTTGTTGATATGGTCGGCGCAGTAGCAGTGGTAGCCGGCGCAGCGCGAGCAGTACCGAAACTCCAGATCGGGATACTCCGCGTCCGTCCGGCCGCAGACAGTGCACTTGTGGATATAGTCACGTTTTTTCAGGTCGCGCGCTGCCTTCTTGAAGTGCACGACGTTGCTCTGCCGGGAGTAGCGCACCTGTCCGCGCAGACGGCCGAAGTGATACATCAGATCGGGCCAGAAGAAGATGAGGTAGTTGAGCACCGATGCCACCACCATCACCGCGGAGGCAAATTGGAGATTGAGCAGATTCAGGCAGAAGCTGGCTGCCAACAGCGCCCCGTCAATCCAACCGAGCCACTTGGCCTTGACCGGAATGATGAAAAAGATCAGGAACTGGGCGTCCGGATAGAGGGTGGCGTAGGCCAGAAAGAGCGAGAGATTGATGTAGCTCGCTGTGGCACTGCCCATGACCAGCCCGAGGATGATGCTCAGCGCGACGCCGAGTCCGTAGTAGATGGTGAATTTGCCGGTGCCCCACTCCCGCTCCAGCTGGGTGCCGATCATCCAGTAGAAGTAGACTGACAGCAAAAACCACAGCGGGCTGCTGTTGAGGGGGAGAAAGAGGAAGGTGATCAGCCGCCAGACCTGCCCCTGCAAAATCAGGCTGCGCGAGAAGTACAGCAGGCTGGAGACGCCGATCCCGGTCGGTGTGATCATATCCAGCAGAAAGACGGCGCACTGACCGATGACCAGACAGAGCATCAGATTTGGGATGCCAAAGCGCGGGTGCTGATAGCAAAACCGGTCGATGAGACTGTTGAGCGATTTCACGGAAAAACCCCCTAAAAAGGCGCCGGACAACAGGTCCGCAAGAATAGCACCTCTATTCTACCCGCTTTATCCGGGGAAGTCTATCACTTTTTTGTAAACATCACGAAGGAAAGGTGAGGCAATGGAAGGGCGGCACCGCAATCTCTGGTGCTGGCTGCTGGCGGCCTACGGGTTGTTTCTCTTTCTGGCGGTGGCGGTAAAGTTTGACGGGTCACTCGCTGCGCTGGCGCAGCGGCGCGCGGTCTGGGCGGACTGGATCGCCCACGGCTGGGGCGCAAACTGGAATCTGGTTCCCTTCGACTCTCTGCGCGTGCAGCTCGCACAGCTGCCGCGCGCCTGGGCCTGGCGCAATCTGGCCGCCAACCTGCTGGCCTTCTTTCCGCTCGGGCTGCTGCTGCCGCTGGCCGTGCCGCGATGCCGCCGGCTGCGCTGGACGGCGGCGGTCTCGTTGGCGGTCATCCTCTCGATTGAGCTCTTCCAGCTCCTCACGCGGCTGGGCAGCTTTGACGTGGACGACCTGCTGCTCAACCTTCCCGCCGCGCTGGCGGGGTGGGTTCTGTGGCGCCTGCTGGACGGCGAAAAGCGGGCCAAGTGCTGATACAAAGAACCGCCCCGCGGGACAGAGCCTGTCCCGCGGGGCGGTTCACACCTCAAGAGGCATACTATTATTTTACATCGCGTATTTTACATCGCGTCCTCAATCAGACCGTAGCCCCCGTCCTCGCGGGCGTAGACGATGGCAAACGCGCCGCCGTCATCCTCGTTCCGAAAGGCGAAAAAGCTGTGGCCGAGCAGGTTCATCTGCAGGACGGCCTCCTCCACGCCCATCGGCTTGAAGGCAAATTTCTTGGCGCGGACGATCTCCAGGCGCTCCTCCGGCTCGTCCTGCTCCACCGTGGTGAAGTCCGCCGGAGCGAACGCGTCCGACTTCAGGCGCTTGGCCAGGCGAGTCTTATTCTTACGGATCTGCCCCTCGATGGTGCTCACCGCCGCGTCAATGGCGGAGAACATAGAGTCGGAGTAGGACTCGGCGCGGAAAATGGAGCTGCCGGTGCGTACGGTGACCTCGATCTTGACCTGCGCGCGCTTCTTTTCCTGGAAGCGGACGGTGGCCTCGGCGTCCGAGTGGAAATAGCGGTCCAGCTTACCGACCTTTTTCTCGGCGTAGGCGAGGACCTTGTCCGGCTGGGGAGACTTCTTGTCGATAAATGAGAACTTCACTGCGATTCAGCTCCTTCCTGGTGGCTGGGGAAGGGGATAACCCCTTCTCTTCCTTGCCCCTATTATACCATACTCCGGAGAAAGGGAAAGAAGAAATTGTAAATTCTATTCGAAAGTTTTTCGCAGCGCACTCAAAGGGTCGCCGAGGCGTGCCGCGCGACGTGACAGTTGAGGTTGACGGCGCAGGGCAGGCCGGCAATGTGGGTGGGATGGGCGAGAATGCGCACGCCGAGGGCGGTCACGCGACCGCCCAGTCCCTGCGGGCCGATGCCGAGGCGATTGACCTTCTCCAAAATGCGCGCCTCCATCGCGGCGTAGTAGGGGTCGGGGTTCTCCTCGTCGAGGGGGCGTAGCAGGGCGCGCTTGGCGAGCAGCGGCGCCAGCTCAAAGTCTCCGCCCAGCCCCACGCCGACGATCACCGGCGGGCAAGGGTTGGACCCGGCGCGGGAGACCGCCTCGACAATGGTGTCCTCCACCTGCTCCGGCGTGACGGAGGGCTTGAGCATGGAGAGACTGGCCATGTTCTCGCTGCCAAAGCCCTTCGGGGCGACGGTGATGGTCAGCCGGTCTCCCTCCACCAGGCGCAGGTGGAGCACGGCGGGGGTGTTGTCCCCCGTGTTCACCCGGCGCAGCGGGTCGGCCACGACGCTGCAGCGCAGATACCCCTCAGTATAGCCGCGCGCGACCCCCTGGTTGACCGCCTCGGAGAGCAGGCCGCCGGTGATGTGGACTTCCTGCCCCAGGTCACAGAAGACCACCGCCATGCCGGTGTCCTGGCAGATGGGCAGGTGTCGCTCGCGCGCGAAGGTGAAGTTTTCCACCACGTCGCCCAGGATGGAGCGGCCGACGGGGGACTCCTCGGCCTGCTGGGCGGCGCGCACGGCGGCGCAGACGTCCTCCGGCAGGTTGGAGTTGGCCTCAATACACAGGTCGCGTACCGTGCGGACAATGTCGGAAACGGGAATCTCTCTCATCGGAAAGCTCTCCTCTCACAGCTTGACGGGCGCCGGCCTGCGGCCCCGAAAACGGCAGATATAGCGGAAGCCGCAGGAGGCGATCAGCTCATACGCCTCCGCGATGCCCTGGCCGACCTGCGCGGTCCGGTGGGCATCTGCCCCGGCGGTGACGAACTCGCCGCCTGCCTCCCGGAAGATGCCGAGCAGCCAGCGATAGTCCGGACTGATGGAGCGCGACTTGTCCGTGTTCACCTCCAGCGCCTTGCCCTCCCGCGCGAGAGTGGTGAGCAGGGCGCGGATGCGCTCCTCGTACCGCGCCAGCGAGACCGGCTGGCCGTCGCGCGCGCGCATATACCGCAGCGGGTAGGGCAGGTGGCCCAGGGTGTCAAAGTCTCCCCAGCGGACCAGCGCCTCGAGGGAGTCAAAGTAGTCGTCCAGATGGCGGTAACACAGTTCGGGGCTGTCGTAGCGGACAAAATAGTAGTCCACACCGCCAGTGGCGCGGCTGGAGTTGTGGATGGAGCCGATCACAAAGTCCAGCGGCTCGGCCAGCGCGCGCTCCGCGGCGGCGAAGTCCGCCGGGGCGTTGCCCAGCTCCAGACCGTAGCCGATCTCCAGCGCACCGCCGCAGTGTTCCAGGGCCTGGGCCTGCTGCGCGCGGGCGGGCGTCCAGTCATAGGAGGAGACCAGCTCCGACTTTTCGTTGATGATGTCATAGTGGTCGGTAAAGCAGATGGCGGAGAGGCCTGCCCGGCGCGCGGCATCCGCCATCTCCGCGCGGGTATTTTGCCCGTCAAAGGAGACGGTAGAGTGCATGTGCAGGTCGATATAGAACATGGGAACCACCTCATCGGTCCGCGGCGTGGACGGTTGTGACTCTATTGTACCCGTTTCGCGGGCAGTTGTCAAAACCTGACGGACAGAGAAAAGTCCCGTCTCCCGCGCGAAGCGGGACAGACGGGACTGAGATGCCGTGCATCACTTTTTCCACCTTTTATCAAAGAATCCGCCGCCGGATTTCTCCTTCTTCAGCGAGGACTGGCCGTGCATGGCCGCGTCAAAATCGCGCAGCGCCTCTTTCTGGATGCTGTTGAGGTTGGTGGGCACCTCGACGTTGACGGTGACATACTGATCGCCGCGCCCGTAGCCGCGCAGGTTGGGGATGCCCTTGCCGCGCAGGCGGAAGGTGGAGCCGGTCTGCGTGCCGGCGGGGAGGGTATACTTCACCTTGCCGTCGATGGTTGGAATCTCCAACTCATCGCCCAGGGCGGCCTGGACGAAGGAGATGTTGTGCTTATAGTACACCGAGTTGCCCTCACGCTCGAAATAGGGGTGCGGGATGATCTCCACGCCCACGATCAGGTCGCCCGCGGGGCCGCCGTTGCGGCCGGCGTGGCCCTGGCCGGGGATGGAGACCGCCTGTCCCTCGTCGATGCCGGCGGGGATTTTGACGGTGATCTTCTTGTTCCGGCGCACCGCCGCCTTGCCCTTGCAGGTCGGGCAGGGGTTGCGAATAATCCTGCCGGTGCCGTGGCAGCGCCCGCAGGGCTGCGTGCTCGACATGACGCCGAACGGGGTGCGCTGTTGGACCTGAACGGTGCCGGTGCCGCGGCAGTCGGGGCAGGTGTCCGGTGTGGAGCCGTCCGCGCAGCCGGTGCCGTGACAGTCGGGGCACTGCTCAATCCGGGAGATGTCGACCTCCTTCTCGCAGCCGAACGCCGCCTCCTCAAAGGTGACTCGGACAGAGGCACGCAGCGTCTGCCCCTTCTGCGGGCCGTTGCGACGGGCGCTCGTGCTGCCGCCGCCAAAGCCTCCGAAACCGCCGCCGAAGAAGGAGGAGAAGATGTCGTTGAGGTCAATGTCCCCGTCAAACCCGCCGAAGCCCGCGCCGCCGGCCCCGGCCCCGTAGTTCGGGTCCACGCCGGCAAAGCCGAACTGATCATAGCGGGCCTTCTTCGTCTCGTCCGAGAGGACCTCGTAGGCCTCGTTGACCTCTTTGAAGCGGGCCTCGGCCTCCTTGTCGCCGGGATTCATATCGGGGTGATACTTTTTGGCCAGCTTTCGGTAGGCGCGCTTGATCTCATCGGCAGAGGCGGAGCGATTGACACCCAGTACCTCGTAATAATCTCGTTTATCAGCCATATTCATCACTTCCTAACGCAAGAACGGTAACAATCGCCGCAGGGGGCGTGACGGGTCAACCCGCCACGCCCGCATGGTTCCTGCCGGATGAAATTACTTCTTGCCGTCGTCGTCCACGACCTCGTAGTCGGCGTCATAGTAATCCTGGCCGCCTGCTCCGTTGTCGCCGCTGCCGCCGGCAGAGGCGTTGGGGTCGGCGCCCGGCGCGCCCTGCTGGCCGCCCTGCTGCTGATAGAGCTTGGCGGAGATGTCATAGAATGCCTTCTGCAGCTCGTCGGTGGCGGACTTGATCGCCGCGACGTCGTCCCCCTTCAGGGCGTCCTTCAGGGCATTCAGCTTGCTCTCCACCTCCGACTTCTCGTTTGCGGAGATCTTGTCGCCCAGCTCGCTCAGGGCCTGCTCGGTCTGATAGACCAGCTGGTCGCCGGTGTTGCGGGTGTCCACCGCTTCCTTGCGCTTGGCGTCCTCGGCGGCGTACTGCTCGGCCTCGCGCACGGCGCGGTCGATGTCCTCCTTGGACAGATTGGAGGAAGAGGTGATGGTGATGTTCTGGCTTTTGCCGGTGCCCTTATCCTGCGCGGAGACGTTCACGATGCCGTTGGCGTCGATGTCGAAGGTGACCTCGATCTGCGGCACGCCGCGGCGGGCCGGAGCGATGCCGTCCAGGTGGAAGCGGCCGAGCGTCTTGTTGTCCGCGGCCATCTCACGCTCGCCCTGGAGCACGTGAACCTCAACAGAGGTCTGGTTATCCGCGGCGGTGGAGAAGATCTGGCTCTTCTTGACCGGGATGGTGGTGTTGCGGTCGATCAGCTTGGTGAACACACCGCCCATCGTCTCGATGCCGAGGTACAGCGGGGTGACGTCCAGCAGCAGCAGCCCCTTCACGTCGCCGCCGAGCACACCGCCCTGGATGGCCGCGCCGATGGCCACGCACTCGTCCGGGTTGATGCCCTTGAAGCCGTCGCGGCCGGTGATCTTCTTCACGGCCTCCTGCACGGCGGGGATACGGCTCGAGCCGCCCACCAGCAGTACCTTGCTCAGGTCGCTGGAGGAGAGACCGGCGTCGCTCATCGCCTGGCGCACAGGACCCATCGTGGCGTCCACCAGATGGTGGGTCAGCTCGTTGAACTTCGCGCGGGTCAGGGTGACTTCCAGGTGCTTCGGGCCGGTCGCGTCGGCGGTGATATAGGGCAGGTTGATGTTGGAGGTGGTCACGCCGGACAGCTCGATCTTGGCTTTCTCGGCGGCCTCCTTCAGGCGCTGCATGGCCATCTTATCGCCGCGCAGGTCGATGCCGTTGGAGCGCTTGAACTCGTCGGCCAGGTAGTCCATGATGCACTTGTCGAAGTCATCGCCGCCCAGACGGTTGTTGCCGGCGGTGGCCAGCACCTCGATCACGCCGTCGTCGATGTCCAGGATGGACACGTCGAACGTGCCGCCGCCGAGGTCATAGACCATGATCTTCTGCGCCTCTTCCTTGTCCATGCCGTAGGCCAGCGCGGCCGCGGTGGGCTCGTTGATGATGCGCTTGACATCCAGACCGGCGATCTTGCCGGCGTCCTTGGTGGCCTGGCGCTGCGCGTCG
>DVJB01000028.1 GCA_018710845.1 Candidatus Onthomonas avicola
ACGAGTGACCCTGCAGGACCGGCGGATCCGCCGGTCCTTTTCCTTATCCAGCCTTTGCGTGATACATATTAAAAGTAGTATACACGGTTGTGACGAAAATTGCTATAGGAAAAGCGGAGAAAAAGCGCCTATGAAGCAAATTTTGAGGAAAGCGGGGGCATGCCCTTGCTGTCCGGTGGGTGGGTATGGTAAAATAAATAAAAATGGCCGGCCAAAGATGGGACGGCATGGGAAATGTGATGTGACCGAGGCGGATGGCTCTGCTCATGATGTCCTGCCGGGCACAGCTCAGACGGAAGCGGGAGAATTCGCCGGCGATTCGGTCCGGCGGCGATTCTGAACCGGATGAGCGGGCTGCGTCTGAGAAGAGCGCGATTCTGTCCGGTTTTCCCGTACCGGAGGGCGGTACATTTGTCCCGGCGCGGGAATGATCGGAGCCATCTTCCCCGGTGAAGAGAGGAGAGCGTGAAATGACCTGCAAATATTGCGGCAAACAGCAGCCGGGCGGGGTGTCCTACTGCGTCTACTGCGGGCAAAAGCTGGACGAGGAGGAGGGACCGCGGCGCTGTCTGTCCTGCGGGGCGGAACTCCCGCCGGGCACCGCATTCTGCGGGGCCTGCGGCGCGCCAGTCCGGCCGCCTAAGCCGCAAGCGGATGACGGGGTGCCGCGCTGGCTGACCGCGCTGGCCGCCGGGCTGGGTGTGGTGATTCTGGTGCTGATGGGCGTCGTCGTGGCCGGCCTGGTGATGACCGGGCAGGAGGACGGCGATGATGCGGCCGCCCTCTCCGGAATAGAGGAAGAGGAGACGGACGTGCCCGCCGGCGGCGAGGGTCCGGACCCGGAGAGCGGCCAGACGGAGCAGGAGCCGGCGGAGGCTTCGGAAGAGGAGGCACAATCCGAGACCGTGCCGGAGCAAGAGGACAGTCCGCAACTGGAGACTTCCTCGCTGGGCTGGGTCTTTCGGACGGATTACTTTGAACTGGCAGGAGAAGGGTCGTGGTCTGACTGGCTCTATTCCAGCAGAGACGGACGCCAGTGGGACTTCTGTCACAAAGCCAGCGCGGACGCCGGCTATGGCGGCAGCCTGTTCGGCATCACCCTCTACGAGAGCGGGCATGAGGAGGAGTATCACGAGCTGCCCGCCTACCGCGTGCTCGGTGAGCTGGAGACGGCGGAGGGAGAGCGCTACGACGTGGTGGCGGATTTCCCCACCGACGTCCAGTTCAGCGAGGAGACCCGGGAGGAATACTACCAGCTCCGGGAGGACGTGGACGCGGTGCTCGACACCTTCACGCCGGCGGAGGGATGCCAGTTCACCCCCAGGAGTTTTGTTGCGTCAGCAACAAAATAGAGTGAAATATCGTTTTTGGGACGGGCGTGTACCGGCCCAAAAACACAGGGAGGCCGGGAGTGTGCCCCGAAGGGGCGCGCGCCCGAGCCGCCAACGGCGGCGACAAAGTGCCCTTGGGGTGCGGGTCGGCCGCACTTTTCGAACAAAATCGTAGATTTTGTTCGAGCGTGTCGACCTTTGTCGACACGCAAAGCCGCACCTCCAGAGCACATTTGACTCCGGGGATGCGGCGTTTTTGGTGTGTGGGAGATGGTCAGCTCTGCGCCTGTCCGGCCAGCTCCAGCTCCTTTTCCTTCCACCAGGCGCGGTTGATCGCGCACAGCACGCCCTTGATGGAGGCCAGAGAGATGTTGTGGTCGATGCCGACGCCGAAGATGTCCTGATTTTCCTTCGTCTTGAGGTGGATGTAGGCCACCGCCTGCGAGTCCGAGCCGGTGTTGATCGCGTGCTCGGAGTAGTCGGCAAAGGTGTACTTGTCCATCCGCTGGCCGTGGATGGCGTTGAAGAAGGCGTCGATCGGGCCGTTGCCCTCGCCGGCGACCTCGAAGACGGTCTCCTTGTGCCGGAGCGTCCCCTCGAAGGTGACATGGCTCTTGCCGTCCACCATCTGCTCATGGAACTGGTGACGCAGCAGCTGATAGGGGCCGTCTACCTCGAGGTACTCCTTGCGGAAGAGCTGGAAGATGGCCTCCGGCAGCAGCTCCTTGCCAACCCGGTCGGTCTCGTGCTGGACGATGGCGCCGAACTCCGGGTGCATCGCCTTAGGCAGGTTAAAGCCGAAGTTGTGCGCCATGACAAAGGCGGTGCCGCCCTTGCCCGACTGGCTGTTGATGCGGATGATGGGCTCGTAGGCGCGGCCCACGTCTGCCGGGTCGATGGGCAGGTAGGGGACCTCCCACTTGTCGGTGCCCGATTCGGCCATGTACTGCACGCCCTTGTTGATCGCGTCCTGATGGCTGCCGGAGAAGGCGGTGAACACCAGCTTGCCGACGTAGGGCTGCCGCTCGCCGACGCGCATCTTGGTGACCTTCTCATACACGTCGCGGATCTTGTTGATGTCGGAGAAGTCCAGCTCGGGGTCGATGCCCTGGGTGTACATGTTCATCGCCAGCGTGACCATGTCGACGTTGCCTGTCCGCTCGCCGTTGCCGAAGAGGGTGGCCTCGATCCGCTCGCCGCCGGCCAGCAGGCCGAGCTCGGCGGTGGCCACGCCGGTGCCGCGGTCGTTGTGCGGGTGGAGCGAGATGATCGCCCGCTCCCGGCCGGGCAGGTTGCGGATGAAGTACTCCAGCTCGTCGGCAAACTGATTGGGCAGGCAGTTCTCCACCGTGGTGGGCAGGTTCAAGATGACCTTGTGCGCCTCGTCGGCGTGCAGGGCGTCGAGCACGGCGGCGCAGATCTCGTCCGCCGCGTCCATCTCGGTGCCCATGAAGGACTCGGGCGAGTACTCATAGCGCAGATCCATCCCCGAGGCGAGGAAGGGCTGGCTCATCTCGTAGATCATCTCCGCCGCGTCCACGGCGATCTTTTTGACGCCCTCCACGTCGGTGCGGAAGACCACCTTGCGCTGGAGGGTGGAGGTGGAGTTATAGAAGTGGAAGATGACGTGCTTGCAGCCCTCAATCGCCTGGAAGGTGCGGCGGATCAGGTGCGGCCGCGCCTGCACCAGCACCTGGATGGTCACGTCGTCCGGGATGTGGCCGTCCTCAATCAGGGTGCGCAGGAAGAGGTACTCCGTATCCGAGGCGGACGGGAAGCCGACCTCGATCTCCTTCACGCCGATGTCCACCAGGCAGTGGAACAGCTCCAGCTTCTCCTCCACGTTCATCGGGTCGATGAGGGCCTGGTTGCCGTCGCGCAGGTCGACGGAGCACCATACGGGCGCGTGGGTGATCTGCTTATCCGGCCAGGTGCGGTTCTCAATCGGCTGCGGCACGAAGGGAATGTACTTTTCAAATCCGGTCATCGTTCGGTTCCTCCTAAAAATGATGGTTCTGCCCGTCAGGAGAATGAAAAAACACCCCTGACCTCGGCATTGGTCAGGGGTGTAAAACACAATTACACGGTACCACCCTGGTTCGGCCGGCGGTTGCCCGCCAAGCCCTCTGCGGCCTCCAACAAGGCCTGGACCGGTAACGGGGTCAGCCGGCTGACCCTACTGCGCCGCGCGGTTCGGGTGAGCGACTCCGGGAACAGTTATCCACCGCACGCCGCCTGCCGGTTCACAGCGCCCACCGGCTCTCTGGAAGGGATACGTACGGTCTTTCTTCCCATCTGCGTCTGTTAGCAAGACACATTATAGCCGGGGAAACCTCTTTTGTCAAGATGGATTCTGCCGTCATTTTTCCGCGCTGCGGGCAATCCGTTGACTTTCCATGGCTGAAATTGTATACTAATATGGCATATCAAAAAAGGGAGGACGCCCCGTGAAGAGATTTTTTGCATTGCTGCTGACGTTGGCCCTGCTGGCCGGCCTTGCCGCCTGCGGCGGTCAGACGGACGCGCAGGACGGCGTGGACCAGGAGAACACCGGAGAGAGCGCTGCCCAGACGCAGGACCAGGCGCAGGAGACCTCTGTGGTCAATATCGGCTGCACCTCGCGCCTGGGCACGCTCAACCCGCTGCTGATGGACGGCACCTGGGTGAACGTGTACGCGATGAGCCTGGAATTTTTGCCGCTGGTGAGCCTGAACGACGAGATGGAGTTTGAATTTATGCTCGCCGACGCCATCACCACGGAGGACAACCTGACCTATACCGTCCATATCGACGAGGCGGCGACGTGGTCGGACGGCGAGCCGGTCACAGCGGAGGACCTGGCCTACACCATGACGCGCATTGCCAGCCCGCTGGTGATGAACTATTCGATGCAGTTCTCCGCCATCGTCGGCACGGATGACGAGACCGGCTGGGTGGAAGAGGGCGCCGAGACCATCGAGGGGCTCACCGTGGTGGACGAGAAGACGCTGGAGATCACCTTTAAGTATGAGATGAACATGGTCAGCTTCTTAAACGGCTACGCCCAGTATATCCTCACCCTGCCCAAGCATGTGCTCGAGACCATCCCCGAGGCAGAGCTGGCCGCGTCGGACTGGTTTGACGCGCCCACCGTCGTCTCCGGGCCGTACGTGGTGACGGACTACGACGCCGACCACTATATCTCCTATACCGCCAATGAGAATTACTGGCGCGGCGTGCCTCAAATTTCGTATTGCAATATCCGCATCGTCGAGGGCAGCGGCCTGCTGGCCGCGCTCCAGTCCGGGGAGATCGACATCGTCCCCCCGCTGCTGGGCAGCATCCCGGAAGAGGACCAGGCGGCGGTGCAGGCCCTGGAGGGCGTCCGCTCTGCCTACGGCTCCGCGATCGCGACCGAGAGCATCTTCCTCAACGCCGAGTCTGTCCCGGATGAGCGGGTGCGCCAGGCGATGCTGTATGCCCTCGACCGGGAGACCATCGTCGAGGGCCTGCTCTCCGGCGGGGCAGAGATTATGGACGGCTTCTGCGTCCCGGACGGGCCGTACGCCTCCGGGCTCGAGCCGGTCTCCTATGACCCCGAGCGGGCCCGCGAACTGCTCGACGAGGCGGGCTGGGACGGCAGCGAGAGCTACACCCTCTATATCAATTCCGGCGACCAGACGCTGGTGAACGCCTGCACCCTCTGCCAGGCCTACTGGGCGGCGGTGGGCATCGACGTGGAGCTGCGCACGGTGGACCTCGATACCCTGATGGCCCAGGCGGGCGCGGAGGAGACCGACCTGCTGGCCGTGCAGTACACCTATCCCGTGGTGGACCCGAGCTGGGATATCGACTACCTCCTCTCCTCCTGGTGTCACCTCTATCCGGACGAGGCGCAGCAGGCCCTCGCCACCATATGGACAAGCAATGACGAGGCGGTGCTGCGCGAGAACTACGCGGCCATCGACGCGCTGGCGCAGGAGCAGGTCCCGGTGATTTGCCTGTATGCTTATGGACCGCTGGGCGCGGTGCGCGAGAGCCTGCAAAATGCCGAGGCGACGATGTACGGCTCCATCAACAACATCCAGGAGTGGAGCTTTGCCGCATGAGCCTGCTGGAGATCGAGGACCTGCACCTGGAGATCGGCGGCCAGGAGATTTTGCGCGGCATGTCGCTCAACGTGGAGGTGAGCGAGTTTATCGCCCTGGTGGGGGAGTCCGGCTCGGGCAAGAGCATGACCGCCCTGGCGGTGATGGGCCTGCTGTCCCAGAAGGCGCGTATCACTGCCGGCTCTATCCGCTTTGACGGGCGGGAGCTGCTCGGGCTGGACGGCCGCGCGCTCGACCAGGTGCGCGGGTCGGAGATGGCGATGGTCTTCCAGGACGCGCTGACCAGCCTCAACGGCGTGCTCACCATCGGCGATCAGCTCACCGAGGGGATGCGCGTCCACCTGGGGATGGATCGCCGCGCCGCCGAGGGGCGCGCGCTTGAGCTGCTCGGGCGGGTCGGCCTGCCCGCGGACCGGGCGATGCTCCGTCGTTATCCGCACACCCTCTCCGGTGGCCAGCGCCAGCGGGTGTGCATCGCCATGGCCCTGGCTTGCCACCCGCGGCTGCTGATCGCCGACGAGCCCACCACCGCCCTGGACGTCACGGTGCAGGAGCAGATCATGGAGCTGCTCGGGCGCCTGAAGCGGGAGAACGGCATGGCCGTGCTCTTTATCACGCACGACATCGCCCTGGCCGCCCGCGAGGCGCACCGGATTGCCGTCGCCTGGGAGGGCCGGGTGGTGGAGACCGGCGCGGCCCAGGACGTCCTGAACCATCCGCAACACGCCTATACCCGCCGCCTGGCCGAGGCGGCGGAGAAATTGAGACTGCAATGAATGAAATCTGTCAACTGGAGCAGGTGAGCAAGTCCTACCGCCTCTCTGGCCGCCGCACGCTCGAGGCGGTGCACGATGTCTCCCTCACCCTCTGTGAGGGGGAGACACTCGGCCTGGTGGGGGAGTCTGGCTCGGGCAAGAGCACGCTGGGCCGCCAGATCGTCGCACTCGAACGGCCGACGGAGGGCAAGGTGCTCTACCGCGGGCGGGACCTCGCCGACCGGAGCTGGCTGCGCCAGGTGCGCTGCGAGATCCAGATGGTCTTTCAGGACACCTACGCCTCCCTCAACCCGCGCAAGACGGTCTTTCAGACCCTCTATGAGCCGATGGCCTATCACCGCCTCGCCACCCGCGCGGACGGGCGGCAGAAGGTGGAGCGGCTGCTGGACATGGCGGAGCTGCCTGCCGCCTATGCCGGGCGCTATCCGCACGAGCTCTCCGGCGGCCAGCGCCAGCGGGTGTGCATCGCCCGCGCCCTGGCGCTGAACCCGAAATTCGTCGTCTGGGACGAGCCGGTCTCCGCCCTGGACGTGACGGTGGCCGCCCAGATTCTGGAGCTGATGCTCCGCCTGCAGCGGGAGCTGGGGCTCACGAGCATCTTTATCGGCCACGGCATCGGCGCGGTGGCCTATGTCAGCGACCGCCTGGCCGTCATGCAGAGCGGCCGCCTGGTGGAGGTGGGGCCGACGGAGCAGATCGTGAACCACCCGCGTGAGCGCTATACCCAGACCCTCATCCGGGCCGCGCGCTACTGAGGAGGCGGAGATGGGAAAATATATCCTCAAGCGCATCGCCGTCGCCATCCCGGTGCTCATTGGCATCACGGTGATTGACTATGCGCTCATGTGCCTGGCCGGCAGTCCGCTAGATATGCTCACCGGCCCGCGCGTGTCCGAGGGGGCGCTGGCCGCCCGGGCGGTCGCCTGGGGACTGGACCAGCCCTTCTATATTCAATACTTTGTCTGGCTTCAGCAGGTGCTCACCGGGAACCTGGGCTATTCCACCAGCAGCTTCCAGCCGGTCAGTGAGATGATTTTCTCCCACCTCGGGCCGACGCTGCTGCTGATGGTGACCGCGCTGGTGCTCAGCATGGCCATCGCCCTGCCGCTGGGCATCTGGTCGGCCACCCACCCGTATACGAAGGGGGACTATGCCCTGGTGGCGCTCAGCTTCGTGGGCACGGGGATTCCGAGCTTCTTCCTCGCGCTGGTGCTGATCTGGCTGTTCACCGTGCAGCTCGGCTGGCTCCCCTCGAGCGGGATGACCACGCTGGGCACGGGAGGCGGCGCGCTGGACGTGCTGCGTCACCTGGCCATGCCGGCCGCGGTGCTCACCGTCTATCAGACGGGGGTGAACCTGCGCTATATCCGCTCGGCGATGCTGGACATCAGCCAGCAGGACTACCTGCGCACCGCCCGGGCCAAGGGCCTGGGGGAGCGCCGGGTGATCTGGAAGCACGGCTTTCGCAATATCCTCCTGACCGTCATCACGGTGGTGGGGGTGCAGATTCCCGCCCTCTTCGGCGGCAGCGTGGTGGTCGAGCAGGTCTTCTCCTGGCCGGGGCTGGGCCTGATGACGATGAGCGCGATCAGCAGCCGGGACTACCCGGTCATCATGGGCGTCTGCCTGATGACGGCGGTGGTGGTCGTGCTGGTAAACCTCATCACCGATATCCTCTATGCCCTGGCCAATCCGACGGTGAGACTGCGATGAGAAAAGACGGACTGACGGCGCGTTTCCTGCGCCATAAATTGGGGGTGGCGAGCCTCGTGGTGGTGGTGCTCATCACCCTGGCGGCGGTGCTCGCCCCGGTGATTGCCCCCTACGACCCGACGGCGATCCACCCGGCCTTCAGCGCGCCGCCCAGCCTGGCCCACCCCCTGGGTACCGACCAGATCGGGCGCGACGTGCTCTCGCGGCTGTTGTACGCCACGCGGACCTCGCTGCTGGTGGGGGCGCTGGCGACGGCGCTCTCCACCGCCCTCGGCGTGGTGCTCGGGCTGATCTCGGGCTACTTCGGCGGGGTGGCGGACATGGTCATCATGCGCGTGACCGACATGGTGATGAGCTTTCCCTACCTCCTGCTCGTGCTGGTGGCCGCGGCCATCTTCGAGCCGGGGCTGTGGAATATCATTCTGATTCTCGGCTTTGTGGACTGGCCGGGCGTGGCCCGTCTGGTGCGCGGCAACGTGCTCGCCCTGCGCGAGAGCGGCTTTGTCCGCGCCAGCCAGGTGGCGGGCATGCCCGGGCGCTATCTCCTCTTCTCCGAGATTTTGCCCAATACCCTCGCCCCCGTGCTGGTCTACGCAACCACGGTGATGGCGGTCTCCATGCTCGACGAGGCGGCGCTCAGCTTCCTGTCCATGGGGGTCCAGCCGCCGGACGCGAGCCTTGGCAATATGCTCGGCGGGGCGCAGTCGCTCACGGTGCTCACCGAGATGCCGTGGCTCTGGCTGCCGCCGGGGCTGATGGTGATCGTGCTGGTGGTGGCCATTAGCTTCGTCGGCGACGCCCTGCGCGATGCGGCCGACCCGACAGGGACCAAGTGAGCGCGACATAAAAAAGCCTTCCCCCTCCGGGGGAAGGTGGCGCGGCGCAAGCCGCGACGGATGAGGGGGCGCTGCCATGCACGTCCCACAACGCAGGGGACAACCAAGGAAACAAAACCTCGTAGGGGCGCACCGCGTGCGCCCGCGAAACACGGCCCGCCCCGGCATAAAAGTCTTTCACCCTGGGGAGGTGGCGCGGCATAAGCCGCGACGGATGAGGGGCCACGCCCAGCGCATCCCACAACACGGGGGACAACCAAGGAGACAAAACCCCGTAGGGGCGCACCGCGTGCGCCCGCCAAACGCGGCGCCCGGCCGGGCGCCCGGCATAAAACTTTCCCTAACAACCGCCCGCGAACGCGGGATATCACAATCAGTGAGGTGCTGAACATGAGTACATTCAAAATTGCCCTGATCCGGGGCGACGGAATTGGGCCCGAGGTGGTAGAGCAGACCGTGCGCGTGATGGAGCGCGTAGGGGAGAAGTTCGGCCACAGCTTCACCTGGGTGGACGTGCTGATGGGCGGCTGCGCCACCGACGCGGTGGGCAAGAGCTACCCGGACGGCACGGCGGAGATCTGCCGCGCCTGCGACGCTGTTCTCCTCGGCGCGGTGGGCGGCCCGAAGTGGGGGAGCGACCGCCCGGCGCACGAGCGCCCGGAGACCGCGCTGCTGGCCATCCGCAAGGACCTGGGGCTGTACGCCAACCTGCGCCCGGCGGCGCTTCGCCCGGCCCTGGCGGACGCCTGCCCTCTCAAGCGGGAGACCGCCGAGGCGGGCATCGACCTGATGATGGTCCGCGAGCTGACCGGCGGCATCTATTTTGGCAAGCGGGACAAGTATCAGACGGAGGACCGCGGCGTGGAGGCGACCGACCTGATGGCCTACTCCGAGCTGGAGATCGAGCGCATCGGCCGCCGGGCCTTTGAGCTGGCCCGCCTGCGCCGGGGCAAGGTGACCAGCGTGGACAAGGCTAACGTCCTGGAGACCAGCCGCCTCTGGCGAGCCACCATGCACCGCCTGGCGGCGGAGTACCCCGACGTGGCCTATGAGGACATGCTGGTGGACAACTGCGCGATGCAGCTCGTGCGCAACCCCGGCCAGTTTGACGTGGTGGTGACGGAGAACATGTTCGGCGACATCCTCTCGGACGAGGCGTCCATGATCACCGGCTCCATCGGCCTGCTCCCCTCCGCCTCCATCGGGGACAGCGCCCCTGGCCTCTACGAGCCCATCCACGGCTCCGCGCCCGACATCGCCGGGCAGGACAAGGCCAACCCCATCGCCACCATCCTCTCGGCGGCGATGATGTTCCGCTACTCCTTCCACCTCCCGGAAGAGGCGGGGGCGATTGAGGCGGCAGTGGACCGCGTGCTCGCCGCCGGCTGGCACACCGCCGACACCGCCGGCGACGCGGAGCGCCTCGTGGGCACCCGCGAGATGGGGCGGCTGATCTGCGAGGAGGTCTGAGGGCGGGAAGCCCCGGCCTCTGGGCCAAAAGACAGCGCCAGACTTTGAACTGACCCATGGCCCGGCATCGGTACCCGATGCCGGGCCTCAGAGTGCCAAAACGGTTGCACCGAGTTTGGCCAAAGGGCCAAATAGCATAAAATTTATTTTTGGCACGGGCATGTACCGGGCCAAAAATACAGATAGTCCCACAAGTGTGCGACCGGAGGGAGTGCGCGCAGTGGGACTGCAAACTCGAGCAAATGCTTGCATTTGCTCGAAAGGCTGTCAAAAACACTTTTTTGACAGCCTTTGGCCCGGCATCGGTGTCCGATGCCGGGCCGTTTTGCGCCCATGCGGGGACGGTTGCGCGCCGTGTCGAAACATGGTATCATTGCTCCTGGAATTTGAGGAAAGAGGGTGGCGTCTTTGCGTGTCCGAAGGGCGCTCTGGCGTGTGCTGCAATTTGAGGTGCTGTGGAAGGCGCTGGTGCTGATGCTCATCAGCCCGCTGATGGACCAGATCTATCAGACCTACGTCTCCTCGGTGGGGATCTCATTTAACGGAAACCTGCTGGGCACCTTTTTGAATCTGAAGGGCGGTCTGATCTTCCTGGCGCTCTTTTTGATGGCCGGGGCGCTGGCCTTCTATGAGCTGAGCGTCGTCATCGCGCTCGTCTCCCTCTGCCGCGAGGGGCGGCAGGCGCCGCTGCGCCTGGTGATGCGTGACAGCCTCTGGACGCTGGGGGCGCTGCGCGGGTGGTCCATTGTGCCGGTGTCCCTCTACTACCTGCTGCTGCTCCCGCTGCTGCAGGTGGGGTATTTTCACTCCCTCGTGCCCGAGCTGACCATCCCCTGGTTTGTCATGGGGGAGATGCAGAAATCGGCGATCGGCCGGGTGGGCATGGTGGCCCTCTATGTGCTCTACCTGGGACTGGGGCTGGTGCTGGTCTTTGTGCCCGTTCGGATGGCACTGCGGCGGGAGCGGTTTTTCGCGGCGGCCCGCGGCTCGCTGCGCAGCTGGCGGCGGCTGGGCGCGGCGCGGTCCGCGCTGCTGCTGGCCGTGCTGGTGCTCTGGGTTTTGGCCGAGAGCGAGCTGGCCCGCTACTGGCGGCGCAACACGCTGGAAAATGCCGACTTTGACCGCTATTTTCTGAAAAATCTGGTCTATTCTGAGGCCTTTCGGATTGATCTGGCCTATTGGCTGGTGATGGCGGCGCTGCACGCGGCGGCGATGGCCGCCTTTGTCTACCTGCTCCTGGCCCGGGTGCTGGACCGGGAGGGGCTGCGCGCCCCGTTCTCCGCCCCGTGGAGCGAGGACAGCCGGACCCTTCTGGCCATCTGGGGCCGCCGCTGGTCCCGCTTCCGGGACGGCTGGCGCCAGCGCTGGGCGAAAAGGCGCTGGCGCGCTGCGGCGGGCGCGGTCTGCCTGCTGCTGGTGGGGTATCTGGCCGTCAACTGCTGGCAGCCGCCGCTGGTCCACGCCCCGCTGGTGATCGGCCACCGAGGCAGCATCTACGGCATTGAAAATACCCTGGAGGCGGTGTCCGCCGCCTCGGCGTGGGGCGCGGATTACGCGGAGGTGGACATCCAGCTCTCCGCCGACGGGGTGCCGGTGGCGGTGCACGACGGAAATCTCTGGCGTCTGGCGGGGGAGGCGGTGAACGTCTCCGAGCTGACCTGGGCCGAGCTGCAGGCGCTGACCCTGCGCGCGGACGCCAACCCCGGCCAGAACGGGCGCATCCCTTCGCTGGAGGAGCTGCTGGAGCTGGTGCGGGACGACCCGAACGGGATGGGACTGCTCATCGAGCTCAAGCCGGAGGAGGGCAGAGGTGAGGCGCTGGCCGAGGCGGTGACCGGGCTGGTGGAGCGCTATGACCTGGGGGAACGGGTGATGTTCATGTCGTTGGACTATGACTGCCTGCTGCCGATCCAGTCGGCCCATCCGGAGTGGTGGGTGGGCTACTGCGCCTACGCCAGTGCGGGCGACCTGGACGAACAGATTTGGCAGTACAACATCGACTTTCTGGCGGTGGAGGAGAACCTGGTGAGCAACCAGCTGGTCACGCAGGCGCGGGAGCTGAATCTGCCGGTCTATGTCTGGACGGTGTACGACACCGACAAGATGGAGCAGTACCTGCAGATGGGGATTACCGGTCTCATCAGCGACTGGCCCGACCTGGCCGAAGCGGTGCGCGAGCGCTATTGCCAGAGCCATACCGTCACCTATCAGTGGACAGGGGAGGGATTCCCGCGGGGGACGTCCGCCGTCTGATACACTGGACAAAGCATGTTTCGGAAGGTGCCATGCCCCCGCTGCCGGGAGAACGGCAGCGGAGCGGATTTTGCCCCCTCTTCGGATGGACGCGGCCTGAAAAGTCTGGTATACTGTTCCTGACAGACGAGCAGAGCAGTCTGCTCACCGCCGGACGCGCAGAGACATGCGGAGGGAACGTCATGGGAGAAAACAGGGCAAATCCGCCCCGGGACGGGGGCGGCGCGGTCAACACCTGGCCGGGCTGGCACTGTGTGCGCCTGCTGGGGGAGAGCGGCTTTGACAGGGTCTATGAGATCGAGCGGACGGAGGATGGGCACAGGCAGCGCGCGGCCCTCAAGGTGATCACCGTCCCGCAGAGCCAAGAGGACCTGCGCAGTGCCTACAGCAGGGGCCTGGATGACCAGGGGGTGATATCCTATTTCCGCGAGGCCGTGCAGTACATCCTGCGCGAGGTCACCCTGATGGCCCAGCTGAAGGGGCACAGCAATCTCGTCTCCTACGAGGACTTCATGGTCTGCGAGCGTGAGGGGGAGATCGGCTGGGACATCCTGATTCGGATGGAACTGCTCACCCCCTTACAGGATTATGTCCGAACCGACCGCCTCGGCGAGGCGGAGGTGATCGCCCTGGGCCGCGACCTCTGCCGCGCGCTCGAGCTGTGCCAGAGCCGGCGCATCATCCACCGGAACGTCCGGCCGGAGAATATTTTTGTCAATGGGCAAGGCGCTTTTCAGCTGGGAGATTTCGATATCGCCCAAGCGGTGGAGCGCGTCATGCCCGGCCCCGCGAAGGGGGGAGACGATGCCTACGCCGCCCCCGAGGTCTGCCGGGGGGAGAGCTGCGGCCAGACGGCGGACCTCTATTCCCTCGGCATGGTGCTCTACGATTACCTGAATGAGAACTGCCTGCCCTTCCTGCCGCCGGGCGCCGCGACCGAACGGGACCGGGAGGAGGCCCGGCGCCGCCGGTTGGCGGGCGAGGCGGTCCCCCCGCCCCGCCACGGCAGTCAGATGCTGCAATGCGCGGTGCTGAAAGCCCTCGCCTTTGACCCGCAGGAGCGCTATCAAAGTGCCGAAGCGTTCCGCGAGGCGCTGGAGGCGTGCGCACAGCAGGCGGCGGAGCCAGAGCCGGAGCCCGTTCCGGAGCCAAAGCCGGAGGAAGAGCGGGCGGCTGCAAAGAGAAAGCTACCCCGCTGGCTGATTGGCTTGGCGGCGGTGCTGGTCGTTGGGCTGGTGATTGCGGCCTTCCCCAGGGGCGGAGACAGCGCTGCCGGTGAGGAGCCACCGGAAGAGACCGAGACCGAGACGGACCTCTCCACTGGGGAGGATGCGGACGGTACAGCTGGGCCGGAAGAGACGACGGCAGACCCATTTGAGACCTGGCCGGAGCTGGGAGAGAATGCCGTGCTGCGCAGCTTTGTCACTGATACCCTGGAAGAGGGGCTGACGGTTACAGGGTATGAGACAGACGCAGATGGGGAACAGACAACCATACACTTTGCCGATGCGGTTGATGGGACGGCAGTCAAAACGGCAGTGATTGACTATGTGGATGAGAGCATCTTTGATATTTCTGAATACGACGCGTCCGGGAACGAGATAAAGTGGACAGTTTACAACGCCGATGGCACGATTAATTACACCTATGAATACGACGCGTCCGGGAACCGGACAAAGGAGACATGGTACAATAACGACGGCACGATTGATTATTGGTACACCTACGAATACGACGCGTCCGGGAACCGGACAAAGAGCACAAGTTACAACGGCGACGGCACGATTGATTGGTGGAATACCTACGAATACGACGCATCCGGGAACCGGACAAAGGAGACAAGCTACGACGGCGACGGCACGATTGATTATTGGTACACCTACGAATACGACGCGTCCGGGAACTTGACAAAGAAGACAAGATACGACGGCGACGGCACGATTGATTGGTGGTACACCTACGAATACGACGCGTTCGGGAACCGGACAAAGGAGACAAGCTACGACGGCGACGGCACCGTAGATTATGTGTTGGAATACTGACCAACTCACTGCCAAATCACCAACAGGAGGACCCACACCATGCCCCCGCTGCCGGAATCCTTTTACCTGGGCGACACCGTCGCCATCGCCCGCGCCCTGGTGGGCAAGTACCTCGTCCGCGCCTCAGACGGCGTGACCCTCGCCGTGCGCATCGCGGAGACGGAGGCGTATGTCGCCGCGGGGGACAAGGCCTGCCACGCCTACGGCGGCCGCCGCACGGCGCGCAATGAGGTGATGTACGGCCCGCCGGGCCGGGCGTACATCTACTTCACCTATGGGATGCACCACTGCCTGAACCTGGTGACCGAGCCGGAGGGGACGGCATCCGCCGTGCTGGTGCGCGGGGCGCTGCCGGTGCTCGGCGCGGACGAGATCGCCCGCCGCCGTTTCGGCCGGGCGATGGGGGAGCTGAGCGCCTATCAGCGGCGCAACCTCCTCAACGGGCCGGGCAAGCTCTGCCAGGCCCTCGGTCTCACGCGCGCGGAGAACGGCCTGCCGCTGACCGGCCCCGACCTCTGGGTGGCGGAGGCGCTGCCCGAATTCGGCCTCGCCGCGCCGGGGCCGGTGGGGCCCATCCGGACGGGCCGGCGGGTCGGCATCGCCTACGCGCAGGAGGCGGCGGAATTCCCCTGGCGGTTCTGGCTCGCCGAGGGGTATACGGAGGGAAAGGCACGATGAAGCTGTTTGATCTGGACGGGACCCTGCTCGACTCCAACGGCATCTGGGAGGAGATCGACCTGCGCTTTCTGGAAAAGCGCGGCATCCCCTGGTCGAGGGAGTACCACGAGGGGGTCATCCACGCCATCTTCCCGGTGGCGGCCCGCTTTACCAAGGAGTTCTGCCAACTGGCCGAGAGCGAGGAGGAGATCATGGCGGAGTGGCTCGAGATGGCCTATGACGCCTATGCCCACCGCCTGCCAGCCAAGGAGGGGGCGGCGGAATACCTCGCCGCCTGCGCGGCGCGGGGGGAGCGCCTGGCGCTCTACACCTCCGCCGAGCCGTCCCTGGCCAAGGCCGCCCTCGCCCGGTTCGGGTGGGACCGTTTGCTCCGCCCTCTCGTCTTCGCGCAGGAGCTGGGGATGACCAAGGGGACGCCGGGGGCGTTTGCCGCCGCCGCGCGGGCGCTGGGGACCCCGCCGGAGGAGATCGAATTTTTTGACGACTCGCCGGTCGCCTGCCGCGCGGCCAAGGAGGCGGGCTGCCGCGTCACCGGCGTCCACGACCGCCTCTTCGCCGCCCAGGAGGGGGAGATGCGCGCGCTGTGCGACCGGTATATCCGCTCCTTTCGGGAGCTGCTGTGACAGACAGAAAACCGGACGGAAACCGCAAGGCGGCCCCGTCCAGCACAGACTGTCAAAAAGGTCTCACCGAGTTTGGCTCGAAGAGCCAAAGAGAGTCCAATTTATTTTTGGCACGGGCATGTACCCCCCAGGGGGCCTTCTCTCGCCCCTACGGGGCGATTCACCTTGACCGGGCCAAAAATACAAATAGTCCGGCAAGTGTGCGGATTTTGGAACAAAATCCGTGCGCGCGCCCGAGCCGCTAACGGCGGCGACAAAGTGCCCTGGGGGTGCAGTCGGACTGCAAAACTCGCGCAAATGCTTGCATTTGCGCGAAAACCGGACGGAGGCCGAAAGACGGCTCCCGTCCGGTTTTGTTCTGATGCGAGGTCAGACCTCTTTTTCCCGCGCGCGCAGCCCGAAGCTCACGGCGATGGCGGCGTCCACCTCCGCCATCATCCGCTCATCCAGATGGCCCATCCGCTCGCGCAGGCGGCGCTTATCCAGCGTGCGAATCTGCTCGAGCAGGACCACGGAGTCCCGCGTGAGCCCGCAGTGCTGGTTGATCAGCTCGATATGCGTGGGCAATTTGGCCTTGTTGAGCTGTGAGGTGATGGCCGCGGCGATCACCGTCGGGCTGTGCCGGTTGCCCATGTCGTTTTGTATGATGAGCACCGGCCGCACACCGCCCTGCTCACTGCCCACCACCGGGCTGAGGTCGGCGTAAAAGATGTCTCCTCTTCTGACACTGGTATCCACGTTTTCACACTCCGCCGCATGGTATCGTTCTCCCCGCCACATCGCTATGTAACGGGGTACTATCATTCTCCCACTGCTGTGGCCGGTTTATACCCGATGAGGGGAGGAAAGGCGAAATCTCCCTCCAAGCCAGCATATGCGGCAGAAAGCGGCGTGGTGTGTCAGGATTCGCGCGATGGCTCGCCGGCGGGCTGCCCGGCATATACCTCGGGGCAGACCGCGCGAATCTTCTCCCGGATGCCGATCAGGTCGTCAAAGGTCTCCGGCCGCTTGCTCACGTCGCGCAGCAGGGCGGAGGGGTGGTAGATCGCCGTCATCCAGACGCGGCCTTTCTGGACCCACTGGCCGTGCTCGCGCGTAATCCGGTAGTCGGAGTGGATCAGGCGTCCGGCGGCGATCCGGCCCAGGCAGATGATGATGCGCGGGTCGATCAGCCGGGTCTGCGCGCGCAAGTAGCCGATGCAGGCCTCCTGCTCCTCGCGCAGCGGGTCGCGGTTGTGCGGCGGACGGCATTTGACGATATTGGTGATATAGTATTTTGTGCGGTCCAGGTCGATGATCTCCAGCATCTGGTCGAGCAGCTGGCCCGCCGGGCCGACGAAGGGCACGCCGGTCAGGTCCTCCTGCTGGCCCGGCCCCTCTCCGATGAACATGATCCGGGCGGCCGGATTGCCGTCCCCGAAGACCAGGTGGGTCCTGGTGCGGCCCAGACTGCACTGCTGGCACTGCTGGCACGCGGCGCGCAGGCTCTCCCAATTTTGCATCTCGCTCCCGCCTTTCCGGGCGGCCGGTCTGCCCGGAGACACGACTCCGCCCGCCTGTTATTGTATCACAGACGGAGCCGCCAGAAAACCAGCCTGAAAAATAAAAATAGGGGTTGACAACCCCGGCAAAATGATTATAATAATAAAGGTCGTGAGGCGATGCGAAATAGCGGGATTGTGTAAGGGTAGCACAGCAGACTCTGACTCTGTATGTGAGGGTTCGAATCCTTCTCCCGCTGCTCAGTGAACCGCTTGAAACTGTGATGGTTTCAAGCGGTTTTTTCTGTTTCGGGCGATTTCCGAATGGGAAAAGTGCGAATTTTTTCGGGCACCATTTTTTGAGCGCGGCTTCCGTGCGGATTTTTGCCGGTTTTATGGAGATACAATGCACAAACGTTGCACAAGACATACGTCTGAGAACGGTCCTGTCACCGATGAAGCGGCGGACCGGCCGCCCGGCCGGTCCGCCGCTGGGATACGCTGTATTCGCGCGAGAGAAGTTGGCCGCTGCGGCCCGGCGGTCATCCACCGAACAGGCCCCGAAACAGCCGCGCAAACCACGGCGCGACCTGGGACAGAGCCTGCCAGAACTGCCGGAGCCGCTCCTGAAGCTCCGCCTCCGTGAGGCTCGGGTCGCCGGTGGAGACGGCAAATGCGCCGGAGGCGCTCTCACCGAGGGCATAGGGGGCAAAGGCCGCGCCGCCGAGCGCGGCGGTCTGTCCGACTGCCAGCCCACCGACTGCCCAGACGCCGATCGCGCCGCCGCCGAGGGCGAACAGACCGAGCGCCAGTCCGCCGATAGAGATGCCGCCCAGCGCCAGCCCGCCGAGGGCGAGCAGTCCCAGACTCACCCCGCCGAAGGCAAGGCCGCCCGCGGCCAGTCCGCCGACCGCCACCACGCCGGCGGCGACGTTGCCGACGGCAAAAATGCCCCGCGCCGGCCTGGGGCGCCAGAGGCCGAAGGAGATGTGCACCAGCGGCAGGCCAAACAGCTCGATGCGGCTGCGGTACTCGTAGCAGGGAAAGGAGAGCGTCTGCGCCGCCGGCTCGCGCTGCGGCGTATCGTCTGTCTCACGCCCGAGCACGAGCCAGTCGAGGGAGACGTGGAACAGCTCGCTCAGCGCTGTGAGGTTATCCAGGTCCGGCCGGGCGGTGCCCGCCTCCCACTTCTGTACGGCCTGCCGGGAGACGGAGAGCTGGTGGGCGAGCGCCTCCTGCGACCAGCCGCGCCCGGTGCGCAGCTCCCGCAGGCGCTGGGAAAAATCTGCCATATCCGGTCCCTCCTCTGTTGGATTCTGACTCCATGATAGCAGGCGGGCGACCGGACCGTCAACCAACAGAGATAGAGAATTTGACAACCACCGGTTGCGGGCCCCGCCGGCCAAGCAAAACCGCCGGCAGGGCGGAGAGTGGACACTCATCCTGCCGTACCGGCGGTAATCTGTGTGATGGGAACCGGCTGTCAGCACATCTCCGCGATGTCGTAGATCAGCCGCTTGGAGTCCGTCCAGCCCAGGCAGGGGTCGGTGATGCTCTTGCCGTAGGTGTGCTCGCTCACGTCCTGCCGTCCCGGCTCCAGGTAGCTCTCGATCATGACACCCTTGACTAGGCGGCGGATGTCGTCGGAGAACTGGCGGTTGTGCAGCACCTCGTGGACGATCCGGATCTGCTCGTGATACTGCTTATCCGAATTGGAGTGGTTGGCATCCACGATGACGGCGGGGTTTTTCAGCCCCATCTGGTTGTACATGCCGATCAGCCGCTTGATGTCCTCGTAGTGGTAGTTCGGCTGGCTGACGCCGCGCTTGTTCACGCCGCCGCGTAAAATCGCGTGCGCGTAGGGGTTGCCCGAGGTCTCCACCTCCGAGCCGCCGTAGGCGAAATGCTGCTGGTGCTGCGCGGCATAGATGGAGTTGAGCATGACGGAGAAGTCGCCGCTGGTGGGGTTCTTCATGCCGGTGGCCACGTCAAAGCCGCTGGCGGTCTGGCGGTGGTGCTGGTCCTCCACCGAGCGTGCGCCGATGGCCACATAGGACAGCAGGTCCTCCACGTAGCCCCAGTTCTCCGGATAGAGCATCTCATCGGCGGGGGAGAGGCCGAACTCCTCAATCGCGCGCATCTGTACCCGGCGCATGGCGATCAGCCCGGCCACCAGGTCGGGCCGCCGCTCCGGGTCGGGCTGAAAGGCGATGCCCTTGTAGCCGTCGCCGTTCGTGCGCGGCTTGTAGGTATAGATGCGCGGCACGAGCACCAGCCGGTCCTTCACCTGCTCCTGCACCCGGGCCAGGCGGCTGACATAGTCGCACACGGCGCCCTCGTGGTCGGCCGAGCACGGCCCGATGATGACCAGAAATTTGTCCGACTGGCCGGAGATGATGTCGGTGATCGCGCGGTCCTTCTCCTGTTTGATCTGCCGGCCGCGCGGGGAGAGGGGGAGCTGCTCGCGTACCTCCTCCGGCGTCGGGAGTTTTTTCAGCTGTGTAAAGCTCATCCTGTTTCCATTCCTTTCTCTTCGCGCCGTCCGGAGATGCCGGGGCGGCACACTGCCCGTCCAGTATATCACAGGAGGGGCGGGGAGGAAAAGGGGAAAAGGGGCGCTTTTGTCCTTTTTCTACCGAAAGGGCACACGCGGTGAATCTCTCTTGGCTGGGGCTGGCAATTCCCGCACGGCTGTGATAGAATAAGGCGATCGAAGAGAGGGGGCGGCGGCCATGGCGGTGTTTCTCACCGGCGACACGCACGGGGACTTCTCCCGCCTGCGCCGGGAGAGCTTTTATGAGCAGGACGGCCTGGGCAAGGAGGATTTCCTCCTCGTCTGCGGCGATTTTGGCGGACTCTGGTACGGCGACGGGCGGGATGATGACGCGCTCGACTGGCTGGAGCGCTGTCCCTTCACCACCCTGTTTGTGGACGGGAACCATGAGAATTTCGACGCGCTTGACCGGCTGCCTGTCTAGGACTGGCACGGGGGCCGCGTCCATGCCCTGCGCCCCTCGGTGCTCCACCTGATGCGCGGGGAAGTCTTTGCGCTGGAGGGGCGGCGCTGGTTCGTGATGGGCGGGGCGCGCTCCCACGACATCGAGGGCGGCATCCTGGAGCCGGACGACCCGCGCCGGAAGGAGCGGGAGCGGCGGTTGCGCCGGCACTACCTGTCCTATCGCGTGAACCACGAGAGCTGGTGGGCCCAGGAGCTGCCGGACGAGGCGGAGTACGCCAACGCCCGGGCCAACCTGGACCGCTGCGGCTGGCAGGTGGATGAGATTGTCACCCACTGCGCGCCCACCGGCGTCCAGCGGCAGCTGTCCGACCTCTACGGGCCGGACGCGCTGACGGACTTCTTGGAGGAGGTGCGCGGGCGCTGCCGTTTCCACCACTGGTTTTTCGGACACTATCACGACAACCGCTCGTTGCCGGGCGGGTTCACCCTGCTCTACGAGCAGATCGTCCCCCTCGGCCGGGGGGAGGGAGGGAGCAGATGACCGATCTGAACGCCGCGCTGGTGCGCAGCTGGCTGCCGGAGCGCCCGGCGGACGGGCACAAGGGGACCTTTGGCCGGGTGCTGGCGGTGGCCGGGTCGGTTGGCTTCACCGGCGCGCCGGTGCTGGCCGCCCGGGCCGCGACGCGCAGCGGCGTGGGGCTGGTCTTTCTCGGCGTGCCGCGCGCCGTCTGGCCGGTGGCCGCCGTGAAGTGCGACGAGGCCATGCCCTTTCCCCTCCCGGAGGACGGGGAGGGCCGTCTCTCCCTGGAAGCGCTCGAGCCGCTCCTGGCACGCCTGGCCGGATGCGACGCGGCCCTCCTCGGCCCAGGCCTGGGGCAGAGCGGGGACCTGCGCGCGCTGGTGCGCACCCTGCTGTCGCGCATGCCCTGTCCCCTCGTGCTGGATGCGGACGGCATAAACGCCCTGGACGGGCATATAGATGTCCTGTCAGATTGCCCCGCCCCGCTGGTGCTTACCCCGCACGACGGGGAGTACCGCCACCTGATGGGCCGTTGGCCGGGGGAGGACCGGGTCGCCGCCGCGCGCGAGGCTGCCGCGGCGTGCCGCGCGGTGGTGGTGCTCAAGGGGCACCGCACCGTGATCGCCGCGCCGGACGGGCGGCTCTGGCGCAACACGACCGGCAACCACGGGATGGCCAAGGGCGGCAGCGGAGACGCGCTGGCCGGCATTCTGCTCGCCCTGCTCGGGCAGGGGATGGAGCCGGGGCGCGCCGCGGCGGCCGCCGTATGGATCCACGGCCGCGCGGGCGACCGGTGCGCCGGGCGGCTGGGCTATCGGGGGATGCTCCCGACCGACCTGATCGAGACATTGCCCGAGGTCTGGCGGGACGATCTGAACAGCTGACCGAAAAGGGGGAGGACGGATGCGCCTGCGAGCGGGCGCACAAAAGATTGCGGCGCTGGTCCTGCTGGTCTGCCTGACCGGCTGTACCGGCGGCCAGGACGCCCAGACGGCGGCGCAGGCGCTGCGCGAGGCCTATCAGACCCTGGAGGCATTTGCCGCCGCGGCGGAGGTGACCGCCGACTACGGCACGCGCGCCTACCAGTACACCGCCCAGTTCTCCGGCGACGAGTCGGAGGGGGAGATGACGGTCCTCACTCCGGAGTCCATCGCCGGGACGGGGGCCGCCTGGGCGGACGGGCAGCTCTCGCTGGAGTATGACGGCGTCTCGCTGGAGACGGGGGAGCTCTCCCCCGACGGGCTCTCCCCGGCGGACGCCATGCCGGCCGTGCTGGCCGCCTGCCAGGGCGGCGCGGTCGTCGAGTGCGGCTGGCAGAGCCTGGACGGCGCGGAAGAGGAGTGTCTCTACCTCCTGCTGGAAAATCCCAATCAGGCCGGCGGGGAGAGCCGCGTCGCCCTCTGGGCGGAGCCGGAGCACTGGAACCTGCGCCGGGCGGAGATCTTCTGGGAGCAGCGGCGCGTGGTCGCGCTCGTCTTCTCCGACTTTACCTGGTCGGGCGATGCCCCCGGCGAGGCCGATTCGTGACAGAACACAGAAAGAAGCGATACAAATGACCGAACTCACCCGCCGCACCTGGGCGGAGATTCATCTGGACCGCCTGGCGGAGAACTATTGCCGCCTGCGCGCCATTGCCCCTCACAGCCGCTTTGCCGGCCTGGTCAAGGCCAACGCCTATGGCCACGGGGCCCTGCCCGTCGCGCGGAAACTGGAGGCGCTGGGCGCGGACTACCTGCTGGTCGCCTGCCTGGACGAGGCGCTCGAGCTGCGCGAGGGCGGCGTGCGCATGCCCATCCTGATCCTGGGCTATACGCCCTCCGACTGCCTGCCCGATCTGCTGCGGGAGGACCTCACGCAGACGGTCTATGACCCGGAGCAGGCGGACGAGCTCTCCCGCCGCGCCCTGGCGCTGGGGGGGCGCCTGCGCTGCCACCTCAAGGCGGACACCGGCATGTCCCGCCTCGGCGTCCTCTGCAACGAGGCGACGCTGGACACGGCGGCGGACACCCTGGCCGCCATGGCCCGCCTGCCCGGCCTGGAGGCGGAGGGCCTGTTCATGCACTTCGCGGACGCGGACACCTCTCCGGCGTACTCCGCCATGCAGATCGCCCGCTTCCGCGGCCTGCTCGATCGGCTGGACGCGCGCGGGGTGCACTTCTCCATCCGGCACTGCTGCGCCGGGGCGGCCACGCTGAACTATCCCGAGATGCACCTGGACATGGTCCGGCCCGGCATCCTCCTCTTCGGGCACTCGCCCGACCACGCCTGCGACGGGAAGATGGCCCTCTCGCCGGTTATGGAGCTGAAAAGCCGGGTGGCCTCCGTCAAGCGTCTGCCGGCGGGGACCTCGGTCAGCTACGGCTGCACCTATACCCTCGAGCGCGAGAGCGTCGTCGCCGCCGTGCCGGTGGGCTACGCCGACGGGCTCTTTCGCCTGCTGTCCAACCGGCAGGAGATGCTGGTCCACGGCCGGCGTGCCCGCCAGATTGGACGGGTCTGCATGGACATGTGTATGCTCGATGTGACCGGCATTCCAGATGTGCGGGTGGGGGACGTGGTCACTGTCTTTGGCGACGGCATTCCGCTGGAGGAGAAGGCGGACACGCTGGGCACCATCACCTATGAGCTGCTCTGCGCCGTCTCGCCGCGCGTCAAGCGGGTCTATCTGGATGCCTGATTTTGGATGAGAAAATGCAGCCGCCAGCCGGGCGGGGCGCTGTGCGCCTGCCGGCTGGCGGCTGTGAGTTTTCCCGGGAAATGGGCTTGCTCGACTTACCCAATGGAGTGGATTTTCAGAATCTGGATGCCGTCGTCAAATTCCTGCACCACGTCGTACTCCACCGGCGCGGACTCCCCCACGCCGAGGATCTCGTGCAGGTCGTAATGATTGCGGATGATGAGATAGACGTTGTCTTGAAAGAGGGTCTCGCGGCTCAGCTCCTCCAGGCCCATCGTCTCGAGCTTTTCGTAGTAGAGCGGGGAATAGGCGCTCCAGCTGCCGGTCGCGATCACATTGACGGAGATATTGGGGAACTCGGAGAGCAGCTTCTTGTCGTATTGGGTGGAACGGGTGTCCCGGATGTAGATGTTCTCCGGATATTGGGCGATATAGGAGAGATATTCCATCGTCTGGTTCTCCGGCCCGCCGCGCGACTGGCGCAAGTTCCAGAGCCCGGCAGTGCCGGTCAGCGCCAGCACGGCGGCGAGCGCGAGGGAGACGATCTGCGCCCCGCGAGCGCGCGGCAGCCTGACCGGACGCAGGACAAACAGCTGCGCCAGCCCAGCCAGCGAGCCGGTGACGGTGAGGATGCGCAGCGAATAGGCGATGCGGTCGGGATACCGCCCACGGTAGCCGATGAACAGCCAGCAGCAGCCCACCGCCGCCAGCAGCAGAAGGGAGAAGAGGATGTACCACTTCCGGTCCCGGATGGACAGGACGAGCGAGAGTGCCAGCAGCGCCGCCGGCAGCAGATAGGACGCCGCCTGCAGCGGCGTGATCTCCTCCCAGTTGTCGATGAAATAGTAGTCGACGGCCTGTTTCAGGGAGCGCTTGGCGGTCTGCGGCAGGCTCTCCGGCTCCTGGAGAGATTTGGCATACGCGGCCAGCTCCTCAATGACCTCCGGCCCGAAGGACTCGAGCAGGCCGTAGTCATAGTGATAGATGGTGAAATATTCCGGATAATCGTACCCGAGCGACTGGATAAACGCCTCGTGCTCGGTGTAGTTGGGGAAACGGTCGTAGTCCTGCAGATAGACCCGATCGAGGTTGTAGGAGGTATAGTCATCCCAGTCGCGGTAGGCAAACTCGTGGATGCCGACGGATGCGCCCAGGCAGATCAGCCCTGCCAGCGGGATCAGCCAGCACCGGGGCTTGGAGAACATCTCTCGCGCGTACTTGCCCAGCCAGACCACGCCGAGAAAGGCGACGGCGGCATAGCAGAAGAAGGAGCGGATACAGTAGGAACACACCAGCAGCACCAGCACATTGGCCAAAAAGCCGGGGTGCAGGTCCTCCTCCCGCGTCTGCAGCGCGAAGGTGAGCACTGTCATGCCCGCCACAAAGGCCCCGCAGGTGGTGAAGGTGAACTGGAGGAGGTTGAACAGCCACAGGCAGACGACGGCGCAGAGAAATCCCGCCACGACCAGCGGCCGGTGCTCCGGCAGGCGTCGCAGCAGCCGGAAGAGCACGGAGACCATCGCCAGCAGGCAAATCCCCAAAAGCACCACCAGGTACCAGCTCACCTGGATGCCGGTGCGGTAGAGCGCGGCGATCAGCCAGCCGAGCGGGTATTGGATAAAGATGGCGTGCCCGTCCGGCGTGCCGGTGTACGAGCCGTTCAGAATGCTGATCATACCCAGGTCGTCGTTGGTGTCAAAGCTGAAGTCGATGCACAAAAAGGCCAGCAGCAGTAACCCGGCCACGCAGCCGAGCGACAGCAGCAGATCCAAGGGCCAGCGTCTCTCTCTCATCATCGTTCCCCCTGTCAGCGCTTTGGGATGGAAGGGCAAAATCCTGTCACAGTATAACAAAACAGGAAAATTTTTGCAATCCATCCCACAGAAAAACGCCCCGATACGAGAGGAAAAACGTCGTATCGGGGTGTGATCATTTGAGCTTGCTGTGTGTTCAGTCCACCCAGACCTTGCCGATGTCGGTGCGGAAATGCATATCCGTCCAGTGGATGGGCCGGGCGGCCTCATAGGCGCGCGCGACCGCGTCGGCGAGGTCACGGCCCGTCGCGGTGACGCCGAGCACGCGGCCGCCCTGGTTGGTGTAGACGCCGTCCTCCAGCCGGGTCCCCGCGTGGAAGACGGTGGCCCACTCCGGCACCTGGTCCAGGCCGGAGATGGGATAGCCCTTCTGGTAGGAGAGCGGGTACCCGCCCGAGGCGAGCACCAGGCAGCAGGCCGCGCCTGGCTTCCAGGTGATGGTGAGCCGGTCCAGCGTCCCGTCCACGCAGGCCTCGAAGATGTCCATCAGGTCGGTCTCCAGCATCATCATCAGCGGCTGGGTCTCCGGGTCGCCGAAGCGGGCGTTGTACTCCACCACCTTCGGGCCGTCCGGCGTAAGCATCAGACCGAAGTAGAGCACGCCCTGGAACGGCCGGCCCTCCGCGCGCATCGCCTCCATCGTGGGCAGGAAGATCTCGCGCATGCAGCGCTCGGCGATCTCCGGCGTGTAGTTCGGCGAGGGACAGAAGGCGCCCATGCCGCCGGTGTTCGGCCCCTGATTGCCGTCATAGGCCCGCTTGTGGTCCTGGGAAGAGAGCATGGGAACCACCGTCTTCCCGTCGGCAAAGGCGAGCACCGTCACCTCCGGGCCGGTCATGCACTCCTCAATCACCACCGTCCGCCCGGAGGCGCCGAACTTGCCGCCCTCCATCATGTCGCGCACGGCGGCCTTGGCCTCCTCCGCCGTGGCGGCCACGGTGACCCCCTTGCCCAGTGCGAGGCCGTCCGCCTTGACCACGATGGGCGCGCCCTCGCGGTCGATGTACGCCAGCGCCGCCTGCTCGTCGGTAAAGGTCTGATATTTTGCGGTGGGGATGTGATACTTGCGCATCAGCTCCTTGGAAAACGCCTTGGACGCCTCGATGATGGCGGCGTTTTTGCGCGGGCCGAAGGCGCGGATGCCCTCCGCCTCCAGCGCGTCCACCATGCCGAGGGCGAGGGGGTCATCCGGGGCGACGACGACGAAGTCCATCGCCTGCTCCTTGGCCCAGCGGACCATGGCCTCCACATCAGTGGCGGCGATGGGCACGCAGGTGGCCACCTGGGCGATGCCGCCGTTGCCCGGCGCGCAGTAGAGCTCGGTCACGCGGGGTGACTGGGCCAGCTTCCAGCAGATAGCGTGCTCACGCCCGCCTCCGCCGACGACTAATACCTTCATGCTTGGTCACTCCTTACTCGGTTGAGGATAAAAGCGGTCTTGCTTCCAACGAAGGGGATTTGTTTCAATGTAATGAGCAATCTCCAAATAATCCTGTTCGTTTCGGATGATATGGTCATAAAAAGATTTTTGCCACAGGGGGAAGCCTGCCTTCCGCGAGACCCCGGACTTGTATTGTCCAATGACGGTAGAAATCGTAGGGAACGGTCTTGACCGTTCTGTTTCTCCGGTTTTCCGTTCAGCAGCCGTGGAAGCGGTAAAGGGAGTCTTTTCCAGCACGAGAATGATATGAACGTGGTTTGGCATGATGGCGAACCGGTCAACGCGGACATTGGGGAAGTGCTCCGGAAGAGCCAGCAGGTCGCGATGGGCGATCTCTCCGTATTGCGTATATCGGATGCGGGCGGAACGGTCAAGACCGTTCCCTACAAGAATGGAAGAGAGATATTCTTTTCTATTTCTGGTACAGATCGTAATGAAATAGCAGCCTGCTTCCCTGTAATCATAACTGTGAAGACGGTTGCGCTTGCGCCGGGGGAAATCAGAACGCATGAGATCACGCCAGCAGCTCGCGCAGCTTGTCGAGGAACGCCTCCTCGCCGAAGGTGTTCACCTTGAAGAACATCGCCTGGCTGCCCCCGGCGGTGATGCCGGAGAGGTAGACCGGCCCGCCCTCCGCCTGGAAAAGGGTGACGGTCAGGCTGACGCGGTTGCTGCCCATCATGCTGTAGCGCTCAAAGACCATCGTGCAGCATTGCGCGTTTCCGCTGGAGAAGAAACTTTCCTCCTCCAGGCTGGCGGATGCGCTGCCATTGAGGATGCCGTCCATAATCCGGCTGCGCAGGGTGTTGATATCCCAGGCGGATGACCGCCGCTCCAGTTTTGCCATGAAAAGCTCCCTTCACAAAAAGGCAAACCGGGCGGAGGGCAACCCCTCCGCCCCGGGAAGTCCCAATTGCCTCACAACCCTGGCAAATGCCTGAGTCGCTCCATTTTAGTGGTGGAACAGCCGGATGCCGGTGAAGCACATAGTGATGCCGTACTTATTGCAGGTCTCGATCACGTTGTCATCCCGGATGGACCCGCCGGGCTGGACGATATAGCGCACCCCGCTCTTGCGCGCGCGCTCGACGTTGTCCCCGAAGGGGAAGAAGGCGTCCGAGCCGACGGTCACGCCGGTCATCCGCGCGATCCAGACGCGCTTCTCCTGGGCGGTGATGGGCTCCGGCCGCGTGGTGAACACGCGCTGCCACGCCCCCTCGGCCAGCACATCTTCGCTCTCGTCGGAGAGGTAGACGTCAATCGCGTTGTCGCGGTCGGGGCGACGGATGCCGTCCACAAAGGGCAGGGCGAGCACCTTCGGGTGGTGGCGCAGCCACCAGTTGTCCGCCTTGGTCCCGGCCAGACGGGTGCAGTGGATGCGGCTCTGCTGCCCGGCGCCGACGCCGATCGCCTGGCCGTTCTTCACATAGCACACCGAGTTGGACTGGGTGTATTTCAGTGTGATGAGGGCGACGATCATATCCCGCTTCGCGCTCTCCGGGAGGTCCTTGCTCTCGGTGACAATGTTCCGGAGCATCTCCTCGTCGATCTTCAGGAAGTTGTGCCCCTGCTCAAAGACGACGCCGAAGATGTGCCGCCGCTCGATGGGGGCGGGGACGTAATCCGGGTCGATCTGCACGACGTTGTAGTTGCCCTTCTTCTTGGTTTTGAGGATGGCGAGGGCCTCGTCGGTATAGCCCGGGGCGATCACGCCGTCGGAGACCTCCAGTTTTAGATAGCGCGCCGTCGCCGCGTCGCACACGTCGGACAGGGCGGCCCAGTCGCCGTAGGAGCACAGCCGGTCCGCGCCGCGCGCGCGGATATAGGCCGCGGCCAGCGGGGTCAACTCCTCGTCCGGCGCGACGAAGTAGATCTGCCGCTCAATCTCGTCCAGCGGCAGGCCGACCGCCGCCCCGGCGGGGGAGACGTGCTTGAAGGAAGCCGCGGCGGGCAGGCCGGTCGCCTCTTTCAGCTCGCGCACGAGCTGCCAGGCGTTGAGCGCGTCACAGAAATTGATATAGCCCGGCTTGCCGCCCAGCACCGTCACCGGCAGCTCGCCCTCCTCCATGAACAGGCGGGAGGGCTTCTGGTTGGGGTTGCAGCCGTATTTCAGTTCCAGTTCCTTCATCTCGTTCGTACCCTCCTCAGCGCTGGTGGCGGTTGATGATGACGTCCTGCGTCTCGTGGCTGGCGAGGTCCAGGAAGCGCACGAACAGCGACACGCGGTTGTCCCCGTCTAGGCTCTCCCAGAGCGCCTCCGCGACGGCGTTCACGTTGCCCTCCGGCAGACGGACCAGCTTCGGCTCGCCCTCAAAGGAGGGGAGGGGATTGCCGTCGCCCTGATAGGTGTGAATGAAGTGACCGTGCCCGGCGGGCGCGCCCTCATATTCATAGAAGTAGCGGCAGCAGAAGGCGGGGTCGCCGTTCAGGCTCTTGAGGATGGAGAGGTTGTAGCTGCCGTCCTGGCGCATGACACCGGAGATGCGCGGGGTATAGTTGGGAGCGTCCGGCTCAAAGGTGCGCTCGTGCAGGCCGTGGCGGTAGCAGTGCCCGGCGTGGAGGGACTCCATGATGGTGTCCGTCTGGTCGCCGTTGGTGACGACGGTCAGGTTTTTCACCACCCGCACAGGGTGATAGATGATGAGGGAGGGGTCGGTCATCTTGGCCGGGTCGAACGCCTCCGTCCGGATGCCGTCCTCGGTGACGGAGAAGATGCGGTTGCGGCTGTTCTCGCTGCGGCCCATGATGAAGTAGGCGATCACGGCGCTTTTGCCGTCTGCGCTGCGGCCGAGGACGATGCCGCGGCCGGGGTAGGGATTGCTCTTCAAATCCTTGATGATATCCATGATCTGCATCTCGCGCGCTCCTTTCAGGGATGAATCGTCACCCGGCGGCCCGTCACGGACAGCCGGCCTTCGCAAAACAGCCGCACCGCCTCCGGCAGCAGCTGCCATTCCGCCTGTTCCATGATCCGGCGCTGAAGGGTTTGGGGGGTGTCGTCCTCCTCCACCGGCACCGCTTTTTGCAGGATGATCGGCCCGCCGTCGCACTGCTCGTTGACGAAGTGGACGGTGGCACCGGAGACCTTCACCCCGTAGGCCAGCGCCTTTTCGTGCACGTGCAGGCCGTAACAGCCCTCCCCGCAGAAGGAGGGGATGAGCGCGGGGTGGACGTTGATGATCGCGTTGGGGTAGGCCTCGATCAGCTCGGGGGTGAGCACATAGAGGAACCCGGCCAGCACCACCAGGTCGATCTCCAGCGCGCGCAGCCGCTCGGTGATCGCCCGGGTCATGGCGCGGTTGGAGTCATAGTCCCGGCGGCTGACGACGCAGCCGGGGATGCCCGCCGCCCTGGCCCGCTCGAGGGCATAGGCCTCCGGGGAGGAGGAGAGGACGGCGGCAATTTTGCCCGGCCCCAGCGCGCCCCGGGCCTCGGCGTCGATGAGCGCCTGCAGGTTCGTGCCCCCGCCGGAGACGAGGACGGCGATGCGCGTCACAGGATCACCTCGACGCCCGCGTCGCCGCGGCTGACCTGGCCGATCACGCTCACGCGCTCGCCGCACTGGATGAGGATGTTGACCGCCTCGCCCGTCCTATCGCGCGGCACGGCGAGGACCATGCCGACGCCCATGTTGAAGGTGTTGTACATGTCACGGCGGGGAATGTTGCCCGCCTGCTGCAGAATGGCGAAGATAGGCCGCTGTGGAATGGCGTCGGCGTTGATGCGTGCGGTCAGACCAGGGGGCATCATGCGCGGCACATTTTCATACAGGCCGCCGCCGGTGATGTGGCTGATGCCGTGGATGGGCACGCCGTACTCCATCAGGCTGCGGATGGAATTGACATAGATCCGCGTCGGCCGCAGCAGCTCCTCGCCCAGCGTGCAGGCGAGATCCATATTGTACTGGTCGTAGGTGTTGGCGATGTCGAGCACCTTGCGCACAAGGGAGTAGCCGTTGGAGTGCACGCCGGAGGAGCCCAGCCCGAGCAGGATATCCCCCTCCTGCATCCTGTCATTGGTGATGCGGCGCTCATAGTCCACCAGACCGACGGAGAAGCCGGCCAGGTCGTACTCCTTTTCCGGATAGAAGCCGGGCATCTCCGCCGTCTCGCCGCCGATCAGGGCGCAGCCGGCCTGCCGGCAGCCGTTGGCGATGCCGGAGACGATCTGCTCGATGCGCTTCGGATCGTTCTTGCCGCAGGCGATATAGTCCAGGAAGAACATCGGCATGGCGCCGGAGCAGACGATGTCGTTGACGCACATGGCCACGCAGTCGATGCCGACGGTGTCGTGTTTGTCCATCAAAAAGGCCAGCTTGAGCTTGGTGCCCACGCCGTCGGTGCCGGAGACGAGCACCGGGCGCTGCATCCCCTTCATCTGGGGCTCAAACATGCCGCCGAAATCGCCGATGCCGCCGAGCACGCCGGGAATGGCGGTGGAGGCGACGAGCGGCTTGATGCGGTCCACCGCCTCATACCCGGCGGTCACATCGACGCCGGCGGCGGCGTAAGAGGCGGATTGGCTGTTGGGATTCACGAAAGATAACCTCCTCCACGGATGAGAGAAAATCTGGGACAGCCGGGCGGCCGTCGGGTGGAAAAATACTGTCAGTCCGGCGCGGCGGCAGGGTCCTCCTCCGGCAGCGGCAGGACATAGCGCCCGGTAAAGCACGCGTCGCAGAAGTCGAGGTCCAGCCCGGCGGCGACTGTCTTGAGCTGCTCGAGCGGCAGATACTGCAGGCTGTCCGCCCCGATCATGCGGCAGACCTCCTCCTCCGTGCGGCCGTGGGCGGCCATCGCCTCGGAGCGGGGGGTGATGGTGCCGAAGTGGCACTGATAGCGGAAGGGCGGGGAGGACACGCGCATATGCACCTCTTTTGCCCCCGCCTCGCGCAGGAGCTGGACGATGCGCGCGCAGGTCTTGCCGCGGATGATGGAGTCGTCCACCAGGATGACGCGCTTATCCCGCACGGTGGCGGAGACGGCGTTGAGCTTGATGCGCAGGCTCTTCTCCCGTTCCCAGCGCTGGGACTGGATAAAGGTGCGGGCGATATAGCGGTTTTTCACCAGGCCGATGCCGTAGGGGATGCCGGACTGGCGGGCGAAACCCATCGCGGCGGCGACGCCGGAGTCGGGCACGCCGATGACCAGATCTCCCTCCACCGTATTCTGCTGCGCGAGCAACCGGCCGGCCATCTCGCGCGCCGCGCCGACGGAGCAGCCGTCCACGACGGAGTCCTGCCGGGCGAAATAGATCAGCTCAAACAGGCAGAAGGCGCGCCGGGCCGCCCGGATGCGGCAGTGCAGGCTGGTGATGCGGCCCTCCCGGTCGGCGATCACCACCTCGCCGGGGGCGACGTCGCGCAGAAAGGTACCGCCGAGGGCCTCGATCGCACAGGACTCGGAGGCGAAGACGACCGACCGGCCCACCCGGCCGACGCACAGCGGGCGAAAGCCGTTCGGGTCGCGCGCGGCGATCAGCTTGTCCGTCTGCAGCAGGACGAGGGAGTAGGCGCCGATCATATACTCCATCGCGTTGAGCACCGCGTCCTCCAGCGTGTGGGTGCGCAGGTGCTCGCGCACGATGAGGTAGCTGATGACCTCCGCGTCGTTGGTCCCCTGGAAGATGCCGCCGCGGTGCTCCGACTCCGCCCGCAGCTGGCGGCTGTTGACCAGCGTGCCGTTATAGCACAGCGCCATCGAGCCGGAGGCGTGGTGGACGACCAGCGGCTGGGTGTTGGCGGGGTTGACGGAGGCGGCGTTGGCCGCGTGGCGGACGTGGCCGATCGCCCCGTCCGCGCCCTGGAACTGGCGCAGCTGCGGCAGAGAGAACACGTCGGGCACCAGCCCCTTGCCCTTGTGGACGGTCAGCTCGCCCCGGAGCGACACGGCGATGCCGCAGGAGTCCTGGCCGCGGTGCTGCAGGGCAAAGAGCGCGTTGTAGGTGTCAAAGGCCGGCTCCCGGTCCTCGCCCGGGGGCGTGAGGATCCCGAAGACGCCGCACTCCTCCCGCAGGGACCCGCTCAAAACGGCTCGTCTCCCATCAGGCGGCGCATGACCTCCTGATAGGCCTCTTCCGCGCCGCCCAGATCGCGGCGGAACCGGTCCTTGTCCAGCTTTTCGTGGGTCTTCTCATCCCAGAGACGGCAGGTGTCCGGGCTGATCTCGTCGGCCAGGACGATGGTCCCGTCCGCCGTCTTGCCAAATTCCAGCTTGAAGTCCACCAGGTCGATGCCCACGCCCTTGAGGAAGCGGCGGAGCAGGTCGTTGACCTGGAAGGCGTACTTCTTGATCAGGTCAATCTCCTCCCAGGTGGCCGCCTTGAGGGCCACGGCGTGGTAGGAATTCATGAGCGGGTCGCCCAGCTCGTCGTTTTTGTAGGAGAATTCGATGGTGGGCTCGTCAAACACGATGCCCTCCTCCACGCCGAAGCGCTTGGCAAACGAGCCGGCGGAGATATTGCGGATGATGACCTCCAGCGGGATGATGGAGACCTTCTTCACCGCCGTCTCGCGGTCGGAGAGCTCCTGGACATAGTGCGTCGGCACGCCCTCGGCCTCCAGACGGCGCATCATGTGGTTGGTCATGCGGTTGTTGATGACGCCCTTGCCCAGGATGGTGCCCTTCTTCAGGCCATTGAAGGCGGTCGCGTCGTCCTTATAGGAGACGATGACCACGTTCGGGTCGTCGGTGGCAAACACTTTTTTGGCTTTTCCCTCATAGAGCTGTTCACGCTTTTCCATGGCAATGACTTCCTTTCTTCTCATCAGAGCCTGTTCTGCCGGGCATGGCCCGGTACGTCAGACGTTATACTCCGCACAGACCTTCGCGTCCTTTTCCGCCACGGAGCGGGCCATCTCGGCCTTGTACTCCGCCAGGCGCGCGGCGAGGTCCCCGTCTCCGATGGCCAGCAGCTCGGCGGCCAGGATGCCGGCGTTGGCCGCGGCGTTGACGCCCACGGTGGCCACCGGCACGCCGCTGGGCATCTGCACGATGGACAGCAGGCTGTCCAGCCCGCCCATCATCGAGGTCTTGATGGGCACGCCGATCACCGGCAGGGTGGTATAAGCGGCCAGCACGCCGCCTAGATGGGCGGCCTTCCCGGCCCCGGCGATGATGACGCCGAAGCCCTCGTCCCGGGCAGAGGAGGCAAATGCCTCTGCCGCGGCCGGCGTGCGGTGGGCGGAGATGATGCGCACCTGATACGGGATGCCGAAGCGCCGGAGCTGCTCGAGCGCCTCGCGCATGACGGGCAGGTCACTGTCCGAACCCATCACAACGGCAACTTTTTTTACCACGATACAATAACCCCCTTCACAGCGGAAAGAAAAAGGCAAGCAGATGGACCGATTGACCCATCTGCCTGCCGGGCGGGCCTCAACGGCCCTGCTGGGAGAGCGGGCGGGCCTGAGCGCGCAGCGCGAAGAAATGCACGACTTCGTTCCAGCGCATATCCGACACCGCCCCTCTCATCAATTAAGCATATTTTAGCCTATTTTAGGGGAAGTTTCAAGAGAAAGGGAACCTGAAAAAGTTTTTTGTACGCTTGTACAACGGGAAAATCAAATCGGAAAGACCGCTTGTCCAAAAAGCTATGCCCCGCGCTCACAGCAGGCCGTTGCTCTCCAGAATCCGCTCCGCCTCCGCCGCGCGCAGCTCCCAGGCGGCCTCGGCGCCGTACTGCCGGCGGCTGGCGGGGGCCCAGGCGCTGTTTTCCAGCACGGCCTGATAGCACGCGTCCACGAACTCCTTGGGCGAGCGCGCGCCGTAGATCACGTCGGGATAGACCGGGATGAACCGCGCCGGATACATCGCGGCGATGGGCTTTCCGACCATGAGATACTCGTAGATTCGGCTGGGAACCACGTCCTCATCCGGGTCGTCGGTGTCCAGCAGATCGATGAGCACGTCAAACTGCGCCGCGTAGCCCGGCAGGTTGAGCCGGTCAATTTTGCCGAGAAAGTGCACGTTGGAGAGCTGTTTCATGTGCCGGTAGAGCGGGTTTGCCTGACTGCAGCGCCCGGCGAAGACGAAGCTCCACGCCGCGTGCGCGCGCGCGGCCTGATAGACCGGGCGTAGGTCCACGTCGCGGCTCACGTCGCCCAGATAGCCGAACAGCGGCCCCCGGATGCGCAGCAGCGGCGCGGGCACCTGCAGCGTCAGGTCATCCGCCTTGGAGAAGAGCTTGCGGTCGCCGCCATTGGGGAGCAGGGCGATGTTGCTGTTACAGGGAGCGAGATGGTCTACCAGCCCCGGCGAGGCGGCGAAGAGCACGTCCGCCCGGTTGGCCAGCAGGCTCTCCCAATGGATATCAAACTCCGGCCAGTCCTGAAAGCAGTCGTAGACCAGCCCCTGATAGTCCAGCGTCTCGAGCAGGGTGGCGTACAGTGGAGAGCAGGCCCACACCAGCGCGTTGCGCACATTCTGCCGGGCGGCCTGGGCGGCGATATAATCTGCCATTTTTTTGATGTTGCGCCGCAGCAGGAAGGGGTGGGTGTCATCCGTGACGCTGAAGATGGGCGGCAGGGTGTAGACCGTGATGTTCTCCTGTACCCAGCGGCCCTTCTTCTTGTAGTCATTGCGGCGCGGATCGCGCGAAAGCCGCGCGGGAGGGGGCTGGAAAAACAGGATTTTGTGATATCGGTTGAGCTGCGTGAGCAGACGCTGCGTCCGCGTGGGCGTCTTGTGCCAGCGGCTGCTGGACAGGCAGATGATATACGCCATCGGGCCTTTCCCTCCTCTCCCGGCCGCGGCCGGTCAATTGACATAATCAGTATTGTATCCTGTTTTGTGCGCAAACGCAAGACGGAATCGCCGGTTAGGACGCCGAACTATTTGTGCATAATGGAGAGAGGAAAGGAGAAAACGCGATGAAAATAAAGGTTTTTGCGCTGTTGGCGGCGGTTTTTCTCGCCCTTTTTCCGTCAATTTCCGCCCGAATCTTACAGGAATCGTCCGCGCAGGGCGTTTTGGTTCTCTTTGACAGCCGTTCGCTCGAGCAGTTGGCCCGCGATGCCGGGGAAGAGCCGGAGGTGTGGGCGGACGGCCTGCGATCGGCGGGGATGGGCGGTCTGGCCCTCTGGCCGGAGACGCTGGAGAGCCTGCAGTCGCGCGGCGTTCTGGCCTGGAACACCCGCGCGGGGGCCTGCGCCGATCCGGGCTGGCAGGCAAGCTGCCCCGAGTCGGTGCGCCTCTGGCTGCATGAGCCGGGAGACGGCGTTCTCGCCGCCGTCTGGGACGCGGAGACAGCGGACTGGCTGTGCGCGGCGCTGGAGGCGCTGGGTGAGCCGTACCGCCGCGCGGCGGGGGAGGGGGCGGACTGGGTGCTCCTCGAGCGGGACGAGGCGGCGGCTGCGCTCCCCCTCGGCTTCTGGCCGGAGACGGAGGAGCTGGCCCGGACGCTCGGCCTCACAGTCTGTCCGGTGCTCTCGCTGCGGGAGGAGAACGACAGCCTGACGCTCACCCGGCGGCTCTGGCAGCAGTGGGCGGGCGCCGGCCCCGTGCTGTGCGCCGGTCCGACGCTGCCGGGATTTGCCGGGGAAGAGCCGGAGACGGCGCGCGCGCTCCTGGCTGACTTCCTGGACAGCGGTGGGACATTGGCCCTGGTGGAGTCCAGCGCCCAGCGCGGCAGCCTGGAGCTGGAGGGCAAGGAGAGTGCCCTCGCGGCGGGGGAGGGACATCTCTTGCGCTGCTATTACCAGTGGGACTATCTCTCCGCCCAGTATGACGCGGAGGACCCGTCCAGCGCACGGGCAATTGGGCTGGAGCTGGCCCGGGCGGCGGGAGAGCGCGGCTGCCGTGTTCTCTGGCTCCAGCCGCTCACCGATGCCCAGAGCGGCCGGACGGTGGAGGAGCGCGCGGTCTATGAGGAGATGGTCGCCGGACTGTGTGAGGACCTCGCGCGCTATGGACTGTATTCTGCGGCGGAGGCGGAGCCTGTACCGGCGCTGGGCGGCTGGCTCGGCGTCCTGCCGCGGCAGGTGCTCAGCCTGCTCACCGCCTGTGCCGCCGGTATTCTGTGTGCCTGGCTGCTCGCCGCCGGCGAGGGGGGCTGGGGTCTTCTGCTGCTCGCGCAGCTGACCGCCCTGGCGGGGGGACTGGCCGCCGCATTTTGGCTGGACGCGACTCCCTTCCTGTTGGGGGAGGCGGTCTTCCGCGGCGTCAAGCTGGCGCAGCTCGTGCCGCTGGCGGCTTATCTGGCATTTCTCGCCCTGCGGTGGGGACAGGGGCGCCGCGGCACGCTGGCCGCCGCACTGGACCGGCCGGTGACCGTGCGCATGCTGCTGCGCGGCGGGCTGTTCGCCCTTGCCGGCGCGGGGGTGCTGGGGATCGGCGCGTACTATCTGGCCCGGACGGGAAACTCCGGCCTGGCCTCCGATTGGGAGCTGCGCCTGCGCGACGCGCTCGAGCGCCTCCTGGGTGTCCGGCCGCGCTTCAAGGAGTTCGCCGTCGGCCTGCCCTGCCTGGCCCTGTATCTCTGGGGAAGGCTGCCGCGGCCGCTGCGCGCCCTGGCGGGACTGGGGGCGGTGGTGGGGCTGGTATCGGTTATCAACACCTTCCTGCACCGATGGACACCGCTGGCGGTCAGTCTGCGCCGCACGGCGGCGGGCTGGCTGCTCGGCGCGCTGCTTGCGCTGGTTGTGCTGACTGCCGTCCGGCTGCTGCGGAGATGGTGGTCCGGCAGAGGAGAGAGCAGAAAATGCTTATGAACGGTTTATCCCCTGTTTATCGGGCTGCGGTAGAATAGACTGTGTCAAAACGGAGATGCGCGCCCGATGCGGCGGCATGGACAGAAAGAGGGGGACCGCGATGCTGGAGACGATTCAGGCGATGGACGCCGGCGCTCTGCTCTGGATTCAGGAGCAGGTGCGCTGCCCGGCACTCAATCCGCTGATCGAACTGTATACCAATCTGGGGGAGGGCGGTCTGCTCTGGATTGCCGTCTCCCTCGCCCTGCTGCTGCGGCGAAAGACGCGCCGGGCGGGCTGCCTGGCGCTCGTGGCGCTGCTGGGGTGTTACGCCGTCAACGACCTGCTGCTCAAGGAGCTGTTTGCCCGGCCGCGTCCCTTCCTCACGGTAGATGGACTGGAGATTCTGATCGCGCCGCCCAACTCTTGGTCTTTCCCGTCCGGACACGCAGCCTCCTCCCTGGCGGCGGCGGGAACATGGCTGCGGACGCTGCCGGGGCGGGGCAGATGGGTGCTGCTCGCTCTGGCGGTGGGGATGGCCCTCTCCCGGCTGTACGTGGGAGTGCACTATCCCACCGACGTGCTCGCCGGGATGCTGGCCGGCCTGCTCGGCAGCTGGGCGCTCTGCCGGTTCACGGGGCCGGCCTACGACCGCCTGTCCCGCCGGTGGTCCTGGCTGGAGCCGTGACCGGGGCGCAGCAGCTCGTGCAGCCCCACCGCGAGCAGATAGACGCCGAAACCGCGCCGCAGCAGCCCGGTCTCCAGTCCGGTGGCCAGCCAGGCGGTCAGCGCGGCGGTGAGCGCCCCTGCGGCGGCGGCCCAGAGCACCGGCCCGCGCCGCAGGTATCCGTTTTTCCCGTGCGACGGCAGGGCGGCCGCGGAGACGGGCAGGAAAAAGAGCAGGTTGATGCCCTGCGCGGTGCGTTGCTCCACCCCGGCAAACAGGGTGAGCAGGAGCAGCAGCAGCGTCCCGCCGCCCAGCCCGAGGGCGGAGAGGATGCCCGCCGCGCAGCCGACTGCCAGCGCGCCAAGCGCGCTCACAGGAGATTCCTCACGCCGCCGTAGAGCAGGAAGAGGGCGAAGGCCCGCCGCAGCAGCGTGGCCGGGACGCGCCGGAACAGCCGGCCGCCCAAAAAGCCGCCCAACAGCCCCCCGAGCAGATAGGGCAGCGCCTGGGCCAGGTCGAGCGCGCCGCGCGCCCAGTAGACCGCCGCCGAGACGAGGCAGAGCGGGAGAATCACCGCGATCGAGCAGGCGAACGCCGCCTTTTCCTCGACCTTGACCCAGCGCAGCAGCAGCGGCACGAGAATCATCCCGCCGCCGGCGCCGAACAGGCCGTTGGCCGCCCCGGCCAGCGCGCCGGAGACCGCCCAGCGCCAGGGCAGCCGCCCCCTCTCCTCCATTGCCATCCCTCCGTGCAATCAAAAATCCCCTTCCCCACCAATTTGGCAGGGAAGGGGATTTTTTATGCCTGTAAAAAACCGGTCACGCCCCGGCGTCGATGGCCGCGTAGCGCATCAGGAAGGTGCGCGCGGCGTTGTCCGAGTCGTTGTTCTCCTCCAACCAGGCGCTGTAGCGCTCGGACTGGAGGGCGGAGCGGGCCACCGTCTGCCAGTAGAGCAGGTCGTCATAGCCGGTGAAGTAGACCAGGCGGTAGCCGTGCAGCGTCTCGTCGCGGATGATGGCGTAGTCGCCCACCTCGTGCTCGCTGCCGAAGAGCCACTCGTCCACCTCGTCATTCTGTGCGCCCTTGGCGATGTTGGTATACTCCACGGTGGAGCCGTCGGTGTTCTCCTCCGCCATGGCGAGGAAGCTCTCCGCGTCGCCGCCGCCGGCCAGCCACTCGTCCTGCAGCGCCTCGATCTCCTCCAGCGCAGCGTCCCAGTCATACTGGGTTTCGGTGGAGGTGTCCGACGTGGTATCCGTGGAGTCCTCAGTGGTGTCTTCCGCTGTGGTATCCTCGGTATCCTCCGCCTCGGTGTCCTCCGTGCCGGCCGTATCCGTCTCGCCGGTCTCCGCCGTCGTGTCTGCGGCGGTGTCGGCCGTGCTCTCCGCCTCGGCGGTATCCTCGGTCTGCGCCGCGGTGGTGTCAACGCTCTCCTCGTCACCGGCGGTGGTGGAGCTGCTGGCGGTATCCTCACTCTCCTCATCGTCGGTGATTGCCTCTGCCTGGATCAGCAGGTTATACATGTTCGCGCCGTAGTACTCGTCCAGCTCGCGGCTGTCAAAGCGCACGACGTAGTAACCGGAGAGATACTCCTCACCCGCGCTGTCGGTGGAGTTGTAGGCGACCTTGGTGGTCTCACCGGCGGTGCGGCCGTCCTCGGCCAGCCAAGTGCTGAAGTCGTAGTAAGAGAGCGTCGTGCCGCTGAAGTCGTTGAGCGAGCTGGCGCCATACTCCTCGACCAGCGCGGCAATCTCGTCCGCGTCGCCGTTGGCCAGCGCCTCCTCCAGCGTGTCAGAGCGCTCCTCCAGCTCCTCCTGCGCGGCGGCCAGCTCGTCGGGATCATAGTCGAGCTGGTTGCCCTCGTCGTCGTACTCCGCCGCCAGGTCGATGGTGACCAGATACGCCTCGTACTCAAAGTTATCCAGCGTGGCGGCGTTCTCCTCGTAATAGGCGTCCATATCCGCTTCGGAGATGTCAAAGCTCTCCTGCAGGTGCTGGGCGTAGTCCTGGGCCAAGTACTGCTGCGTGAGCGCCTTCTCGTAGGCCGAGGTGGTCATGAACCGGCCGTAAACGGAGGAGAGGTAGTTGCCGACCGTCACCCCGTAGCTCTCTGCGGTGCTGCGCAGGGTGTCCATCGCCGCGTCCACATTCTCCTGCGCCTCGTCGGAGATGGTGTAGCCCTCCTCCTGGGCGGCGCTGAGCAGGGCGCCCACCTCGTCCAGGGAGGTCAGGGCGTTCTCCAGCAGGTAGTCATACCATGTCTGGCCGTCAGAGATCTCCTGCTCCTTGAGGCTGACGCTGGTGTCCAGCCCGTAATAGGACGCGTAGCTGTAGACAGAGTTATACTCATTATAGAAGTAATAGTCGATATCGGTCACGGTAAAGGACTGTCCGTTCACCTCGTAGGCGGCTATGTGGCGCTGGAACACACCGGAGTCCCAGATCAACAGCGCGGCAACCAGGACCACGACCACGGCGGCAATGACGGCGTAGAGCCGGGTCCGCTTCTTCTGTGCACGCTGCTCCATGACTTCCTGCCGGCGGCGGACAGACAGGTTGCCCAGATCCTCCTGGGACTGGGACTTGGATTTCTCTTTGTGATTCATGCTACTCTTGCCTCCTGTGTATTGCATCGGCGCCGGGCGACGCCGGACAAACATACAAAAACCGACGTGAAAGGCCGCCGGGACGGGAGAACTCGTCCTAAACGTGGAATATTATATACGAAGCGGCGGGAAGATGCAAGGAAAAAATGAAAACGGCAGGGGAGATGCCCCTGCCGTACGGCGGACAATGAAAAAGACCCCCGCTCTGGCCGTGTGACCCAGTTCAAACCTGCACCGAATGGCAGGTGGGACGCCTCCGTTTGGCTTTACTGCTTCCAACTTCCGGCGCATAGACGCGGGGAGGCCTGCAAACCGCCAGCCGAGTTCCAGCATCCCGTATGAGAATTGTGGGTTTAAATATAGGCCATCACGCACCGAGCAGGGATCGGGTGAGAGATATCTGACAGGACGTTATTCCGTCGTGCCCTCTTCGTCCTCTTCCTCAAACAGCGTCTCCATAAACAGGTCATACACGGCGTTGAGTTCCGCCTCGTCCTCAATGGTGACCAGTTCTTCCTCCTCGCCGTTGTCGGAGATGACTTTAAGGATAATCAGACCGTAGTCCTCGTCGTCCACGGCGGATTCCTCTTCGCCCTCCGGGATGGTGGGGAAAAAGGACATATAGACCGCGCCGTTGTACTCCACTGTGTCGAGGTATTCCAGCTCGATCTCGTTGCCCTCTTCATCGGTCAGGGTGATAAAGGTGCTCTCGAATTCTTCGCTCATCGAATTCACCGGCCTTTCTGTTTCTGGCTCTATTGTACCGTGTGCCGGGGAAAAAAGCAAGAGGGATTTTACGGTGGAATTTTTGCAAAAGAGGCGAAAGGATGCCCGGCGCCCGGACGGGGTCGGAGGACTGTCAGGACCCGAGGTCCTCCAGCAGGGCGGTCAGCTCGGCCTGACTGGTCACGGCGATGCCATCTTCCAGCGCCGTCCGGTCCTGCTGCGGCAGGGTGGAGACGGCCACGCCGGTATGGAGCACGATCTCCCCCTCCAGGCAGAGGCAGACCTCGCCGTCCACCGCGCACAGCAGATAGTTGGGAAAGGCCTCGGCCGCGGCATCCTCCGCCGGCCCGTCCGCCTCCCGGTCCGGTTCGGCCGCCGAGGCCAGAGACGGCGCGGACGCCGGGACCGCCGGGTCTGACGCTCCGGCTGGCTCCGGTCGAGGACCGGCCAGCGCGGTCAGGGACAGGCAGTAGACGGCCAGCGCCGCGCAGGCGCACAGAAGAGCGGCCCGTTTTTCGTTTTTTTTCATAGCGCACACCTCCAGTAAGGCCAGTTTCCCCCAAAAAACAGAGATTTAACCTTAAGAATGGTTAAAAATTCCGCTCCTGACTTGAAATTTTCTCCATTCTTTGGCATAATAAGCGTGACATCATATGCCGTGCGCCGCCTTGCGGGCGCGCGGTGCCATTTCGCACAGACTCGGCACCGCTCCTTCGGCCCCGGCCGGAGGTGTTTGACGGGAGGGATACACGCTTATGGCAAAGGGACAGCCCTCGCCCGTGCTTCAGGGCATCAAAGCCTTTTTCAAATGGCTGATGATCCTGCTCGGCACGCTGCTGCTCATCGGCGCGGCGACGGGGGCGATCATGGCCTGCTATGCGGCGGGCTATATCCAGTCGGTCATCATTCCGGAGGCACAGGAGACCACCGCCGCGCTCGACCTGATTCGCTCGGACGTGGACCTCACCTCGGCGATCTATTATTACGACTCGGATACCGGCGCGTACGAGGTGCAGGAGACGCTCTACGGCACGGCCAACCGCGTCTGGGTCTCCTATGACGAGGTGCCGCAGGACCTCATCAACGCGACGGTTGCCATCGAGGATAAGCGCTTTTGGACGCACGGCGGCGTGGACTGGATCCGTACCGCCAGCTCCGTGCTCAGCTACGTCACCGGCGGACGGCAGGAGGGCGGCTCCACCATCACCCAGCAGCTCATCAAGAACCTGACGGGAAACAACCAGGTCACCGTCCGGAGAAAGGTGCTCGAGATCTTCGAGGCCCTCGAGTTTGACGCCACCCACACGAAAGAGGAGACCCTGGAGTGGTATCTGAACGTCATCTACCTCGGCCGCGGCTGCAGCGGCGTCTATACTGCATCCTATGAGTACTTCGGCAAGGACGTGAGCGAGCTGTCGCTGGCCGAGTGCGCCTCGCTGATCTCCATCACGAACAACCCCTCGCTCTACGACCCGTACACCTACCCGGAGAACAACTACGAGCGCCGCTGCCTGGTGCTCGAGCAGATGTACGACCAGGGGATGATCTCAGAGGAAGAGATGAACGCCGCCATGGCGGAGGAGATCAACTTCCACAGCGTTGAGATTGAGGAGGAGGAGACGACCCAGCTCGACAGCAGCGAGTATTACTCCTGGTACACCGACACCGTCATCCGCGAGGTCGCCCTTGACCTGATGGAGGTCTACGAGGTGGAGGACTACGAGGTCGCCCTGCAGATGATCTATTCCGGCGGCATGCGCATCTACAGCTGTCTGGACCCGGATGTGCAGGCGGCGGTGGACAACGTCTATGGGGACACCTCCCGCTTTGACGGCAACCAGTCCGACGGCGGCCAGGACCTCCAGTCTGCCATCACGGTGATTGACAACGATACGGGCGCCGTGGTCGCGATCTCCGGCGGCATGGGGGAGAAGGAGGGCAACCTCCTCTGGAACCGGGCCACCCGCACCCTGCGTCCGCCCGGATCGTCCATCAAGCCGCTGTCGGTCTACGCCCCGGCGCTGGAGATGGGGATCCTCACTCCGGACGATCTGATTGAGGACAGCCCGATCACCCTCTCGGACGGCACGACCTATCCCACCAGCAACTCCGGCCGGCGTTTTACCGGCGACATGGTCACGGTGGACTATGGCCTGACCGAGTCGCTCAACTCGGTTGCGGTGCAGATTTTGAACCGCGTCAGTCCGCGCTATGCCTTTAATTTCCTGCAGGAACGCTTCGGCATTACCAGCCTGGTGGAGGACTATACCAGCCCCACCGGCCGGCAGTATACCGACCTGGCCATGGCGCCGCTGGCCCTCGGCGGCCTGACCTACGGCGTGAGCACCTATGAGCTGACGGCGGCCTATGCCGTGTTTGCCCGCGACGGGATCTATGTCGAGCCGTATGTGTACACCGTTGTGACCAACAGCAGCGGGGAGGTCATCCTCAGCCAGGACGGCTACGAGCTGGCAACCAACGCTGACGGCACCAGCAGTGTGCGCGGCTACGCCGCGGGCGAGGCGGTGCTCCGGCAGAGCACGGTGGACGACATGGATGAGATGCTCCAGCACGTCGTCACCCGCGGCACGGGTACCGCGGCCCAGATTGAGGGCGTGACGGTGGCCGGCAAGACGGGTACCACCGACGACGACTATGACCGCTGGTTTGCCGGCTATACGGACGACTACACCGCCGCCGTCTGGACCGGCTATGACAACGCCGATACCGTCAACTACGACGGGAATCCCGCTGTGGATCTGTGGCATGACCTCATGGAACAGATCAACTGACCAGTACGGCCTTCAAAAGTTCATTGAGACGGCATCAGCCCGGAATCAGGGAGCGATCCCCGATTCCGGGCTGTTCTTTTGCCTGACGGAGTTATTCCAACTGTGACGGTGGACTGACGTCTGCCCGGCGGCGCAGCAGCAGCGCGGCCTGCCGGCGGTAGAGGAAGGAGCGCAGCGCCGCGTCGAGCAGGGGATGCCCCTCGTCCAGCGCGCCGAGCCCCTCCGGGCCGTCCCGGACGGCCCGATCCAGCTGGACGCAGAGCCAGCGGTAGGATGTTTCCGCCTGATCCGGGGGAAACTCTTCCTGCAGCAGGGCCCGAATCTCCTCCATGCTGAGCACCTGCTTGAGCAGGAAGACCACATAGAGACAGATCAGCTGCTCGCGGCTGTATTTTTTCTTTTCCGGCGGGGCAATCACTTTGAGCTTGACGTAGTTGTTGATACGCGCGGCGGTCACTGCCATCTCCTCCCCGCCGTCAAAGGGGGCGAGCGCTTCGGAGAGAAAGGAGACCACCTGGTCCTTGTAAAGCGGGATGGCGGGAAAGTCGGCGTAGTCCGGGCAGAGCGGCCTGGCCGCAGATTCGTTTTGCATTGCGCTCAAACTCCTTTTCTGTCGGGTTGGCTTGCCCTTAGTATAATCTAAAAAACTGTGTTGTCAAGGGATAAAAATATCTTGACAACATAATATAAGCGATATAATATAGTATTAAATACTAGATGAAGTAAAACGGATGAAAGGAATGAACGGTATGGACATCTCTCTGCACGCGCTTGCCGCCGCGTCCGGCCCGTATGAGCCGCGCTTTCGGGCGAAGGACCCGATCAGCGCCCTGACCCATTTTGTAGGCTTTCTGGCCGCCATCGCGGCGACCTTCCCGCTGCTGGTGCGCGCCTCCTGCGCCGGGTGCACCCTGACAGAGACGCTGAGCCTCTGCGGCTTCCAGGCTGCGTCTATCGCCCTGTACGGCGCGAGCACCGCCTATCACACCTTTCGGCTCGGAGAAAAGGGAAATCTGGTCCTCAAGCGGCTGGACCATGTGATGATCTATGTCCTGATCGTCGGCTCCTATCTGCCGATCTGCGTCTGCGCTCTCTGGGGCAGAGGAGGGGAGATTTTGCTGCCTGCGGTCGGGCTGATTGCGCTGGCGGGCGTGGTGTTCACCCTGTTCTGGGTGACCTGCCCGAAGTGGCTCTCCTCCTGCATCTATATCGCACTCGGCTGGCTCTCCGTCACAGCGCTGCCGCAGATGCTCGCCGTGCTCCCGGCCGCGGCGGTGGTCTTTCTGGCCCTGGGCGGCGTGCTCTATACAGTGGGAGGAGTGATCTACGCTCTCAAGCTGCCCGGCCTGGAGCGGCGCTTTCCCGGGTTTGGGGCGCACGAGCTGTTTCACCTCTTTGTCCTCGCCGGGACCGCCTGCCACTATTGGATGGTGTTCGCCTATCTAATCTGAACGCCAACCGCCTTCACACAGTCTGTCGAAAAAGCATCTTTGCCAATTTCAAACACAAACAAAAAGTTCAGAAAGCCCTCCGCAGGAGTTTTGTTGCGGTAGCAACAAAATAGAGTGAAATATCGTTTTTGGGACGGGCACCCCCAGGGGGCCCTCTCTTGCCCCTACGGGGCAATTCACCTTGTTGTACCGGCCCAAAAACACAGGGAGGCCGGGAGTGCGCCCCAAAGGGGCGCGCGCCCGAGCCGCTAAAGGCGGCGACAAAGTGCCCTTGGGGTGCGGTTTGGCCGCACTTTTCGAACAAAATCGTTGATTTTGTTCGAGCGTGTCGACCTTTGTCGACACGCTCTTCACAGCCCCACCGCCCGCAGCAGGCCCATCGCGTTGGCCACCGCTGCGGTCAGGTGGGGCGCGCTTTCGCCCCGCACCTGCGCAAAGGTTCCCGGCGCGGGGTGGATGGGGAAGACGGCGCTCACCCCCAGCTCTGCCGCCCGCCGCCGGTCCAGGTCGTCTCCGACCGCCCCGGCGAAGACCGCCAGGGGGACCCCGGCGGCGCGGGTGCGCCGCGCGATGCCGGCCAGCGCCTTGCCGTGCAGGCTCTGGCTGTCGCACCGGCCCTCGCCGGTGAGTACCAAGTCAGTCCCGGCGAGCAGCCGGTCAAAACCGGTGAGGTCGAGCACCGTGTCGATGCCGGACTGCAGACGCCCGCCCAGAAAGGCGGCGACCCCGGCGCCCAGGCCGCCGGCCGCCCCCGCGCCGGGGAGGCGCTGCACATCCAGCCCCAGCTCGCGGCGGATCAGGGCGGCGATGGCGCGCAGGTTTTCGTCCAGCCGTGTCACGACGGCGGGGGAGGCCCCCTTCTGCGGGGCAAAGACATATGCCGCGCCCTGCGGTCCGTAGAGGGGGTTGTCGATGTCGCACATCGCCACGATCTCGATGCCCGCCAGCCGCGCGCGGACGGCGGAGCAGTCCAGCCGGGCGATCTGCTCCAGGGTGTCTGCCCGCGGCAGAAACGGCCGGCCAGTCCGGTCGTAAAACCGTGCGCCCAGCGCCGCAGCCATGCCCACGCCACAGTCGTTTGTGCAGCTCCCGCCCAGGCCGAGGATGATGCGCCGCGCCCCGTGCGCTGTGGCATGGGCGATCAGCTCCCCCACGCCGCGGGTCGTGGCGCGGCAGGGGTCCTCCCGTCCCTCCACCATCGGGAGACTGGCGGCCGCCGCCATCTCGATGACGGCGGTCTGACCGGCGCGGGCGTAGCGGGCGGTCACCGTCTCGCCGTCGAACGGGCCGGTCACCTCTGCCCGGACCGGTACGGCCCCCGGCAGCGCCCGCAAAAAGCAGTCCACCGTCCCCTCACCGCCGTCGGCGATGGGCAGCAGCACCGTCCGGCAGTCCGGCCAGACGGCGTGCACTCCGCGCCGCATCGCCTCGCAGACAGCGGGCGCGTCCAGAGTACCCTTGAAAGAGTCCGGGATAATAATGATCTGCTTCATGGCGTTCCTCCGGTTGTCTGATAGAAACAAGTTTTCTATATCATATAACAGTCAGGACGGAAAGTAAATAACCGCGCGCCGGCGGCGAAATTGTGAGATTTTTCTCTTGCATTGCGCTTCCGGCCATGCTATACTAGCGGCAACCGATTGTAAATCGGGCTGAAAAGTTTCAATACACGGAAGAAAAATGTGTATCCATAGGAGGTTTCCCCATGAAGTACGAGCAGATCGTGAGCAAGGCTAGAAACATGCTCACCAAATATAGCTATAACGACAATGCCGGCAGCTTCGCCGTCGAGGTCAACGTCACCGGCCCGGGCGAGGGCGTGTTCTATATCCGCGTCCAGCAGGACGCCGACGGCGTGGCAGTGGATGTGCAGCCGTATAACTATTATGACTACACCGCCCGCGTCACCGCACCCTTTGCCGCTCTGCGCCGCATGATGGAGCGCACCAACACCGCCGATGAGCTGTGTGCCGACGGCAAGATGGAGGTGGAGGGCGATATGCAGGCCGTCTACACCCTCGAGTCCATGTTCTCCAACTACAAGACCATGCACGAGGCGGCGAAGGCGGCCAAGCCCGCTAAGCCCCGCAAGCCCCGCGCGGCGAAAGCGGCGAAGGAGAAGGAATAAGTCGCGCTCCCCAGAGTGGGGTAGCTTTGTAAAACAATCGGACGATGTGTAATGTGAAAGGACCGGCGCAATGGGAAAAGCGCCGGTCTTTCTCTGTTTGAAACCATTTAGTTGTCCTGTCCGGTGAGATAAGTCCGGTAGCAGTCATATGTCTTTTCGTGAAGGCAGCAGAAGGCTGCTTCCATATAATAGCTGCTGTTAAACTCCAGCCAGTGCCGCACAGTGGCTGTGGCCACCGGAACGGCCTGCTCCAGAGGATATCCGTACGCGCCGGTGGAGATGGACGGGAAGGCAATGCTGTGGATCCCACGAGACTTGGCCAGTTCCAGAGCGTTGCGATAGCAGTTTGCCAGCAGAGAGGCGTCGCTCGGGTTTCCGGAATAGACCGGCCCTACGGTGTGAATGACCCACTGGGCGGGTAAGCGGTATCCTCTGGTGATCTTCGCCTGGCCGGTCTCGCAGCCGCCCAGCGTCTTGCATTCCCTCAGCAACTCCGGTCCAGCGGCCTGATGGATTGCACCATCCACGCCGCCCCCACCGAGAAGGCTTTCGTTGGCGGCGTTCACGATGCACTGACATGCCAAGGTAGTGATATCCGCGTGCGTGATATAGATGACGCTCCTCGGTCTCAACTTCTGGGGCATCAAGGCAGAGTACATCCGGTACAGCTCGTCGGAGATCTCCGACAGCTGCTTGCAATAGGAGTCATAGAGCGGTCTCTGCTGCTGGTACTGGTCCAGCACGACAGGCCGCATCCGGACCAGCGCTTTGGCGGTATCCGACAGCTGACTGCAATAGGAGCCGTAGACGGGATATGTCCAGGCGGCGAGCAGGCGGTTCAGCTGCTCCACGTCCCCTGCAATCCCTTTTGACCTGTACTGCTGCGGGTCCCGGTTGACGGTGACCGCGATCCAACGGCTGTCGGGCGTGAAGGACAGAATATAAATGCAAAATCCCGTCCAGCTTCGATGGATGTACAGCTTCCCATCCTCAAAATACCAGAACCACTTATCCTCCATCTCCCGCGGGATACCACCCAGCTTCAACTCCTCCATCTCGGCCCGGCTGATCTCCTGCTGGATTGCAAAGGTCGTGTGCTGCTGCGGCATCTCCTGTGTTGTCCAGTCGGATTTTTTGGCGGCAGTGCTCTTCTTTGGGTGGCTCATCACGACGACTCCTTCTCCAATCATCCGTTGCGGATGATCGCTGCGTTATCCCTCTGACGAGCGAAAACTCCACAGGTTGTTGATCTGATCGCTGATCTCGTCAAAGGTCCAGGTCCGCGCGCTGTTGGACGGGCTGTTGGGGTCGTTGACGGTGAAGCCCTGTCCCTCGGTGTAGCCGGTGAGGACGATAAAGTGCCCGTTGTCGGTGAAGTCTCCCTCGCCCATCGCGCACACGACCGGCTCGCCGCTCTCCAGCGCCTCGATGATCCGGTTTTCGTCCAGCGTCAGCTCGGTGGCCGTGAGGCCGAAATGCGCGCTCGCCTCGCTCATCAGCGTCCAGGCCGAGCCGGAGCCATTGTAGTAGTAGCCGTTCTCGTCGGCGTACTGGGCGATGGTGTACGGGTCGTTGTTGTCCCAGCCGTTGAGGTAGAGGGCGACCATGGACAGACAGGTCGGCCCGCACCCGGTATAGCCGAACAGGCCGTCTCCATAGTTCCGGTAGGCCCAGCGGCTGTCCCATTGGATCAGCAGGGGCACGGTGTCGCTCGCCCCCTCCTCGCTCAGGTCGATCTCCAGCGACAGGTTTCCGTTGATGTAGTCGGGGTAGGAGGCCGCAAATGGCATCGCCTCCGGATAACGGATGACAAAGTCGAGAATCTCATCCGGATAGAGCGAGAGGTTGCGCAGCACATACGCCGCCTCCGGGTGATCCTCCAGCAGCGCGTAGAGCTGCCCAGCGTAGCCGCTGGCGCCTGCGTACTGCGCGAGGTCGGAGGTGTCGGCGCTCTCAGCGCTCTCACTGTCTGTCTTGCCGCCATCTGTCTGGCCGCTCTGCGCGGACGCCTCGTCATCCTGGTTCTGGGTATCTCCATCTGTCTGGCCGACGGTGACCGTCCCGGCCGGCTGATCGCCCCTCAGGGCGTCGACCAGCATGGCCACGCCGGTCACCGTCATGACCAGCGCCAGCAGCACCGTCAGAAAAAAGAATCCGAGTTCGATGGGAGGCCACTCCCGCTCCCTTCGGCGTCTGCGCCGGACGGGTGGAGTCTGCTCCACGGACGTCACTTCCTCTCTTTATAGGTGCGGTCCCTGAGGACCGCCGGATCAAAGGCAAAAGGGCTGTCGAAATTGGAGTTCGACAGCCCTATTATAGCATTTTCAGTCGGCACGAGACAAGGCCGACGGCCGATTTTTCGAACTTTTCAGAAATCGGATGCCAAATGGATGGAAATTTAGAAGAGAGAGGAAGGCGGCTCAGAACCCGAGGTCCTCCCCGACCAGGATGACGTGAATACGGTTCGGCCGGCGGCTGCGCCGGGTGATGACCACCTGGCAGCAGATGCAGTCCTCGCTCTGGCAGTTGCAGCAGCGCCCGACACTGACGCAGGGGGTGCTCAGGCCGAGGCGCGTGGCGTTGGCCGGACCGGCGGTGTTGCGCGCGCGGGAGACGGCGGACTCCAGGTCGGCGGCAACCTTGTTCATCCCGACGACCAGGACGACCTTCCTGGGGCCGAAGCAGAGCGCTGCGACCCGGTTGGCGTTGCCGTCGATGTTGACCAGCACGCCATCCATCGTCACCGCGTTGGCGGACATAAAATAGGTGTCGCAGAAGAGCAGCCGGCGGTAGATCTCCTCTTCCTCCTCCGGGGAGGAGGCCGCGTGCCGGTCGAGCACGGTGCAGCCGCTCTCGCGGATGGCCTCCATGGCGCCGATCTCCTCCAGAGAGGCGCTGCCGCCCCAGGAGACCGACGTGCCGGGGATCAGGAAACGCTTCACCGCCTCGAGCGCGTCGGCGGCGGCGGGGCAGTACTCGCCCGTCATATTGCGCCGCGCCAGCGCCTTGAGCACGGTCTGGGCCGCGGCGGCCCTTGTCTGCTGCAGGAAGGTCATGGAAATCATCCTCTCTGTCCCCGGCTGCTGCGCGGGGGTTTTTCTCCCCTTTATTATACTGCCTCGCCGCTGCGGGCGCAAGAGAGAAAAAACCGCGTGCAAAAACATGCACACGGCGACAAAAGGCCTTGACAGGAGGGAGAAATTGTTATACAATAAATTGCTATTGCGGCAACTGAGCCAATTTCCCTTCTCTCACGACGCACCCAGTATACCACAGCCTGCCCCGGATTGCAAGGGTGAATGCAGAAAATGCATACCACGCATCCGTGTGTATCGCCACGTGAGAGCGTACCGACCGGACAGATTCGACGAAAATGGGAGTGAAATCATCTATGGTCAAAGACGTAACCTTCGGCAAGACGACGCGGAAGAGCTTCATTCGCCACGACGAGATCGCCCAGATGCCGGACCTGCTGGAGATTCAGAAGAAGAGCTATCAGTGGTTTTTCGACGTGGGTCTGCGGCAGGTCTTCAAGGATGTCGGCTGCATCACCGACTACGCCGGCAATCTGGAGCTGAGCTTTATCGACTACTCCATGACCAAGCCCCCGAAGTACAGCGTGGAGGAGTGCAAGGCGCGCGACGCGACGTACGCCAAGCCGATCCACGTCAAGGTCCGTCTGCGCAATCGCGAGACGGAGGAGATCAAAGAGCAGGAGATCTACATGGGCGACTTCCCGCTGATGACCCGGGGCGGTACCTTTGTCATCAACGGCGCCGAGCGCGTTATCGTCTCCCAGATCGTCCGCTCCCCCGGCATGTACTACGGCCGGGAGGAGGACAAGGCGGGCAACCTGATCTACTCCACCACCGTGATCCCCTACCGCGGGGCGTGGCTGGAGTATGAGACCGACCTCTCGGACACCTTCTATGTCCGTATCGACAAGAACCGGAAGATTCCCATCACCTGCCTTCTGCGCGCGATCGGCCTCAAGACGGACGCGGAGATTCTCGCCGTCTTTGGGGAGGACCGCCGCATCGTCGCCACGCTGGAGAAGGACGCCTGCAAGACCTACGAGGACGCGATGCTCGAGATCTACCGCAAGCTCCGTCCGGGCGAGCCGCCCACGGTGGACTCCTGCGAGACGCTGCTCGAGTCGCTCTTCTTTGACCCGCGCCGCTATGACCTCTCCGAGGTGGGCCGCTATAAGTTCAACAAAAAGCTGGACATCGCCCGCCGCCTGGCGGGGCAGAAGCTGGCCATGCCGGTCGTCGACCCCTGGACGGGCGAGATCCTCGCCGAGGCGGGGGAGACGCTCAGCCGCGAGCAGGCTCAGGCCCTCGCCGCGCGCGGCGTGAACGAGGCGTTTGTCGACGTGGAGGGCGAGACGGTGAAGGTCTTTGCCAACAACGTGGTGGACATGTCCGCCTTTGTCGACTTTGACCCCGCCGAGTGCGGCATCACCGAGCGGGTGCGCGTCAGCGTGCTGCGCGAGTTGCTCGAGCAGTACAGCGGCGAGGAGCTGCGCCAGGCCGTGCGCGAGCGCGTGGACGACCTCGAGCCCAAGCACATCACCGTGGACGACATCCTCGCCTCGGTCAACTACCTCAACTGCCTGGCCCACGGCATCGGTACGAAGGATGACATCGACCATCTCGGCAACCGCCGCCTGCGCTGCGTGGGCGAGCTGCTGCAGAACCAGTTCCGCATCGGCTTCACCCGTATGGAGCGCGTCATCCGCGAGCGGATGACCATTCAGGACCAGGATATCGTCACCCCCCAGTCGCTCATCAATATCCGGCCGATCACCGCGGCGATCAAAGAGTTCTTCGGCTCCTCGCCGCTGAGCCAGTTCATGGACCAGACCAACCCTCTGGCCGAGCTGACCCACAAGCGCCGTATCTCCGCCCTTGGCCCCGGCGGCCTGTCGCGTGAGCGCGCCTCCTTCGACGTGCGCGACGTCCACTACAGCCACTACGGCCGTCTCTGCCCGATTGAGACGCCGGAGGGCCCGAATATCGGCCTGATCTCCTACCTCGCCTCCTATGCGCGCGTGAACCGCTACGGCTTTATCGAGGCGCCCTACCGCAAGATCGAGAAGGGCACCTGCCGCGTAACCGACGAGGTGGAGTATATGACCGCCGACGTGGAGGACCAGTATATCGTCGCCCAGGCGACCGAGCCGCTGGACGAGAACGGGTGCCTCGCCAACCAGCGTGTCACCTGCCGCCACCAGGACGAGATCGTGGACGTCGACCGCGAGATGGTGGACTACATGGACGTCTCGCCGCAGATGATGGTCTCCGTCGCGACCGCCATGATCCCCTTCCTGGAAAACGACGACGCCAACCGCGCGCTGATGGGCGCGAACATGCAGCGCCAGGCGGTGCCCCTGCTGGTCACCGAGGCGCCCATCGTCGCCACCGGCCAGGAGTATAAGAACTGCCAGGACTCCGAGATCTGCGTCCTCGCCGAGGGGGACGGCATAGTGGAGAAGGTGAGCGCCGACTCCATCACCGTCCGCTACGACGGCAAGGGCCTCATCACGCATCAGCTGATCAAGTTTATGCGCTCGAACAACGGCACCTGCATCAACCAGCGCCCCATCGTCAGCGTGGGCGACCGCGTGAAGGCGAGAGACACCCTGGCCGACGGCCCCTCCACCTGCGACGGCGAGATCGCCCTCGGCCGCAATATCCTCATGGGCTTTATGACCTGGGAGGGCTATAACTACGAGGACGCCGTCCTGCTCTCCGAGCGGATGGTGAAGGACGACGTGTTCACCTCCATCCACATCGAGGAGCACGAGCTGGAGGCCCGCGAGACCAAGCTCGGCCCGGAGGAGATCACCCGCGATATCCCCAACGTCGGCGAGGACGCCCTGAAGGACCTGGACGAGCGCGGCATCATCCGCGTCGGCGCCGAGGTCACTACCGGCGATATCCTGGTCGGCAAGGTCACGCCGAAGGGCGAGACTGACCTGACCGCCGAGGAGCGGCTGCTGCGCGCCATCTTTGGCGAGAAGGCCCGCGAGGTGCGCGACACCTCCCTCAAGCTGCCCCACGGCGAGAGCGGCATCGTGGTGGACGTCAAGGTCTTTACCCGAGAGAACGGCGACGAGCTCTCTCCCGGCGTGAACCAGTGCGTGCGCGTCTATATCGCCCAGAAGCGCAAGATCTCTGTGGGCGACAAGATGGCCGGCCGCCACGGAAACAAGGGTGTCGTCTCCCGCATCCTGCCGGTGGAGGATATGCCCTTCCTGCCCGACGGCACCCCGCTGGATATCGTCCTGAATCCCCTGGGCGTGCCCTCCCGTATGAACATCGGACAGGTGCTGGAGGTCCATCTGGGCTACGCGGCCAAGACGCTCGGCTGGAAGGTGGCTACCCCCATCTTCAACGGCGCCAACGAGAAGGACATCCAGGACCTGCTGCGCCAGGCCGGTCTGGACGAGACTGGCAAGAGCTGGCTCTACGACGGCCGCACCGGCCAGCGGTTTGACAACCCCGTCACCGTCGGCTACGTCTACTTCCTCAAGCTGCACCACCTGGTGGACGACAAGATCCACGCCCGCTCCACCGGCCCCTACTCCCTGGTCACCCAGCAGCCGCTCGGCGGCAAGGCCCAGTTCGGCGGCCAGCGCTTCGGTGAGATGGAGGTCTGGGCGCTGGAGGCCTATGGCGCGGCCTATACCCTGCAGGAGATTCTCACCGTCAAGTCCGACGACGTGACCGGACGCGTGCGCACCTACGAGAGCATCGTGAAGGGGCACAATATCCCGCGCCCCGGCGTGCCCGAGTCGTTCAAGGTGCTCATGAAGGAGCTGCAGGCCCTCTGCCTGGACATGCGGGTGCTGGACAAGGACGGCAACATCGTCGAACTCAAGGACGACGAGGACGACGACTTCCAGCCCGGCCGCGGCAAGGACTATGACGACGACTACTATGCCGGCGACGAGGGCGAGTTCGCCGCCCACGGCTATTCCACCGGTGAGATGGATGCCGAGGGCAACGTGGTGGACGACGGCCCGGCCTTTGAAGAGGGCGAGCTGTTCCTGGACGACAGCGCTGACCTATCGGATGAAGACTAAACAGGAGGAGGACGAAACATGAGCTGCCCTGATTTTGACGCCATCAAAATTTCCGTCGCCTCCCCGGAACAGATTCGGGAGTGGTCCTACGGCGAGGTCAAAAAGCCGGAGACCATCAACTACCGCACCCTCAAGCCGGAGCGGGACGGTCTGTTCTGCGAGCGCATCTTTGGCCCCACCAAGGACTGGGAGTGCCACTGCGGCAAGTATAAGAAGATTCGCTATAAGGGCAAGATCTGCGACCGCTGCGGCGTGGAGGTCACGCGCGCGAAGGTCCGCCGCGAGCGCATGGGCCACATCGAGCTGGCCGCGCCCGTCTCCCATATCTGGTATTTCAAAGGCATTCCCTCCCGGATGGGCCTGATTCTGGACATCAGCCCGCGTATCCTGGAAAAGGTGCTCTACTTTGTCTCCTATATCGTCACCGACCCCGGCTTCACCCCGCTGAGCAAGAACCAGATCCTCACGGAGAAGGAATACCGCGACATGCGCGAGAAGTACGAGGACGACTTTGACGCCGGCATGGGCGCCGAGGCGATCAAGAAGCTGCTGCAGGACATCGACCTGGAGGCCCTCTCCGCCGATCTCCATAAGCAGCTGGAGACCGCCTCCGGCCAGAAGAAGGCCCGCATCGTCAAGCGCCTGGAGGTGGTGGACGCCTTCCGCGTGTCCGGCAACCGTCCGGAGTGGATGATCATCGACGCTCTGCCCGTCATCCCGCCCGAGATCCGGCCGATGGTTCAGCTCGACGGCGGCCGTTTCGCCACCAGCGACCTGAACGACCTCTACCGCCGCGTCATCAATCGCAACAACCGCCTCAAGCGCCTGATGCAGCTCCACGCGCCCGATATTATCGTGCGCAACGAGAAGCGCATGCTCCAGGAGGCGGTGGACGCCCTGATCGACAACGGCCGCCGCGGCCGCGCCGTCACCGGCGCGAACAACCGCGCTCTCAAGAGCCTCTCCGACATGCTCAAGGGCAAACAGGGACGCTTCCGCCAGAACCTGCTCGGCAAGCGCGTGGACTACTCCGGCCGCTCCGTCATCGTCGTCGGCCCGGAGCTGAAGATCTACCAGTGCGGGCTGCCCAAGGAGATGGCGGTGGAGCTCTTCCGCCCGTTCATCATGAAAAAGCTGGTGCAGGACGGCGTGGCCAACAACATCAAGTCCGCCAAGAAGATGGTGGACAAGGGCCGCGCCGAGGTGTGGGATGCCCTCGACTTTGTCATCAAGGACCACCCCGTCATGCTCAACCGCGCCCCGACGCTGCACCGCCTGTCCATTCAGGCTTTTGAGCCGGTGCTGGTGGAGGGCCGCGCGATCAAGCTGCACCCCCTGGTCTGCACCCCGTTCAACGCCGACTTCGACGGCGACCAGATGGCCGTCCACGTCCCGCTCTCCGCTGAGGCCCAGGCTGAGGCGCGTATCCTGATGCTCTCGGCCAACAACCTCCTGCGCCCGCAGGACGGAGGCCCGGTCACCACGCCGACGCAGGACATGGTGCTCGGCTCCTATTACCTGACCTACGAGAAGGACCCGGTCAATGACCCCGCGCGCAGCTATGAGACCGCCGCGGCGGCGGCGGCCGCCCTGGAGGCCGGCGAGATTGAAGGGGACGAGACCATCTGGGTGCATGACCCGGACGAGAAGCGTTATCAGCCCTGGATCCGCACGACCGGCTTCCTCGCCCAGGAGGCTGCCGCCTCCGGCGCTCTGCCACGCGAGATCTACCACTGCTATTCCGACGACGGCGAGGCCCAGCTGGCCTACAGCGAGGGCGAGCTGGAGCTGCACGAGCCCATCCTGGTCCGCCGCACCGGCACCTGCCGCGGTGAGACCATCAGCCGCATGGTGCGCACCACCGTCGGCCGCCTGATCTTCAACGAGCAGGTGCCGCAGGACCTCGGCCTGGTGGACCGCGACAACCCCGAGACCGCGCTGGTGCCCGAGGTCAACGTGGTGTGCGGCAAAAAGCTGCTCGGCAAGATTATCAAGGCCTGCATTGAGCGCCACGGCTTTGCCATCTCGGCCAACATGCTCGACGCGATCAAGGCGCAGGGCTATCACTACTCCACCGTCGGCTCCCTCACCGTCTCCATCTATGACATGACCATTCCTCCGTCCAAGTACCAGATGGTTTCCGACACGGAGAAGCTGGTCGTCCGGATTGAGGACATGTACCGCCGCGGTAAGCTGACCGACGACGAGCGCTACCGCCTGGTCGTGCGCGAGTGGGAGAAGACCACCGCTGAGGTCTCCAAGGCGCTGACGGAGAACCTGGACCAGTACAACCCCATCTTCATGATGGCGGACTCCGGCGCCCGCGGCTCGCAGGCCCAGATTCGTCAGCTGGCCGGTATGCGCGGCCTGCTGGCCAACACCGCCGGCAAGACGATCGAGATTCCGGTCAAGGCCAACTACCGTGAGGGCCTGTCCGTGCTGGAGTACTTCGTCTCCTCCCGCGGCGCCCGAAAGGGCCTGGCGGACACCGCGCTGCGGACCGCCGACTCCGGTTACCTGACCCGCCGCCTGGTGGACGTGTCCCAGGAGGTCATCGTCCGCGAGGAGGACTGCCAGACCACCGACGGCATCAGCGTCTACGAGATCGCGGAGAACGGCCAGGTGATCGAGACCTTTGGCGAGCGCCTGAACGGCCGCTATCCCTGCGAGCCGGTCTGCGACCCGCAGACGGGCGAAGTGCTCTTTGACACCGAGCACAGCTTTGCCGAGCGCGACGCCGCAGTGCTCGAGGCGCACGGCATCCACGCCGTCAAGGTGCGCAGCGTGCTCACCTGCCGCGCGCGCAACGGCGTGTGCTCCAAGTGCTACGGCCTGAACCTCGCCATCGGCGAGCGCGTGGGCATCGGCGAGGCGGTCGGCATCATCGCCGCCCAGTCCATCGGCGAGCCGGGCACGCAGCTGACCATGCGTACCTTCCACACCGGCGGCATCGCCGGCGGCGACATCACCCAGGGTCTTCCCCGTGTCGAGGAGCTGTTTGAGGCCCGCCGCCCGAAGAAGATGGCGCAGCTGGCGGAGATCAGCGGCCAGGTCAAGGTGGGCGAGGTGCACAAGGGCAACCTGGTCAGCGTGAACATCACCGGCAGCGACGGCGACGTGCGCAGCTATATGCTCCCGCAGGCCCAGCTGCTGGTCAAGGACGGGGACTACGTCGAGCAGGGCTTCCAGCTCGTGCCCGGCGCGCTCTACCCGCAGGATGTGCTGCGCGTGCGCGGCATCCATGCGCTGCATGAGTACCTGGTCAAGGAAGTCCTCAAGCCCTACCGCAGCCAGGGCGTGGATATCCACGATAAGCACATTGAGGTCATCTGCCGCCAGATGATGCGCAAGGTCCGCGTCGAGGACGCCGGGGACTCCGAACTGCTCTCCGGCTCCACCATCGGCATCACCGCCTATGAGGACGCCTACGACGCCGTCCAGGCGCGCATTGCCGCCGGTGAGACGCGGGAGGACGGCAGCGAGCTGCGCCTGCCCACCTGCACCCGCCTGCTGCTGGGCATCACGAAGGCGGCTCTGGCGACCGAGAGCTTCCTGTCCGCCGCCTCCTTCCAGGAGACCACCAAGGTGCTCACCGAGGCCGCCATCTACGGCAAGGTGGACCACCTGATGGGCCTGAAGGAGAACGTCATCATCGGCAAGCTGATTCCTGCCGGCACCGGCCTGAGCCAGTTCCGCGTGGAGGACAGCTTTACCGACGACGGCGAGCCGCTGCCGGAGAATGCCCCTGCCGAAGCTGCTGGCGAGACGGACGGCGGCGCTGTGCCGGAGGAGACCGTGCCGCTGTTTGAGGAGGAGGGCCTCTTCTACGAGGAGGAGGGAGACCACCCCAGCGCGGGATAAGCGCGCCCTCCTGTATGACACATGGCCTGCGCGCCTGTGCGGTCCGATCGGCCGCCCTTCCATTGCGGGAGGGCGGCCGAACCGGAACAGTCAAAATTTCCACTTGACAAAACAGGTGTTTTTGGGTACAATACTACTTGCGTTTGTGGGATGCAGCTGGAGAGATGTCCGAGCGGTTTAAGGAGCTGGTCTTGAAAACCAGTGACTCCCACAAGGAGCCGTGGGTTCGAATCCCACTCTCTCCGTTTCTTTCTCCGGCGTGACAAGTGAATCTGTCTTTCTGTTTTCGGTTTGGAGAAGTACTCAAGTGGCCGAAGAGGCGCCCCTGCTAAGGGCGTAGGCGTGTTACAGCGCGCGAGGGTTCAAATCCCTCCTTCTCCGTTTCGAAGCCCCGTCTTTCTGTTTGTGAGAGGCGGGGTTTTCGTGTTTTTTGATATATTTTATGTGTAAATAGGTAATTTCTTTTGATTTTGACCCCATTTTTGACCCCAATGCCGTAAAACCATAATTCAAATGCCTCCTTTTCCTGCCCCCGAAGATCGCCCCATCGGCGGCACGGGACGCCTTCGCTTTCCGGATGAGCGGACGAAAGAAGTATTTTTGCCTTCCCGATTGATTTCCGCCGCGAAGCTCGATATAATAGACCCGTCGTCGGGGCGGACTTGCCCGCGCGGCACCGGTTGTTCCGGGCTGCAGAGGGACAGAAGCCTTTTCCCGCCGCCGGACGGCATTAATTATCACGCGCTGTATTCGCACAGGCGAAACAGCAGCAGGAGGTTTTACCATGAGGGATAAGAAGACGAACGTCCGCTACATGACGGAGCTGGCCCTGTTGATCGCCATCGAGCTGGTGATGCGCCTGCTCGGGCTGGGCAGCGTGCCGGTCGGGCCGCTGGTGATGAGCTTTCTCACCGTTCCGGTCGCCATCGGCGCGATGCTCCTCGGCCCGGCGGCGGGCGCCGTGCTCGGCGCGGTATTCGGGTTTTGCAGCCTGTACGACGCGATTACCGGCGCGTCCATGATGACCGGTGTCTTTTTCCAGCTTGATCCGCTCAATACCGTCATCCTCTGCGTCGGGATGCGGATTTTGATGGGCTTTGTCACCGGCTGGGTCTTCCGCCTGGTGCGCAGGGTAGACCGGAAGCAGATTGCCTGCTACGTGGCCGGCGCGCTCTCCGCGCCGCTGCTCAACACGCTGTTCTTTATGGGCTATATCGTGCGCTTCTTTTACGAGACGGATTATGTACAGAACATGGTCCAGAGCCTGGGTGCGGTCAATCCGCTGATGTTCGTCGTGCTCGCCGTCGGCGTGCAAGGCCTCGTCGAGGCGGTAGCCTCCGGCGTGGTGTCTACTGCGGTGGCCAAGGGCGTCGCCCACGTGCTCGACCGCTCCTGAAAAGCATGCAAAATAGAATAGAGACCGGGCGCGCCGCTTTCGTTTGGCGGTGCGCCCGGTTTTTCATTTTTGTTTGAACAGAGAAAAATTGGCGCAGAATACCTCTGAAGACTCAATTTGTCAGGGGGTATGTCGTCCATGAAGACAGGTACGTTTTCCGCTGCCGCGCAGGAGGCGATCAGCTATGCGCAGGAGATTGCCGCCGAGCTGGGACACAGCTACGTCGGTACGGAGCATCTGCTGCTCGCCCTGCTCCACTTTCACCGCGGCGAGGGGGCGCGGCTGCTGCTCAGCTGCGGCGTACAGGAGGCGGCGCTGCGCCGCGAGGTGGTGACGCTCGTGGGGGAGGGGACGCGCGGACACGCCCCCTCGCTCGGGTTGACGCCCTGCTGCTGCCGGGTGATTCGCCTGGCGGCACAAGAGAGCGTGCAGCTGCACGCGCCGGAGGTCACGCCGGATCACCTGCTGCTCGGGCTGCTGCGGGAGGGGGAGGGCATGGCCCGCCTCGCCCTCGGTCGCTGCGGGCTGGACTGTACGGCGGCCTGCCGCCAGCTCACCGTCCTGCTCGGCGGGGAAGGCTCCTCCGCCTCCTTCCCGACGCGCAAGAACCCGCGCGAGGCGGAGACGCTGCGGGAGTCCCGCCTGCTCGACCAGTTCGGGCGCGATCTGACCCGCATGGCAGAGTTCGGCAGGCTGGACCCGGTGACCGGCCGGGAGCCGGAGCTGGAGCGGATGATCCAGATCCTCTGCCGCCGGACGAAGAACAACCCTGTCCTGCTCGGCGATCCGGGCGTGGGAAAGACCGCTGTGGCCGAGGCGCTCGCCCAGCGGATCGCGGCCCGTCAGGTGCCCGCGCCGCTGCTGGACAAACGCATTCTCTCTGTCGACCTCTCCGCCACCGTGGCGGGCACCAAGTACCGCGGCGAGTTTGAGGAGCGCGTGCGGCGCATTGTGCGCGAGGTGCAGCGGCTGGGCAACATCATCCTGTTTATCGACGAGCTGCACACCCTGATCGGCGCCGGCTCCGCCGAGGGCTCCATCGACGCGGCCAACATTCTCAAGCCGGCGCTCAGCCGCGGCGAGCTCCAGGTGATCGGCGCGACCACCCAGGAGGAGTACCGCAAGCAGATCTGTAAGGACGCGGCGCTCGCGCGGCGCTTTCAGCCCATCACGGTGGAGCCGCCCGGCCGGGAGACGGCAGTGCGCATTCTCACTGCGCTCCAGCCGCGCTATGAGCTGCACCACCGCCTGACCATCTCTCCCGAGGCGATCACGGCGGCGGTGGACTACTCCGTGCGCTATCTGCCCGACCGTTTTCTGCCGGACAAGGCGATTGACCTGATGGACGAGGCCGCCGCCCGCGTGCGCATCCGGGCGGAGACGCCCAACGAGGCGGTGCGCGCCCTGGCGGAAAAACACCGCGGCGCCCAGGCGGAGCTGGACGAGGCGGTGCGCAGTCAGGACTTTGAGCGCGCGGCGCTGCTGCGGGACGTGGAGCAGGACTTCCGACGCCAGCTCCAGGAGGTCCGCGGCCAGCCCAGACAGATGCCCCTGCCCGAGGTCCGTCCGGAGGACATCGCTGAGGTGATCGCCAGCTGGACCGGCATCCCGCTGCGGCAGATCACTGAGGGGGAGGCGGAGAGTCTGCTCCACCTGGAAGAGGCGTTGGGTCGCCGGGTCATCGGCCAGCGGGGGGCCATCCGCGCCGTCTGCGCCGCCATCCGCCGCAGCCGCGCCGGGCTGCAGGAGGAGACGCGGCCGATCGGCTGCTTCCTCTTCGCCGGGCCGTCCGGCGTGGGGAAGACGGAGCTTTGCCGCGCGCTGGCCGAGCGGCTGTTTGGGGAGCAGGCCGCCCTGCTGCGCCTGGATATGAGCGAGTATATGGAGGCCCACTCCGTCTCCCGCCTGATCGGCTCGCCGCCGGGTTATATCGGCCACGAAGAGGGGGGACGGCTCACCGAGGCGGTCCGTCAGCGGCCCTACCGCGTCATTTTGCTCGATGAGCTGGAAAAGGCGCACGCTGACGTGTGGAACCTTCTGCTGCAGATCATGGAGGAGGGCACGCTCACCGACGCCCAGGGCCGCCGGGCGGACTTCCGTAATACCGTGCTGGTGATGACCACCAACGCCGGGGCGGAGGAGCTCTCTCGCGTCCGTCCGCCGCTCGGCTTTGGCAGCTCCCGCCCCGCCGGGGACGGGGAGGCGCGCCGCGTGCTGGGCCGTCTCTTCCGGCCGGAGTTCCTGAACCGGCTCGACGAGATCGTCTGTTTCCAGCCGCTCGGCGCGCGGGAGGTGGAGCGGATCGTCTCCGTCATGCTTGCGCAGACCGCCGCGCGCTTTCGCCGCCTGGGCGTCGCGCTCCAGGTCACGCCGGCGGCCCGCGCCGCCCTCGCCGCCGAGGGGCACAGCCCGCTCTACGGTGTGCGGCCATTGCGCCGCTGCCTGCGGCGGCAGATCGAGGAGCCGGCCGCCGAGCTGCTGCTGGGGCGGACGCTCTCGGCGGGGGATACCCTGTCGGTGGACGCCGCGGCGGAGGGACTGCGCCTCACGGTGTCCCACCCGGCGGCGCTCCCGGCGGGAGAGACCGGCTGAGCCTTTTCAGGTCCGACGGTGGGGAACCTTTCCCCGCGCCGGGGAAGGCGGGAATTCAGCTCTCCCGCGCCCAGCCGAGGGTGCACTGCACTGCCCGCTCCCAGCCGCGCAGCTTTTCGTCCCGCGCCTCGGGGGAGAGCCCGGGGGTGAAGACGCGGTCCATCGCCCAGTTGCGCCGGACCTCCTCCCGGCCGGACCAGTAGCCCACGGCGAGGCCGGCGAGGTAGGCGGCCCCCATCGCCGTCGTCTCCACGCAGACCGGCCGGTGGACGGGTGACTGGAGGATATCTGCCTGCATCTGCATGAGCAGGTCGTTGGCGGACGCGCCGCCGTCCACCCGCAGGGCGGCCAGGCGGATGCCGGCGTCCGCCTCCATCGCGCGCAGCACGTCGTAGGTCTGAAAGGCGAGCGACTCCAGCGTGGCGCGGATGATGTGATACTTGTTCACCCCGCGCGTGAGCCCGACGATGGCGCCGCGGGCATAGGGGTCCCAGCGCGGCGCGCCCAGCCCGGTGAAGGCGGGCACGACGTAGCACCCGTTCGTGTCCGGCACCTTGCGGGCGAAGTACTCTGAGTCGGGCGCGCTGTCCACGATTTTCAGCTCGTCGCGCAGCCACTGGATGGCGGAGCCCGCGACAAAGACGGAGCCCTCCAGGGCGTATTCCACCTTGCCGCCCAGGCCCCAGGCGATGGTGGTCACCAGGCCGCTGTGGGAGAAGACAGGGCGCTCGCCGGTGTTCATCAGCAAAAAGCAGCCGGTGCCGTAGGTGTTCTTCGCCTCGCCGGGGGCAAAGCAGGTCTGCCCGAAGAGGGCGGCCTGCTGGTCGCCCGCCGCGCCGGCGATCGGGATGGGCCCGCCGAAGAGCTCCGCCTCCGTCTCGCCGTAGACACAGCTCGAGGGCCGCACCTCGGGCAGCATTGCGCGCGGGATGTCCAGCTCGGCGAGGATGTCCCCGTCCCAGTCCAGCGTGCGGATGTTGAAGAGCATCGTGCGCGAGGCGTTGGAGTAGTCCGTCACGTGGACCCGGCCGCCGGTCAGCTTCCAGATCAGCCAGGTCTCCACCGTGCCGAAGAGCAGCCGGCCCGCCTCCGCCTTTTCCCGCGCGCCGGGGACGTGGTCGAGCAGCCAGCGCAGCTTGGTCGCGGAGAAGTAGGGGTCGATCACCAGTCCGGTCTTCTCCCGGAACGGCTCGGTCAGCCCACGCGCGGCGAGGGCGGCGCAGTCGTCCGCCGTCCGCCGGTCCTGCCAGACGATGGCGTGGTGGACCGGCTCGCCGGTCTCCCGGTCCCAGACGACGGTGGTCTCGCGCTGGTTCGTGATGCCGATGGCGGCGATCTCACCGGCGCTGATGCCCAGCTTGGCCAGCGCCTCTGCGGCGACAGCGTACTGCGTCAGCCAGATCTCGGTCGCGTCGTGTTCCACCCAGCCGGGGCGGGGGAAATACTGCGTGAACTCCTTCTGTGCCGCGCTGCACATCCGGCCCGAGCGGTCGAAGAGAATGCAGCGGCTGCTCGTGGTCCCGGCGTCCAGCGCCATGATGTATTGCTTCATAAAACGGTCCCCTCTCCTGTCAGATCAGATAGCAACAGTATACCGGATTTTCCGCTCTTTGGACAGATGAAACGCAAAAGCGCGCAGCAAAAACTGCTGCGCGCCTTGGACTGCATTTTCGGGAAAGAGAGGGGTTACTGGTTCGCGCTGAGCACGTCCTGATAGAACTCGTCCAGCTCCTCCTTGGTGGCGAAGGTGGCGACGTACATCTGATTGCCCATCGCGTCGGCCAGCGCGTCCGGCATCCGGTCCACCATGCGCATGTGGCTGCCGTATTTTTTCATGATGTCGGTGTGGCTCATGGCGAAGTTCTTGCCGTCGCGCCGGCCAGCATAGGCGCAGTAGGTGTGCTGCCCGACCGGCATGGTGGAGCGGTCAAAGGCGATCATATCCGCCCAGATCTTGTACACGTCTGTGCTGTGGGCAAAGTCGATCATATCCGGGGTAAAGCCGCCGCAGGGGCGCATATTCACCTCCAGCGCGACGATATCCCCTTTCTTGCCGAGCCCCTGATCGCGCGTGAGGCGGAAGAACTCAAAGTGGACAAAGCGGCTCTTCACGCCGAAGCTCTTCACCGTCGCCCGGCCGGCGCGGCGGGTGTCCTCCGGCAGATCCTTGAGGATATAATAGATGGAGTTGTCGGCGTTGTTGACGATATCCATGATGGACATCGGGGTGACATTGCCCGTCTCAAACATCGGCTCTCCGCGCGAGTCGATGATCGCGTCGTAGGAGTTCACCTCACCGTCGATAAACTCCTCCATGATATACTGCGTGCCCGGCCACTTGAACTCAAAGAAGCGGTAGAGGTCCTCGTCCGACTTCAGCTTGAAGGTGTGCGAGGCGCCCACGCCGTTGTCCGGCTTGACCACCACCGGATAGCCCACCTCGGCGATGAACTCCAGGCAGCGCTTCGGCGTGTCCACCAGGTGATAGCGCGCGACCGGAATGCCCGCCTGGCGGTAATATTCCTTCATCTTGGACTTATACTTAATCCGCGGGATGTCGTCGGTCTGGAAGCCGCTGGTGATGTGAAAGTCGGTGCGCAGCCGCGCGTCGCGCTCGAGCCAATACTCGTTGTTGGACTCCAGCCAGTCGATTCGCCCGTGCTTGAAGATGAGGAAGGCCACCGCGCGGTAGACCGCGTCGTAGTCCTCCAGGCTGTCCACCTTGTAATACTCGTTCAGACTGTCCTTCAGGTCCTGGGTCAGCTCCTCATAGGGCGCGTCGCCGATGCCGAGCACATTCAGGCCGTTCTTTTTTAGCTCGCGGCAGAACAGCCAGTAGTTGGTGGGGAAGTTGGGGGAGATAAAGACAAAGTTCTTCATGTGGGTTCTCTCTCTTTCTATTCCGTTTTACGCCGGCGGCCTTACCCGGTCAGCTGAGCAGATAGGGGACAAAATAGGCCACCTGCATGTACCACCACGACCAGTCGTGTGAGCAGTCCGCGCCCCAGAAGTCCACCCAGGCGTGAATCCCCTTGCTCTTGAGGATGTATTGCAGGTTGCGCGTGGAATCGGGCACCTCCCATGCGCCCTGTCCGCAGCAGATGACCGCCTTCTTCTGGTTGTACTCGGCGATAAAGGGGTGGTCGGACGGCATGCCGCCGAGATAGTGGATGGGGGAGTTGCGGTAGACTACCTCGTCCATATACCCGCCGAAGCCGTACTCGGCGGTGTAGATGCCGCTCAGGGCGAGCAGGCGGTCAAAGAGGTCAGGCCGGCGGAAATAGAGGTTGGCCGCGTGCGTCGCTCCCAGGCTGGCCCCGAAGACCATCACGCCGGGGTAGCCCGTCCAGCCGTTGCGGCGGTTGACCATGTCCCGCATGAAGGGGACCAGCTCGTCGGTGATAAAGTTGATCCACTGCTCATAGCGGCGGATGCGCCAGTAGGGGTCCCCGCCGGTGTCCGACCAGGTCTCCGCGTCGATGGTATCAATGGAGAAGACCATCACCTGACCCGAGTTGATCCAAGGCCACCAGGCGTCCGTCATCTTGAAGTTCTCAAAGTCGTAGAACCGGCCGTTCTGGCAGGGGATGAAGAGCACCGGCCGGCCCGCGTGGCCGTAGACCTTGCACTCCATGTCCCGGCCGAGGGCGGGGCTGTACTCCTTAAAGTATTGCACTTCCATCGCCATTTCTCTCCTCTCTGTCGGCGCTCGCGCTTACGGCTCGTAGAGCAGGGTCTGCAGGAAGAAGGGGATCTGCCGCTCCCAGCTGGCCTCGTTGTGGTTCCCGCCGGGGATGATGCGGCAGGTCAAATTCATCCGCCGGTCCAGCAGCAGACCGCTCACGCGGCGGAATTGCTTTTGCATATTGTCCCGGTAGCCCAGCTCGCGCGAGCCGTAGTCCATGTACAGCACGGTGTCCGGGTCAAACTGCGCCGTCTTGACCAGGCGCTCCACCTGCGCCGCGGCCAGCCAGAGAGAGGGGGAGAGGGCCGCGGCCTTGCCGAAGACCTGATTGTAGGCCAGCACCGCGTACACGCTCATCAGTCCGCCCATCGAGCTGCCGGAAATCCAGGTGTGCTGCCGGTCGGGCAGGGTGCGGTAGCGCCGGTCGATCTCCGCCTTGAAGGGTCCGGAGAGCCAGTCCATCGTCTGCTGTCCGCAGCCGGTGATGCGCCCGAACTGGGGGTCGATGAAGGTGAAGGGGGAGTACTCTCGCAGCCGCCCGTTGTCCGGGCTGTGGTTGCACTCCACGGCGGCGACGATGATGGGGGTGTCGGTATAGTCCAGATAGTTCGCCAGCCGCCAGCTGCGGCCGTAGGTGGCGTCCTCGTCGAAAAAGACATTGTGCCCGTCAAACATATACAGCACCGGAAAGCGCCGCTCCGGCTGCGACTGGTACATCGTCGGCAGGTAGGCGTAGGCGCGCCGCGGGGCATCCCCCGTCAGCTCCGGAATGGTAATCTCCCATTTTTCAACCATCGTACATGGCTCCTTTCCCGGCAGGCGGCTCTGGGGCCGTCTCCAGGACTTTAGTGTAGCACAGTCTTAAAGAAAATGCAATTCCCTCCCGTCAGTCTGTGAGCGAGGCGATGTACCGGCAGATGGCGTCCACCGCCTCGCGCTCGTCCGGACCCACGCCGGAGACGGTGATTTTGGTCCCCTGAGCGATGCCGGCGGCGAGCAGACGGAGCAGATTTTTCGGGTCGGCCGGGCGCTGCCCGCCGGTGATGGTGAGCTGACAGGAGAAGCCGTTGGCGAGTGCGACCAGGCGGCTGGCGGGCAGGGCGTGCAGCCCGGTGCGGTTGTGGACGGTGATTTGTCTGGCATACATGGCGCAAAGCCCCTTTCTGACGCCCCGGCCGCTGCGCCGGGGGAAAATGGAAGTTGACAAGAGAAAAACAATGTGTTACAATTTAGTAACAGTTTCGCTTTGGGAGGTAACAAAATGGCGACGCAGACAAAATTCCCCCTGGAATATAAAGGTTTTCCCCTCTGCCGGAAGGATAATCTGATTTATTACGGCAATATGTCCGATCCCTATATCATTATGCTGCAGGTGATGGGCACGCTGCATGTGGACGACCTGGATGTCTCCAGCAAGGTCGTGGTCCAGCTGCAGCGCACCGACGCGGATCTGAAGAGCCGCGACCGGGTTGTCCGCTCGAGCGAGAAGAATTCGCTCTACGCGGCGATGGATCTGGCCTGTGTGTGGCTGAACCGGGCGCTGGCCAACCGCTGAACATCTGTTTACCGATGAAAACGCTGCGTAGATTCACGCGCGCCCTCCTGCTGGGAGGGACGGCTGCCGCATTGCTGGCGGCGCCCGCGCTGGCCGCGGAGACAGAGGAAGTGGTCATCCCCTGCCAGGGGACGGTGGCCGCCGAAGAGGTCTCGCTGGTCTCGGAGGACTCCTCCGAAGCGCTGATGATGCTGGAGGAGGGGGAGCAGGTCGTCCTGCTCTCCGGCGATCCGGAATCGGAGCTGGCGCTGGTGGCCTATGAGGCGGGGGACGAGGTGCTCACCGGCTGCGTGGAGCAGTCGGCGCTCACCCTCCAGTCGCTGGGACGCGCCACCGTGCTGACGGAGCGGGCCACCCTGCTCGACGCCGCCGGCGAGGGCGGGGAGGAGCTGCTCAACCTGACGAGGGAGAGCCCGCTGCTGGTGCTCGGCTATGCCGACGGATGGTACTGCGTCCAGGCGCAGGGACTGACCGGCTATCTGCCGGAGACCTCCGTCTGTGCCGATCTGACCACGACCAGCAAACTCAACCTGCGTGCCGAGGCGGATGCGGACAGTGAGAGCCTGGACCTCATCCCGAAGGGGACGGAGCTGACCCCCGTGGATGGCACGGAGGGCTGGTATCAGGTGACCTATGACGGGCAGAACGGCTACGTCTCCGCCGAGTATGTCGCCGTGCCGGAGGACTACCAGGTGGAGGACCCCACCATGACCGGCGGCGAGGCGGTGCTGGCCTACGCGCAGCAGTTCCTCGGCAACCGCTATGTCTGGGGCGGCACCAGCCTCACCAATGGCTGTGACTGCTCCGGCTATGTGATGCAGATCTACGCTGAGTTTGGCGTGAGCCTGCCGCACAGCTCCTCCGCCATCCGCGGGTACGGCGAGAAGGTCTCCTACGATGAGATGGAGGTGGGGGACGTGGTCTGCTACAGCGGCCACGTGGGAATCTACGCCGGCAATGGACAGATCATCAACGCCCTCAACAGCCGCAAGGGCATCTGCTATACCAACGTCAACTACGCGCCCATCGTCACCATCCGCCGGATGCTCTGACCGGGGCAGAAAACGGATACATATCTATCGCCAAGAGGCCGGTTTCCAGACGGAGACCGGCCTCTCGTGTATTTGAGTCAAAATTCAAAGCTGGAGAACAGCTTGACGTGCGGGTTGCTGCGTTCGGCGCGGCGGATCCGGTCGCGGTACGGCTCGGTGCACGGCAGGGCATAGAAGCGGTCAATGACGTCCTCCTGATCCCAGAAGTGCATGGGATAGGCCTCGTCCGTGTCCGTCAGGCGCATGAAATAGTCAAACCCTTTGTAGTAATCCTCTTCCTGACGCGGGTCGATGGGGAGGAAGGCCACGTCGAAATGCCGTCCGCGCAGCGGCTCCAGGATCTCCTGAAAGCGCCGGGTGATGGAGAGATTCCACTGCTCCGTATCCCGCGGCCAGAGCCAGAGATGCAGGTCTCCGGCGTGATAGATGGTCTTCCCCTCTGTTTGGACGATAAAGGCCACGCCCTCGTCGGTGGAGGGGAGCGTCTCCACATCGAGGTCCTGAATGTGGTACTGCCGGCCAGGCGCGACAAAGCGGAACGCCTCGTATTCTGCGTCCGTGACGCCCAGGCAGCGCAGCGTGGTCCGGCTGTAGCGCCGCTCAATATCGTCTGAGAGGACGAAGGTGACGGACGGATGCCCCCGAAAGAGCGGGAAGAGCATCGGGCTGAAGTGATCGCCGTGGTGGTGGCTGATAAAGACATAGAGTGGCTTGGTGAAGTCGAAGGTGGGCAGCGTGCCGCGGCAGTAGTCAAACAGCAGCGCGCAGTGCTCCAATTCCACGTAAAATCCGCTGTGTCCGATGTAAGTGATATTCATAGTCATCACGCCTTGTGGGAAAGATTAATCGGGCCATATCTGATGATACAGGCGCCAGTACTCTTGCCAGGCGGGCGCTGCGCCGAGCGGCTCAAACAGCTCGCCCATCTGCCGGTAATACCAGGCGTGCGCCTGTGGGTCGGTCTCGTGGAAGCGGGTCCAGAGCGCCGGGCCGAGCGCCTGATGGGCCTGGAAGATCGAGCGGAGGTTGGAGAGCTTATCGCCCATTGCGACGATGAGGGCATCCCGGCTGCCGTGCGCGCGCAGACGCGCGACCGCCTCCTCCTTGCGCCGCCGCCAGGTGGCGGCAGGGGGGAGGGCGCGGTATTTCTCCTCCGTCTCCGCCTCTACCAGGCCGGCAATCCGCGCCCCAAACTGTGCGCGCAGCGTCTCGGCTGAGGTGTTGGTGTCCTCCAGTACGTCGTGCAGCACGGCCGCGGAAAGCACTTCCAGGTCGTCCGTCAGCGTCGCGGCGATGGCGGCCGCCTCCAGCGGATGGAGAATGTAGGGGGTTCCGCTTCCCTTGCGCACGGCGCCGCTGTGCGCCTGGGTGGCGAAGACGATCGCCCGGTCGAGGATGGTCATCGGTGTACCGGCTCCTTCTGTCTGTCCATGCGAGGTGAGAACGGGATGATGGGATACGGAGCTTGCAAAGCGCGACCCCTATCCAACTCCGTTGTGGATAGGGGTCAGCGCTCTGAACTCTTGGTATCTAACATCCGTTGTTTACCTCGCTTTCCTAGATTTGTGAGTCCCGAACCCTTTGACTGACAACGTCACCACACTTACCTGCCGCAACAATTTGACATCCTCGGTGATGTCCGTCCCCACATGGGATAATTGCCGGAAGCACGGAATTCGTTCCGCCATTCAAAAGCTCACACCGGTTCGGAGAACTGCTCCGTTCTCCTCGGGATTGCAATCCTCTGATTAATTTGTCCTTGAATCACCCTTCCTTTTGGATGGCATTATCATAGCACGGCCCTCCTCTTTTGTCAAGTAGTTTTAGGCATAAATTTTCAAAAACAGGGACGAAAAATGTCAACGGTGACACCGTCGCATCAGGACAAAAAGTGTGCGCGCCCGCTCCGCGGAGGAGGGGCGCGCAAACCGTGTATTGATGGAAACGATGCGGAACTTACTTCACCATGGAGGCGACCTCAGCGGCGAAGTCGTCCTCTTTCTTCTCAATGCCCTCGCCGGTCACGAAGCGGGTGAACTTGACCACTTCGATCTTGCCGCCGAGCTGCTTGGCAACCGCCTGCACGTGCTGGGCGACGGTGGTCTTGTTCTCCTTGACGAACGCCTGGTTGAGCAGGCAGACCTCGGCAAAGTAGTTGTTCATGCGGCCCTTGACCTTGTTCTCCGCGATCATCTGGCGCTTGGCCTCGGGGATCTTGGTGTTGGCGGCGCCCTCTTCCATGGCCTTGGCCAGCTGCAGGGCGCGCTCCTTCTCCACTTCCTCGGCGGGGACCTCGTCGCTGGAGACGTAGGCGGGGCTCATCGCGGCGATCTGCATCGCCAGGTCCTTGCCCAGCTCCACCACGGCGGCGGTGTCAGTGATGCCCTCCACCTTCAGGTTGACCAGCACGCCGATCTTGCCGTTCATGTGCACATAGGGCACGTTCAGGCCGTCAGCATAGCGGACGAAGCGGCGGATCTGGATGTTCTCGCCGATCGCGAGGACCTTGTCGGCGGTCACGGCGTCCACCGTCCGGTCGGTGCCGGGATAGGTGGCGGCCTTCAGGGCCTCCACGTCCGCGGGATTGTCGTTGGCGACGGTGAGCGCCACGTCACGGACGAACTGCTGGAACACCTCGTTCTTGGCGACAAAGTCGGTCTGGGAGTTGACCTCCAGCACGACGCCGACGCCTTCCTGGTTCACCAGCGCGCAGGAGACGCCCTCAGCGGCAACCTTGCCGGCCTTCTTGGTCTGGGCAGCCAGGCCCTTCTCCCGCAGCCAGTCAATCGCCCTGTCCTTGTCGCCGTCGCAGGCGGCCAGGGCCTCCTTGCAGTTCATCATGCCCACTCCGGTCAGCTCCCGGAGCTCCTTTACCAGCTTGGCACTGATAGCAGCCATAGTAATAACCTCCTGTATCCTGAAATCAGCGGTAATCTCTTACGCCTGGGCGGGGGCCTCGGTCTCCTCCGCTGCGGCGTCGTCGCCCTGCTTGCCCTCGATGACGGCGTTGGCCATCACGCCGGAGATCAGACGGATCGCGCGGATGGCGTCGTCGTTGCCGGGGATGACGTAGTCCGCCTCGTCGGGATCGCAGTTGGTGTCCACGATGGCGACGACGGGGATGCCCAGCTTGCGGGCCTCGGCGATGGCGTTATGCTCCTTGCGGGGGTCGACGACAAAGATGGCGCCGGGCAGGGACTTCATCTCCTTGACGCCGCCGAGATACTTCTCCAGCTTGGCCATCTCGTGCATCAGCTTGATGACTTCCTTCTTGGGCAGCATGTCAAAGGTGCCGTCCTCCTGCATCTTCTTGAGCTGGTTCATCCGCTCCACGCGGGTGCGCATGGTCTTGAAGTTGGTCAGCATGCCGCCAAGCCAGCGGGAGTTGACGTAGAACATGCCGCAGCGGCCGGACTCCTCACGGATGGCGTCCTGAGCCTGCTTCTTGGTGCCGACGAACAGCACGCTCTTGCCCTCGGCGGCCACGCTCTTGACAAAGCTGTAGGCCTCCTCCAGCTTCTTCACCGTCTTCTGCAGATCGATGATATAGATGCTGTTGCGCTCGGTGTAGATATAAGCGGCCATCTTGGGGTTCCACCGACGGGTCTGGTGGCCGAAGTGTACGCCGGCCTCCAGCAGCTGCTTCATAGATACGACTGCCATGATTGATATTCCTCCTAAAAATTTGTTGTTACCTCCACCCGGTTCACTCCTCAGGCCCACCGGCGCACCGGCACCGGGCATGAAGTCCCCAGGTGTGCGTAATCCTGAACTACTATACTATAGAATCTGCGCCATTGCAAGCACTTTTTTCCGAAAACGGAAGGAAATTTCCATTTCCGCCCCGGCGCGGCTCAGTACTCAAACACGTAGCGCTGGAAGGCGTTGAGCACCTTCGTGCCCTCGTACTCCTGCCAGCGGGGGATCTGGTAGCCGTAGTTGAGGTGAACGTGGCCGTGGACCATATACTTCGGATGGTATTTCTCAATGACGCTGCGAAAGGCTGCAAAGCCGGTGTGGGAGGGGGAGGACGGGTCGTCCCCCAGCTGGTAAATCGGCGAGTGGGTCAGCAGAATGTCAAAGCCCTTGCTGCGATGCAGCTTCCAGCGCAGCCGGGCGGCGCGCCGCTCCATCTCCCGCTGGGTGTACTGGTGGGGGCCGGGGTTGTAGCGGATGGAGCCGCCCAGCCCCAGGATCCGGATGCCCTGATAGACGTAGACGCGATCCTCCGCGCAGTCGCAGCCCTCGGGCGGGATGTCGGAGTAGTTCCCGTCGTGGTTGCCGTGGACGTAGACCACCGGGCAGCGGGCCATGGTGACCAGAAAGCTGAGATAACGGGGGTCCAGATCCCCGGCGGAGAGGATGAGGCCGATGTCGTCAAGCATGCCCGGGCGGTAGTAGTCCCAGAGGTACTTGTCCTCCTCGTCGGCGATGGCTAGAATCTTCATGTCGCTTCCTCCGGCTCCTCCTGCCCCTGCTTGGCCACCTTTTCCACGCCTACGATGTCCACAGTGGCCTTGCCCTCTTGTGAGAGCTGGCGGTAGGCGGGCAGTTCGCCGACCACGTTTTCCGCCAGCCAGTCCATGGTGGTGATCTCCTCGGGGGTGGACACATCCTCCTCACTGCCGTGTACCAGGCCGTCCTGCGACTTGAGCACACCGTCAAAGGGATGGAAATTGCCCGATTGGATCGCCCCGCGCAGCAGCCGGGACAGGCGCATGGTGCTCACCGGCAGCTTCTCCGAGCAGATGACGTCCACCACGCCGGCGGACATTCCCCACCAGTAGTTGGTGGACTTCTCTTTGGCGACCTCCTCTGCCTGGAAGGTGTGATCCAGAATGCTGCGGATGAGGTTTTCGTAGTAGACCCCCCAGTGCCAGATGGGCGTGGCCAGTGTCTGGAACCGGTCTTCCTCCCGCTGGAAGAACAGGCCGAACGCGCCGGGGTGCTGGCTGTACGGCTGGCTCATGTCCCGACCGGAGATGAGGGAGACGCCGCGCCGGCGCAGCCGCTCGACTGCCTGGCCGTAGTCGTCGTTCATCCACTCGAGATAGATCTTCGCGCGCGGATTGACCATCTGTGCGCCGAGGGCAAAGGCGTTGATCGCGGCAATGACGCCATAGATGGGGTAGTCGCAGATGTAGCCGATCTGGTTGCTCTGGCTCAGCGAGCCGGCGATGGCGCCGATGATGAACTTGGCCTCATATACGCGCGCGTAATAGGTGCGGATTGCCTTCTGCGAGGTGTTGAGCGAACAGTTCATAATGATGACGTCGGGGTGGTCCACCGCCGCCTTGAGGCTGACGTTGAGCAGGCGGGGGGTGGTGGTGAAGATGAGGTCTGCCCCGTCCTGGACGACTTGCTCCAGCAGCGCCTCCGGGTCACCGTCCAGGGCGTTGAAGTAGCTGTGCGTGGACACGCGTCCGCGCAGCACCTGATCGACGTGCCGCCGCCCCAGCTCATGCAGATAGGTCCAGCTGGAAGTCTGGGTGGTCTTGTCGTGGACAAAGGCGACGTTGAGCGTTTCCAGGGCGCCGACACTGCCTGTCAGCGTACTGGTCAGGGTGCTGGTGAGCTTGGTCAGCAGCTTCTTTTTGACGTAGGGCGGATTGAGCACCAGCTCAATGGGCCGCTCCTCGCGCAGAAGCACGACCTCCTCCCAGATCTTGGTCAGGCTTTTCGTCAGCTCCTGGCTGGACATCTCCAGCGCGCGGGGGTAGCCGTAGATCTTCAGGAAGACGAGCAGTGCGTCGGCAGCGGTGGTGGTGCGCAGGCGCTTGCCGCCGAGGGACTCGTAGCTGCGGCAGAAGTAGTGATAAAACCGCTCAAAAGCGCGCACGTCCTCCTGTGACCACTCCTCCTGCGGCTTTTTCCCCACGAGGGTCTGGAGCCTTTTATAGCTGCCCAGGCGAGTGCACCAGATAGAGTTGATCCCGGAGAGCTTGTTAAAGTCGACGTACTCGTAGTACAGCTTGCTCTCGTACGAGTCGTTCTTCGGCGGCATGATGCGCGTCACGGTGGCCAGAACGGTGGCCGCGTGGAAAAACTTGAGCACGCTGACACGCTTGTTGCCCTCTTGGACATAGTAGCGGTTGAGGTACTCGTAGACCTTTACGCTGTCGCGGATGCCCTCAGACAGGTGCGCGTCGCACAGGGCCTCCCACTTGACGCCAAATTCGGAGTCAGTCGGTAACAGCGGCATGAAGTTGCGCGCAAAGGCGGTTGTCCGCCCGGCGGTACGGGTGCCGACGATGTTCTCCGCCGGGATTTGAATGGTGCCCAGCTCGACCGACTTGTAGTCCTTGATGTCGGCGAGAATGTCGTCCAGAACGGGGAGGTAGGGATATTCGCCGCGCGCGAGGCAGGCCCGGTATTCCTTCTGCCCGGCCCGCAGGGCGATGGCGTAGTTGCTGCTGCTGGGAGTCGGTGGCATAGCAGACATCTCCTTCCGGATGCGCCCGCGGCCGGCAGAGGCCGGCCGCGCAGTTTTTGTCTCATTTCATCTGGATTTGTATCCATTATACCGGCTTGTCCGCCAGCGGTCAACTGGGAGGCCGGCTTTTTTCCACCGTAGGGACGTACGGGAGTTGGGCGGATGGAGAGGCGTTGTCTGTGCAGTTTTCCGGCCTTGCGGAGGCGGCCGGGCTATGGTAGAATACATAATACAGTTTTATGGCTGCCTGCTGGCGGTCTGGAGAGGACGGAGCGGATGGAAAAGAGGAACAGATGCCACCTCGCGCTGCGGCGCGGCGTGTCGCTGCTGCTGGCCCTGGCGATGGCGGGCTCGCTCTGCCTGGAGAGCCTTGCGGTGCAGGCGGCGCCGGAGGAGAACTTGCCGGACGGCGTGTCCGGGATAGAGGAGCTGCCCGGAGAGAAAACGGACCCTTCTGCGGACGAACCGGAGCATTCCTCAAATCCCGCCGGGCCTCCGTCAGAGGCGCAGGAGACGGAGCCGCCTGCGGAGGAGGGGCCCGCGGACGAACTGGAGACGCCTGAGACCCGGCCGGAGGAGCCGGATACTCCGGAGGAGGGGACAGAAGGGGAGTCGGAGCCTCTGCCGGACGGTGCCGCGGATGGAGAGGTTCCCGCTGACGTCCTGCCGGACATACCGGAGGAGGACGAGCAGGAAATGTCGGAACCGACCGTGGAGTGGACGGAGGCCTCCCTGCAGCTGAGCTATGACGACCGATACTCCTTTGATGAGACGTGGACGGGGTATGAGATCCTAGAGATCACGACAGATTCGGTGACCTCCTATCAGGTCTCCCGCGGCAGCGTGACCGGGCAGCGCGACCGGGAGGTGCTCACCCTCCAGAGCGGCAGTCAGACCGAGGTGACAGCCTCCGGCGTGGGGCAGGCGACCGTTGTTCTCGCCCCCTCTGACCGGCTGGAGGAGGCGCGGGCTGTCCTGGACGGGGAAGTGCCTGCCGTCTCGGCGGCGCCTGAGCAGCCCATTGAGCTGGTGCGGGTGACAGTGACCGTCTCTGCGGCACGGCTGACGGTGATGTTTCTGCTGGGACAGAGCAATATGCGCGGGGCAAGCTCCGATGTGACCGGTTCCCACCCGGAGGACTCCGTCCTCTGTCAGGATGGGGAGGTTTACACGACACAGGTTGTCGCCAACGTGGGCGATCAAGAGGTCGAGACCTGTATCCCGGGCGCGCTGCAGGGGAACAGGAGCCTGACCGGCTCTGTACTGCCTATGCGTATCGACGCTCTGACCTCAGCGGGGCGCGGAAAAACCGGGCCGGACAGCGGCTTGGCCTACGAGTGGAACCGGCTGACCGGGGACAAGGTATGGACCGTCAACGCCGCTTACAGCGCCACCTCGATTACGCAGTGGGAGCCCGGGCAGCGCTACTACCGTCGGGCAGAGACCGCTGTCTCCGGCGCACTGCGGACACTGCAGGCTGAGATTACAGCCGGGCATTATACTGAGGGACACCGCCTGGCCTTCTGGCTGCAGGGAGAGACGGACTATGCGCTTCCCGCGCAGGAGTACCTGTCCTCGTTCCGGGCCTTCTATGACGGTATGGCTGGACTGACCGGTATGGAAAAGCTGGGCATTATCATCCCCCGGGCCAGCAGCGGGTCGTGCACGGATGAGGACGACCTGGTGATGACGGGGCCGCGCATCGCGCAGTATTATATCGGCGCGAGCAGCCAATACCCTGATGTCTACGTCGTGAGCAACATCAATGAGCAGTGGGTCACGGACGAAGGGGTGCGCAGCTATTTCCAAAAGGCCTATCCGGGCGGCGAGCTGACCTATCCGCTGCGCGCGAACAGCACGCTCTCCGGCCTGCCGACCAGGGTCTCACAGGTGCATGGGGATATCCACTATGCGCAGGTTGGCCACAATGAGAACGGACTGGATGCGGCGCGCTCGATGTATTACATTATTTACGGCGGGGGTGCCTCCGTCTCCTCCATCAGCTGGCACAGCGCCGAGGGAGGACGGATCTCGTCCCTGACGGTTGCCGGAAGCACGAGCGCGGTGGCGGTGCCGGTGGTCACGCCGGTCTACCGCGCCAAGGACCTGCGCATCTCCACCAACGGGGTATCCTACGAGCATCCCGACGGCACGCTGGTGCGGACCGGCTCAGGAGGCGGCACACTGTGGGCATCGGCTGGAGGGGTCTCGGCCACCCTGCAGGTCAACGCCGTCAACAGCGGCCGCACCCCGGAGCTGTGGATGGTGAGAAATGTGGACGGCGGGGTTGAGGTGAATTGGCACAGACTGCAGGGTGCCTCCCGTTATCGGGTCTACCGGAGGACGCTGGGCGGCTCCTGGCAGGCGCTGGCCTATGTCAACGGCACCAGCTATACCGACCGGAGCGTTGCCGCCGGCACCGCATATACCTACACTGTGCGCGCCGTGATCAATTCTTCGCTGGCCGGCTATGACCCGGACGGACTGACAATCTACTACCTGCCGGCTCCCATAGCATCTCTAGGCAACGCCATTGACGGTGTCCAGGTGCGCTGGAATCTGGTGAGCGGTGCGCTGGGCTATGAGATCTACCGCTATCACAGCGGCACGGGAGAGTGGGAACTGAAGGGGAAGGTCCAAAACGCGGGTACCTCCTCCTGGGTGGATACCGACGTCTCTGCGGGACAGCAGGTCTCCTATGTCGTGCGGGCCATGCGCGGGAGCGCGCATTCCGCCAACTCCGCCCGCGCGTCGGGGAGTTATCTGGCCGCCCCAGTCCTTGGCGGCGCGGCGAGCGCGTCTGGCGGCGTGCGCGTCACCTGGACGGCGGTGACCGGCGCGACGGGTTACCGCGTCTACCGCAGAAACGGTGGGAGCGGCTGGCAGCAGATCGCCCAGCTCTCCGGCGGCAGCCTCACTTCCTATATTGACCGCTCGGCGGCATCGGGGACGCGCTATGGATATACCGTCCGTGCCGTGCGCGGGAACAGTCCCTCTGCCTATTACTCCGGGGTCTTTACTGTCCATCTTGCCACACCGAGACTGAGCCGGACGCAGGCACTGGATAATGGCGTGCGTATCACTTGGGAGACAGTTTCCGACGCGCTGGCCTACCGCGTTTACCGGCGCACGGAAGCTGGAAGCTGGGCTTTTGTCGCCCAGGTAGAGGGCGGCCAGAGCAATACCTATCTGGACACGAGCGGGACAGCCGGCGTCGTCTACTATTACACCGTGCGCGCGCGGCAGGGGGACTATCTCTCCTACTATGACACCGCGGGGCTGATGGGACTCTGGCTGGAAACGCCCACGCTGCGCGGCGCAGAGGCGTATGCCGGAGGCGTGCGTGTCACCTGGAGCCAGGTGCGCGGCGCAGAGGGCTACAATATCTACCGCCGTACCGAGGACGGCTCTTGGCAGATGATTGCCCAGCTGTCCGGCAGTTCAACTGCTTCGTATATCGATCAGACGGCCCGGGAGAATACGGTCTACCGTTATACGGTGCGTGCCCGCCGGAGCGGCCGCCTGTCCGGTTATGTCACCCAGGGGGTGCGGCTCCTCTATTTGGCCACGCCGGCGATGCGGGGCGCGGTCAATGCAAGCGGCGGTTTGCGCGTCACCTGGGGCAGTGTGCCCGGTGCGACAAGCTACCGGCTCTACCGCAGGACCTCCGGCGGCTGGGAGCAGCTGGCCGTCCTCTCCGGGAATACTTATACGGATACCACCGTGCGCTCCGGAACGTCCTACGCCTACACGGTGCGCGCTCTGTGCCGGGACGGCGGCGGAGAGCAGAAATCGTACTTCCAGACCGATGGCGTGAGCGCGCGATATCTTGCGGTGCCCGCCCTGCGCGGGGCGCAGAGCGAAGATGGCGGCGTGCGGGTAAGCTGGACGGCCGTTGACGGCGCGGCGGGCTATCGGGTCTACCGCAAGACGGCCGGCACGAGCTGGCGGCAGGTCGCGACCTGTTCCGGAGGAGGCACATCCACCTGGCTGGACCGCGGCCTTACTGCTGGTACGGTATATACTTATACGGTGCGCGCGGTGAACGGCTCTGCCCTCTCATATTATCAGACGGCCGGGGTGAGCGCCCGCTGCCTGGCAACCCCGGTGCTCGGCGGAGTCTCCAACACGGATGGCGGACTGCGGATTCGCTGGCAGGCGGTGACTGGCGCGACGGGTTACCGGCTCTACCGCAAAACGGCGGACAGCGGCTGGACGGCGATTGCCCGGCTTTCCGGCAACGGCGCGACCTCTTATTTGGACACGGACGTCATCTCCGGCACGCGTTACCTCTACACGGTTCGCGCCCTGGAAGGGAGCGGCAAGTCCTACTTTGACGCCGATGGCGTGGGAGCTACCCGCCTGGCCACTCCCGTACTGCGCGGGGCGCAGAGCGTGGGCGGCGGGGTGCGTGTCACCTGGGATAGGGTGCCCGGCGCAACGGGTTATACGCTCTACCGCAAGCGGGCGGGCGGCGCCTGGACGGCGATCGCCCAGATCTCTGGCGGCGGCACGACATCCTACACCGATACCGGCGTGAGCGCTGGCACGGCTGATCTCTATACCGTACGCGCCAAGGGCGGCGGCGTCCTGTCGGACTACGACCGCACCGGCGTGAGCGCCTCGGCGTGACAAGACGGCGGCCCGCCGCGGGGACCCACCTGCGGCGGGCCATTTGCCCTTTCCAAGCAGAACGAGAGCGCTTTTCGCTTGCGGATTTGCCCGGCACGGATTATAATAGGGGAGAAAATGACAGGAATGGGGGAACCTGTATGCAAGTGCTCATCGACGGGGCGGGCGCAGTCGGCGTCGCCGTCGGCGCAGGCCTGGCCGGCGCGGGCTGCCGCGTCTCCTTTCTGGCGCGGGGCGCGACGCTCGAGGCGATCCGCTCCGGCGGGGTGAAGCGCACCGGTCTGCTCGGCACGGTGGAGATCCCGGCCGGCGACGTGTCCGCGAGCGACGACTACGCGAGCTTTCCGCCGGACACCTTTGATTATGTCCTCGTCTGCGCCAAAACCCTGGCCAACGACGCCATCAGCCGGGCACTGGACGCGCACCGCGGGATGCTCAAGGCGGACGGGAAGATCGTCCTGCTGCAAAACGGCTGGGGCAACGACGCGCCTTACCGCCGCTTCTTCTCGCCGGAACAAGTGTGGAACGCCCGGGTGATCACCGGCTTTCAGCGCACCGCGCCCAACGTGAGCGAGGTGACGGTCTATACCGAGCCGGTCCTTCTCGGCAGTCTCTACGGTCTGCCGAGCGCGCCGATGGAGCCGCTGGCCGCAGTCCTCTCCGCCAGCGGCCTGCCGGCGGAGGCGAGCGGCCAGGTCTCCCGCGCCCTCTGGGCCAAGATGGTCTACAACTGCACGCTCAACCCCCTCGGCGCGGTGCTCGGCCTGTCCTACGGGGCGCTGGGCGAGTGCGCGGAGACGAGGGAGATCATGGACGAACTGATGGACGAGATCTTCGCCGTCATGCACGCGGCGGGCTATGACACCTTCTGGCCGGACGCGGCGTCCTACCGCGAGGCGTTTTACGGCAAGCTCCTGCCGGACACCTACCACCACAACTCCTCCACTCTGCAGGATATCCGCGCGAAGCGCCCGACCGAGATCGGCACGCTCACCGGCGTCATCCTCGACCTGGGGAAAAAGCACGGCGTCCCCACTCCGGTGAACGCCACTCTCTACCGGCTGATCCGCGGTCTGGAGAAAAACTATTGAATCCTGCGAATCCCTGGATTCGCCTGAAAACACAAGGAAAAGAGGCAGCTCGATGGAAAAGATCAAGATGAACACCCCGCTCGTCGAGATGGACGGCGATGAGATGACCCGCATCCTCTGGAAGCAGATCAAAGAGGAGGTCATCCTCCCCTACGTGGATCTGAAGACGGAGTACTACGACCTCGGCCTGGTGCACCGGGAGGAGACGAAGGATCAGGTCACGATTGACGCGGCCAACGCGAACAAGAAGTACGGCGTCGCCGTCAAGTGCGCCACCATCACCCCCAACGCCCAGCGGGTGGAGGAGTACCACCTCTCCCAGATGTGGAAGAGCCCGAACGGCACCATCCGCGCCATCCTGGACGGCACCGTCTTCCGCGCGCCCATCATGGTCCGCGGCATCTCGCCGGTGGTGCGCACCTGGAAGCAGCCCATCACCATCGCCCGTCACGCCTTTGGCGACGTGTATCGTGCCACCGAGTACCGTGTCCCCGGCCCCGGCAAGGCGGAGCTGCTCTTCACCGGCGCGGACGGCACGACGTTCCGCGAGACGGTCAACGACTTTGACGGGCCCGGCGTCCTGCAGGGGCAGTTCAACAAGGACAGCTCCATCTCCTCCTTTGCCCGCGCCTGCTTCCAGTACGCGGTGGACACCCGGCAGGACCTGTGGTTCTCCACCAAGGACACCATCTCCAAGCAGTATGACCACACCTTTAAGGATCTCTTCCAGGAGATCTACGACGCGGAGTACCGGGAGAAGTTTGAGGCCCTCGGCATCGAGTACTTCTATACCCTGATCGACGACGCCGTCGCCCGCGTGATCCGTTCCAAGGGCGGCTTTATCTGGGCCTGCAAGAACTATGACGGCGACGTGATGAGCGATATGGTTTCCACCGCCTTCGGCTCGCTGGCGATGATGACCTCCGTGCTCGTCTCCCCGGACGGCAATTATGAGTACGAGGCCGCCCACGGCACCGTCACCCGCCACTATTATAAGTACCTGAAGGGGGAGGAGACCTCCACCAACCCGGTGGCCACCCTCTTCGCCTGGTCGGGCGCGCTGCGCAAGCGCGGCGAGCTGGACGGCATCGACGTCCTCGGCCGCTTTGCCGACGCGCTGGAGCGCGCCACCATTGACACGATCGAGTCCGGCGTGATGACCGGCGACCTGTGCGCCATGTGGGAGGGGGAGACGCCCGCCCGCAAGGTGACCTCTCTCGAGTTCCTGCGCGAGATCCGCGCCCGCCTGGACAAGGCGCTCGCCTGAGGCGAATGTTATCGTGAATTAATTACAAAGAGCCGCAGAGGCTGTCTTAGGGACAGCGCTCTGCGGCTTTTTTCTGCCCGTGCTGGAAGCCGGACGGCAACGCAGCTTTGCGGCGGGTTCTCTGGCAATCTATACAATTTGGAGCGCTTCCCATTGTAAAAAAGATAAAAATAGTTTCTCTTATTTGAAATGTGAGACATAATATGATATTTTTAAGATAGAAATCATAGATGAACTGCCAGGAAAACAGGGACAAATGATGCGAGCGGGTCGTTATCGGAGGCCGGAATATGTTATTTTTCTGGATTTCAGAAAGGGGGGGAGCAGGCATGGCTGACCAGGTCATCCAGTGGGTGAAAAAACAGATCAATGCGTTTGAACAGGCCCTGCACGAGCCGGAGCGGCGCCCGGCGCTCATTCATAAATGTAACCGCGCCGTATTGGTCTTGGCTGTGCTGGCTATTTTGCTGGGCGCCCCGCTGCGATACGCCATCGCGCCGGTGCTGCTCGTGTTGCTTGCCGCCCTGTTTCTCCTGGGCCGGAGGGCTTGACGCCGCCGTCGGGCGCGCCTTGGCGCCAGACCGCCAGAGTTCAGGCATGGGCCGGACTGGAAGAACGATACCATAATACTGCACTGAGAAAGCCGCCTCGCGGCAGACCATCGCGTCTGCTGCGAGGCGGTTTTGCGCCAGAGGGGCAGCGGATAGTGCTGCCCCGGGGCGGACCGTTACAGGAACCCAGCTTCCGCCGGGTACGGCAGCTGCAATTGGCAACCGCGCTCACAGTCCCGGCTCGACAAACCAGCGGTCGGTCTGTTCCCGGTAGCGGGTGTAAACTCGCTCCTCCCGGCCGTCCAAATTGCATTGATAGAGCCGAAACACGACAGGGTAGTTCTTGGGCTGCCATTGCTCCCGGTAGGAATACTGATAGCGCATTCCCAGGCGGCGCATCACTGCTCCGCTGCGGGGATTGTTGACATCATGGGTGGCCGTCACGTAAGGGAGGCCGTCTTCCCGGAGCAGCTGAAGTACGGCGGCGCACGCCTCGGCAGCCAGGCCCCTGCCCCAGAAGTCCGGGCGCAGGGCATAGCCGAGGTCGAAGCCCTCAGAGAGGCTGACGTGGACATAGCCGATCGGCACATTCTCTTCGCGCGGGCAGATGGCGTAACGGTATCCCCGCGGCTGCTGATAGCAGGCGAGGTAATCGCGTTCGAGAAGCTCCTGCGCCTCGGCGCGGGTGGTCAGCGGAAACCAGGGCAGGAAACGGTTGACATCCCGGTCGCTGTAGAGCAGAAACAGCGCGTCCAGATCGTCCGGAGTGAATCGCCGCAGGCGCAAGCGGGCGGTCTCCAGGGGCGGGGTATTATGCGTCTGAACTGTCTTCATGTGACTTGCCCTGCCGGGGAAGCAGAAAAACGGCCCAGCGCAGGCCCTCTAACGGCTGCATCTGCCAATCGGAAAGCCGCCGGAGATAGTCCAAGCTCCGCTGCTCTACCGGTTCTCGGCAGTTTTCCGGACCGTAGCGGCGCACCAGCGCGGTCAGCTCATAGAGCGGCAGACCGATGGCGTGCCCGCCGGTGTGTACGGTGGCGCATGCCTGTCCGATGGCATGGCACAGGGCGGCGGTTTCCGCGTCGTCCCATTCCCGCGCGATGGCATGGCAGTCAAGAATTTTGCGGCGGGCCAGCGGCATACGGATCTCACCGCGCGCCCAAAGCCGGGCTGCCTCAATTGCCTCGCCTGCCCGACGCTCGGTCGGGTGGAGTGTGCGCAGCCGTTGTTCCGCGTCTTGGGATAATTCAAGTGCCCAGCAGATCAGCGTCCGATGGTCTTGAGCGGCCAGCGCGGCGCAAAGCGGCTGAAGCAGGGGACTGTCCCGGTCAAACAGGACCTTCCGCCTGAGGCGGTATCGCCGCTGCATATCCTCCATCCAATCCATTTACCGGCCTCCGTTTCGTCTGTTGTCTGGAGATAGAATAGCACCCCGCCGGATTCCTGTAAAGGGGAGCCCGGCGGGGCGGAAGAAGAGCTATTAGGATGGAGACGGAGTGCTGGGCTGACTCAGCTCCCGCCAGGTGCGGCGAATCAGGAAGGCCGCGATGACGAAGGTCTCCTCGTTGACCCTTCCGCCAAACAGGGTCAGGATGGGGTCCATAAAGATAAGGTAGACCGCCGTCAGCACCAGGCTGGAGAGGACGCACAGGACGATCGCGTTGCCGATGCTCCGGTGGGCGTTCTCCGGCTCGTTCGCGCCCAGGCTGATGCTCACAAACGCACAGCAGCCGTCCCCGATCAGCACGGCGACCGCGAGCGCGACCACCGTGAGCGGAAAGACCACCGTGTTGGCCGCGTTGCCGTAGGAGCCGAGATAGCTCGCATTGGCGATGAAGATTTGGTCGACAATGTTGTAGAGTGCCGCGACCAGCAGGGAGATGATGCACGGCACGGAGTAGCTCGCCATCAGTTTGCCGAGCGGCGCGCGCTCCAGAAAAGCGTTGGATTTTTCTTCCATAAAAGCGGACCTCCCAAAAAAGAGCGCGCGGCCAAACACGCTGGATTTACGCCGTTGGCCACACGCTGAGCTGTTATGGTAAATTGAGTGGAATGCGGGTTACTTCAGATAGTCTCCCACCGGAGTCTGGTTATACTGCTTGATGACCTTCAGAATGACGGAGCCGTCCGCCTGCGGCTGCTCGTCCAGAATGCGGTATTGCGTGCCGCTGCGGTCGAGCGTCTGCCGGTAATGAGCCACCTCTTCCTGCACCTGCCGCACAGCCGCGCCGTGTTCCAGGCCGTCCTTGAGCTGAAAGTGGAGCGTCTGGCAGATGCAGGCGGCCTTTACTCTCTTCATGTCGTTTCCCTCCTGATCAGGTTTCCGGAACTTCCGGTCAAAAAAAGTGTGCGGCGCTCCAACCGGATTTACGCAGTCAGAGTGCCACACGTTGTAATTGTATTATAACGCCCGGTTTTGCCGGATGCAAAGGTGATTTTTCACAAAAAAGAGGTGAAAAGCAGCGCCAGATATCCGACGGCGCATTACCCCAGATAACGGCTGCTCCACGTCTCCAACGCGTCGAAGACGGGCAGCAGCGCCTGCCCCGCCTCGCTGAGGGAGTATTCCACGTGCAGCGGGACCTCATTGAATTGCCGGCGGACGATCAGTCCCGTCTGCTCCAACTCCCGCAATATGGCGGACAGCTTTCCGTTGGAGATGCCGGGCATGGCGCTGCGCAGCTGGCGGTAGCGCGCGCACTCGACCAGGGACAGCTCGTAGAGGATTCGGAACGTCCACTTCCCGCCCAAAAGCGTGAGCGCGCGGTGAATGGGAGAGGACGGTAATACACGCTCAGACATCGCCCTTCCTCCTCTCAATGCCTCCCGGCTGAATTTCGCCGTCGTTCCGGCAGCAAACATGATTTAGAAATTATAGCAGAATATGGCATATCTGTCGATAACATATATCAATTTTCTGGACGGCGGTCCGCTCAGACGGTCTCCAGCGTGACCAGCACCAGCTCGGGAGGGTTATTCACCCGGAAAGGGAACAGGCTGTTGCCCAACCCCCGGCTGACCGCCATGACCGTCCCGCCGCTGCGGTACAGCCCACTGGTGTAGGCGGGCAGCAGCCCCTGGCCGGGGGCAATCAGGCCGCCGAGCCCGGGCAGTCGGAACTGTCCGCCGTGGGCGTGTCCGGACAAGACCAGATCGACCCCGTGGGCGGCATAGACCTCCAGAAGCTCCGGACGGTGCGAGAGCAGCAGGGTGAAGGCTGTCCCGTCGCTGTCTGCCTCCTCCAGTGTCTGCAGAGCGCGGTCCATCGTCGCCGCCTCGTCTGCCGCGGCGGCGAAGGCCGGATCATCCGCGCCCCAGAGCCGGATGCTCTCCCCACGTATGGAAAAGACAGCCGCCTGATTGCGCAGCACGGTCACGCCGCCGCCGCGCAGCGTCTCCTCCAGCGCGGGATAGACCGCGCGCAGGCGGGACTCGTGATTGCCGGTGACATAGTAGACCGGCGCGATTTCCGTCATCCGCAGCACTGTTTCCGCTGTATCCTGCCAGAGATCGGGGTCCCGCCCGGTCCGGTAGGAGTCGATCAGGTCGCCGGTGACGGCGATGAGGTCGGGGCGGGCCTCCCGCAGCGCGCGCAGCAGCGCCTCGTTCCGCGCGCCGAAGACGGCCCCGTGCAGGTCGGAGACCTGGGCGATGCGCAGCCCTGAGAGCGCCGGCGGCAGGCGGTCGGAGCAGACGGTATAGGCGCTGACGGAGATCACGCTGTTGCCCCGCCAGATCCAGACCGACAGCGTACCGAGCAGCACTGCGCCCAACAGCGCACAGACGGCGCGCCGCCTCACGCGCTCTCTTCCGCGCCGCACAGCAGACGGCGCAGGCGCTCCGCCGCGCCGCGGTGGGTCCGTGACTCGTCGCATACCAGCGAGACATGACGCTCCGGAATCGGCTCGGCCAGCGGGATGCGGCAGACCTGCCCGTCCGCGATTGCCTGTGCCGCCATCTGCGCCGGCACAAAGCCGAGGCCGAGGTCGCTGATCACCATCGGCAGCACCTGGTCGAGCGCCGCCACCTCCAGGTCCACCCGCAGCTTGACCTCATGGCGGGCAAACAGTCGCTGGTAGAACTCCCGTGTGCCGGTCCCCTCCTCCAGGCAGATGATGGGATATTCACCCAGGTCGCCCAGATGCTGCTGCCGGTTTGCCAGATCGGCAAAACGCGGCCCTCCGATCAGGATGTCCTGAAAGGGGATCAGGCGGATCTCGCGCAGCGGACGGCGAATGTGCAGCGGGGTGCTCACCACCGCGAAATCCACCAGTCCGTTGCGCAGAGAGGCGATGGTCTGCGCGGTGACGTGGCTGCTGATGCGCACGCGGACGTCGGGGGACTGGCGGCGGAACAGCTTGAGCCGGTCGAGCAGCAGAAGATGCAGCGCCGCGTCGTTCGTGCCGATGGAGACGCTGCCGCCGCCGGACTGGCGCAGCTCCTCCTCACCCGCCTCCAGCTGGCGGAAGGCGATGCTGACGTGCGCGTAGAGCTTCTGCCCCTCCGGAGTGAGCGATACGCCGCGGTTGGAGCGTACAAAAAGCGCGCAGCCCAGCTCCTCCTCCAGGTTGTTCATGCAGCGGGTGATGTTCGGCTGGCTGTTTTTCAGCACATTGGCCGCCTCGGTAAAACTGTGGTACTGGGCGACATAGTAAAAGATGCGGTAGTAATCGTAGTTGCTGGACATATGGTTTACCTCATGTGTCTGTACATCCCGGTGGCCGCGGAATCGGCAGATAGCCCAAATAAAACCGCACCGGAAAGTCCATCATAGACTGTGACAGGGAACTGCGTCCGGTCGTCCCCCGCTTTGGGGGCGGTCCGGGTCCAACCTTTGAAGGCCTGTCCGGCGCAGCGGGTATTGTTGAAACTGACGGCCACCATATCAAAATGGTATGGCGGCCATATCAAATCCGTTTTTTACTTTTTCGGATATTGTCAGTATAATACGTAAAAAGGGAAAAAGCAACGATGCCGGCAGTGGGTTTTCCCTTCTGCCGGCGGATATTTGAAGCTGATTCCCGGTTTTTCGGACGGAGGTGGAAGCGAAAGGTGAAGCAAACGACTGTGCCGGACCTCTGGCTGTCCGGCTGTGTCCCCAGCGGCGTGCCGGCCCATGTGTCCGGGACGACCGTATCCTGTCTGCATTAAGGTGGTGAAAATCACGTGAGTAAACAGAAGCGGCGTATTTTTATTGTGGTCTGGCTGATCGTGCTGGTGCTCCTGCTGGCCGGCGCGCTGCTGATCGGGCCGTCCGGCGAGGAGCAGGAGGCGCTCAACGCCACCATGCGCGACGCGGTGCTGCATGAGGAGAACCGGGTGAGCCTGTTCGGGCTGATAGAGGTCAACCCCGCGCTGATCTCCGCCTTCACCGTCACCGGCATCCTGCTGGTCGTCTCGGCGTGCATCCGCATCTTTGTCATTCCGCGCTTTCAGTATGTCCCCGGCCGCTTTCAGATGCTGCTGGAGGAGCTGGTGAACTTTTTTGACAATCTGGCCAAGTCCAACAGCCCGCACCGGAATCGGTTCCTGAGCGTCTATATCTTTGCCGCCGGCATCTATATCTTTGTCGGCACCTTTTTCGAACTCTTCGGCGTGCAGGCTATCACGACCTCGGGCCGCTCCGTTGCCCTGCCCGCCCCGCTCTCCGATATCAACGGGGCGATCTGTATGGGCTGTCTGTCCTATCTGATCATTCTCTCCGGCGGCATTGCCAGCAACGGCCTGCGCGGCGTGGGGCTGACGCTCAAGGAGTTCTCTCTGCCTATCTCGATGAGCTTTCGTCTGTTCGGCGCGCTGCTCAGCGGACTGCTGGTCACGGAGCTGGTCTACTATGCGCTACCCCTGAGCATCGGACTGCCGGTTATTGTGGGGCTGATGTTCACCCTGCTGCACGCGCTCATCCAGACCTATGTGCTCATTATGCTCACCGCGCTGTTTTACGGCGAGGTCACCGAGCCACATCCGAAAAAAACCAAGCCTGCCCGGCGCTCCGCCGGCTCTGCGAACTGACGATCTACATTATGGGAGGTAATTTCTGCCATGAAACGTATCAAAGCAATTTCTGCCCGCGCTGCGCTGGCTCTGGCCGCTCTGGCCGCCCTGCTCACTCCTGCCTTTGCCGCCGATTCCGGCGTGCAGGCCATTGCGGCCGCAGCAAACTCTGACTGGGCCAAGGCGATCGCCGCCGGCATCGCCATCGGACTGGGCGCCGCGGGCGGCGCCGTCGCCATGGGCATCGCCGCCGGCAAATCGGTGGACGGCATCTCCCGTCAGCCGGAGGCGGAGGGAAAGATCCGCACGACCATGATGCTGGGCTTGGTGTTTATTGAGACGGCGATTATCTACGCCCTGATCGTGGCCATCCTCATCATCTTTGTTCTCTGAGAGGGGGGAGCCCACCGTGAATATCCCTTTGAATATCGACCTGCAGCAGATTCTGCTGCACCTGTTTAACTTTGTCATCCTGGCCGGCGGGCTCTATCTGCTGCTGTACCGCCCGGTGAAGGAGTTCATCGCCAAGCGCGAGGCGCACTATCAGAGCATGGAGCGGGAGGCGGCGGAAAAGCTCGCCCGCGCCGAGGCGCTGGAGGCGGAGCATCAGCAGCGCCTGAACGCCGTGGAGCAGGAGCTGCGCGAGCGCCGCACCCAGGCAACGCAGGAGCTGGCGCGGACCACCGAAGTCCGGCTGGCCGAGGCCAGAGACCAGGCGGATAAGATCATCTCCGACGCGCGGGAGACTGCCCGCCGGGAGCACGACAAGATCATGGGCCAGACGCAGAAGGAGCTGGTCGACCTGGCCGTGATCGCCACGGAGAAACTCGCGCTTAACTATGGCGGCAACTATGACCAATTCCTCGATCTGGCGGAGAGAGGTGAGTACCATGGGGAATCGTGACACGTCCTCTGAGACGCTGCACGCCGTCCTGCGCTCCGCCGAGCGCCCGAGCTGGCCGCAGGAGGAGCGGATGATCGCCTTCCTGGAGCATAAGTACGGCCAGCTGGTCACGCTGGATTGGGTCGAGGACCCGGCGCTGCGCGATGGGTTCCTCCTCAAGGTCGGGTTGGACACCTATGACTGGAGCGTGGAGGGCCGCCTGCGCCAATTCAAGGACGCGATGGACCGGCTGGAGCACGGAGAGCAGGAGGAGGACATCATCCCCCTCATCCGCGAGACGGTGCGCGCCTGGAAGCCGCGCGTGGCTGCGGAGGAGATGGGCCAGGTGCTCACCGTCGGCGACGGCATCGCCACCGTCAGCGGTCTGAGCGGGGCGATGTACGGTGAGATCCTGATCTTCTCCGGCGGCATCCGCGGCATGATCCAGGATCTGCGCCGGGAAGAGGTGGGCTGCATCCTCTTCGGCGACGATGCGGAGATCGAGGCCGGCAGTCCGGTGCGCCGGACCGGCCGGACCGCCGGCGTCCCGGTAGGGGAGGGATTCCTCGGCCGCGTGGTGGACGCGCTGGGCGCGCCTATCGACGGCGGAGGAGAGATCCGCGCCGAGAGCTACCGGCCCGTCGAGCGCCCCGCGCCCGGCATCCTGGACCGTCAGCCGGTCAATCAGCCGATGGAGACCGGGCTGCTCGCTATCGACTCCATGTTCCCCATCGGGCGCGGCCAGCGTGAGCTCATCATCGGCGACCGCCAGACCGGCAAGACCGCCATCGCGCTGGATACCATGCTCAACCAGAAGGGTAAGGACGTCATCTGTATCTACGTCGCCATCGGCCAGAAGGCCAGCTCGGTCGCCCAGCTGGTGGAGACACTGCGCCGGCGCGGGGCGATGGACTACACCATCGTCGTGAGCGCCTCGGCCAGCGACGCGGCGCCGCTGCAGTATATCGCCCCCTACGCCGGCTGCGCGCTGGCGGAGTACTTTATGGAGCAGGGGCGCGATGTGCTCATCGTGTATGACGACCTGTCCAAGCATGCGGTGGCCTACCGCGCGCTCAGCCTGCTGCTCGGCCGCTCTCCGGGCCGTGAGGCCTATCCCGGCGACGTGTTTTACCTGCACTCCCGTCTGCTCGAGCGCGCGGCGCACCTGTCGGAGGAGAAGGGCGGCGGGAGCATCACGGCGCTGCCCATCGTCGAGACGCAGGCCGGCGACGTGTCCGCCTATATTCCGACCAACATCATCTCCATCACCGACGGCCAGATTTTCCTGGAGAGCGAGCTCTTCTTCGCCGGGCAGCGTCCCGCCGTCAACGTCGGCCTCTCCGTCTCCCGTGTCGGCGGCGCGGCGCAGACCAAGGCGATGAAGTCCGCGGCGGGCGCCATCCGGCTGGATCTGGCGCAGTACCGCGAGATGGAGGTGTTCACCCAGTTCTCCAGCGACCTGGACGAGACGACGCGCCGTCAGCTGACCTACGGCCAGGGCCTGATGCAGCTGCTCCGGCAGCCGCAGTATCACCCGATGGCCCAGCACGAGCAGGTGATCACCCTGATCTGCGCGATGGCCCACCTCCTGCAGGACGTCCCGCCGGCCCAGGTGCCGGCGTGCAACCGTGCGCTGCTGGAGCGGATACGGGTGCAGGCCGCCGAGCTTTGCCGGGACATCGACCGCAGCGGACGGCTCGAGCCGGCGGACCGGGAGCGCATCCTGGCCATCGCTCGTGACTTTCTGTCTGAATGGCGCCCGAGCGGGAGTGTGAAGCAGCATGCCCAGCAGTAAGGAGATCAAGAGCCGGATCGAGAGCGTCCGGGACACGCAGAAGATCACCAACGCGATGTATCTGATCGCCTCGACCAAAATGCGCAAGGCCAAGAGCGGACTGGATCTCACCAGACCTTACTTCACCGCCCTGCGCGGCGAGATCAAGCGGATCTTCCGCACCGTGCAGGATGTGGAGAGCCCCTATTTTTACCCTCTCGACGGCTCCACGCTGCCGGAAGGCACCTATGCCTGCCTGGTCATCACCGCAGACAAGGGGCTGGCCGGCGCGTACAACCAGAATGTCATCCGCAAGGCGGCCGAGCTGCTGGAGGCACATCCGGATACCCAGCTCTATGTCGTGGGTGAGTACGGCCGGCGCTACTACGCCCGGCGGCACATCCCCATCGAGCAGAGCTTCCTCTACACCGCGCAGAACCCCACCATGCAGCGCGCCCGGGAGATCAGCTCTATCCTGCTGGACCGCTTTGAGCGCGGAGAGCTCAAAAAGATCTACGTCGTCTATACCGACTTCCAGAACGGACTGTCCTCGGAAGTGCGCTCCACGCGGCTGCTGCCCTTCCACCGGACGCACTTTGCCGACTCCGAGCCGGAGAAGGCGGTCACCGCGCCGTTTGAATTTGTCCCATCCATCCCGGTCATTCTCACCCATATGATGCAGAGCTACGTCTCCGGATTTATCTACAGCGCCCTGGTGGACAGCTTCTGCAGCGAGCAGAACGCCCGCATGACCGCCATGAGCTCGGCCAACCAGAATGCCGAAAACATTCTCAGCGAGCTCTCGCTGCAATATAACCGCGTGCGCCAGGCCGCCATCACGCAGGAGATCACCGAGGTCTCCGCCGGCGCGCGGGCGCAGCGCAGCAAAGGCAGAAAGGAGGCGCTGTCACCGTGACCATCGGAACCATTGCCCAGATTTCCGGCCCCGTCATTGACGTAGATTTCCCCGACGGGACGCTGCCGAAGATTCGGGAGGCGCTCACTGTTGAGACGGACGGAACGCGCCGCGTCATGGAGGTGGCGCAGCACACCGGCGGACACACCGTCCGCTGCGTGATGCTGGCCGCGAGCGAGGGACTGTGCCGTGGGCTGCCGGTCGTCGCGACCGGCAAGACGATCGAGGTCCCCGTCGGAGAGGCCACCCTCGGCCGAATGTTCAACGTCCTCGGCGATCCCATTGACGGCGGCGAGCCGGTGCCGGCGAGCGAGCCGCACTGGTCCATCCACCGCAGCCCGCCCTCTTTTGAGGAGCAGAGCCCGGTCGTCGAGATTCTGGAGACGGGCATCAAGGTCATTGACCTGCTCGAACCCTACCCCAAGGGAGGCAAGATCGGCCTGTTCGGCGGCGCCGGCGTCGGCAAGACCGTGATCATCCAGGAGCTGATCCACAACGTCGCCATGGAGCACGGCGGCTACTCCATCTTTACCGGTGTCGGCGAGCGCAGCCGTGAGGGCAACGACCTGTGGTCTGAGATGCGTGAGAGCGGCGTGTCCGACAAGACGGCGCTCGTCTTTGGCCAGATGAACGAGTCCCCCGGCGTGCGGATGCGCGTGGCGCTGTCCGGGCTGACGATGGCGGAGTATTTCCGCGATGAGGAGCACCGCAACGTGCTGCTGTTCATCGACAATATCTTCCGCTTTGTCCAGGCCGGCAGCGAGGTGTCCACCCTGCTCGGCCGGATGCCCTCCGCCGTGGGCTATCAGCCCACCCTCGCCAATGAGATGGGCGAGCTGCAGGAGCGCATCACCTCTACCCGCAGCGGCTCGGTCACCTCGGTCCAGGCGGTCTACGTCCCCGCCGACGACCTGACCGACCCCGCGCCGGCCACCACCTTCGCCCACCTGGACGCCACCACCGTCCTGAGCCGTAAGGTCGCCGAGCAGGGCATCTACCCCGCGGTCGATCCGCTGGAGTCTACCTCCCGCATTCTGGAGCCCGACCTCGTCGGGGAGGAGCACTACCAGATCGCCCGCCGCGTGCAGGAGATCCTCCAGAAATACAGCGAGCTGCAGGACATCATCGCCATCCTCGGCATGGAGGAGCTGGGCGAGGAGGACCGGCTGACCGTCATGCGCGCGCGCAAGATCCAGCGCTTCCTCTCGCAGCCGTTCCACGTGGCGGAGAAGTTCACCGGCACGCCCGGCGTCTACGTCCCGTTGAGCGATACGCTGGCCGGGTTCAAGGCGATTATCTCCGGCGAGATGGACGAATATCCCGAGGCAGCCTTCTTCAACGTCGGCACGATTGACGACGTAAAGAAAAAGGCGCGCGAGCTCCAAAGCGAGGCGGCGTCATGAGCCGGTTTCAGGTGCGGATTTTGGCGGCGGACCGCCCCTTCTATGAGGGGGAGTGCGAGTCCCTCATCGTCCCCACCGTAGCCGGGCAGTACGGCATTCTTGCCCATCACAGGAACACCATCTCCGCCATCGTTCCGGGGACGCTCTCCTACCGCGTGCCGGGCGAGGAGCGGTTCCGCCTGGCCGCCGTCTCCTTCGGGATGGTCAAGGTGGAAAATAACGATGTGCTTGTCCTGGTGGACACGGCGGAGCGACCGGAGGACATCGACGCCAACCGCGCCCAACGGGAGGCGGACCAGGCCCGCGAGGAGATGCTGCAAAAGCACAGCATGATGGAATACCGCACGGCGCAGGCCACCCTGGCCCGCGCGGTCAACCGGCTGCGTGTCAAGCGGTATTATGAGGATAACGCCATCAACCTCAAGTGACGGGAAAAGGATGGTGTGGGCTGTGTCCGCGCAATTCTCGCTTGTATTTTCCCGGGAAATCCGCTATAATCTCCTTACCTGTATTTGAGGAGGTTCGTCCCGATGGGAAGACGAGTGCAGCTGCCGGAGCAAGAGACTAATCTTCTGCTCACGTCCGCGCTGATTTTGCTGATTTCGATTGTGCTGGCTGCGGTGGCCTATTTTGCCTTTGCGCTGGAGATTCTCGACCCGCCGGTGACCAGCGATGTGCCCGGCCGAATGGGCAGTTCCTCCTCCGACTCCTCCGGCATCGCCAGCCCCGGCGGGACCGGCCTGGAGGATACATCGGACAGCGCGGTGGGGGACATCATCTTCCCCGGCTTTGTCGACTTCTCCATCACCAGCGGACAGGATACACTGGAGCTGGTCAACGACAGCCAGAACGCCGTCTCCTTCACCTTTACCATCACGGACGAGGAGGGCCAGGTGCTCTACAGCACGGAGGCCATCGCGCCCGGCGAGCGCGAGAGCTGGAGCGTGACCGAGGCGTATGAGCCGGGCACCGGCACGCATGAGATCACTGTCACCACCGCGGCCTTTGGCCTGGACGATGACAGGGAGTATAACGGGGTGTCCACCACCATTACCGTTGATATGGGCTGAAACGGACCGACAGCGGCGGCCGACCCGAGAGGTTCGGCCGCCGCTCTGCCTTATGCGGCGGGGAGAGAGGGAGAGAGAATATGGAGATCAATTTTGCTGTCGCGTCCCGCTGGCTGGACGGACTGACGGTCTACCGCGGGCTGCTGCGCCTGGACGTGCTGCGGGCGGTTCGGGAGATGCTGGAGGAGGACTGCGCGGACCGGCTGAGCTGCTATGGGCGCGCCTTCTGCGCGCTGGCGGAGGCGGGGTATGACTCGCTGGCCGCCTGGCTGGGCGACCGGCTGCGCTATGACGAGTGGCCCTATGCCATGGCGGTGGCCAAGGGGGAGGAGACGCCGGCGCTCATCCGCGCGGCCGGACACGACCTGGAGGCGCTGCGCCGCCTGCTCGCCCTGCCGTGGGAGGAGCTGGCCGTCTCCCTCTCTCCGGAGGCGCCGCTGCCGGCCTGGGCGGGGGGCGAGCTGCCCTCGCTCGAGGAGCTGACCGCCTTCTACCGCGCCAACGGCTGTGGGCAGTTTGCCCGCTATCACGCCTTTCTCTGGCAGAGCGGGCGGCTCATCCCGGTGCGGGAACCGGACTGCATCCCGGCCGAGGAGATGCTGGGCTACCACCGCCAGCGCAGCCAGGTGGCCGCCAACACCCGCGCGATGCTCGCCGGGCGCCGGGTGAACAATGTGCTGCTCTACGGCGCGAGCGGCACCGGCAAATCGGCGACCGTGAAAGCCCTGCTGGCGATGGACGGGATGGAGGGCCTGCGCCTGATTGAGGTGGACAAGAACGACCTGACCGGGATTCCCGAGCTGGTGCGGATGCTCGGCCACCAGCCGCAGAAGTTCATCCTCTTTATCGACGACCTCGCCTTTGACAAGGACGACCACAATTACTCCCTGCTCAAGACCATCCTGGAGGGCGGCGTCGAGCCGCGTCCGGCCAATGTGGCGGTCTATGCCACCTCCAACCGCCGTCACCTGGTGCGCGAGACCTTTTCCGACCGGCTGGGCGACGAGGTGGACGCCTCCGAGACGATTCAGGAGAAGACCTCTCTCTCCGAGCGCTTCGGCCTGCGCGTGCTCTTCCAGGAGCTGACGAAGCCACAGTTTTTGGAGATGATCCGCGAACTGGCCAAGATCCGCGGTGTGGAGATGGACCCGGAGCGGCTCACCGCCCTCGCCGTCCGCTGGGATATCCGCAATCCCAACCGCACGCCGCGCTCTGCCGTCCAGTTTCTCACCAGCCTTGCGGCGATGGAATGACCGCCAGTCGCGCGCGATATGAGACATGCCCTGCGAGCTCCCATTTCGAGCTTGCAGGGCATGTCGCCGTTTCAGGAAGGGGCTCAGCTCAGACCGAGCTCTTCCAGCGTGTATTTCCGGCCGGGGCGGTTGGGGTCCTCACCTGACCAGCCGGCGGGCGGCATGGTCTCCAGCCAATCCCGCTCCTCTTCCGACAGTGAGAAGGAGAAGAGCGCCAGGTTTTCCGCCATTCGCGCGGCGTCCGAGCTCTTGGGCAGGGGAAGGACCCCCTGCTCCAGCGCAAAGCGCAGGCAAACCCGCGCGGGGGAGACCTGATGCCGGGCGGCAATACGCTCTACGAGCGGATGACGCAGCACCCGCCTGCGCCCCATCGGGCTCCACGCCTCCACCAATACGCCATGCGCGCGGCACCAATTCACCGTCTCCGGCTGTGTCCAGCCGGGATGGTATTCGATCTGATTTACCATGGGGAGAATCTCCGCCGTCTCCAGCAGAGCGTCCAGATGCTCCGGCAGATAGTTGGACACGCCGATTGCCCGTACCCGGCCGGCGCGGTACAGCTCCTCCAGGGCCTGCCAGCTCTGGGCGTTGACCGCTCTCCAGTCCGGCCGCTGTGCCGCCACACAGGGCCAGTGCAGCAGGTAGAGGTCGAGGTAGTCTGTTCCCAGGCGGCGGCAAGAGGCCTCAAAGGCGGACAGCACCTCACTGTGTCCCAGCTCGGTCCGCCACGCCTTGGAGGTGAGCAGCACCTCCGAGCGCGGCAGGCCGGAGCGGCGGATTCCCTCGCCGACCGCCTCCTCATTGTCATAGAAAGAGGCGGTGTCCAGCAGCCGGTAACCTGCTGTGAGCGCCTGGGCGACCACCTCGGCGCCCCGCCCATCGGAGACCTGATAGGTGCCGTAGCCTACCCGGGGCAGTTCCAGTCCATTGGAGAGTGTGTAGGTCAGGTTCATATCGAATCCTCCTTCTCAGCTGCCTGCCCGGAGACCGGCGTGCCGAATTGCCGCAAAATAGCGGGAATGGAGACTTGAGAGATGGACAGAAGATAGCCGATGGTCTCCTCCCGCCGGCGTATTGTGCGGTCCTGCATCCACTCGAGCAGAATCCCGGAGAGCGCCTCGACATAAAAGCGGCACAGAAACTGTCTGAAACCATCTTCCAGGACAACACCCAGCTCCCGCTCCTGCTGCGTGATATTGTCAGTCATGATCGGATAGGAATCCGCGGCCAAGAAATGCTTCATGCCCTCCAGGCCGACGGAGTCATAGGCGCAGTTGAGCATGTGGTCGTTCTGCTCGATGTAGTCCATCACGAAGGCGATCGCCTCCGCATTGTCAATCACGCGATCAAAGTGTCGGACGACCTCTACCGCCTCTTCCTCGAGCATCCAGTGGAAGAGGTCGTAAATGTCTTAAAAATGGTAGTAAAAGGTCTTCCGGTTTACGTCGCAGTCGGAGATGATCTCACTGACTGTGATCTTGGACAACGGTTTTTTCTTCATATGCCGCTTCAGGGAAGCGGCCAGTACCCGCCGGGTCTGAAGGGTCTTCTCTGCCTGTTTCAATCCGGATATCCTCTCTGTCTGCCGGTTTGCCTGTCCTGGGTGACATTATACCGTATCGCGGCGCGGGCGGCAAGGGAGGTGCGGCTGAATTTGATGGTCAAATGTCCGGATTTGTCCAAAAAGCAACAGCTCCCGTAAGCTGACCGTTTTTTGCGCCGCCCCGCTACAATAGGGACAGGTCGGGCGGAGACACCGTGACAATCACACCGCCGCCAACCGCGGCGAGACGGGGGCAGGGTAAGGGATGCCGATGCTGTTTCTGTATAGTGCAAGATGCCCTGCCGATCAGACAGGAGGAGCGTTCATGATCAGACAACGGTGCTATGATATCGTCATGCACACGCCGATGGGCGAACGTCCGGGCTGGATGCGGGTCAGCTGCGAGGGGGAGCGGCTGAGCGGAGAGCTGCACCTGCTCTCGCACACCCACCCCATCTCCGGACGGATTGATGCGGCAGGAAACTGCCGGTTTACCGGACAGATCAAAACCCTGATGCACACCATGCATTATACCGCCTGCGGGCGCCTGGGGCCGGACGAGGTGAGCCTGGCCCTGCATGAGAACGGTCCGGACTATCGGGTGGACGGCGTGGCCCGCGCGGAGGGGAGAGCGGGCGAATGAGAGGCTTTTTTCATTGGGTCGTCCGCGCACGAAAGGTGCTGCTGGCTGTCTTTCTGGTGGCGGCCGTGCTCTGCCTGTTCGCCTGGAGCCGGGTGTCGGTCAACTACGATATCGACGATTATCTGCCGGATGACAGCCCGTCCACCGTCGCCATAGAGGAGCATTACCGGGAGCTCGGGAGAGGTGACCTCCTTCGTCTCCGCGCGGAATACCGGTGTGAGCGCCGTACAGTTTGTACTGCAGGCGGACGGTGTTGCCGAACCAGAGGAGCCGGAAGAGGTATCGGAGCCGGAGCCGGAGCAGACCTTCTGGGACAAGTTTACCGCCCTCTTTGATTTTCGGTAGACGTCGCAGCTGGGCCTTATTTGAAAAATAGAGAATAAGCAGTGCGGATAGACAGAACGGGACGGCCTCCCTCAGTGGGAGCGCTGTCCCGTTTTGGTGTCACGGCTGACAGTCTGCGTCCCCGAGAGAGGCAGTCTGTGCACAGACGGTTGCCTTTTTTGAAAAAATATTTTATAAAGGATTCAGAAACAATGGACAAAGGAGGGCAGAGATCAAGCACAAAAACTGGTGAAACCTGACATGAACTCGGAAAAGGAGGCGTATGTACCATGCCACAAAGAGAGAGCAGACAGGCCAGGCTCTGGCGCGGTCTGACATCCACCCTGGCGGTGCTTCTGGTGCTGGCCCTGTTTGCCACCCAGACCGCGATCACCTACACCGGCACGCTCAATTCCTATCTCGGCACTACCACCAGCGAGGTGGTCTATGATGAGGACGCGTCCGGCGAGGACACGACCTACTGGACCAGCGAGTTTGGGGAGTTTTCCGCGGAGAACCTCCAGAGCTTGATCCAGGCGACCTACGACGAGTCCGTCCTGGAACAGGAGGAGGGCTCTGTCCTGTTGAAAAATGATGACAATGCCCTGCCGCTGGCGTCCGGAAGCCGCGTGACCCTCTTCGGCCACGCGTTCGTTCAGCCGGTCTATTCTCCCGGCGGCGCCAACAGCGGCGCGGCGAGCACGGGGACCTATCTGATCACGCCTTACGACGCGCTGGCCGAGGCGGGCTTTGCCATCAACGACACGCTTTACAGCGCCTATCAGGCGAGCGATACGACCCGCGTGGCCAGCAATAATCTTCAGATCTCCGGCGGCCCGAACTCGACGGGGGAGTTTAACGCCGCTCCCGTGCAGGGCGAGGAGCCGATCGGTTTTTATACGGATGAGCTGCGCGCGAGCTGGCAGGACGACTACAACGACGTGGCCATTGTCATGCTGGCCCGCGAGGGCGGCGAGGACACCGAGATGATGATGGAGGATCCGGAAGGCATCAGTGCCCTGGCGCTCCATCAGGATGAGCGCGACATGCTGGCGATGATCCGCGACTCCGGCGTGTTTGACAAAATAATTGTCCTGCTCAACAGCAACTACCAGATGGAAGTGGAGTGGCTGGACGAATACGGAGTAGACGCCTGCCTGTGGATCGGCACACCGGGACTGCGCGGCTTTGAGGGCGTGGCGAATCTCCTCACCGGCCAGGCCAATCCCTCCGGACGCCTGGTGGACACCTATGCGGCAGATTCCCTCTCCTCTCCGGCGGCGCATGTCTCCAGCCAAAACAGCACCACCTGGACCAATCTGGATGAGGTGATAAACTCCGGGATTGTCACCGATGCGGAGAACAACGTCTCCCACGTGGTCATTCAGGCAGAGGGCATCTACGTCGGCTACAAATACTACGAGACGCGCTATGAGGACGCCATCTTGAACCCGTCCTCCGGGGCCTCCTCCAGCGCCGGCTCCTCCGACGGCGGCGCCTGGGTCTATCAGGATGAGGTGTCCTATCCCTTCGGTTACGGCCTGAGCTATACCACGTTTGAACAGACGCTGGACGGCGTGACCTATGATGAGGTGAGCGACACCTTTACCGCCACGGTCACCGTCACCAACACCGGCGATGCAGCCGGCAAGTCGGCCGTCCAGCTCTACGTCCAGACCCCTTATGGTGCCTATGAGCGGGAGAATCTGGTGGAGAAGTCCGCCGTGCAGGTGATTGGCTTTGGCAAGACCGGCCTGCTCGAGCCGGGCGCGTCTGAGACGGTGGAGGTCAGCATTGACCGCTACCTGATGGCGAGCTATGATGATAGCAATACCAAGGGCTACATCCTCAGCGCGGGCGACTACTACCTCTCGCTGGGCGACGATGCGCACGACGCGCTCAACAACATCCTCGCCGCCAAGGGGGCGACCGGCCTGGTCGATCACGAGGGCAATGAGGTCGCGGGCGACGCCGCCAAGACCTATCACTGGACCTATGACGCGCTGGACACCGAGAGCTATCGCTATTCCGATACCGGCGAGCTGGTGACCAATCAGTTTGACGACTGCGATATCAACTACTGGTTCCCGGATACTGTCACCTATCTGACCCGTCAGGACTGGGCGAACACCTTCCCGGAAGAGCCGGTGGAGGTCGCCTGTACGGAAGAGATGATGGTGCTTCTGCAGGGCGATACCTATGAAAAGCCGGAGGACGCCCCCTCGGTGGACGACTACACACAGGGGACGAATAACGGGCTGACCTTCGTCATGATGAAGGACGTGGACTATGACGACGAGGAGACCTGGAACCGGTATCTCGATCAGATGACGGTGGAGGAGCTGGCCTCTCAGCTGGCGGATATGTTCGGCACGGCGGAGGTCGCATCGGTAGGAAAGCCCGCCTTCTCCGAGGGCGACGGCACGGCCAGCGTCGGTTCCAATACCTTTCCGGAGGAGTATGGGGACACGCGGGATGTCTGCCTGTATCCCTCCAGCACGGTTGCCGCCTGCACCTGGAGTCCCGAGCGGCTGCAGCGCCGCGGTGAACTGCTGGCGGAAGAGGCGCTGTACTGCAACCTGCCCTCCTTCTGGGCTGGCGGCGGCAATATCCACCGCACTCCGTTCGGCGGCCGAAACGGCGAGTATTATTCTGAGGACAGCATTCTCACCTATCTGTACACGGAGATACAGCTCAGTGCCACGCAGTCCCGCGGTGTCTCGCCCGGCATCAAGCACCTGGCAGGAAACGATCAGGAGCTGTACCGTGAGGGGCTGGTGATGTTCTTCAACGAGCAGGCATTCCGGGAAGGCGCCTTGAAGGCATTTGAGGGCGCGCTGAGCCATGACAACACGCTGGCGCTGATGCAGTCGTTCAACCGTTTGGGTCTGACCTGGTCTTCCTCCAGCTATGCGCTCAACACACAGGTGCTGCGCAACGAGTGGGGCTTCAAGGGACAGGTGGAGACGGACGGCGTGGCCGGCGGCTCGTATAAGAGCCACTTTTCCACCTCGCTCACGGCGGGGACCACGACCTACTGTATCGACCCGACCGGCAGCAGCACGGCGGCCATTTTGCAGGAGATCACCGCCAACGATGACGGCTGTCTGCTCGGCTGTCTGCGCGATGCGGTCAAGAACTATCACTACATGCTCTCCCGGACAAACCTGACCAACGGCCTGAGCGTGAACTCCACCATCCGCAGCGTCATGCCGTGGTGGCAGACGGCGCTGTACGTCCTCGATGTGGTCATGGCGGTGCTGACGGCGGGCTGCGCGGTGATGCTCTTCCGGAGCGGGAGACATCCGGTCATTGAAGTGAAAGATGGCGGAAAAAAGACAGGGAGGTAAGCGTATGAACCTGAAAAGCTGTTTCTCCGGCCGGGCGGCCGGATGGTATCTGGCCCTCGCGGGCGGCGTGCTCGCCCTGATCTCCATCGTCTTCTACGCCGTCTACGGCGCGGCGGCGGGGGAGCGGAACCTGCTGATCTATCTGCCGCTGGCGGCGGTGGTCGTGCTGGAGGTGCTCAGCCTGTTCTGGGAAAACGACTGGCTGATTGCGCTGGCCCCAGCGTTGGGGATGATCGCGCTGTGCGCGTTTGTGGTGGACAGCGTCTACACCTTTGTCGGCTACTTTTTCAATCTGGCCATGTTCGGCGATGTGAGCATGATGGGCTCCATTGTCCGGCTGTGCGTCCTGATGGGGGCGGCAGTGCTGCTCCTGCTGGTATCGGCCTACCTGCGCCACCGCAAGACGGCCTGACCGGGCGGCCCCGGGACAGATCTTGTCCCGGGGCATTGTCCCATGGAGCAAAAAGAACAGCGAGGTACTGCATGGAAAAAATTGCGCTCAATGACAACTGGCGCTGCTGGCCGGCCGGAGAGGAGCACGAGGCGGTCTCGGTCACATTGCCGCACGACGCGATGCTGGGCGACCGGCGGAGCGCGTCGAGCCCCGGCGGCGAGAACACCGGCTGGTACGAGGCGCGGGACTACGTCTACACCCGCACCCTCACCGTCCCGGAGGAGGACCGGAGCCGGCGGCTCCTGCTAGAGTTTGAGGGGGTCTACCACCGCGCCGTGATCTATCTCAACGGACAGAAGATCGCCGAGCACCGCTACGGCTACACCGGCTTTTTCGCCGACCCCACACCCGCGCTGCGCTATGGCGCGGCAAACGAGCTGCGGGTGGAGGCGGTCAACCGCGACCAGCCGAACTGCCGCTGGTATACCGGCACGGGCATCTACCGCCCGGTCTGGCTGCTGCGTATGCCAAAGGAGCATATTCTGCCCTCTGGCATCCGCATCACCCCGACCGGCTGGTGTCCGCCCGCCGTGCGGGTGGAGGTCCGGACCAGCGCGCCCGGCCCGGTCCGCGTGGAGCTTCTGGACGGGCGGACGCCGCTTGCACATTCCGACGGCATGGCCGAGCGCCAGGCGGACGGCACCGGCCGGTGCAGCGGGGACTTCTCCCTGCCGGGGGCGGAGCTCTGGTCGCCAGAACACCCCAGGCGTTACACCTGCCGCGTCACCTTTGGAGAGGACGTGCGCAGTGAGTCGTTTGGCATCCGCGTGGTCACCTGCGACAGCCATTCCGGCTTTTGCATCAATGGGGAGCGGGTCATCCTGCGCGGGGCCTGTATTCATCACGACAACGGTCTGCTCGGCGCCGCCGCGTGGGACTTTGCCGAGGAGCGGAAGATACGCCTGCTCCGGGAGAGCGGCTACAACGCCATTCGCTCGGCCCACAACCCGTGCTCCAAGGCGCTTCTGGAGGCCTGCGACCGGCTGGGAATGTTGGTGATGGACGAGTATGTGGACGTCTGGTACATCCACAAGACCCGCTATGACTATGCCGGGGAGGTGGAGCGGCGCTACCCGGAGGACCTGCGCGCCATGGTGGAGAAGGACTACAACCATCCCTCCGTCGTCCTCTATTCCACCGGGAACGAGGTCTCCGAGACGGCCCAGCGGCGGGGAATTGACCTGTGCGGGGCGATGACGGAGTGCCTGCACCGTCTGGACGGCACCCGCCCGGTCACCTGCGGGGTGAATATCTTTTTCAACTTTCTCAGCTCCCTCGGCTTTGGCGTCTACAGCGACAAAAAGGCGGAGGAGGCTGCCCGGCCCGGCGGGCGCAAGCGCGCGGTGGGCAGCACGTTTTTCAACAATATGGCCGGTCTGTTTGGCTCCGGTTTTATGAAATGCGGGGCCACGCTGCCGCCGTGTGACTGGAAGACGCGCGATGCCTTTGCCAAGATGGACATTGCGGGGTATAATTACGGTATCCGCCGCTACCGGCATGATCTGAAGAGGTATCCCGACCGGCTGATTGTCGGCAGCGAGACCTTCTGTGCCGACGCCGCCCGGTTCTGGGACGCGGCGCAGGGAGAGCCCCGTCTGATCGGGGACTTTGTCTGGGCGGGGATGGACTACCTCGGCGAGGTGGGGATCGGCTCGTGGGAGTACCGCGACTACGCGCCCGACTTCTCCCACGGGCCGGGCTGGCTGAGCGCCGGGTCCGGCCGGATTGACCTGACGGGCAGGCCCCTGGCGGAGATGCGCTATACCCGCGTGGCCTTCGGGCTGGAGACGGTAGGACTGGCCGTCGTGCCCGTCCCGTACACGCGCCAGCGCCACTCGCCGTCGGCCTGGAAGATGAGCAACGCGGTGGAGAGCTGGTCCTGGCACGGCTGCGAGGGGGCGCCGGCCGTGATAGAGGTCTATGCCCGCGCCGCGCGCGTCAGCCTCTTTCTCAACGGGACCTGTCTGGGCACCCGGCGGGTGGGCCGGGACTGCCGCGTGCGCTTTGGCACGGTCTACCGGCCGGGGACGCTGCGCGCGGTCGCCTATGACGGCGCCGGGCGGGAGATCGGCTGGGCGGAGCTGCGCTCGGCGGGGGAGGAGACGGTGCTGACCCTCCGCCCGGAGCAGGCCAGAGTTCCCCGCGCGGGCGGGCTGTGCTATATCCGGATGCAGTACACCGACCGGAATGGTGTCTTGCAGCCGATGGCCCGCGGGGAGATCCGAGTCCGCGTCGCCGGGGGACGGCTGCTCGGGCTGGGCAGCGCCTGCCCTTACTATCCGCGCGGCTACCGGGGGGATACGGCGGACACCTATTACGGCGAGGCGCTGGCCATCGTCCTGCCGGGCGAGGGGGAGCGCGTGACGCTCACCGCCGAGAGCCCCTACGGCGCGGCCCGGACAGAGGTGGAGGTGTATGAAGCGTGAGAGACGGCGCCTCCGCCCTGGCCCGCTGGTGGACCCGTCACTGGAGCGCGTTCCGCGAGGCGCACCCCACGGCGGCCCGATGGCTCAGCCAGCTGTTTTACTTCTATGTCTTCAGCCTGAGTGTCACGATCTTTCAATATCTGGTGTTCACCTTCCTGCCCTATCTGCTGGGGACAGAGTTGGCCGGTGTGGAGTTCATGTGGCCGCGGATTCCGATCCATTTTGCCGGGCTCGACTACACATGGAATATCCTGGGCTACGAGGTGGCCCGCGATGCGGCCGGCGAGGTGATTATCGGCGGCGGGCTGGGTTACTTTATCAGCTATGAGGTCGGCTCCTTCCTGGCACAGTGCATCAATTTCCCGCTCCAGCGTAACATCACGTTTCGGAGCAAGGGGAACGTGGCCTATCAGGCCATGTGGTATCTGATCGCCTGGGTGCTGATCTCACTGGCCTGTAACGCGATCAACGGTCTCTGGCTGCCCATTGCGCAGGTTTCCTTCCCTCCGGCAGTCTACAATCTGCTGGTGACCTTCGTCACCGGCGGCGTGTCTATGGTGATCTATTTCTTTGTCTTCAAACTGATCTTCCCGGAGGGAAAGCCGGAGCGCTGACCTGCTGGGAGAAGAGAGGGGGCCGGTCCGATGATCAAAATCGTGGTCGCAGACGACGAGCGGCAGGAGCGCGAGAGCATGTGCGCGCATCTGCGGCGTCTGGCCGGAGAGGTGCGCGAGGAGCTGTGTGTCCAGACCTACGCGTCCGGAAGCGCCCTGCTCGCCGACTACGACGGGTCGGCCGACCTGGTCTGTTTGGACATCGACATGCCGGGACAGGACGGCCTGAGCGTGGCGCGCGAGGTGCGCCGGCGGGACCGGCAGGTTCTGATCCTGTTTATCACCAACCTGGCGCAGATGGCCATCCGGGGCTATGAGGTCCAGGCACTGGACTTTCTGGTCAAGCCGGTCAGCTACTATTCCTTCGCGCTGAAGATGAAAAACGCCCTGCAGATGCTCCGCGCGCGCAAAGTGCGCAGCATTGTCCTCACCACGGCGGAGGGCAAGCGCATTCTCTCCACCGACGAGCTGCTCTACGCCGAGGTGCGGGGGCACTATCTCTATTACCACACGGCGGAGGAGACCATCCGGCAGAAGGCCACCCTGCGCGAGCTGGAGGAGAAGGTGGAGGGCCTGTCCTTCAAGCGCTGCAATCAGTGCTATCTGGTCAACCTCAAGCATGTCTCCGCTGTGCAGAAGGACGACATCCGCATCGGGCAGGAGTGGATCCGCATCAGCCGGCCGCGCAAAAAAGCCTTTTTACAGTCGCTGGCGAGCTATATGGGGGGAGTGGACCCGTGATCATTCAGCTGTGGCAGCGGGTGGACTATACCGCCCAGCTGATCTGCGCCTGCCTGCTCTTTCTGCACCCGGTCTGCAAGCGCGCCCACTACCATCTGCGGGTACTGTGCGCCTGCTCGCTGATGCTGGCCGCCTCGTTTTTCATCAACAGCATCTTCCCGGTTCCGGAGAGCGGGCCGTGGCTGTTTGTCTACTGGGGCGTCTTTTTGCTCGGATGCATCCCGTTTATCTGGGGCTGTGTCCGTGTCTCCCTCTGGGAGGCGGTCTACTGCACGGTCTGCGTCTCGGCCACGCAGCACGCGGCCTATGACGTCTACTGCATCTATCACGTTCTCTGGGGCGCGCGGCGGGGGGATGCTCCGCTGGTCGTGCTGGGCATTTACGCGGCGGTCTACCTGCTGTTTTATCGCGTATTTGTCCGCAAGCTGGCCCGGCAGGGCGGATATTCCGTCAGCCGGTCTGACCTGTTCCCCATGACGACCATCCTGCTGTTCGTCTGGCTGCTGAGCATCTGGGAGAAGTCGGCCGAACCCGCGCTGCCCCACAGCCTGATCTATCCGATCAGTGATGCGCTGTGCTGCTATTATGTCCTCTGGCAGCAGGCCAGCCAGCGGGAGAAGATGGACCTGCAGCGCGACCTGGACGGCATCTCCCACGCCCTGCGCCAGCAGCAGCTCCAGTTCCAGCTCACACAGGAGACGATTGACACCATTAACCGCAAATGTCATGACCTGCGCCACCAGCTCTGGGCGAACTGCCCGTCCGCCGACGGGCCGGAGCGGGAGGCGTACCTCAAGAGCGTCGAGGAGGCCATTCAGATCTATGACACCGCCGTCGAGACGGGAAACAGCGCGCTGGATATCGTCCTGATGGAGAAGGGCCGGTTCTGTAAAAGTCATGACATCCAGTGGACCTGTCTGGCCGACGGCGCCCAGCTGAGCTTTATGGCGTTGGAGGATATCTACGCCTTGTTTGGCAACGCGCTGGACAACGCCATCGCCGCTGTGATGGAGCTGGACGAGCCGGAAAAGCGGGTGATCAGTGTTCGCGTGGTCACCCAGGGCGAACTGCTGATGATTCAGGTCCAGAACTACTTTGATCATCCCCTCACGTTTGAAGACGGCCTGCCCCGCAGCACCAGAACGGATGGGCCGGGCCACGGCTATGGGATGAAGAGCATCCGCTATACGGCGGAAAAGTACGGCGGAACCATCAGCGTACAGACACGACAGAATATTTTTACCCTTCAGGTTTTGATACCGCAGCCATGAAAAGTGCGGAATCCGCCTGTATGCGTGTATATGCGAAATACCTGAGAGGGGAACAGACTACGGCCGGCAGGCCGCGCAGCGTTTTTCTGCGCGGGTCCTGCCGGCCATTTTACCGCTTTTCAGGGTTCAGTCCCCGTCGGCCGCCATGGGCGACCGCAGCCGCACGCCCAGCGCCGCGGTCCGCCCGGCCAACGGCGCGCAGAACGCGTCCTCCAGCCAGCGGCTCAGCTCTGTCTCCTCCGGCGCCCCGGAACAGTCCGCGAGGAGCGCGGCGGCCTCCTCCAGACCGGCCAGCTGCGGGACCAGCCAGCGGCAGAGCACCTCGTCGCTCAGCGCACGCGCCAGCGTGTCTGTCCCGCGGCGCGCCGCCTGGAAAGCGGTCAGCTGCCAGGCGTCGCAGGCGGCTCCGGCGAGCGTCTCCAATGCGCCGGCGAGCGGCCCGGCGAGCGCGCTCCAGCCGGCGTCCGCCGCCGCGCCTTTCCGCACGGCGCGGACAACCTCGTTCAGGTGGACGGCCGGAGAAAAGGCCAGCTCCTCCCGTCCCGGAGAGAACGGAAGGCCGGCGCACAGCAGCAGGCTGTCCCCGCCGCCCTCCGCCAGCGTGTCCTGGGTCTCCAGGCGCAGCGAGCCGTCTGACGCGGCGGCCCGGCTGACCGCCTGCCGAAAGGCGCGCGGCAGGCGGTCGGACCAGAGCACCGAAAAGTCCCCTGCGGGGGCCGACATCAGCCCGGCGCGCAGCAGCCGCGCGCTCATCCGGGTCACCCGGGCGCGCCCGTCCGCACCGATGCCGCCCAGCGTCAGCGTGCGCAGAACGCCCTCTTCCAGCAGCCAGCGAGTGACGGCCTGTACTTCCGCCTCGCCGCACAGGCCTTCGGCCAGGTCGCGCTCGGCGTAGATATCCAGAAAGAGGTCTGCCCGCCCGGGCGCCGGACCGCCTCGGCAGGTCAGCGCAAGCCAGAGCGCCGCCTGCTGAAAGCTCCCCGCCGGCAGGGAGAGGTCCACGCCCGCGCGAAGGCCGAGGGTGCGCAGCTCCTCCAGAGCCTCCAGCCGCTCGGCCAGCCGCGCCCGGCGCGCGAGTGTGCGCGGGTCGAGTGGAGCGTCCGAGGCACAGGCGGTCCGCAGAGGCGCGGCGAGCCGGTCGATGCCGTAGAGTGCCACCCGGCGCGCATCACCCAGCGCGGCTGTCCGCCCGGCACCGGGCGGGTCAAGCTGTCCGGCGCGCACAAGGTGGCGCAGCGATTCCGGACAAAACGTCCCCTCCTCCACGCGCGCCGGCGCCGGGGCATTTGGAAGAGGGCGGAAGGGGACCCGGCCGGGCTGCCAGGCGATCTCTCCCCCCTCATAGGGGGTGTAATTGCATCGGACGAAGTCGTCCACGTCGATGGCCCGCGCCCAGCGTCCGGGGGCAAAGCCGTTCCATTGCTCTGTCATGGCATCCTCCTGTATCGGTCCGCCTCAGACGGTCAAAACGGCCGGATGCCTCCGGCCGGAAGGTCGATGTTAGCCTTCCCCGCCCGGTCGGAAAAGTATGCGCGCTGCCCAGTCGGCAGTGGCAAAGTTTACAAATTGTCCGTTGTTCTCCCGCAGAAACCATGCTATCATAGACATGAAAATGGGCGGAGGAGGCGCGCAGATGTCATATATTGAACTGGAGCATGTTTCCAAGCACTACCAGATGGGAGAGGTGAAGATCGTCGCGGTGGCTGACATTTCTTTCCAGGTGGAGAAGGGGGAGTTTGTCGTAATTGTCGGGCCCTCCGGCGCGGGCAAGACGACGGTGCTCAACCTCCTTGGCGGGATGGACAGCTGTACCGGCGGCGAGATCACGGTGGACGGCCGGCGCATCAGCGGCTACAACGCGCGCCAGCTGACGGAATACCGCCGGCACGACATCGGTTTTGTCTTCCAGTTTTACAATCTGGTCCAGAATCTGACCGCGCTGGAAAACGTGGAGCTGGCGGCACAGATCTGCCGCAACCCTCTGCCGGCGGAGCAGGTGCTCGAGCATGTTGGCCTGGCTGACCGGAAGAATAACTTTCCCGCCCAGCTCTCCGGCGGCGAGCAGCAGCGCGTGGCCATCGCTCGGGCGCTGGCGAAGAATCCAAAACTGCTGCTGTGCGACGAGCCGACCGGCGCGCTGGACTACGTGACCGGCAAGCAGATCCTCACCCTCCTGCAGGAGACCTGCCGCAGCGAGGGGATGACGGTGCTGGTCATCACGCACAACTCTGCCCTAACACCGATGGCGGACCGGGTGATCCGCATCAAAAACGGCCGGGTGGCCTCTATCATGACCAACGCTAACCCGACCAGCGTAGACGAGATTGAATGGTGACAGATGAGATGACCAGAGGGAGGCAGTCATGTCCAAGCGCGCGCTGAATCAGGACGCCCTGCGTGAGATCAGCAAGACCCGCGGGCGCTTTTTATCCATCTTGACGCTGGTGGTGATCGCCGTCAGCTTCCTCTTTGGCCTGCGGATGGCCGCCCCCGACATGATGGCCTCGATGGACGCCTATCTGGACGAACAGAACCTGATGGATGCCCATATCATGGCTACGCTCGGCCTGACAGAGGAGGACGTGGACGCCCTGCAGGCGGCCGATGGCACGCGGCAGTCTGAGGGCGCCTACAGCGTGGACGCGATCGCCTACAGCGCCGACGGTGCGGACTCCCTGGTGGTCAAGGCGATCAGTCTGAGCGAGAGCGGGTTGAACGCGCCCAGCCTGACAGAGGGCCGCCTGCCGGAGACGGCGGAGGAATGCCTCGTCGAGCCGTCTATGATGGAGACCCTTGGCCTCTCGCTGGGAGACACCATCACGCTGGACACCGGCAGCGGAGCTTATGAGGACAGCCTGGCGGTGGATACGTTTACCATCGTCGGCGTCGGGGAAAGTCCGTTGTACATCTCCATGACCCGAGGTACTTCCACCCTCGGCAACGGCAGCGTCTCGGCCATCGTCACGCTGCACCCGGACGCCTATGCTCTGGATTACTATACCGACATTTACCTCACGGTGGAGGGCGCGGCGGCGGTAAACGCCTATGACGACGCCTATACCGACCTGATCGACGGCTACACCGACAGCCTGGTGGCGCTGCGCCAGGAACGGGAGCAGGCGCGTACCGACGAGGTGGTCGGCGAGGCCCAGGCGGAGATTGACGACGCGTGGGTCGAGTACTACGACGGCGAGGCGGAGGCCCAGCAGGAGCTGGACGACGCTTGGCAGGAGCTGCAGGACGCCGAGCAGGAGCTGACCGACGGCTGGGCGGACTACTACGATGGGGCGGCTGACCTGGATGAGGCGCGCGCGCAGCTCATCGACGGCGAGGCGGAGCTGGCCGACGGCCGCGAGACGCTGGAGGAGAGCGAGCGCGACTATCAGGACGGCCTTGCCCAATATGAGGACGGCTATGCCCAGTACGAGGACGGGCTTGCCAAGTATGAGGAGGGCGCCGCCGCCCTGCGCGAGCAGTGGGACACGTTCCAGCAGGGGCAGGATGCCTACGACGCGGGCTATGCGCAGTATGAGGCAGGAGAGAGCACCTACGCCGAGCGCTATGCGCAGTATGAGGCGGGAGAGAGCGCCTACGACGAGGGCCTGGCCCAGTACGAGGCGGGGGAGAGCGCCTACGCCGCGGGCTATGCGCAGTATGAGGCGGGGGAGGCGGACTATCAGGAAAACCTCGCCGCGTTCCAGCCGGTGTGGGAGGCCTATCAGAGTGACCTCGCCGCCTGTCAGGAGAAGGAGTCCGCCCTCCAGTCTGACCAGAATGACTGGGAGGCGGCGCAGGACGGCTATGAGCGGGACCTGCAGGCCCTGAATGACCGGCGCGCCGCGCTGGAGGCAGAGGGCTGGACAGAGGAAGAGATCGCCGCCGAGCTAGGAGAAGAGGAGAGACGGCTCGACGCGCTCCGGACGGAGCTGGAGGACCAGAGGACGGAGCTGGAGACGCGCGCCTCGGAGCTGGCTGAAGAGCAGGCCGCGCTCAGCGCTCGAGAGGAGGCGCTCTCCCCGCAGAAGGCGGCGCTGGAAGAGGCGCGCGCGACGCTGGACACCACCCAGGCGATGCTGGCGGCGACGCGGGAGCAGCTGGACGAGAGCGCGGCGACATTGGCGGCGACGCGGGAGCAGCTGGACGCGGCGCAGACGGAGCTGGCGGCCGGCCGTGCCGAGCTGGACGCGACGCGGGACCTGCTGGAGGCCAACGAGGCGGAGCTGGCCTCCGGCCGCAGCCAGCTGGAGGCGGCGCAGGCCGAGCTGGACGGGTCGAAGGAGCTTCTGGACGCGACGGAGTCCCAGCTTGCGGACGCCAAGGCGGAGCTGGAGGCCGGCCGCACCGAGCTGGACGACGGCTGGGCGGAGTACTATGACGGCCTGGACGCGCTGGAAGAGGCCCGCGACGAGCTGGCCGACGGTGAGCGCGAGCTGGACGATGCCTTCACCGAGCTGACGGACGGACAGGCGGAGTACGAGGACGGCCTGGCGGAGTACTATGACGGCGAGGCGGAGGCCCAGCAGGAGCTGGCCGACGCCCGCGCCGAGATTGAGGACGCCCAGCGGGAGGTGGATGAGATCGAGCCGGACGAGTGGTACGTCCTCGACCGGACGAGCAATACCGGCTTTGCCAGCTATCAGCAGGACGCGGAGCGGATGGACCGGCTGGCCACCGTCTTCCCGACAGTATTCTTCCTGGTAGCGGCGCTGGTCTGCCTGACCACCATGACGCGCATGGTGGAGGAGCAGCGTGTTCAGATCGGCGGCCTCAAGGCGCTGGGTTACTCCCGCATGGACATCGCCCGCAAGTATGTCGGCTATGGGCTGATCGCCTCGCTCACCGGCAGCGTGATCGGCCTGGTGCTGGGGGGCACCTTCCTGCCCTGGGTGATCGTCACCTGCTGGAAGGTGATGTATGACTACCCCGGCGTCGTGCTGACGGTGGACTGGGGGATGGCGGCGATCTGCGTGATCGCGGCGGTGGGCTGCTGCACCATCGCGGTGCTGGCGGCAGCACTGGCCGCGCTGCGCGCTACGCCGGCCTCGCTCATGCGCCCCAAGGCGCCCGACCCCGGCAAGCGGGTCTGGCTGGAGCACCTGCCCTTCCTCTGGAAGCGGATGTCCTTCAGCCATAAGGTTACCGCGCGCAACCTGTTCCGCTACCAGAAGCGGTTCTGGATGACGGTGATCGGCATCGCCGGCTGCACCGGCCTGATTATCACCGGCTTTGGCTTGCACGACTCCATTATGGACGTGCTCGACCTCCAGTTTGACCGGATCACGCTCTATTCCGCCATCGTCTACACCGACAGCGGCTGCTCGGAGGACGAGCGTGCCGCGCTGGAGACGGAGCTGGCGGGGGAGAGTGCGTTGGACGGCTATACCTCCGTCTATCTCACCACCGTCACGTTGGAGAGCCCGTCCTACTCCCTCGACAGCAACCTGATGTCGGTGGAGCAGCCGGATGATTTGGATGGTTTCCTTGACTTCCACGACCGGCTCACGCTGGAGCCGGTGGAGATGCAGACAGACGGCGCGCTGATCTCGGAGAAGACTGCCGAGCTGCTGGAGCTCGGCGTCGGGGACACGGTGACCGTCGTCTCGGGAGACGAGCGCGCAGAGATTGAGATCACCGGCATTGTGGAAAACTACATCCAGCACTACCTGTACATGACCGATCAGTGCTATGAGGCCGCCTTCGGTCACGCGCCCGAGGAGGAGCAGATTCTCCTGTCCTACCAGCCGGACGCCGACTGGGAGGGCATCGGCAGCCGTCTGCTCCAGCTCGATGCCGTCAGCGGCGTGTACTACATGGAGGAGACGGAGGAGATGGTCCGCAGCCAGCTCAACGGCGTCTATCCGGCGGTGGTCATCATCATCAGCGCCGCCGGCGCGCTCGCCTTTGTGGTGCTGCTCAACCTCTCGAGCATCAATATCACCGAGCGCTTGCGCGAGCTGGCCACCCTCAAGGTGCTCGGCTTCCGGGAGAAGGAGCTGCGCGACTACGTGTTCCGGGAGAATCTGGTGCTCACCTTTATCGGTATGGCCCTTGGCGTGCTGGTGGGCAAGTGGTTCCACAGCTATCTCATCACCACTGTGGAGGTGGACCTGGTCATGTTCGGCCGCTCGGCCCATCTGTCCAGCTATCTCATCTCGGTGGCCATGACGCTCGCATTTGCCTTCATCGTCAACCTGGTCGGCGGCCGCCGGCTCCGGAAGATTGACATGGTGGAATCACTCAAGACGGTGGAGTAAGTGTTTCCGGAAAGCCAGATCGAAGCGGCAGCGAGATATAACGTGGAGAGAGGAGAAGAGAAAATGCTGGACAGGAGTATTCCGTTTTACAATGTGATTATGAAGTGTGAGCGCTATGTCCCGTCTGAGATTGTCCTGCCGCCCGGCTTTCATTGGAAGGCCTATGAGCCGGGGGCGGAGAAGGCGTGGGCGGCCATGGAGTATGAGATCGGAGATTTTGACACGCCGCAGGAGGCGGAGGACTATTTCCTTGCCACCTATTGCGCAGACGTGGAAGAGCTTCGAAAACGGTGCGTCTTCGTGGCCGATGCGCGGGGACAGATCGTCGGTGCCTGCATCGCGTGGCGTGACAGACGGGGAGAGGGGACGGTGGCGTCGTTGCACTGGCTGGTGGTCGCCCCTGCCTTTCAGGGCAGAGGGCTCGGAAAAGCCCTGTGCCAGAGGACGATGGAGCTGTTCCAGTCTCTGGGAGAGCTGCCGGTCTATGTCCATACCCAGCCGTGGAGCCATAAGGCGATTGTGCTGTATATCCGCCAGGGATTCCGGCTGCAGACCAGAGACACCTTTTCCCATTATGAAAATCAGTACCCGCTGGCGATGCAGACGCTGAAGGGTGTCCTGCCGCCGGAGCGGTACCGGCTGCTGGAGGAGCATTCCGTCTGACCCCGTACTGTGGGGCAGATTCTTGCATAAAAGGAAAGAATGTGCTATACTCCCCCTATTCCAAGACAGCGCATCGGAGAAAGGGGCGGCGAATATGACCTATCACACCCAATCCCCCGCCGGGACGGAGGCGTTGGGCGAGCGGCTGGGCCGCCTGGTGGCTCCGGGCGCGGTGATCGCCTACACCGGTGATCTGGGGGCGGGGAAGACCGCTTTCACGCGCGGCCTGGCGCGGGGACTGGACATTCCCGGGCGGGTGACCTCGCCCACCTTCACGATCGTGGATGAACACACCGGCGGCCGCCTGCCGCTGTTTCACTTTGACCTCTACCGGCTCTCCGGCGCCGACGAGCTCTATGATATCGGCTGGGAGGATTACCTGGCCCGCGGCGGCGTGTGCGCCGTCGAGTGGAGCGAGGTGGCGGAGGAGCTCTTTCGGGGGCAGGACACCATCCGCGTCGACCTGCGCCGCGGCGCGGGGGAAGAGGAGCGGGAGATCACCATTTCGGGGGTGGAAGGGCTGTGAATATTCTGGCGCTGGAGACGAGCGCGAAGTCGGTCTCCGTCTGTCTCTGCCGCGACGAGTTCCTGGTGGCGCAGAGCTATCAGAATAGCGGCCTGACCCACAGCCAGACGCTGATGCCGCTGTGCCGCGACCTGCTCGCGCACTGCGGCATGGAGGCCTCCGAGGTGGACCTGATCGCCTGTGCGGCCGGGCCGGGCTCGTTCACCGGACTGCGCATCGGCCTGGCGACCGCAAAGGGCCTGGCCTGGGCGCTGGAGAAGCCGTGCTGCGGGGTCTCCACCCTCGAGGCGATGGCCTGGCAGGTGGCGCACCGGCGGGGGGAGATCCTCTGCGCGATGGATGCGCGGCGGGGACAGGTCTACAACGCCCGCTTTTCCTCCGACGGGGCGCGGCTCACACGCCTGTGCCCGGACCGGGCGATCTCGTTGGAGGAGCTGTTTTTCGAGTTGGGCGAAAAAACGGATCAAATAGTAGTTGGAGACGGGGCGGAGCTGTGCTATAATGACGGCATAGGACGCGGGGCGCGCCTGGAGCTGGCGCCGCCGCATTTGCGTTTCCAAACCGCCTGGGGCGTGGCCCGCGCCGCGCTGGAGACGGCCCGCGCCGGCCGGTGCACCGACGCGGCTGGACTGCGCGCGCAGTATATCCGTCTCTCGCAGGCCGAGCGGGAGCGCCTGGCCCGGCAGGGCCGCCCAGTCTGAAAGGGGAGTTCAAACATGAGCAACACGGTCCATATTTTAGACCATCCGCTGATTCACCATAAGCTGGCCATCCTGCGCGATGAGCGGACGGGTACGCGCGAGTTTCGCGCCGTCACCAGCGAGATCGCCGCGCTGATGTGCTATGAGGCCACGCGCGACATGCCCACCCGCGAGGTGGAGGTCAAGACCCCGCTGGGCATTGCGCACTGTAAGACGCTGGCGGGCAAAAAGGTGGCCATCGTCCCCATCCTGCGCGCCGGACTCGGCATGGTGGACGGGATGCTGTCCATGCTGCCGTCGGCCAAGGTGGGCCACATCGGCCTCTACCGCGACCCGGACACCTTTGCCCCTGTAGAGTACTACTGCAAGATGCCGCCTGATATCTCTGAGCGCGAGGCGATTATCATCGATCCCATGCTCGCCACCGGCGGCTCTGCCAGCGCGGCGGCCCAGTTCCTCAAGGGCTACGGCTGCCGGCATATCAGGATGATGAATATCCTGGCCGCGCCGGAGGGAATTGAGCGGATGCAGCGCGAGCACCCGGACGTGGATATCTATGTCGCCGCGGTGGATGAGCGGCTCAACGAGCACGGCTATATCGTCCCCGGACTGGGGGACGCCGGAGACCGCATCTTCGGCACCAAGTAAACCACCACCTGACCCGTTCAAAGGTGAAGAGCAGGGGGGCAGCGGGAGGCTGTTTCCCTGCTCTTTCTCGGTCAAGGCTTAAATTTGGAGGAATCTTCTATGTGCGGAATTGTCGGTTTTATCGGCGCACAGCAGGCGGCGCCTATCCTGCTTGACGGCCTGCAGCGGCTGGAATACCGCGGGTATGACTCGGCGGGCCTCGCGGTCTATGACAGCGCGCGCGGCCTGCAGCTGGCCAAGGCAAAGGGCCGCCTGCATGTGCTCTCTGAGCTGGTGGACGGCGGGGCGAAGCTCGCCGGTACGGCCGGGGTGGGGCACACCCGCTGGGCCACCCACGGCGAGCCGTCGGATACCAACTCCCACCCCCACCTGAGCGACTCCGGCCGCATCGCGGTGGTGCACAACGGCATCATCGAAAATTACATGGAGATCAAGGAGTATCTGCAGGGCAAGGGCATGGTCTTCCACTCGGACACGGACACAGAGGTGGTGGCCCAGCTGCTGGAGTACTACTACGAGGACGACCTGGTGGAGGCGACCTTTAAGGTGCTGCACCGGATCGAGGGCTCTTATGCCCTCGGTATCCTCTGCGCCGACCACCCGGACCAGCTCATCGCCGTCCGGAAGGACAGCCCGCTCGTGCTCGGCTACGGCGAGGGGTGCAGCTTTCTCGCCAGCGATGTGACCGCGCTGATCAAATACACCAAGACGGTGAGCTATATGGAGGACGGCGAGCTCGCCATCCTCACGCGCGACGGCATCCAGGTCTACGACTCCCTCCTGCAGCCGGTGGAGAAGGAGCGCACCACGGTGGACTGGGACATCTCGGACGCGGAGAAGGGCGGCTACGAGCACTTTATGTTCAAGGAGATCATGGAGCAGCCGGAGGCGCTGCGCAAGGCGGTCTCCCCGCGGATCCAGAACGGCAGGGTGGTGCTGGAGAACCTGACGCTGGAGCCCGACTTCCTGCGCCGGCTCTCGCGGCTGTATATCGTGGCCTGCGGCTCCTCCTATCACGTCGGCGTAGTCGGAAAATATCTGCTCGAGCGGCTGCTGCGCAAGCCGGTGGAGGTGGCGCTCGCCTCGGAATTCCGCTATTCCGAGCCACTGGTGGACGAGAACTCCCTGGTCATCGTCATCAGCCAGTCGGGCGAGACGCTGGACACCATGGCCGCCCTGCGGGAGGCCAAGCGCCTGGGCGGGCGGATCCTCTCCATCGTCAATGTGGTGGGCAGCTCCATCGCCCGGGAGTCCGACCAGGTGCTCTACACCTGGGCCGGTCCGGAGATCGCCGTGGCCACCACCAAGGCCTACTCCACCCAGATGGCGGTGGTGGACCTGCTGGCGCTGTACTTCGGTAAGATCCTGGGCACGGTGGAGGAGAGCGAGTACCACGCGGTGCTGGATGAGATGCTCCTGCTGCCGGGGAAGATGGAGGCCATCCTCTCCAACAAGGACGATATCCAGTATTTCGCCTCTCAGTATTTCAACCACGACAGCGTGTTCTTTATCGGCCGCAACGTGGACTACGCCCTGGGCCTGGAGGGCTCCCTGACGCTCAAGGAGATCTCCTACATCCACTCCGAGGCCTACGCCTCCGGGGAGCTGAAGCACGGCACCATCAGCCTCATCGAGGACGGCACGCTGGTGGTGGCCCTGGGGACCTATGGGAAGCTGTTTGACAAGGCCATGGCCAACGTGCTGGAGGTGCGCTCCCGGGGGGCCGACGTGCTGGCGCTTACCACGGAGAACCGCCGGGCGGATATGGAGAAGAACGCCAATGCGGTCATCACCATCCCGGAGACCCACGATATGCTGCTGCCCAGCCTGGGCGTGGTGCCGCTGCAGCTGTTTGCCTACTATGTGGCCCTCATGCGCGGCTGCGACATTGACAAGCCCCGGAACCTGGCCAAGAGCGTGACGGTGGAGTAAACGAAGGGGGCCGCAGGAGCGGGCAGCCGCGTCCAAGCGTTTTCACCGGAGGTGAAAACCTTGCCGCAGGGCGGATTCATTCCGCCCGAGGAAGTACAATAAAAAGGGGCCCCCACGGGGTCTGCCCCGTGGGGCCATGGCTGCGACATTGATAAGCCCCGGAACCTGGCTAAGAGCGTGACGGTGGAGTAAACGAAGGGGGCCGCAGGAGCGGGCAGCCGCGCGCCGCGCCAGAAGGAGAAAAACCATATACGGAAAAAGACAGCTCCGGAATCGTTTCGGAGCTGTCTTTTCGTGTTGAAACGGAGATCAATAGGACAGGAACATGGAAAACAGCACGGTAATCAGACCGCAGACGCCAATAGCCAGTCCGCTCATGGCGCCCTCAGTCTCTCCAATTTCCAAAGCTTTGGAGGTCCCAACGGCGTGGGAACTGGCCCCGATGGCAAGCCCTGCGTCCACCGGGTTCTTGACCCGCAGCAAACGGATCAGGAAAGGGGAGATTATGCTGCCCAGAATGCCGGTGATACAGACCGCTACCACTGTGAAGGAGGGGATCCCCCCGTGGGCTTCGGCTACACTGACAGCGATGGAGGTAGTCACGGATTTGGGGAGCAGAGAGGCTGTGGCAGCTTCGTCCAATCCAAATATCCGGCACATCAGCAGGACGCTGCCCATAGAGACCAGGGAACCAATGGTGCATCCCACTAAGACGGGGAGCCAGTTTTTCCGCAGCAGCTGGATCTTGTTGTAGATGCTGACGGCCAAGGCAGCGGTAGCAGGGGAGAGGAACAGGGTAATGAGTTCACCGCCTCGGTTGTAGTCGGCATAAGGGATTCGGAAGACCAATAAGATGCAGATGACCAGTATGGAGGCAATCAGCAGAGGGTTGCAGACAGCAAGGCGGGTCTTTTTCTGGATCTTGACGCCAATCCAGAAAGCCAGAATGCTCAGCGCCACGCCAAAAAAGGGAGAGGCAAACAGATCAGCCATGGTGTTTCCTCCTCTCCAACAGGTGCAGAGTTGCACGGACACTCAGTGCCGTAGCCGCAAAAGTCAGCACTGTGCTGACTGCACAGATCAGCAGAAGGGGGAGCAGGTATTGCTGCAGTATGTCGGTATATTCCATAATACCAACCAGAGACGGCAGAAAAAAGATCGCCATATTGGCCAGCAGGAAATCCGCTTTTTCCCGGATATGCTCCAATTTGAGAAGGCCGGTCAATAGCAGCAATAGCAGCAGGAGCATGGCGATGACGCTGGCAGGGAAGGAGAAGGGTAATAGAGACGCAACAACTTCGCTGACCCAGCAAAGGCCGAAAATAATGCCGATTTGATAGAAAATTTTCATAGGGAAGTGCTCTCCTTGTGGGGGTTCTGAATGGTCAGGGAAATTTTAGCGCTTGGCCCGGGTTTTGTCAATAAAATTTGCTCGGCTGGAGGCAGGGCGCAAAAAATCCCCCCTGGCCCTGCCCAGGGGGGATCATCGCGTCCCAAAAGTACGCGATGATGGGGATTTGTCCCATTTGACAAACCAACCCGTTTCGGTATAATAGGGGACGGCGGCCTGACCGCCGCCGATGCAGTTGTGTTATCAGAAAGGATTCAAAGCCATGAAACAGTTGAAAACGCGCCTGTCCGCTTTGGTGATGGCCCTGGTGCTGCTGGTCTCTCTGGCGCCGGCGGCCGCGGCAGACGACACTTCCGATGGTTTAGAACAGACGGCGCAGATACAGGCGCAGACCGCTATGGAGTACGGCGGCGCTACCAGCGTACAGTATGCCCTGTGGAAAGATGGGGAGATCGTCCTCACGGGCAGCGCTGGTGTCTACTCCCTGACGGAGAACCGCTTGCTTACCGATGATATCCTCTATGGGGCGGGCTCCATCAGCAAGGTCTACACCGCTGCGGCCATGATGCTCCTGGTGGAGGATGGCAAGGTGGACCTGGACGAGCCGGTCACCACCTACCTCCCGGACTTCACTATGGCTGACGAGCGGTATCAGAATATCACCGTGCGGATGCTCCTGAACCACTCCTCTGGCCTTATGGGCAGTGCTGGCCCCGGCTCTTTCCTCTTTGCCGACGGGGAGTATGACGCCACCGATGACCTGCTGGAGCGGCTCTCCACCCAGACCCTCCAGGCGGATCCGGGGGCCTACAGCGTCTACTCCAACGACAGCTTCTCCTTGGCCCAGCTGGTGATTGAGGCGGCCAGCGGCATGGACTTCGGTGATTTCCTGGCACAGGAGATCGCGGAGCCCCTGGGACTGGAGAGCACCTTTGTCCCCAGCGACGACTTTGATACCAGCCGTCTGGCGAAGGCCTACCTCACCACCGGCGAGACCCGGGCCCTGCCGCCGGAGACCCTGGCCGTCTATGGGTGCGGCGGTATCTACGCCACCGCCTCCGATCTGGCGGCCTTCGGCGGGGCCCTCACCGGCGAGGCGCTCCTCAGTGAGGAGTCCCTGACCGCCATGGCCACCAACGAGGCGGTGAAGGGCATGTGGCCCGAGGACAGTGAGGACGACGCCCTGGCCTATGGCCTGGGCTGGGACAATGTCCACATGTTCCCCTTCAACCAGAACGGCATCCAGGCCCTGGTGAAGGGCGGGGATACCCTGGCCTACCACGCGGGGCTGGTGGTGCTGCCGGAGTACGATATGGCCTGCGCCGTCATGTCCTCCGGCGGCGTCAGCACCTATAACCAGGCCTCGGCCGCCAACATCCTCATCGCCGCACTGGCGGAGGAGGGCGTGACGGTGGAGACCACGGCTGCCCTGGACGAGGCGGCGCCGGCTGCCATGCCTGCGGAGCTGATGGACTACAGCGGGGCCTACGGCACCTCCACCACCGTGGGCCGGGTGGACGTGTCCGCCGACGGGGTGCTGACCCTGGATCTGGCCGGCACACAGCAGCAGCTGACCTACCGGGAGGACGCAACCTTCCGGGATGCAGACAACTTCGCCTTGCTGAAATTCGTGGAGGAGGAGAACGGGCAGGTCTACCTCTTCCAGAAGTCCTACGGCTATGTACCCGGCTGGGCGGTGTTCCCCACCGCCAGCTACGTGCTGGAGCGCCTGCCGGACTATGAGGCGGATCCCGAGGCTCTGGCAGCCTGGCAGGCCCGGGACGGGAAGTTCTACCTCCAGGTCAATGAGCGGTATTCCTCTGCCCTGTACCCCTTCAGCAGTGTCTTTGCGGGCCTCTCCTTCCAGGGACTCCCGGAGGGTGCGGAGGGCTATCTGCTGAACAACCAGATCGTGGACGCCAACACCGCGGTGCCGGCGCTGCAGATCCCCGGCACCGGAAGCCGGGACAGCGGCACCGTGGAGTTTACGACGATAGACGGCGTGGAGTATATCCTCCTCAACGGCGCGATCTACATGGACAGCGCCGCGGTACCTGCCATCTCCGCTGCGGAGAGCTCCGTCTGCACGGTTCAGGGCCAGGAGAGCGCCCGGTGGTACCAGGTGGGCTCCGCCGCCGGCAAGACCATGACTGTGGAGGTCCCGGAGGACGCCATGTTTACGGTCTACGACGCAAACCTCCAGATGGTGGCCTCCTCCTGGATCTACGGCGATACTGCCGTAACGCTGCCGGAGGGCGGTTGGATCGTCTTTGCGGCAGAAGATACCGCCCAGTTTACGATCACCATGGCATAACGACAGATCAAAACCTTGCGGAGGGAGTATGGCGCGCCATACCCCCTCCGCTGCTTTGGGATGGGAGAAACAGCAGGGCGGCGGGAGAAATGCTTCTCCCGCCGCCCTGCTGGTTACTTGTTGCAGTTCTGATTCTTGTTTTGGTTGTTATTCTGATTGTTGGTATTCTGGTTCGTGTTCTTATTCTGATTGTTCTTGTTCTGGTTGGTGTTGCAGTTCTTCTCCATGGAGCGCACCTCCTTTCCTGCAGCTGAGTACGGCTCTATTGTTGCCCCGCTGCGGAAAAATATACATGCATGGGAGAATAAAACAAAATCGCCCTGCCCATACTAGCCTTACCAATGTAAGGAGGTAGGTTATGGAACTGCGAGACAGCGTTACCAAGGAGAATCTGCTGCGGGCGTTTGCCGGGGAGAGCCAGGCGCGCAACCGCTATACCTTTTCTGCGGCCACCGCGAAGAAGAACAACATGGAGGTGCTGCAGCTGGTGTTTGAATACACCGCCGGCCAGGAGAAGGAGCACGCTGAGGTGTTTTACGACTACCTGAAGAAAGCCGGCTGCGCCAACATTGACATCACCGCCGGCTATCCGGTAGACTGCACCGAGGATGTGCTGGAGCTGCTGAAGCTGGCCACAGAGCACGAGATGGACGAGTATGAGAGTGCCTACCCCGCCTTTGGCGACCAGGCGGAGCAGGAGGGCTTTCCGGCCATTGCCGCGGCCTTCCGGCAGATTGCCAAGATCGAAAAGGTCCACGCCGACCGCTTCAAGCGCTTTGCCCAGCTGCTGGAGCAGGGAAAGCTCTTTGTCAGCGATGTGGACACAGCCTGGATCTGCCTCAACTGCGGCCATATCCACAACGGAAAGCAGGCGCCGGCCCAGTGCCCGGTCTGCAAGCACAGCCAGGGGTACTTTATCCGCCTGGAGCTGTCCCCCTATGAAAAGTAAGCTCTGAAAATAAGACGCCCGGCAGAGGAAACTCTGCCGGGCGTCTTATTTTGCTCAGGATAGGCGCTTTTGGGAACCGTCCGGGTATCGCTTTACTTCGGCGTTGCCACGATCACCCGGACCAGGCCGCCGGCGCTGACATTCAGGTCGTCGTAGTAGGCCACAAGGTCATAGGCTGCCGTATCGCCTACAGCGGCCAGGTTGGTCAGGTTGTAGCTGCCGCCGGAGCGGAGGTAGACCTGGACCTGCTCGGAGATTTTGTAGGTCTGGTCGTCAGCGGTGAGCTGGGTGGTGGTGATATCGTCCACCGACAGCCGATTCAGGTTGCGGATGCCGTCGATCTGTCCGCCGGAGTAGATGAACCGGGCGCCGCCGCTCTCCACGTTGTACATGGTGCCGCTGGGGGCATGGACGCCGGCAGTGCCGTTGATGACGTAGGAGTAGGAGCTGGTGATGGAAGTCCCGGTGTTCACCTCAGTGACATTGGTGAGAAGTCCGTAGGTGTAGATGTCGCCGGTGGCGTTGTTAAGGATCAGATAGGTGATCTCCCCGTCCTCATTGGTGGCGTACCAGCGCACATCGTCGCTGTCCAGACGGTAGCCCGCCAGACGGCTGGGATAGATGATAGCATAATTGCCGTCCCGGTCGGTGTCCAGGATCTGCACGTCGGAAGCAAATTTCAGGTCACCGAATTTGGTGCCGTCCCGGCTGACCTGGCCGGACGTGGACTTGCTGCCGATGCTGCGCACCACGGTCCTGCCGCCGGAGTAGCTGACGGATACGATGCTGCCCACGCGCATGGTGGCGTTGGCGGTGAAGGTGCGGGTGGTGCCGTCGGTGCAGAAGATCTCCACAGTGCGGCCGGACTCGATGGCACCGCCGGCGGTGACATAGCTCTCGTTGCCATTGGCGGTGACCACGCCGTAGCAGATGGAGGAGACCTCCTCGGCAGCCACCACGTCGGCCACGGTGCCGTCCATGCCGATGAGCAGCGTCACCACATCGCCTACGGTGAAGTCGCCCATAGAGGACATCTTATAGGCCGCGCTGGAGGTGCCCAGGGTGTAGCTGTTTCCGGCCACCGTGACGCTGGTGGGAGAGGTGGTGCTGGGGGTGGCGGCGGTATAGGTGCCGGTAACACGGTTGCTGTAGAGATATACCGAGCGGAGGTTCTCATTATAATAATAGATATCGTACTCGCTCACATCGGAGGCTGTGGCGGCGTGGCCATTCTTGGTGTAGGATACCGGCGCGAAGGGCAGGTCCAGACGGCCGGAGGCGGCGGTGAAGGGGCCTTTCAGGTCCGAGGAAACCAGCCCTGCGTAGTCCAGCTCCCCGGAGGCGGTGAGGCTGTAGCCCAGGGTGGTGGCATAGACACTGCCAGACTTGGTTTCGGCGGTCATCAGGTTATAGAAAATATACATGCAGTCCCCGCGGGTCAGCAGCTGTCCCTGGGTGACCGTAATGCCGTCTCCCAGGCCCAGGGCGTGGAACTTGTTGATCTGGGCGGCGGGATAGGAGCCCACCAGGTCGCTGTTCTCATAGCCCAGCAGCCGCAGCAGGGAGGCGGCGGCCTCCTCCAGCTTGATGGTCTGGTCCGGGCGGAAGGTGCCGTCGCTGTAGCCGGTGACCCAGCCCTGCTCCACGGCCACCCGGATATACTCCGTGGCCCAGTGGCCCCGGCGTACGTCGGAAAACAGGGAGTAGTTGCTGGCACCGGAGGCGACGGAGTCCTTATAGGGGGACGCCATCACCAGCATCTTGGCAAATTCCGCCCGGTTAATGGAGGCGGTCAGGTTCATGTTGCCGTTTTCGTCACCGGTCATAATGCCCAGAGCCTGGACCGTCCCCTGGACGGAGGCCAGGTCCGCCCCTTGGGCGGGTACGGCCACAAGGCAGGTCAAGGCCATGACCAGAGCGAGGCAGAGTGGAATCAGTCGTTTCATCAGGAAACTCCCTCCTTTGTTATTCATAGCGCAGCGCGTCGATGGGGTTGAGCTGGGCGGCCTTCTTGGCCGGCAGATAGCCGAACAGGATACCGATGGCAGCAGAAATGCCGAAGGCCAGGGCGATAGAGGATGCTGTCGGGGTTACCGACATCTGAGTGCTCAGCAATGCTACGATCAAAGTGGAGGCCAGAGAGGAGAAGGCATAGCCTGCGGCAATGCCGATCAGACCGCCGATGGCGCTGGTGACGGCGGCCTCCACCACAAACTGGGCCATGATGCTCCGCTCCTTGGCACCCAAGGCCTTTCGAATACCGATCTCCCGGGTGCGCTCAGTGACGGATACCAGCATGATGTTCATGATGCCGATACCGCCCACCACCAGGGAGATGGCGGCAATGGCGGCCAGAATGGTGATCATCACGTTGAGCATCTCCGTCATCATGTTCAGGATTTCGGTCATGCTGATGACGGTAAAGGCGCTGTCGGAGCCGAAGATCTCTGTCAGCTCGTCCTCCACCAGCTCCCGGCACTCGGTGGCCCGGTTCTCATCCACCACAGTGATGGTGTAGCTGGTGACCTCTGTGCCGGAGCGGCGGGCGGCGGTGGTATAGGGGAGGAAGATCACGTCGTCCGTGCCGCCCTCCTCCAGGGTGTCGCCCTCCTGGGCCATCACGCCGACGATCTCATATTTGGTGCCGCCGATGCGGATGGACTGTCCCACCGCATCGCCGTTGTAGTATTCATTGGCAATGTACTGTCCCACCACGCAGACGTGGAGACGCTTATCCATGTCGATATACTGCAGGCCCCGGCCCTGGGCGATGCTGTACTGCTTGATGGCGAAATAGTCCTCGCCAACTCCGGTAGCGGAGGTGAAAGACAGCGTCTCTGTCCCTATCTTCACGGTGCTCCGCACAGAGACAGTGGGGGAGATCAGAGCCAGATCTTCCGGATGGTCGGACACGATGCGGTACATATCCTCTTCATCCACATTTCTTGAGGAACCCCGGCCCATGATGGACACCTCCAGGGTATTGGCCCCGATGGCCTGGAACTGCTCGGTCATATAGGTCTGCATGCCGTTGCCCAGGCCGATGATGACCATAACAGAGGCGATGCCGATGATGATGCCCAGCATGGTGAGAAAGGAGCGCATCTTGCTGGAGAGGATGTTCTGGACCGCCATCTGGAAGGTTTCCAGGAAATTCACGAGGCGCTCCCCCTCTCCTGCCAGATGTCGTTGTGGGTCACCACGGCCTCCGGCGCGTGGGCGTCGCCGTCATAGACCACCTGGCCGTCCTCCAGGCGGATGATCCGCTGGGCAGTAACGGCGATGGAGTTGTAGTGGGTGATGAGAACCACGGTGTGGCCCTGGCTGTGGAGATTCTGGAGCATCCCCAGAACCTCCCGGCTGGTGCGGCTGTCCAGGGCGCCGGTGGGCTCGTCAGCCAGAATGACCGCAGGATTTCCCGCCAGGGCCCGGGCGATGGACACCCGCTGCTGCTGGCCGCCGGAGAGCTGGTTGGGCATGTTTTTCAATTTGCTGGCAAGGCCCACGATCTCCAGGGCTGCCAGAGCCCTCTGGCGGCGCTCCGGCTTGGGAACGCCGGCATACATCAGGGGGACTTCCACATTCTCCAGCACCGTGAGCTTGGGCAGAAGGTTATACTGCTG
>DVJB01000029.1 GCA_018710845.1 Candidatus Onthomonas avicola
GATCCGCTATACCAAGCGCAACTATGCCGCCCTGAAGGAGATGCTGCCCCGCCGCCAGCGCTCCGCCCTGATCCGCTCCTTCGGCACCGACGTGGAGAAGGCCGCGCTGATCCCCAAGCGGAAACTCTGAGCCTGGCAGCGGCGGTTTTGCCACACGGCAGAGGAGGACTGACAATAATCTGCGCCCGTTTTTCAAAGAAAGGCGAATTCCCCCTTGTCTTTTTCTCCGCCGGGCGTTATAATGCCAGTTGTATAGCAGACAGGCTGTGAAAAGGGACAGTACACGCCCCCTCCCCGGCGCAGAGAGAAGATGGACGGTGCAAATCTTCGCGGGCGGAGCGTGGAAGGCGCCTTGGAGCCTCGACCCGAACCGGACGCGACGTCCGCAGTAGGCGCCGGCGGCAGTCCCCCGTTACGGGACGGCAGCGGAGTGTTCCGCTGGCAGAGTGCAGGTTATCCTGAATTTAGGTGGTACCACGGACAGATGTTCGCCCTAAGCTGACGCTTGGGGCGTTTTTTCGTCCTCTCCCCCCAATGTTAAAGGAGGCATTCCCCCGATGAAAAACGAAATGAAGACGATGGACAAGATTGTCGCCCTGTGCAAGGGCCGCGGCTTTATCTTCCCCGGCAGCGAGATCTACGGCGGCCTGGCCAACACCTGGGACTACGGCCCGCTGGGCGTGGAGCTGAAGAACAACGTCAAGCGCGCCTGGTGGAAGAAGTTCGTCCAGGAGAACCCCTACAACGTCGGCCTGGACGCGGCCATCCTGATGAACCCGCAGACCTGGGTCGCCTCCGGCCATCTGGGCGGCTTCTCTGACCCGCTGATGGACTGCCGTGAGTGCCACGAGCGCTTCCGCGCCGACCAGCTCATCGAGAACTGGGCCGCGGAGAACGGCTATACGCTGGAAAAGCCGATCGACGCCTTCTCCCAGGAGGAGATGGCCGCCTTTGTGGAGGAGCACCACGTCTGCTGCCCCACCTGCGGCAAGCATAACTGGACAGATATCCGCCAGTTCAACCTGATGTTCAAGACCTTCCAGGGGGTGACGGAGGACGCGAAGAACACCGTCTACCTCCGCCCGGAGACGGCGCAGGGCATCTTCGTCAACTTCCCCGCCATTCAGCGCACCACCCGCAAGAAGGTCCCCTTCGGCGTCTGCCAGATCGGCAAGAGCTTCCGCAACGAGATCACCCCGGGCAACTTCACCTTCCGCACCCGCGAGTTCGAGCAGATGGAGCTGGAGTTCTTCTGCAAGCCAGACACCGACCTGGAGTGGTTCCAGTACTGGCGCAACTTCTGCCGCGACTGGCTCATCAGCCTGAACATGAAGGACGAGAACCTCCGCCTGCGCGACCACGAGCCGGAGGAGCTGAGCTTCTACTCCAAGGCGACCACCGACTTTGAGTATCTCTTCCCCTTCGGCTGGGGCGAACTGTGGGGCGTGGCCGACCGCACCGACTACGACCTGACGCGCCACCAGGAGACCTCCGGCAAAGACCTGACCTACTTCGACCCCGCCGACAACACCCGCTATGTCCCCTACGTCATCGAGCCGTCGCTGGGCGCGGACCGCGTGACGCTAGCCTTCCTGGTGGAGGCGTATGACGAGGAGGTCGTCGGCCAGGACAAGAAGGGCAATGACGACGTGCGCGTGGTAATGCACTTCCACCCCGCCCTGGCCCCGTTTAAGGCGGCGGTGCTCCCGCTGTCCAAGAAGCTGGCCCCTGCGGCGCAGGAGGTCTATGCCGAGCTGTCCAAGTATTTCATGGTGGACTACGATGACGCCGGCTCCATCGGCAAGCGCTACCGCCGCCAAGATGAGGTGGGCACCCCCTACTGCATCACCGTGGACTTCCAGACGGTGGGCGACGAGAACACCCCGGCGGACAACGCCGTCACCGTGCGCGACCGCGACACGATGGAGCAGGTGCGCATTCCCATCTCCGAGCTGCGCAGCTGGCTCGCCGAGCGCGTCTTCTTCTGAGCTTTACACGCTCTTACACCGATTTAACCGGAATTTGCTTGATTTCGTCCCGTTTCTCTGGTACGATATAGGAAATTTGGCAACAAAGGAGACAGCTTCATGTACGACTATCTGATCGTAGGCGCCGGCCTGTTTGGGGCGGTCTTTGCCCGCGAGGCGCGCCTGGCGGGCAAGCGCTGCCTGGTGATTGACAAGCGGCCTCAGATCGCGGGCAATATCTACACCCGCGAGGTGGAGGGCATCCAGGTCCACGAGTACGGCGCGCATATCTTCCACACCAACAACGACCGGGTTTGGCGTTATGTCAATCAGTTTGCCGACTTCAACCGCTACACCAACAGCCCGGTGGCCAACTACCACGGGGAGCTGTACAATCTGCCGTTCAACATGAACACCTTCTACCAGATGTGGGGCGTCCGTACCCCCGCTGAGGCCAAGGCGAAGATCGAAGCGCAGCGCCGCGAGGCCAACATCACCGAGCCCAAGAACCTGGAGGAGCAGGCGATCAGCCTGGCCGGCGTCGACATCTACGAGAAGCTGGTGCGCGGCTATACGGAAAAGCAGTGGGGCCGCCCCTGCACGCAGCTGCCGCCCTTTATCATCCGCCGGCTGCCGCTTCGCTTCACGTTTGACAACAACTATTTCAACTCCCGCTTCCAGGGCATCCCGATGGGCGGTTACACCGCCATGGTCGAGCGGATGCTCGAGGGGATTGAGGTCCGGCTGAACACCGACTATCTGGCCGACCGCGACTACTGGAACGCGCAGGCGGATAAGGTGGTCTACACCGGCCCGATCGACGCCTACTTCGGCTTCTCTCTCGGCACGCTGGAATACCGCAGCGTCCGCTTTGAGACCGAGGTGCTGGACACGGATAACTACCAGGGCAACGCCGTGGTGAACTACACCGACCGCGAGACGCCATACACCCGCATCATCGAGCACAAGCACTTTGAGTTCGGGACGCAGCCCAAGACGGTGATCAGCCGGGAGTACTCCTCCGAGTGGAAGCCGGGCGACGAGCCGTACTACCCAGTCAACGACGAGAAGAACGGCCAGCTCTACCAGGCCTACCGCGCCCTGGCGGACCAGGAGCCGCAGGTGCTCTTCGGCGGACGTCTGGGCGAGTACAAGTACTACGACATGGACCAGGTCGTGGACCGCGCCCTCTCGATGGCGGCCGACCAGCTCCTGACCGGAAAGTGACACCGCCTCTCCCGAAAACGAACCGGCCCGCCGTGCAGTCGCACGGCGGGCTAAGGCTGTCAAAAAAGTGTTTTTGACAGCCTTTCGCGCAAATGCAAGCATTTGCGCGAGTTTGCAGTCCTCCCATGCCCCGAGGGGCACTTTGTCGCCGCCGTTGGCGGCTCGGGCGCGCGCACGGATTTTTGTTCCAAAAATCCGCACACTCGTCGGACTATCAGTATTTTGGGCCCGGTACGACAAGGTGAATTGCCCCGCAGGGGCAAGAGAAGGCCCCCTGGGGGGTGCCCGTGCCAAAAATAAATTGAACTCTATTTGGCTCTTCGAGCCAAACTCGGTGAGACCTTTTTTGACAGTCTGTGGCCCGCCGTGTAGCCGCACGGCGGGCCTCGCTTTCTCTTAACACCTTAACACACCACAGCGCAAAAAAAGCGTCCCCGCCGGCGGCATTTGCCGCCCGGCGGGGATAATCGTTTTTCGATGAAATTACAGCTCCACCTGCATCGCGCACACCACGGCGGCGCAGCGCGGACACAGCTCGGGATGCTCCGGGTCGGAGCCGATATCGGGGTGGTGCAGCCAGCAGCGCGGGCACTTGGGGTCCTCGCTCATCGCCACGGCGACGGTCACGCCGGGGAAGCTCTCTCCGGCCAGCCCCGCGCCCGTTCCCTGGGCCACGTCCACCCGGGAGACGATGAACAGCTCGGCCAGGTCCATGTCCTTGAGATCCTGGAACGCCTTCCACCCCTCCTCGTCAAAGGTGAGGGTGAGATGCGCGTCGGTGGACTTCTTGACTTCCTTCGCCGCGCGGGACTGCTCGAGGGCCTTGTTCACGTCCGAGCGCAGCTTGAGCAGCTGCTCCCAGCGCCAGCGCTCCTCGGTGGAGAGCTTCCAGTCATCCGCGGGCTGCGGCATGTCGTTGAGCAGGACGCTCTCCGGATCACAGTCCGCCGCATGCGGCATGGCCGCCCAGATCTCCTCCGAGGTGAAGGCCAGGATGGGCGCCAGCAGCCGCACCAGGCTGTCAAGAATCTGATAGATGGTGGACTGGGCGCTGCGCCGGCCGGCCTCATCGCCGCAGTAGAGGCGGTCCTTGATGATGTCCAGATAGAAGTTGGACATCTCCACCACGCAGAAGTTGTAGATGGAGCGGTAGACGATGTGGAAATCGTAGTGCTCATACGCCTCCTGGCAGTGCTCCACCAGCCGGGCCAGGCTGTCCAGCGCCCAGCGGTCCAGGGCACGTCGCTGGTTCACCGGGACCAGGTCGCGCGCCGGGTCAAAGCCATCGAGGTTGCCCAGGATATAGCGCGCGGTGTTGCGGATCTTGAGGTAGGCGTCGGAGAGCTGCTTCAGAATCGCCTTGGAGATGCGCATGTCCTGCGTATAGTCCGCCGAGGAGACCCACAGGCGGAGCATATCCGCGCCGTATTGCTTGATCACCTCGTCCGGGGCGACGGCGTTGCCCAGGCTCTTGTGCATCGCCTTGCCCTCGCCGTCCACCGTCCAGCCGTGGGTGACGATCTGCCGGTAGGGGGCCACGCCGTTGACGGCGATGGAAGTGAGCATGGAGGACTGGAACCAGCCGCGGTACTGGTCGCCGCCCTCCAGGTAGAGGTCGGCGGGATAGCCCAGCTCGGGCCGGGCGTCGGCCACAGCGGCCCAGGTGGAGCCGGAGTCAAACCAGACGTCCATAATATCCTGCTCCTGGCGGAAGGCCTTCCCGCCGCACTTGGGGCAGGTGGTACCGGCGGGCAGAATCTCCTCGGCCGTATGGGCCCACCAGCCGTTGGAACCCTCGGCGCGGAAGAGCGCGGCGACGGCGGCGATGGTCTCCGGTGTGACCAGCGGCTCACCGCAGTCCTGGCAGAAGAAGATGGGAATGGGCACGCCCCAGGTGCGCTGGCGGGAGATGCACCAGTCCGAGCGCTCCTGAATCATGGAGGTCATGCGGTCCTTGCCCCAGGCGGGCTTCCACCGGATATCGTCACAGCTCTTCACCGCGGCGTCCTTGATCGCGTCCACCGAGGCAAACCACTGCTTGGTCGCGCGGTAGATGATCGGCTGCTTGCAGCGCCAGCAGTGTGCGTAGGAGTGCACCAGCTCCTCCGAGGCCAGCAGCGCGCCGGAGGCCTTCAGGTCGTCCAGGATGGCGGCGTTGGACTCGTCATAGCGCAGCCCGGCGTACTTGCCCGCCTCCTCGGTCTGATAGCCCTTGGAGTCCACCGGCACGACGATGCCGATGTGCGTCTTGCCGGTCGCGTCCCAGTCGCGGCAGACGACGTAGTCCTCCGCGCCAAAGCCGGGAGCGGTGTGGACGCAGCCGGTGCCCGCCTCCAGCGTGACGTGCTCGCCAGTGATGATGACGCTCTCGCGGTCGAGGAAGGGGTGCTGGGCGGTCATCAGTTCAAAGTCGCTGCCCCGCAGCGTGGCCAGCTCCCGGTACTCCGTGATGCCCGCCTTCTTCAGGCAGCCGGCGACCAGATCTTTGGCCATGATATACACCTCGCCGCCCGGCACCTCTACCAGGCTGTAGGTGTAGCCCGCGTTCAGGGAGATCGCCAGGTTACCCGGCAGGGTCCACGGCGTGGTGGTCCAGATGACAAAGTAGGTCTTGGACAGGTCGCAGTACTGCCCGAGCAGGCCGCGGTCGTCCTTGACGGCGAACTTCACATAGATAGAGGTGCAGGCGTCATCCTGATACTCCACCTCTGCCTCGGCCAGCGCCGTCTCGTCCACCGGGCACCAGTAGACCGGCTTGAGGCCCTGATAGATATAGCCCTTCTCCGCCATGACGCCGAAGACCTCCACCTGCCTGGCCTCGAAGGCGGGGTCGAGGGTGATATAGGGGTGCTCCCAGTCGCCGATGCCGCCCAGGCGCATAAACTCGTCGCGCTGACGGTCCAGGAACTTGAGGGCGAACTGGCGGCACTTGTCGCGGAACTCCGGCACCGGCATCTGGTTGCGGCGCACGCCCTGCTTCTGGATCGCCGTCTCGATCGGCATGCCGTGCGTGTCCCAGCCGGGTACATAGGGCGCCTGATAGCCGGACATGTTGCGGTGACGGACGATGATATCCTTCAGGATCTTATTCAGCGCCGTGCCGATGTGGATATCGCCGTTGGCATAGGGAGGGCCGTCGTGCAGGATAAAGCGCGGCTTGCCCTCGTTTTTGCGCATCAGCTTGCGGTAGACGTCCTTCCGGCGAAATTCCTTGAGCATATCCGGCTCGCGCTTGGCCAGTGCGGCCCGCATCGGAAAGTCGGTCTTGGGCAGATGGATGGTCTTGTTGTAATCTGGCATCGTCTGTCTTCCTCTCCACAGATTGGTATAGAGACAATAACATAGCCTCCCGGCACGGGAAGCTATGTCCACAGGATCAAAATGGTCTCACCGAGTTTTGCCCGCAGGGCAAAATAGAGTGTAGCTTATTTTTCGGACGGACATGTGCCGGCCGAAAAATACAGATAGTCCCGCAAGTGTGCGGATTTTTTGAACAAAAATCCGTGCGCGCGCCCGAGCCGCCAATGGCGGCGACAAAGTGCCCTTGGGGTACAGCGGGACTGCACGCTCGAGCAAATGCTTGCATTTGCTCGAAAGGCTGTCAAAATATTTTTTGACAGCCTCAGCATAGCCTCCCGGCACGGGAAGCTATGTCATCAAATGCACCGGCAATCTCTCGAAGGCCCTTATTTGATCTCGTAATCCCTGCCGAACTTCAGATTGGAGAAATCAATCCGGCTCGTGCCGGTGCTCACCGGAGGCGTCTCGGGCTGCTGCTCCGCGGCGGTCTCATCCGGCTTTGCCTCCTCGGCGATCATCTCCTCAATCGCGTCCGGCTGCTCCGGCGCGGGTTCGCGCTCCACCGCCGGGGCATCCGGCGTCTTTTGCGCGGCGACCGGCGCGGGCTCCTCCTCCGGTGCGGGCGCCTGGACCAGATCGGGCAGCTGCTCCAGGAAGCTCTGCTGCCGCTCGGTCAGCTCACGCACGGCGGCCAGGTAGTTCGCCGTCTCCTCGCGGGCGTTCGCCAGCTGCGCGCGGCAGACGGCGATCTCATCGTCGTAGGCCTTCTTGCGCGCGCGGATATCCTCCTCCAGCGCGTTGAGGATGTCCTCCCGCTTGCTCTCGGCCTCGGCGACAATGTCGCTGGCCGTCTTCTGTGCCGAGCGGAGGGTGGCGCGCATGACGTCCTCCGTCTCGCGGTATTCGGCAATCTTGTCCGCCAGGATCTTCAGCTTGCCCTTCAGGCCGGCGTTCTCCTCAAAGAGGGCGTTGTAGTCGCTGGTGATCTGGTCAAGAAAGTCATCCACTTCCTGCATGGTATAGCCGCCGCCGAACTTCGCCTTGGTAAAGGTGCGCTCAGCAACCTCCTGTGGTGTCAGCACGGATAGGTCCCCCCTTGTGTTCTATATCGTTTCTGCGGGCCGTCCCGGCGCTCAAAAGCGCATGCCGCTGCTCTCCAGCTCGTCAATCAGATCGCCGATGATGTCCACATTGTACGGCGTGATGATGTACGTGGAGATGGCCACCTTCTTGATCTTGCCCTCCAGGGCGTAGGCCACGCCGGAGAGGAAGTCCACCAGCCGCCGGGCCACGTCCTTATTGGCCGACTCGAGGTTGAGCACGACGGTGCGCTTGTCGCGCAGGTGGTTGGCAATATTGGAGGCATCTTCAAACTTCTCCGGCTTGACCAGCACGACCTGAAGCTGCGTGGTCGTGTTGATGTTCACCACGTTGTCGCTGCTGCGGCGCTCGGACTGGGGCGCGGAGTAATAGCTGCTGCTCTCCTCACGGCGGCTGGCGCTGCGGCGGGGGCGGGGTTCCTCCTGCTCCGGCTCCTGCTCGTCGATCTCTTCGGTAAACTCGTCCTCGTCCTCATAGGGGTGAGCCAATCGTTTCAGTTCATCCATAAAGCCCATGATGGTGTCCCTCCTGTATCTGCATGGTGAGCGTATTCTTTCTGTCTCAGGCAGCGCCGGTTCCATCCGCGTACGCGCGGAGATCCTCTCAGCACTCCCCTCAGCCCTGGGCCCGCATCGGGGGCCGTTTTCCAAACAGGGCGGTACCGATCCGCACTAGAGTCGAGCCATGGGCGACCGCCTCCTCGAAGTCGTCGCTCATGCCCATGGACAGGCAGTCAATACATACTTCATTATCATACTTTTTCTCTCTTATGTCAATAAAAAGCTGATACATTTCGGCAAAATATCGGCTGTTTCCGCCGGAAATCTCTTCCACCGGCGGAATGGCCATCAATCCGCGCAGCCGCACGCCCTCTGTGGCGCCGGCCAGCGCGGCCAGTTGACCGAGATTTTCCGGCAAAACGCCCGACTTGCTCGCCTCCCGCCCGATGTTCACCTCCAGCAGGATATCCTGCCGCACGCCCAGGCTCCGGGCGCGCCGGCCGATCACCTCGAGCAGCTCGGGCGAGTCCACCGACTCGATCAGGCTCACCTTTCCCACGAGATACTTCACTTTATTTTTTTGCAGGTGGCCGATGAAGTGCACCTCGGCCCCCTCATAGGCCCCGTCCGCCCAGTGGGCGTTGAACTCCTGCACGCGGTTTTCGCCGCACACGGTGATCCCGGCGGCGATCGCCTCCCGGATGCGCTCGGAGGACTGCACCTTGGTCGCCGCCTCCAGCGTCACCTCGGACGGCGCGCGCCCGGCGCGCCGTGCCGCCTCGTCTATTTTCTGCCGGATGGCAGCCACCTGTTGCTGAATCGACATCACGATATCACCCTTCCGTCATGGAGTCCCTTTCCGCGCACGATGACCTCGTCCCCCTCGCGCAGCAGTTCAGCCTGCTCGAGCTGGCTCATGTCTTCACTCTGCACCGAGCGGACAAGGTAGTAGTCCCGTCCGGAGTAGAGCAGCTCCACCTCGACCCACTCCGCCTGCGCGCCCGACAGGCGGTAGACACCCAGCGCGCCCGTCTCCTGGTCCGCGCGCAGAGCGCGGGCGGGGATGCGCAGCCCCTCATAGGTCGCGTAGGCCACCTCGACGTTTTGCTCGCGCAGCAGGGTGGTCGCCGACAGCCCCCGGTCGGAGGAGAAGACGGCCAGCACCTGACCGTTTTCATCGGCGGCACTGATGGATTCCACCTGCATCTCCTGCGCGCCGGCCGAGCCGTCGAAGTTGACCGTCACGGTATCCCCGGTGGAGATGTGATCGCTCACGTCCTCGGGCACGATGGCCGCGTAATACCACTGCGTGGAGGTGATCACCTTGCCGAGCGCGCCGCTCACCGCCGTCTGGCTGTCCGCCAGCGCCCGGAGGCCGGCGGGCGTGAGGTCCGTCAGCGCCTCCGGGGTGAGCACGGTCTCATAGCCGTCCACGGCGGCGGAGAAGGTGCCGGCCACCGGCGCGCTGACGGTGTCCACCGCGCCCTCCACCGCACTCTGCAGGGCGGCAATCTCGTCCTCCAGAGCGATGATCTCCTCAGAGAGGGCGCTGCCGCTGCTGTAGGTATAGTCACGACGGAAGACGAGGTCCTCCAGGTTCCTGATCTGCTCCTCCAGCTCCGTGAAATCGCCGCTGTTGACATCGGTGTGCAGGCCGGTGATCGCCTCGATGATCTGTTCGTTCAGACGCATGGCGTCGGACTGCTCGGCGCTGTGGTTCTGGATATACTCCAGGCGCTCCAGCTCCGTGCGCAGCTGCTCGAGCTGCTCATGCTGCGCCAGGGCGCTCTCGGAGCTGTAGACGCGCGCGACCGTGTCGCCCGCGGCCACCTTCTCCCCCTCCGCCACGACGATCTCCTCCAGGCTGCCGCCCGCGTTGAGGACGGTCTCGTCCCGGAAGATATAGCCCTCGGCGTCGATGGTGCTCTGACCGACGTAGTTGTAGATCGTGACCGTCTCATAGCTGTCCCAGAACACCCGGTAGGCGTAGACGCCGAAATAGACCACAATGGCGGCCAGCATCAGCCCCAGTATGGCCCGCACGATATGTTTGCCTGGCTTCATGGACTCCTCCTCCTGCCGCCCGCGCCAGGCCCGCCGCGCTTACAGCGCGGCGCCGGCGCCGGGGGTACCCGGTTCCCGCAGGTCCACCGGCCGCTCAGGCACGATGGTAGAGATGGCGTGCTTATAGATCACCTGCTGGCGCCCGTCGGAATTGACCACGACGGTGAAGGCGTCGAACCCGGTGACCACGCCGCGCAGCTGATAGCCGTTCACCAAAAAGACGGTGACGCCCAGCCGGCTGCGGCGGACCCGCGTGAGAAATGTATCCTGTAGGTTGAAGGTGGTTTTCTGCATGTGAGACACGTCCTTTTCTATGTATTTGAGGACCTGTCCCATCCGTCCTGTCCGGGAGGGCCGTCCTCCCTGTCATCCTATACCCGCCGCGGCGATTTTTTCTGTCGCAAACTGGCAGGCCGCCGCAAAATCCGGCTCACTGCCCCAGAGATACCACTGCATCTCCCCGTTGCGGCGAAACCAGGTGAGCTGGCGCTTGGCGTACTGGCGGGTGCGCAGCTTGACCTCTTCCGCCGCGGCCGCGAGATCGCCGCCCGCGCGCAGCGCGCCGGCCAGCTCCTTGTAGCCGATGGCCTGCATGGCGGTCGCGCCGGGGTCCACCCCCCGCGCGAGCAGGGCGCGCACCTCGCCGGCCAGCCCGGCGGCCATCATCTCGTCCACCCGCCGGTTGATGCGCGCCCAGAGGTCGGCGCGGCTGTGAAAGCCCAGCCCCAGGTAGCAGGCGCGGTAGCGCGGCGGCAGGGCGCGGGTGCGGCGGTTGTGCGCGGAGATGGTCTCTCCCGTCTCGTGCCAGACCTCCAGGGCGCGCACGATGCGCTTGTGATCGTTCGGGTGCAGCCGCGCGGCCGTCTCCGGGTCCACCGCCCGCAGCCGCGCGAGCATCTCCTCCCCGCCCTCGGCGGCGAGCTCGGCCTGCAGCCTTTCCCGCCAGCCGGTGGAGGGGACAGCGAAGGTCCGCCCGTCGAGGAGCGAGTCGATATAGAGCCCCGTGCCCCCCACCACGAGGGGGACCCTGCCCCGCGCGAGGATTCCGTCCACGCAGGCGGAGGCCATGTCCACATAGCGCGCGACGGAGAAGTTCTCCTCCGGGTCCGCCACATCCAGCATGTGGTGGGGAATCCCCTCCCGCTCGGCCTCGGTGGGCTTGGCGGTGCCGATGTCCATGCCGCGGTAGACCTGCATGGAGTCGGCGCTCACCACCTCGCCGTTCAGCCGGTGGGCCAGGGCGATGGAGAGCGCGGTCTTGCCGGAGGCGGTGGGACCGGCGATGACGATCACGGTTCCGGGCACGGCGCTCCCCTCCTCTCTGTCCAACGGTTCCATTCAGCGGCCAAACTGCCGCTCGAGCTGGCCGCGGGTCATCTCGATGGCCACCGGCCGCCCGTGCGGGCAGTAGCGCACCCGGCCGGAGACCACCGCGCGGGCGAGCACCTCCAGCTCGGCCGGGTCGCTCTCCCAGCCGCCCTTGATGGCCGCCTTGCAGGCCATGGTGTGCAGCACCTCGTCCCGCGCGGCGGAGGGGTCGGCGGTGCCCGCCGTGAGCAGCCGCCCGGCGATCTCGCCGAGCAGGGCGGACGCCTCGTCCGGGTCGACGTAGTCCGGCACCTCGCGCAGCAGGATGTCCCCGCCGCCGAAGTCCTCCGCCTCAAACCCGAAGCCGCGCAGCAGCTCCAGGTACTCCAGCAGCGCCGCGCTCTCGGCGGGCGAGAGCTTGACCACCTGCGGCGAAAGGAGCACCTGGCGCATCGGCGTGTACCCCTCCGCCTTCATGCGGTCAAAGTTCATCCGCTCGTGGGCGGCGTGCTTGTCGATGAGCAGGAGCTTGTCCCCCTGCTCGACGATCAGGTAGGTGTGAAAGACCTCCCCGGCCAGGCGCCAGAGCGGCGTGTCGGGGGTGGCCTCGCTCTCCCGCGCCGTGACCAGCTCGGCCTCTGGGGCCGGCGGCGCCTCCCGCGCGGGCGCGGGGCGCTCCGGGCGCGGCTCAGCGGGCGCTTCCGGGGCCGGTCCGGGCATTTCCGGGCGTCTCTCCGGACGCGGCGCGCGCGGCGGCTCCGGGGCGGCGGTCTCCTCCGGCGCGGGCGGGGCGGGGCGGGCAGTGCGCGCGAGCAGCGCGGCGGCGCTCGGGCTGGTGGCCGCCTGCCACGGCGTCACCGTCCGGTCATAGCCCAGACGGGCGGTGGAGCGCAGGACCGGGCTGGCATTCGCCGCCCCGGCGCGGTACTGCTCGCTCGTCATGGTCTTGAAAAAGGTCTGGTTGGGCGTCACCGTATCCTGCCGCTGAGGCCGGGCCGGGGACGCCTTCTGCTCCGGCAGGACGGCGGCAACGTGGCCGCTCTCCCGCTCCAGGGCGGAGCGGGCGGCGTTGTAGACCGCCTCAAAGAGCTGCTTCTCGTTGGTGAATTTCACCTCGGTCTTGGCCGGGTGGACGTTCACGTCCACCGCGCTGAGCTTGCACGTCAGGCGCAGCACACAGCCGGGGAAGCGGCCCACCATCTTTTGATTCCGGTAGGCCTCTTCCAGCGCGGCGGTCATGGTGCGCGACTTGACGTAGCGGCCGTTGACAAAGAAGTGCTGGCAGGCGCGCGTCCCGCGGCAGCAGGCGGGGCGGGAGAGATAGCCCTCCACCCGAATCTCCTCTCCGTAGCCGGGGCAGGGGAGAAAGCCGAGCGCCGTCTCCCGCCCGAGCACGGCGTAGAGGGCGGACTGGAGTTTCCCGTCGCCCGGGGTGAGCATCTCCTCCTTCCCGTCGCGCAGGAAGCGGATGGAGACCTCCGGATGGGCCAGCGCCTGGTGCTGTACGGCGGAAAAGACGGCCGCGCCCTCCGCGGCATCCCGCTTCATAAATTTTAACCGGGCCGGAGTGTTGTAAAACAGGTCGCGGACAATCATCGTCGTCCCCTCGGGACAGCCCGTCTCCTCCTGGCGGCGCAGCTCGCCCCCCTCGAGCAGGAGGGAGGCGCCGAAGTCCGCCCCCGGCGTGCGCGTCATCAGCTCCACCCGGCTAACGGCGGAGATGGCGGCCAGCGCCTCGCCTCGAAAGCCGAGGGTGCCGATCGCCTCCAGGTCGTACTCCGTGCGGATCTTGCTGGTGGCATGGCGGAGGAAGGCGCGGGCCGCGTCCTCCATCTCCATCCCGCAGCCGTTGTCCGTCACGCGGATATAGCGCATGCCGCCGGCCTGGATCTCCACGATGACGGACGTGGCCCCGGCGTCAATGGAATTTTCTACCAACTCCTTCACCACCGAGGCCGGACGCTCCACCACCTCGCCGGCAGCGATCAGGTCGGCCACATGGGGGGAAAGGGTTTGGATTTTGGGCATGGGTTTGACCTCCTGTATCCGGTCGGAAAACACCGTCACCTGCGGGCGGCGTTTTCTCAGGCGCGCGCCGGTCTCAGGCGGCGCCGAATCTGATTGTGCAGGCCCGTCAGGACGGCCGCGGCGGCGAGCACGACAAGGTAACGCGCCCCAAACGGCTCGAGAGAGGCCATCTCATCCTGAAAGACGAGCACCGGCACGATATGCCAAAAGTAGAGCCAAAACGAGTTGCGCGAGAGCCAGCCCCAGAGCTGCCCCTCCCGCAGGGGACGCGCCTGCGGCAGGGACAGCAGCTCCCAGAGCAGCAGGCTCACCAGCACGCCGTAGGCCAGGTAGTAGCAGCCGGGCGGATATTTCGCATCCTGCACGGGCGGAAAGCCGCGCGCGGCGCCCAGCAGCAGAAAGCCGGCCCCGGCATAGGCGGCCGCGCCCAGCCTCTGGCGGCGGGCCATCTCCGGCAGGGCAATGCCGAGGGCGCAGACCAGGCCGTAGCCCACGGTGTCCTGCACGACGTAGTGGGAGAGATAGCCGGGGAGATTCTCCCCCGCCGGGGCGATGATGCAGTAGAGCTCGTACACCGGCGCGGCCAGCGCCAGCACGGCAAGATAGCGCCCGAGACCCCAGCGGCGCAGCGCGGCCAGCAGGAGCGGCGAGATCAGCGCCATCTGAAAGTAGACGCGGATGATCCAGACATAGCCGATCCCCGCGGTGAGGGAAAAGGAGCTGAGATAGTCGGTGAGCGACAGCCGCGCGCCGGGGAACCAGATGCCCATCACCGTCAGCCAGAGCAGCACGGGAACAAGGAAGCACCAGGTGGGCACGATCAGCCGCCGGAATCGCCGGGCGACATAGCCGCCCCAGCTCCCGCGCGCTCCGCCGCTGGCGCGGAAGGAGAGGGCGTTGAGCAGCACCATGAGTACCACGTCAAACCCGCGCAGCTCAAAGAGCCACTCCGGCGGGTCCACATGGGCCAGCATAATCAACAGCAGGCCGAGCGCCCGCAGAAAATCAATCCGTCCGTCCCGCGCCGCCGCCACGGCCACTCACCTCCCCGGCTTGCCGTCTCGTCCCTCACAGCTTTTGCTTCCACTCAAAGAGAAGGTTCATCGCCTCGATCGGGCTGAGGGTGTTCACGTCGGTCATGCGCAGCTGGGCGATGACCTCCGAGGCGGCGAGGTCGCCCATGGAGACCTGTTCGTCCGCGCGGGGCGCGGGCGCCGCCGGCTGGGCCGCTCCGCCCGCCTCCAGCTCCTCGAGAATCTTCCGGGCGCGGCTGATCACCCGCTGCGGCACCCCGGCGAGCTTGGCGACCTCGATGCCGTAGCTCTGATCCGCCCCGCCGGGGATGATCTTGCGCAGAAAGACGATGTCGTCCGCGCGCTTTTTCGCCGCGATATGGTAGTTGCGCACCGTGGGCAGGCTCTCCTCCAGCACGGTGAGCTCGTGGTAGTGGGTGGCAAAGAGGGTCTTCGCCCCCAGGCGCCGGCCGTCAGCGCAGTACTCCAGCACCGCGCGGGCGATGCTCATCCCGTCATAGGTGGAGGTGCCGCGCCCGATCTCGTCCAAGATGAGCAGGGAGCGGCCGGTGGCGTGCTGCAAGATCTCCGCCACCTCGCTCATCTCCACCATAAAGGTGGACTGCCCGCCCGCCAGGTCGTCCGAGGCGCCGATGCGGGTGAATACCCGGTCCACCACGCCCAGCCGCGCCGCGCGCGCCGGGACGAAGGAGCCGATCTGCGCCATCAGGCAGATGAGGGCCACCTGGCGCATGTAGGTGGACTTGCCGGCCATATTGGGCCCGGTGATGATGGCGAGCGTCACGTTCTTGCCGTCCAGATGGGTGTCGTTGGGGACGAAGAAGGTGTCCTTGAGCATCTTCTCCACCACGGGGTGCCGGCCGTCCACAATCTCAATCGCGGACGAGTCGTCCACCTGGGGCATGCAGTAGCCGTTGCGCACCGCCACGTCCGCCAGCGATGCGAGCACGTCGATCTGCGCCAGCGCCCCGGCCACCTGCTGGATGGTCTCCACCTGGGCGGCGCAGCGGTCGCGCAGGGCGGAGAAGAGCTCGTACTCCAGCTGGCCGATCCGCTCGCGGGCGTTGAAAATGGTGTTCTCCAGCTCCTTGAGCTCGCTGTTGATAAACCGCTCGTTGTTGGCCAGCGTCTGCTTGCGCACGTAGTCCGGCGGCATCCGCTCGGACTGCGCGCGGGGCACCTCAATATAGTAGCCGAACACCTTGTTGTAGCGCACGCGCAGCTGGCGGATGCCCGTCTTCTCCCGCTCGCGCGCCTCCAACTCGGCGATCAGGTCCTTGCTGTCATTTAAAATGTGGTTGAGGTAGTCCACCTCTTCGTGGTAGCCCGCGCGGATCATCCCGCCCTCGCGCACGGAAAAGGGCGGCTCGTCCACGATGGCGGCCTCCAGCTCGGCGCGCAGCTCGGGCAGGTCGTCCAGCTCCTCGCGCAGGCGGGCGAGCAGCGGGGCGTCCAGCCCGGCCAGGCGCTCGCGCACGGCGGGCACCTGGCCCAGCCCGGCCGCCAGGGCGGCCAGGTCCTTGCTGTTGGCGTTTCCAAAGGCAATCCGCCCGATCAGCCGCTCCAGGTCGGTCACCGGGCGCAGGGCGGCGATCAGCTCCTCGCGGGCGATCAGGTTGTCCACCAGGGCGGCGACCGCGTTGAGGCGGCTGTTGATCTCCACCGGGGAGAGCAGCGGCCGCTCCAGCCACTGGCGCAGGCATCGCGCCCCCATGGCGGTCTTCGTCCGGTCGAGCACCCAGAGCAGGCTGCCGCGCTTCTCCTTGCCGCGCAGGGTCTCCGTCAGCTCCAGATTGCGCCGGGCGGTGAGGTCGAGCTCCATAAACCGCCCGCTGGTGTAGTACTCCAGCCGGCGGATGTGGCCCAGGTCGTGCTTCTGCGTCTCGTAGAGGTAGTCGAGCAGGGCGCCCGCCGCCTGGCAGCACCAGGGCTGGCTGTCCGGCAGGGCGCCGGGATTTTCAAACTGGGCCTCCACCCGCTCGCGCGCGGCCTCGGGGGCAAAGCGCGCCTCGCCCGCCTCCACGCTGCACCCCAGTTTTTCCCGGAGGAAGGTGAGCAGCTCCCGGGAGGCCATCGCCCCCGCGTCCAGCACCGCCTCGCGCGGGGCAAAGCGCGCCAGCTCGTTGCGCACATGGGCCAGAGCGCCCTGGCCGGCAAAGCCGGTGGCCGAGACGCTGCCGGTGGACAGGTCGCAAAAGCACACCCCCGCCCCCTGCTCCGTCAGGCAGACGGCGGCGATATAGTTGTTCTGCCGCTCCTCGAGCATGGAGGGGTCCACCACCGTGCCGGAGGTGACCACGCGGATCACCTCCCGCTCGACGATGCCCTTGGCCAGCGCCGGGTCCTCCATCTGCTCACAGATGGCGACCTTATAGCCCTTGGCGATCAGCCGCGCGAGGTAGGACTCATAGGAGTGGTACGGCACGCCGCACATCGGCGTCTGCTCCTCGGCGGATTTGCCGCGGTCGCGGGTGGTGAGCACCAGGTCCAGCTCCTTGGAGGCCACGCGCGCGTCCTCGTCGAACATCTCGTAGAAGTCCCCCAGCCGGAAGAAGAGCAGGCAGTCGGGATATTGTTCTTTGATCTGCAGGTATTGTCTCCGCATGGGAGTCAGTTCTGCCATGAAATGCCTCCAGTCCTCTCGTCAACAGACTGTCGAAAAAGTATCTTTGCCGACTTTGAATACAGATAAAAAGTTCGGAATGCGCTCCGCAGAAGTTTTGTTGCGGTAGCAACAAAATAGAGTGAAATTCGTTTTTGGGACGGGCATGTACCGGCCCAAAAACACAGGGAGGCCGGGAGTGTGCCCCAACGGGGCGCGCGCCCGAGTCGCCAATGGCGGCGACAAAGTGCCCTTGGGGTACGGGTCGGCCGCACGTTTCGAACAAAATCGTAGATTTTGTTCGAGCGTGTCGACCTTTGTCGACACGCTACTCTGTGTCGCTGCGCCGGATGACATAGTGCGGCATCTTCTTCGCCTCGTCCAGAATATGCATCAGATACTCTCCGATAATGCCGATGGCGAGCAGAATCAGCCCGTTATAGGCCAAAATCAACAGCACCAGTGTGGTAAAGCCCTCCACCGGCGTGTCGGCGGCGAAGTAGCGGATGAAGTAGAACACCCCCAGCAGCAGGCTGAAGAGAAAGCTGATCAGTCCGATGTTGCGCACCACGATGAGCGGCAGGATGGAGTTGGTGGTGATGTCATACAGCAGGTCGTTTACCAGGCGGCGGAAGGTATAGTTGCTGCGGCCAAACTTGCGCGCGTCGTGGTGGACGGGCACGTTGACAATCCGGTTGGACTCCTGCACGAGAAGGTTGCCGATCTGCGGCAGGTGGGTGTTGGTCTTCAGCATTGCCTCCACCAGAAAGCGCCGCATGATCCGGAAGCTGGTCAGCTCCAGGTCGGGGTCCTTCTTGAGCATCCGCGTCGTCATGGAGACGGAGACCCAAGTCCCCAGGCGGCGCACCCAGTTATGCTTCCGGTTTTCATAGCGGCCCATCACGCAGTCCACCTCCGGCTGCTCGAGCAGGACCTGAGCCATCTTGGGAATCTCCTCCGGGGGGTGCTGCAGGTCATCGTCCATCGTGATGACAAAGTCCCCCTTGGCAAAGGAGCAGCCGCACAGCACCGCCGCCGGCTGGCCGAAATTCTTGGCCATCTGCACCAGCTTGACCCGCTTGTCCTGCGCGCGCAGGCGCTCCATGACGGCATAGGAGTTGTCCCGCGAGCTGTCGTCCACCAGGATCAGCTCAAACGGCTCATGCATTGTCTCTTCAAACATCACCTTCAGGCGGTTGTAAAGCTCCTCGAGGGTGTGCTCGGAATTGTAGACCGGCACGACGACGGAATACAGGCTCATGTCCCTTCCTCCCCATTTTTCTTCCGTTTCTCTTCATGATATCATTTTTTCGACCCAAATTCAAGCAAGCGGCGCCCCTCACACCAGCCGCCCGAAGAGCGCCCAGGTGGACGCGCCGGTGATCTCGGCCCGCTGCCAGGTGCCGATCGCCGCCTCCGGCCCGTCCAGATGGACCAGGCGGCCGCCGTCGGTGCGGGCGGTGAGGGTGTGGCGGCCGTCGTCATTGCGCCCGTCCACCAGCACGCGCAGCGTGCGCCCGACATAGGCCGCGTGCTTTTCCGCCGAGATGCGGTTTTGCAGCTCTACCAGGCGCTGGAAGTTGCGGTTCTTCTCCTCCTTCGGCATCGGGTCCGGCATCTTGGCCGCCGGGGTGCCGGGGCGCGGGGAGAAGATAAAGGTGAACAGCGCGTCGTAGCGCACCTCCTCGAGCAGCGACAGGGTGTCCTCAAATTCCTCCGCCGTCTCGCCGGGGAAGCCGACGATGATGTCGGAGGTGAGGACGATCTCGGGCACGAGCGCGCGCAGGCGGCGGACCTCGTCGAGGTAGGCGGCGCGGTCATAGTGCCGGTTCATCGCGCGCAGCACGCGGTCATTCCCCGACTGGACGGGCAGGTGGAGCTGCGGGGCCACCTTCTCACAGGCGGCCATGGTCTCAAAGAGCTTCTGAGAGGCATCCTTCGGATGGCTGGTCATAAAGCGGATCAGGAAGTCTCCCGGCACGTCGTTGACCATCCGCAGGAGGTCGGCAAAGTCGATGTCCAGGCCGAGGTCCTTCCCGTAGGAGTTCACGTTCTGGCCGAGGAGGGTGATGTCCTTATACCCCGCTGCGGCCAGCTCCCGCACCTCCTGGACAATCCGCTCCGGGTCCCGGCTGCGCTCTCGGCCACGCACATAGGGCACGATGCAGTAGGTGCAGAAGTTGTTGCAGCCGTACATGATGGAGACCCACGCCTTGAGCGGCCCGCTGCGCACCACCGGCAGGCCCTCGGCGATCTTGCCGTCGGACTCCGGCGTTTCAAACACGCGGCCGCCGCCCTCGAGCACGCGCGCGAGCAGCTCGGGAAATTTCCAGAGCACATGGGTGCCAAAGACCAGGTCCACATGGCGGAAGGAGCGGCGAATCTGCTCCGCCCGGCTGGGCTCCTGCATCGCGCAGCCGCACAGGCAGATCACCTGATCCGGCTTGGCCCGCTTGGTGTGCGTGAGCGCGCCGACGTTGCCGAGCACGCGCATCTCCGCGTGCTCCCGGATCGCGCAGGTATTGATGACGATGACGTCCGCCTCCCGCTCGTCGGCGGTAAAGTCATATCCCATCTCCCGCAGCATGCCGCGGATGCGCTCCGAGTCCGCCTCGTTCTGCTGGCATCCGTAGGTGTCCACCAGCGCGAGGGGGCGAGTGGGACGGGCGGCGTTGCGCGCGGCGAGGGCGCGGCAGATCTCCCGCTGCCGCGCCAGCTCCGCCTCCGGGACGAGAATTTCCGTTCGCTTCAAAGAGGTTCCTCCTCACTGACAATCTGTTGCGATAGGGGCATTATAGCACGCCTTTGCCCGCAGTACAAGGAATTTGCCCCGGAATCCCGGCCGGGGACGGCCCGTGCGGTCTTTTTCGGCCGGCTGTTGACAAAGCAGGGATTACCTGTTATTATTTTTTGTAACGTTTTGTTACCAAGAGAGAGGAGCGTTCCCACATGTCCGTGATTTCACAGAAAAAGGGCCAGTTCCGGCGCGCATGCGCGTTTCTTGCCTCGCTGGTGCTGGCCCTGTCGCTCGCGCTGGCCCTGTTGAGCGGCTCCGCCGCCGCGCTGGAGGCGGAGGAATCCGCGCAGTCCGTCGTCCTTCCGTCCGGCCTGGAGCTGACGCTGACCGAGCAGGATGAGCCGCTGCTCGAGCGGCTGGTCTTCGGCGGGCTGTCCCGGGACTGCTACTACCTGATGCTCGACGGCGAGACCCTTGTCTGCGCGGACGAGGCCGAGTCGCTCACCGATCTCGTGGACGAACTGGCACAGGCGTATATCACGGAGAACACCGTCTCCTGCGCGCTGGAGGACCCGGACCGGCTGTCGCTCTGCTATGGCCTGGTGCTCGCGAGTACCAGCACCGACCTCGACCTCGCGGCCGAGACGCTCTCCGAGACGCTGGTCTTCCAGACGGAGGAGCGGGAGGTACGCGAGGTGGCCATCCCCTACGCGGAGGTGACGGAGACCGACGACACCCTCTATGAAGACGAGGTGATCGTCACCACCGAGGGGCAGGACGGCCTGGCCGCGCAGACCTGGACCTCCCACTACGTCAACGGCGAGCTGCTGGGCACCCGGCTGGAGGAGGAGACCGTCCTCACCCCCGCCGTCGACGAGGTCACCACCTACGGCACGAAAGAGCGCCCGGAATATCTCTGGCCGGTGGAGGGGCGGGTCTCCTCCGAGTTTGGCCCGCGCAATATCGCCGTCGGGTCGAGCAACCACAAGGGGATGGACATCGCCTGCCCCACCGGAACGGACGTCCTGGCCTCCAAGGCGGGCACCGTGATTTTCGCCGGCTGGAGCAACGGCTACGGCTATCTCGTGCAGATTGAGCACGAAGACGGCGCCGTGACCTATTACGGTCACAACTCCTCCCTGCTGGTGAGTTCCGGAGACGAGGTGGAGCAGGGCGACGTGATCGCCCTGGCCGGCTCCACCGGCCGCTCCACCGGCCCGCACTGCCACTTTGAGATCCGCATCGATGGCACCCCGGTCAACCCGCGCGACTATCTGGAGTAATCCTATTGAATGATAAAGAAGCGCTCCCGCCCGGATGAATGGGCGGGAGCGCTTCAGAGTGTCAAAAAAGGTCTCACCGAGTTTGGCTCGAAGAGCCAAATAGAGTCCAATTCATTTTTGGCACGGGCATGTACCGGGCCAAAAATACTGATAGTCCGACGAGTGTGCGGATTTTTGGAACAAAAATCCGTGCGC
>DVJB01000030.1 GCA_018710845.1 Candidatus Onthomonas avicola
GTCCGGGAAATATCAGACGGAGCAGGCGCAACTGGACGAAAAAATCGGACAGCTTCAAGCCGCTATCGCCGCCGAGAGCCAGACCGTAGCAGACGCGGAAAACTGGATTGCGCTGATGAAACAGTATGTCAATCCGACGGAACTAACCGCCGAACTTTTGAATACGCTGATTGAAAAAATCGTTGTCCATGAAGCGGTCAAGGGCGAGGACGGAAGCCGGGAGCAGGAGGTAGAAATCTTCTACCGCTTTATCGGCAAAATTGATTGAATGACACCAATATCTTTAACTATGTGATACCGGCCTGAGCCTGCCCGACATCGCCCTGCTCGAGCCGCTGGCACAGACGCTGAAGGTGACCATCTCCGAGCTGCTGCGCGGTGAGCGGCTGGAGCGGGCGCTGCCGCTGGAGGAGGTAGAGCAGCTGGTGACCGGCTCGCTCACCCTCACGGCCCGGGAGCGGGCCGCACGGGCCGCGCGCCGACGGCGCTGGGGGCTGCGCCTGGCCGCAGCATGTGCGCTCGCCGCGGCCGAGATCGCCCTGCTGGCGGCGGCCAGGCTGCTGGAGCTGGAGACGCTGGGGATGCTGTTATTGGCGGAGGGGATGCCGGTCGCCTTTGGCGCCTGGTTCTGCCTCGCGGCTCATGAGACGCTGCCGCCGTACTATGACGAGTATCCCATCGGCTTTTACGCGCAGGGCCCGGTTCGCCTGCATCTGCCGGACATCCGGCTGACCAACCGCAACTGGCCGGCCATCCTGCGCGCGGCGCGATGGAGCCTGCTGGCGATGCCGGTGGTCTACCCGCTCCTCTATGGCCTGGCGGCCTGGCTGCTCGCGCCCCGCCTGGAGCGCGGGGTCTGGCTGCGGACGTGGAACGCCGTGACGCTGGTATGGGTGCTGGCGGGCATTTTCCTGCCGATCTACCTGGCCGCGCGGCGGTCGGACTGATTTTTACGCGAAGATGACAGAAAAAGACGTCTGGTCCAACCGGTCACCAGACGTCTCAGACTGTCGAAAAAACATATTTTGAGATTTCAAATGCAGGCTAAAAGTTCAGAAAGCCCTCCGCAGGAGTTTTGTTGCGTCAGCAACAAAATAGAGTGAAATATCGTTTTTGGGACGGGCGTGTACCGGCCCAAAAACACAGGGAGGCCGAGAGTGTGCCCCGCAGGGGCGCGCGGGTCGGCCGCATGTTTCGAACAAAATCGCAGATTTTGTTCGAGCGTGTCGACCTTTGTCGACACGCTGAGACGTCTGGTCCAACCGGTCACCAGACGTCTTTTCTCTTATCGGTTGTCCTCGGACTGGAAAGCATCCTTCCGAGGTCCCGGGTAGTGCAGGATCACCCCGCCCATCCGCTTGACCGGGATGGAGAGCGTGCCCTCCCGGCTGGTCACATAGCGGTGACCGCCCTCCAGATTGACCGCGTACGGAAATGGCCAGGGGATGGAGACCTGGGAGTCCGCTGTGCCATTATTCACTGCCACGGCGATCCCCTCGCCCGGCAGCGTGCGGGTGTAGGAGATGTGGTTCCGGTGGCAGTCGCCCCAGGCAAAATCGCCTCTGCGCAGGCAGGGGAGCTCCTTGCGCAGCTTGCCCATCTTGCGGTAAAAGTTCAGAATTCCGAGATTTTCCTTGCCCCACGGGAAGGGACGGCGGTTGAACGGGTCCTCAAAGCCCTGCATCCCCACCTCGTCGCCGTAGTAGACGGTGGGCGAGCCGGGGAAGGTGAAGAGCACCATCAGCCCAAGCTGCAGCCGCCGCCAGCCCCAGACGATCTCCGCGGAGGACATGTGATAATGCGCCCGCGTCTCGCGCGACCACTCATAGCGCTGCGAGCCGACGCCGAGATAGGTGAGAATGCGCAGCGTGTCGTGCGTGCCCAGCGCGTTCATGGCCGAGTAAAAGGCGAAGGGGGGATAGTTCTCCCGGATGGTCTCCATCCGGTTCTGAAAGTGCTCGCCGTTGTCGCCCAGCAGAAAGTCGATCAGCGCCGAGCGGAAGGGATAGTTCATCAGCCCGTCGAGATGGTGGCCGAGCAGGTGGCGGCGGCGCACGCCGTAGGCGACCTTGTTGCTCCCGTCCTCCCAGACCTCTCCGATCAGAATGGCGTTCGGGTTCTCCGCCCGCACGGCCTCGTGGATGCCGCGGACAAAATCGTCCGGCAGCTCGTCGGCCACGTCCAGACGCCAGCCGTCCGCCCCCGCGCGCAGCCAGCGGCGGATGACGGAGTTCTCCCCGCCGTAGATGAATTCGCGGTAAGAGGGGTTATCCTTGTTCACCGCCGGCAGGGAGTAGATGCCCCACCAGGACTCGTACTCGTCCGGCCAGTGGTGGAACTGGAACCAGTCATAGTAGGGGGAGTCCGCCCCCTGCGCCGCGCCGCGGGTGGGATAAAAGCCGTCGCCGTTGAAGTAGCGGCTGACATAGCCGGTGTGGTTGAATACCCCGTCCAAAATCACCCGGATGCCCCGCGCATGCGCGGCCCGGCACAGCCGGGTGAAGTCCTCATAAGTGCCGAGCATGGGGTCAATGTGGTCGTAGTCGGCGGTGCCGTAGCGGTGGTTTTCCGCGGCCTCAAAGATGGGGCAGAAATAGATGGTCTCCACCCCGAGCGAGGCGATGTAGTCCAGCTTCTGCTCTACCCCCTTCAGGCTGCCGCCGAAGAAGTCCCGGTTGCGGATCTCGCCGTTCTCATTCGGACGCCATTCCGGCTCGTCGTCCCAGCGCCCGTGTACCGTCCGCCCGCCCACCATGCCGAAGGGGTTGGGCACCTCCGTCCGGCAGAAGCGGTCGGGAAAGATGTGATAACATACGCCCTCGCCAAACCAGGAGGGCACCTCATCCGTGGGGTCGTAGACGGTGAGCTGGTAGGGGCCGAGCTCCTTGCTCTTGCCGCCCAGCGTCTCCAGCCGGAAGGAATACCAGATCAGACCGACATACTCCCCCACCGGTAGCGAGCCGGAGAAGGTGTCGATGCCGAGCGCTGTGTCCGTCCACACCAGCGGGCGCTCCTCCACCCGGCTGCCGTCAAACTCATAGCACGCGCGCAGCACGCCCCGGGAGAAGCCCTCCTGCCGCTGGGGGCGCAGGGTGAAGTCCACCGTCGTGCCGGAGGGGACCGCGCCGTACGGGCGCTTATAGGTCAGGTCGCGTGAGTTGTAGATATGATCGTCATACATCGCTCATCCACCCTTTCGGCGCGTTGGTCATTCCGCCCGCCCGCAGTACCGCACAGAGAGGAGAACGGGAAACCGATCCCGGAAACCTTTCCGAAGGCAAAATACACCATGATATATCTATCAGTATAACATAAAAGGAGGGAGCGCAAAAGAATTTTTGACAGAAATTTTGCTTTTTCTCTGTTTGGAGGCGCCTCGTCACCGCAAAAGCTGGTTTTCCGCGTCCACGCGCTCCAGCTCCGCCTGATCGGAGAAATAGTACTCCAGAATATCCGCGGCGATCACCGACGTCGCCGCGCCCGAGCCGCCCTTCTCCACCGCGACGCAGACGGCGATCTCCGGGTCGTCATAGGGGGCAAAGCAGACGAACAGGCCGTTGGCGTTCTCCTGTCCGCTCACCTGGGCCGAGCCGGTCTTGGCGCCCACCTGGATGCCCTGGCCGGTCAGGCCGGCAAAGGCCTCCCGCACAGTCGCGGTGCCGTCCACCACCTCGGCCATGCCCTGGAGAATAGCAGAGCGGCTCTCCTCCGAGAGGGGGACCTCGTTGAGCACCTCCGCCTCGTGCTGGTAGAGCAGCTCCGTGTTGTCATAGCGCTTCACACTCTTGAGCAGGTGGACGGAGTAGCGGTTCCCGCCGTTGACCAGCGTGGCGATATAGTTACAGATCTGCAGCGGGGTGAACTGGTTGTCGCTCTGGCCGATGGCGGCGGAGAGGGTGTTGCCGGGATACCAGACGGCGCCCACCCGGTCGCTGTACTCCGGACCGGCGTTGACGCCGGTGGACTCGCTCAGCTCGATCCCGGTCTCCACGCCCAGCCCATAGGCCTGGGCGTACTCGGTGAGTGTCTCGATGCCGAGCTGCTCTCCCACGGTGTAGAAGAAGATGTTGCACGAGTCGCGGATGGCGTCCGTCACCGTCTCCAGTCCGTGGTTGCCGCCGTTGGTCCGGTAGATCCAGCAGCGGAAAGTGGTGCCCAGGTAGTCGAGCCAGCCGGTGCAGCGGATGGTGTCGTCGGTGGTGATGATGCCCTCATCCAGCGCGGCGGTGGCGGTGACGATTTTATAGGTCGAGCCGGGGGCGTAGGTGCCCAGCAGGGCGCGGTTATAGAGCGGCCGCAGCGCGTCAGCGGCCAACGCCTCATAGTCCTCGTTATAGGTGGTCAGGTCAAAGGTGGGCCAGCTCGCCGCGGCGAGCACGCCCCCGTCGCTCACGTCGAGCACGACCACCGCGCTGCCGCCCTCGCCGCCGTTGATCTCCTCCGTGTGCTCCGCCAGCGCCCGCTCCGCCGCCTCCTGCAGGCGGATGTCCAGCGTGAGGGAGACATTGCTGCCGGCGACCGGCTCCTCGGCGTAGCGCTCGCTCAGCAGCGTGCCGTCCAGGTCGGTGATGATCTCCGCCGTGCCTGCGGTGCCGCGCAGATACTCCTCAAAGGCGTACTCCACGCCGGAGAGACCCACCGTCGCGTCCATCGCGTAGCCCTGGGCGCGGTAGTTCTCCCCGTCCTCCCAGTTTTCCGCGGAGATGGGGCCCACCTGCCCGAGCAGATGGGCGGCCGCATCGGTGTGATAGACCCGCTCGGCGGTGGTGCGGATCTCCACGCCGCGCAGGCCCTCCTCCGAGACGATGGTGATGAAGTCGATGTCCACGTCCTCGGCGAAGTACCAGTCGGTCCAGACGATCTCCTCCTCGCGCAGGTAGCAGGCGTAGAGCACGTCGAGCACCTCCAGCGCGTCCTCCGCGCCGGTGAGCCCAAAGGTGGCGAGCATGGCACCCAGCACCCGCTCCGCGTCGCCCGCCGTGGTGGGCCACTCCATCTCCTCACAGAGTTCGTAAAAATTGGTGTACTGGCGCACGCCGTCGCTGTCGAGATAGGAAAACGGCGTCTCGGAGGTAAAGGCATACCCGTCTCCGCGCGCCTCGATGGGCAGTCCGCCGGACTGCCACTCCTGTCCCTGCGCGCGGCAGAGGGCGATCAGGCGGCGCACGGTGGCGACCTGTTCGGCGTAATCCCCCATCGCGCCCACGTCCAGCTCGGCGTTGTAGACCGTCCGGTTGCTCACCAGCACGCGGCCGTAGCGGTCGGTGATCTCCCCGCGGCCGGCCTCCACCGTCTCGCGCGTGACAATGGTGTTGGCGGCAGTGGAGGCGTCGATGTCGATGCCGTGGATGATCTGCGCGTCGTAGAGCAGGAAAAGGAACAGCCCCGCCATGGCCAGGACAAAGACGGCGAACACGCCGCTGCGGAAGCGGAACATCTTGTATTTCATAGGCAGTTTTCTCCTGTGGGGGAGGCGGGGCGGAGATGGACCCGGCGCCCCTCAATAGTCCGGCTCCAGGCCAAACCGTTCGTGAATGGCCCGCACGACGGGGTAGAGCAGCGGGGCGAACAGGGCGGAGTAGAGCGCCTCCGCCCCGGCGATGCGCCCCACAGCGGCGGGGTCCTGCTCCAAAAAGAGCAGGCGCGGCACGGCCTGCACCGCCTCAATCCAGACGACGCCGCCAAGCGCGCACAGCAGGCAGCCCAAAAAGGTCCGACCCATCGTCCGGTTGACGGTCAGCCCGCAGGCCAGCCCCATGGCGGTGCAGGCCCAGACCATCGCCGCGCCCACCGGCTGGTAGACCAGCGCGCACAGCACGCCGGCGGCCAGCCCGAAGGCCGTACCGAACCAGGCCCCCTCCAGGCTGCCGGCCAGTGCGACCACGACCGGCGCGGCCAGCGGCACCGCCCCGAAGAGGGGAAAGCGGTTGCATACGCACCGCTCCAGGAAAAACACCACGGCAAACAGGATGCCGTAGGAGATCCAGAGCGCCCGCGTGCGTTCTCTGCGGCTCATCGCGCCACCTCATTCTATGATCTCAAAGTCTTTGATGACAAACACCTGCGCCAGCGCGTCCAGGTCGGCGGCGGGGCGGAGCACGGCGTACTGCTCCAGGCCGGAGGGGTCGGTGTAGACCCCCTCAATGTACCCGATCACCAGGCCGGAGGGGTAGAGCCCGCCGGTCCCGGAGGTGAGCACCTCGTCGCCCGAGACCAATTCGGCCTGCGCGCTCAAATAGGAGAGGCGGCAGGCGCCCTGCGTCATCAGAGTAAGGTCGCCCTCCAGGATGCCGCTGTCGGCGGTGCGGAAGACCGTCGCGCCCACCGAGATGTCGGGGTCGATGATGGTGGTGACGGTGGACCAGTTCAGGCCCGCCTCGTCCACCACGCCCACCAGCGCGCCCGTCTCAGTGATGACGCTGTCGCCCTCCGCCACGCCGTGGGCGCTGCCCTTGCTGATGGTGAGCGTCGCCTCCCAGCTCGTGGAGGTGCGCCCGGTCACGGCGGCGGACTCAAAGACAAAGTCGCGCCGCCGCTGGCGCAGCTCCAGCAGGTCGCGCAGGCGCTCGTTCTCCTCCAAGGCGCTCGCGGCCTCGCGATTGGCCGCCTCCGTCTCGGCCAGCTCCCGCTCCAGCTCGGCCACGCGCTCTTGCAATGCCTCGTACTCGGTGGCGTAGCGGTAGACCCCCTCGCCCCAGGAGACGACGGCGGTCGCCGCCGCCCGGAAGGGCGTGGCCAGAATGCCGAGCAGGTTGGTCAGCGGATTGACCGGCATCACAGCCGAGCCGATGGAGATCACTCCGGTGAGCACCAGGGCGGCGATGAGCAGCACAATGCCGTTTTTGCGAAAGAAATCCTTCACGTAATGTTCTCACCTCAGACCGCCGGCCAAGCGGCGGAAAACGCGCGTTACAATACCGGGACGCCCAGCTGCGTGAGCATCCGGCCCAGCCGGCAGACCGGCAGGCCGACCACGCTGGAATAGTCCCCCTCGATGCCCTCCACCAGCAGCGCGCCCAGGCCCTGGATGCCGTAGGCGCCTGCCTTGTCCATCGGCTCGCCGCTGGCAATGTAGGCGGCGATCTCTCGCTCCGTCAGGTCGCGGAAGCGGACCGCCGTGGCCTCGTGCTCCACCAGCGCCTGCGCCCCGCGCAGCACGGCCAGGCCAGTATAGACGAGGTGTCGCCGCCCGGACAGAGCGCGCAGCATCTCCGCCGCCTCCTCTTCCGAGTGGGGCTTGCCGAGCACCTGCCCGTCCAGCGTCACGACGGTGTCCGCGCCGATGACGATGTCCTCCGGGGTGGCCCCGGCGGCCACCTCCCGCGCCTTGGCCAGGGCGAGGGCCTCCACCAGCCGCTCCGGCGGCAGGTGCGCGCCCATGTCCTCCTCTCCGCGGGCGGGGATGACCTGAAAGCCGGACAGGCCAATCTGCTCGAGCAGTGCCCGCCGGCGGGGCGACTGCGAGGCGAGAATGATGCCCATCGCGCGCCTCAGTTCCGGCCAGTGGAGCCAAAGCCCCCCGCCTCGCGCGCGGTGTGGTCCAGAGTGTCGGGGATCTCCAGCTCCGCCTGCGCCACCGGCAGGATGGCCATCTGGGCGATGCGGTCGCCCGGCTGGACGGTGAAGTCCTCCGGGCCGCTGTTTTGCAGGCCCACCTGAATCTCCCCGCGGTAGTCGCTGTCGATCACGCCGACGCAGTTGGCCGGGGTGATGCCGTGGCGGATGCCGAGGCCGGAGCGGGCAAAGATGAGGGCCACATATGCCGGCGAGGGCAGGGCGATGGCGATGCCGGTGGGAATCACGCGGGTCTCCCCGCGCGGGATGGTCACCGGCTCGTCCAGGCAGGCGTGCAGGTCCATCGCCGCCGCGCCCGCGCTGGCGTAGTAGGGAAGGGGGATCTCCCGCCCGATCTTGGGCGAAAGCGGCTTGATTTTCAGTTTCATCGCTTCATTCTCCTCGTCGGAAACGGTTCAAAAAGGGGGGGCGTCACTCCACGTCGCGGAAATAAAGTCCGCGTGTGTAGTCCACCGGGGCGTAGGAGCCGCGGCCGAGGTAGCGCTCAAACACGCGCACGCACTCGCGCGGATTCTCCGTGGTAAAGCTCAGCCGCGCCGCCCAGAGGCCGATGCGGGCAAACTGCTCCGTCTTGTCGCCCAGGTAGAGCTTTTTCGAGTTGAAGATCTCGTTCCGGCAGCCGTAGGCCGGCAGGACGGGGAACTGCGCCCCCGTCCGGTCGGTGAGCTGATTGCTCCCCTGGCAGGCGCAGCGGCCGGAGCGGTTTTTGATAATGCAGTTCTGCGTGATCATCAGCGGCAGTCGGCCGTAGACGATCAGCTCGGTGTCCAGCGGCTTTGCCAGGTCGCGCACGCGGGCCAGCCGCTGCTCAAAGGAGAGCGTGGCCGAGCGCAGGCCCATCTCCCGCAGCTGGGCGAGCGTGAGGGAGTTGTATACTCCCAGCCCGAAGTCGCCGCGGCAGGTGAAATCCCGCTGCAGGGCCCACGCCAGCGTACCCAGCTCGCCCACCAGCGCGCTGGTGACGCCGAGGGCGCGCACCTCGTCCAGCTGGCGCTCGAGCGCGGGACGCTCCGAGTCCCACAGGACGCGCGGCAGAGCGGCGCAGACCTCGACGCCGTCGGCGATCGCCCGCTCCACCAGCGGCCGGGCCGCGAGAATCTCCTCCGGGGCGAGGTAGATGACGGCGGGCTTGAGGTTTAGCAGGGCCTCGGTGAGCTGCCCCGCCCGGCGCAGCGAGAGGGTATAGACCGGCGCCTCGGCGCGGTTTTCCGTCCGTGGCAGGTCGGGCATCTGGCCCTCCGGGCGCTCCGGCGGCTGGATGCGCGCCACGCTCAGCTCGTCGAGCAGGCGGCGGCGCAGGCCGTTGAGCGCGGAGAGGGGGACGGCGAGGCCGGCGTCCGCCTCCACCTCCAGCGACTGGACATAGTAGGGGGTGCCGCCCGTCTTCTCCAGCTGCCGGGCGATCTCCTCCCGGGTGGTGGGGCGGCGGATGGCGGTCTGGGGGACGGGACCCTCCAGGGAGAGGGTGCGCCCCTCCGGGTCCTCCGCCGCCAGATGCAGCGGCGCCCCGGCGCGCATCGTGGCGGCCAGGCGGATGCCCACGCGCGGGTGCTCCCGGTGGTAATCCTGCCGGACCTGGGCGAAGAGCTTCTCCGGCGTCCGCTCCGCCTCGCGCACGCCGAACATCTGCCGTCCGGTCTTGCCGGTGTAGTAGCCGTCGGTAAAGCCCTGCCGGGAGAAGGCCGCGCGCAGCTGCTCGAGCTCCTCGGCGGTGGGCGCGCGGCACTCGCGCAGGGCGGCGGCGTAGATGCGCGTGACGATGGCGACGTATTCCGGCCGCTTCATCCGTCCCTCAATCTTGGCGCAGGCCACACCCATGTCCTCCAGCTCGGCCAGATGGTGCACGAGGGACATGTCTTTCAGGCTCAGCGGATAGCCGTCGGCCGAGCCGCTCCAGCCGTACTGCATCCGGCAGGGCTGGGCGCACAGGCCGCGGTTGCCGCTGCGCGTGCCGATCAGGGAGGAGAAAAAGCACTGCCCGGAATAGCACATGCACAGCGCCCCGTGGACAAACACCTCCACCTCGATGGGCGCGTGGCGGCAGATATGGGCGATCTGTTGGCGCGTGAGCTCGCGCGAGAGGACGACGCGCTCCATCCCCAGCGCCGCGCAGGCGAGCACCCCGTCCAGGCTGTGCACCGTCATCTGCGTGGACGCGTGCAGCGGCAGCCCGGGCGCGACGGAGCGCACCAGTTCGGCCACCCCGAGGTCCTGCACCAGCACGGCGTCCACGCCGATCCGGCTGGCCTCAGCGGCGTAGCGCGCGGCCTGCGGCAGCTCGTGGTCGGAGAGCAGGGTGTTGAGCGTCAGATATACCTTCACGCCCCGCAAGTGACAATAGTCTACCGCAGTGCGCAGGCTGTTTTCGTCGAAATTGGCGGCGTTCCGGCGGGCGTTGAAGGCGCCGTAGCCCAGATAGACGGCGTCCGCGCCGTTCTGCACGGCGGCGACCGCCGCCTCATACGAGCCGGCGGGGGAGAGCAGTTCCATCGTCTCTCAGTCCTTCCAGAATGATCTCTTGTCTCAATTTGCGCCAGAGACGGGACAACCGGGGCGCGGTCCGCGCCCCGGCCGTATCGCCCGGCAGATGGATTTGCGGTCTTTGCGGTTATTTTGGGCTCTTTTTCAGCCGCTTAATCTCGCGCCGCGCCTCGGCCAGTTCATTTTTGACCTTGGTCATCTCCTCCAGCTCGTCCTTGAGCTGGGCGCGCAGCGACTCGGAGACCTGCTGCTCCTTGAGCGCGGAGTCCACGGCGTTCACCGCTGTGAGCACCGCCGCGTCCAGCGCGCTCACGCGCGACTGCTGCATCACGGCGGTCATCATCTGGCCGACCTGAGCGGCTACCTCCTCGACGTAGGCCGAGTCCTCGGTAGTGACGAGGGTATAGGGACTGCCGGCGATGTTGACGGTCACTTTCGATTTCATGGCTTACCTCCCTCCGGCGGGGCCGGACGATGCAAGGTCGGGCCGCGGCGGCGGCCGAGACGGGTTGTTTTTCTTGATTATAGCATAAAGCTGCCGCCAAAGAAACCGATATTCCGATGAATTTTTACGTCCTGCGCGATTTTCTACGCCTTGTACTGGCCGGGGATTCCTGTTATACTATACCTTGGTATTCCGTAGACATGCAGCCCTCAGCCGACCGGCGCCCCGCAGCCGGTCCGCTGGGGGCCAGGTGTCCGGAACCGACTCTGTAGCTTAAAGGACCGAATTTTGTGAATTTTAACGATCTGCATTTACCGAAAGAAATTTTGCAGGCCCTGCGCGAGCAGGGCTATGAGACGCCCACGCCCATCCAGGCGCAGGCGATCCCCCCCGCCATCGCGGGCCGGGATGTGCTCGGCTGCGCGCAGACCGGCACGGGCAAGACCTGTGCCTTTGCCGTGCCCATCCTGATCCGACTCGGGCGTGAGACGCGGCCGGACCGGCCGATCCGCGCCCTGGTGCTCACGCCGACGCGCGAGCTGGCGATTCAAAATCAGGAATGCTTTGAGGCCTACGGCGCCCACCTGCCCCTGCGCAGCACGGTGATCTTCGGCGGCGTGGGCCAGGCGCCCCAGGTGGAGGCGCTCACGCGCGGCACCGATATTCTCGTGGCCACGCCGGGCCGTCTGGCCGACCTGCACCAGCAGGGCTATATTCATCTCGATCAGCTGGAAATCTTTGTTCTGGACGAGGCGGACCGTATGCTGGATATGGGCTTCATCCACGACGTGAAAAAGATCCTGCGCTGGCTGCCGGAGAAGAAGCAGACCCTCTTCTTCTCGGCGACCATGCCGCAGGAGGTCCGGAGCCTGGTGGACCAGCTGCTTCACGATCCGGTGCGCATCGCCGTGGACCCGATCAACTCCACTGTGGAGGCGATCGAGCAGCGGCTGTATTTCACCGACAAGAGCAAAAAGACCAAGCTGCTGACCTGGCTGCTGCGTGAGCAGCCCTACCCCTCCGTCCTCGTCTTCACCCGGACCAAGCACGGGGCCAACCGCGTGGCCCGCGACCTGGAGCGCGCCGGCATCCGTGCCGCTGCCATCCACGGCAACAAGTCCCAGACTGCGCGGCAGACGGCCCTGGCCGACTTTAAGGCCGGGCGCCTGCGCGTGCTGGTGGCGACGGATATCGCCGCGCGCGGGCTGGATATCGAGGCGCTCTCCTGCGTGATCAACTACAACCTGCCCGACGTGCCGGAGACCTATGTCCACCGGATCGGCCGCACCGGTCGGGCGGGGCAGGACGGGCTGGCCCTCTCCTTCTGCGATGCGAGCGAGCGGGACGAGCTGGCCGCCATCGAGCGCCAGCTGGGCAGACAGATCCCCCAGGTCGAGCAGCACCCGTACCCAATGGAGGAGATGGAAGTGCCAATGAAAGACAAACGCGGCCGCAGGGTGAACCCGGAGGACGCCGAGGCCCGCGCCGCAGCCCAGGAAAAGAGCCGTCAGCCCAGGCAGGCCAAGGCCTGGCCGCAGCCCGAACCTGCCGCTCAGCCCAAGGAACCCGCTGCCCCGGCCGCGCCGGGACAGAAAAAGAGGCGCGGGAAGCCGGCCGCGCCCAAAGCCTCCTCCGCCGCGCAGGAGCCGGTCCTCCCGCCGGAGGAGGACGTGGGCGACTACACCGACCTTATCCGCCACCGCGCCGCCCGCCGCCCGCCGGAGCGCAAGCCGTATTCCGCCTCCAGCCTGGACGAGTTGCTCGCCCTGCCCGACTTTGCCGACGAGCTGGGCTATGGGGAGCTGGGCAAGGAGCGGCCCCGTCGCCCGAACCCCCTCTCCGGAGGCAAGGTGATGGACGCGACCGCCCGCATGTTCCTGCGCGGCCGTCCCGCTGAGGAGCCCAAGGCGGCGGAGCAGAAGCCCGCCCGCCGCCGCTCCGGACATCGGGGCGAAAAGAGCAGACCGGCGGAGCAGAAACCAAAGCAGGCTCAGCCGGAGCAGGGCGGGAAGAAAAAGAAGCCCTCCGCCCCCGCCGCCGAGCGGGCGCCCAAGTCCGCCGCGGTGACGGCCAAGCCGCCGCGCGCCCGCCAGACCAGGAAACCGGCCGCGCACCCCGCCCGCCCGTCCAAGAGCCCGGCGCCCGCCGCGGGGGAGGCACCGCGCAGCCTGGTGCGACCGTACTATCTCAGCGACAAGAAGGGGAAACGCTGATATGACCGCCGTGTACTATCTGGCTGCTCTGCTGCTGGCGGCGGCGGATCAGATCACAAAGCTGCTCACCCGGACCTACCTCGCCGGCGGGGAGCGGGTGACGCTGATTCCGGGCGTGCTGGGCCTGACCTATGTGGAGAACACCGGCATGGCCTTCTCCGCCTTCAGCGGCTACACCGCCGTGCTGGCGGTGGTCAGCCTGGTCGCCTCGGTCGCCATTGTGCTGGCGATCTGGAAGCGGTGGCTGCCGCACCCCTTCTGCCAGTGGATGCTCACCCTGCTGCTGGCCGGCGCGGTGGGCAACCTGATCGACCGCGCCCTCTTCGGCTATGTGACCGACATGATCGAGGTGCTCTTTGTCAACTTTGCCGTCTTCAACCTGGCCGACTGCTGCGTGGTGGTGGGCGCGTTCGGGCTGATGGGCTACCTTGTGCGCGAGCTGTGGCTGGAGGAGCGCAGGGCGGGCGGAAAGAAGGGCACATGACGCCGCTGCTGCTCACCGCCGACCGCGCCGGCGAGCGCGCCGACCAGTTCCTGGCCCGCGCGGTGGAGGGGCTGACCCGCTCGGCCGCCCAGCGCCTGCTGGAGCAGGGGCTGGCCATGGCGGACGGGCGCGCGCTGAAGAAGAACGACAAGCTCGCCGCCGGCGCTGTGATCGCGCTGGAGCTGCCCGAGCCGGAGGAGGTGCCCGACCTCCGGGCGCAGGAGATCGCGCTGGACGTGGTCTATGAGGACGCCGACGTGATTGTGGTCAACAAGCCGGCGGGCCTGGTTGTCCACCCCGCGCCGGGACACCCGGACGGGACGCTGGTCAACGCCCTGCTCTGGCACTGCGGCGACTCGCTGTCCGGCATCAACGGCGCGCTGCGCCCCGGCATCGTCCACCGCATCGATCGGGACACGAGCGGCCTCATCATCGCCGCCAAGAACGACCGCGCCCATCTCGCTCTGGCCGCGCAGCTGCAGGACCACTCCCTCGCGCGGACCTATGAGGCCCTCGCCGTGGGCGGCTTCCGCGAGGACGCGGGGACGGTGGACGCCCCCATCGCCCGCAGCAAGACGGACCGCAAGCGGATGGCCGTGGACCCGGAGGGCCGCCGGGCGGTGACCCACTGGGAGGTGCTCGGGCGCTATCGCGGCTATACCCACCTGCGCTGCCGTTTGGAGACAGGGCGCACCCACCAGATTCGCGTCCATATGGCCTATCTCGGCCACCCCTTGCTGGGGGATACGGTCTACGGAGCCAAAAAACCGGTCGCGGGCCTGGCCGGTCAGTGCCTGCACGCGCGGGAGCTCACCTTCCGACACCCGCGCACTGGGGAGGAGATTCATCTCACCTGCCCGCTGCCGGACTGGTTCACCGCCCAGCTCGACCGGCTGAGACGCGAGAGCGAGACTTGACAAATTTTGCGTTTGGGATACAATAGAGCTTGGCCGCAAGGCAACAGAATGCACAGGGGCGCTGGGGGACATCTCCGGCTGAGATTGGGACAAAGCGCAGTCCCAGGCACCTTGAACCTGATCCGGGTAATGCCGGCGTAGGAAGCTGTTTCTGATGGGACACCGTCCGCTTTCGTACCGCATTGTTCTGGATGCAATGCGGTACGTTTTCTTTTTTGGGAGGGGTGTTCAAAATGAACACAAACCGCAAGCTGACCACCCGTCGGATGGTAGAGAGCGCAATTATGCTCGCCGTCGGTACGGTGCTGAGTCTATTTACCTTCACCGGCCCCTGGGCGCTGGGCGGAGGCATCACGTTCTGCTCCATGTTGCCGCTGGTTCTCATTTCGTGGCGTTACGGCTGTGGATGGGGCCTGTTTACCGCCTTTGTCTATAGCCTGCTGCAAATGCTGCTGGGCATCTCCAACGTGCAGTACGCCGACAGCGTGTGGACGGCAGTCCTCATTATCCTGTTTGACTATGTGATCGCTTTCTCGGTGATCGGCCTGTCCGCCATGTTTAAGGGCCGGCTGGGGAATCCGCGTCTGGAACTTGTCCTTGGCATTACCGTTACCTTCCTCGCACGCTTGGCTTGCCACTATGTCTCCGGTGTCTTGGTGTGGGAAGTCCTCTGGCCCAACGAGCTGGGCTGGGCGGCTCCTATCTGGTCTATTGCCTACAACGCGAGCTATATGGTACCGGAGATCATTATCACCGCCCTGGTGGCGATGTTGATTTACGCGCCGATGGGCCGCTATTTCCGCGGCGAGGACCTGAAGGCCTGATCTCTCAAAACGAGCGGCAAAAACCGGCCCCGGAGCGTTAGCTGCGCTTCGGGGCCGGTCTTGTCTCAAAGACGGCATGTTCACATCATGGTCTGTCCGTTGATCTCCAGGCCGAAGCGCACGCCCAGTTTCTCGGCGGCCTTGCGGCACAGCAGCATCCGGTCCAGGAAGATCTCAAAGTAGTCCATCAGGGCGCACACGGAGGTGTCGATCTCCAGCACCAGGAGGATCTCCCCCGCCCCGAGCCGCACCTCAGAGCGGCGGACAGAATAGTTCACCCGGTCGTGGATGTCAAAGGTAGCCAGGTCCTTGTTGCGCACGCGGTTGGCGCGCACGTCCGTCTTGTCGGCCAGGATGAGAGCCGCCGCCACCGGGTTGACGGGAAAGGCGGTGCGCTCGTCGTGGTTGCCGATGGCGGTGATGACGGTCGCCGTCTCCTCCGGCGGAAAGCCCAGCTTGTCCAGAATGCGAAAGGCCATCACCGCGCCGCTTTGGGCGTGGTCCACGCGGTTGACGACATTGCCGATGTCGTGCAGCCACCCGGCGATGGCCGCCAGCTCCGCCGTGCGCGCGTCGTAGCCCAGCCACTCGAGAATCTGCCGTGCCAGGGCGCTCACCCGGCCGACGTGGGCAAAGCTGTGCTCGGTAAAGCCGAGGGCCAGCAGCGACTCGTCCGCCTTGCGGATGTAGCTGGCGATCTCGGCGTTGGATTTGACCTGTTCCAAATGAATCGGCATTGCGCGATCCCTCCCTTTCTGTCCCTCATGATACACGCTTTGCGCGCAAAATGCCAGACGGCCGCCGATCTTTTTCTGAAACGCCCGAGCGCCCCGGCCAGAATGGCCGGGGCGCCCGAGTTGAGAGAGAAAAAGAGAAAAGAGAGAGTGGTTGATTGCTTCCTGCCTGCGTATATAGAATAACAGCCAATTGAGACAAAATCTTGACGAGATCGTGAACGTTTTGTAAACCGTTTTCCGAAACAAATCCCGCCGGAGGGCGTCCCGGTCCTGGCGATGGGACTGCGGATGTGCTATAATGTCGCCAAGAAACCGGAACAGGAGGTCCTTCTATGTCCTGCAAAGAGGAATTCATCGAAATTTACCGCGAGAATGTCACCCGCGCGGGGGCGGACGCCCTGCTGGACTATCTGACGAACAAGAGCGATTTTTTCACCGCGCCCGCCTCGGCGCGCTACCACGGGGCCTATGAGGGTGGGCTGTGCGAGCACAGCCTGAACGTCTACCACTGCCTGGCAGACTACCTCCAGCGCGAGCGGGTGCAGGAGCTCTATGGGCTGGAGTACTCGCCGGAGACGGTGGCCCTGGTCGCTCTGCTGCACGACGTGTGCAAGGCCGGGTGCTACCGGAAGACCTTCCGCAACGTCAAGGGGGAGGACGGCAAGTGGACCCAGGTCCCCTCCTACCAGTTTGACGACCCGCTGCCCTACGGCCACGGGGAGAAGAGCGTGTACATCGTCAACGGCTACCTCCGCCTCACGCGGGAGGAGGCGTTCGCCATCCGCTACCATATGGGCTTCTCCGGCCAGGAGGACAAGGGCGCGGTGGGCAAGGCCTTCCAGATGTTCCCCCTCGCCTTTGCCCTGTCGGTGGCGGATATGGAGGCCACCTACTTTCTGGAGGGGGACCGGTAACGCACGGACGCCGGTCCTTGCCGCTCCGCCCAGACAGAAAAAGCAGACCGCCGTCCCGTACCGGACCTTTCCGGCGTGGGACGGCGGTTTAATTGCGTTGAGGCCGCTCAGCCCTGCTCCTTCTGCTCGACGGCCATGATCTTGCCGACGCGGCGGCTGTGACGGCCGCCCTCGAAGGCGGTGTTCAGGAAGACGTCCACGATGCGCTCGGCCATCATCGGGCCGATCATCGCCCCGCCCATCGCCAGGCAGTTGGCGTCGTTGTGGCGGCGGGTCATCTCGGCGGAGTACGGCTCGTTGCACAGGGCGCAGCGCACCCCGTGCACCTTGTTGGCCGCCATCGAGATGCCGATGCCGGTGGTGCAGATGACGATGGCCCGCTCCACCTCGCCGCGCGCGAGCATCTTAGCCGCCGGATAGCCGAAGTCGGGGTAGTCGCAGCTGTCCAGGCTGTGGGTGCCGACGTCGGTCACCTCGTGCCCCTGCGCGATGAGGTAGCTCTTGACATGCTCCTTGAGGGCATAGCCGCCGTGGTCAGAGCCGATGGAAATCTTCATATCACAATCCCTCCCAGATCGTTGTCCCGGAGGCGGGACGAATCTGTCTCTATTGTATCGCAGAAGCGGCCAAATAGCAAACTGTTTGTATTCATTTGACCCGAACCCCGTCAATCCAGACCATGCGGATGCGGGCGGAGACCCCCAGCGGGTCCCCGTCAGCCACCACGAGGTCGGCGTCCTTGCCCGGCGTGAGCGAGCCGACGCGGCCGTCAATGCCCGCAATTTCCGCGGCGCCCAGCGTGATGGCGCGCAGCGCCGCCTGGGGGGCCATCCCGGCGCGCACGGCGAGGGCCGCGCCGAGCGGGAGATACTGGATGGGGTTTTCCGGGTGGTCGGTGCACAGGGCCACGCGCACGCCCGCCGCGGCGAGCCGGGCGGCGTTGGACGGGGTCTGGTGGCGCAGCTCCGGCTTGCTCCGGTCGCCGATCACCGGCCCGGCGATCACCGGGACGCCCGCCTCGGCCAGCAGTCCGGCGATCAGGTGGCCCTCTGTGCCGTGGACGATCACCGTCCGGAGTCCGAACTCCCGCCCGATGCGCAGGGCGGTGGCGATGTCGTCGGCGCGGTGGGCGTGGAAGTGGGCGGGGAGCGTCCCCTGTACCACCGGGACGAGGGCCTCCAGCTTTGCGTCGTAGTCCGGTTTGTCGTGCTCGTCCGGGTCGGCGCGGTGGCGCTCCAGCTTTTCCAGGTACTCCCGCGCCTTGGCCAGGTGCTCCCGGATGAGCGCGGCGGTCGCCATGCGGGTGACGGGGGCCTCGTCGCGGTCCTTGTAAGTCCACTTGGGGTTCTCTCCCAGGGCGAACTTCATCGCCGCCGGGGCGAGGACCGTCATCTCGTCTACGCAGCGGCCCGCCGTCTTGAGCGCGGCGAACTGCCCGCCGATCGCGTTGGCGGAGCCGGGACCGGTGAGCACGCAGGTGACGCCGCCCTCGCGCGCCTCCTGAAAGCAGCGGTCAAAGGGGTTCACCCCGTCGATCGCGCGCAGGTGCGGAGTGACCGGGTCGGTGGACTCGTTGCCGTCCTCCCCCTCAAAGCCGAGACTGTCCCCAAAGAGGCCGAGGTGGCAGTGCGCGTCCACAAAGCCGGGGTAGACATGCAGCCCCCCCAGGTCGAGCTGCTCGCCGTCCGGACAGCGGTCCATCCGCCCGAGGGAGAGAATCTTCCCGCCGTCAAAGGCGAGGTATCCGTCCGCGATGGGAGGCGCATCGATCGGAAAAAGTTTGGCGTGCGTCAGAATCATGGCGGTTTCGTTCCTTTTCGGCAAAATTAGAATTTGACATTTTTTGGAAATCTGCTATCATAACAGGTGCAGCTGAGCCAATCGGAAGCCCGGAACGCCCCGCAGCGGGGGCGGTTCGCTCCATTCTCCCCGAGAGCAGGAAGAGGGAAGCTGCCCTGTTCTCCTTTTGCGCCGCCCGGATGGGCGGCGCTTTTTTCGCTCTGACGGCGGCTTAAAACCAGTACGGGAAAAGACAGACGAACGCCGCTGCACTCAAAACGGCGATGACCGCGACGATGATCCAATAAAAGCGCCTGCCGGGCGCTTTGCCGGCGAGCTTTGTGAGCAGGAGAAACAGGCCGGCGAGAGAGGCCAGATAAAGGGCATCGGAGAGGAGCGACGACTCTGTGACGGAGGGCAGAGTGGTGTAGAAGAGATAAATGAGGGCACCATTTGTGATATAATGCATGACCCCAAAAACTCCGACAGCACAGCAATCCCGCGCTAATCCGCCCTTGCCCCATTTGGCGTCCGGGCTAAAGACGAGAGTACAGACGGCGTAGGCCAGAAGGAGGGGGCAGAATGTGATGGCGAGAGTATCGGCGTAAAGACCAAAGGACGCGGAGCCAAGGACAATTCCGAAAAGCATTGCCGGCATGGACAGCAGCACGGTGCGCCGGGAGCAGCGTGTGCTGAGAAAGAGCAGCAGGCCGCTCAAAAGTCCCGGGAAGATCGAAGTGAAAAGAATATCCATATTGTTCAGGAGGATAATCATTTTGACCAGCTCAGACAGGGCGGAACCCATCCACACGGACAAAAGGACGGGCAGCACCGCCTCCCTCTGCCCCTGCTTGGGGCGGGCCTGCGCAGCAGGGCGGGACTTGGCGGAGGAGGGCTTATGCCCGCTTGCAGGGGCCGGCGGCGCAGGCGGCGTCTCTTCCTGCTCGGGATAGAGCAGCAAATCCTCCAGCGCCCGGCGCAGCTCCGCCGGGCCGGCGTAGCGCTCGCGCGGGTCGCAGGCGCAGGCCTTGCCCACCACCCCGGCCAGCGCCCCCTGCGCGTAGGCCGGCGGGGGGAGCGGCGCGCCGGAGAGCCGCCGCGTCAGCGCCTCCCGCCGCGCCTCGGGCGTGACAGCCGTCTGGGCGGACAGGAAGGGGAGGCGGTTGCCGTTGAGCAGCCGGTAGAGCACCAGGCCGAGGGAGTAGACGTCCGCCGCGCGGCCGCCCTCCTCGCCGCGGTAGACCTCCGGGGCGGTGTACTCGGCCGGCTCGGACGGCGAGGTGGCTTTCGCGGTCATCCACACCAGCTTCTCGCTGCAAAGGCCGCCGAGCTTAAAGTCGCCCTGCGCGGAGACAAAGATATTCTCCGGCTTGACGTCGTGATAGGCAATCTGAGATTGCCAGCAGGCTTCCAGCGCCCGGCACAGGTCGATGCCCAGCCGGATGACCTCTCGCGAGGTGACGGCGTGCTGGGCGAGGTAGTCCTCCAGCGGCGTCAGACGCTCCATCCGGACCAGAATATCCCAGCCGACACCGTCCCGGTGTTCGATGACTAGGTGCTCCCCATAGCTGACGAGATTGGACGTACCTTTGAGCTGCTGCAGCAGCGAAATCTCCCGCACCAAATCGTTGATCACGCCGACAAGGTAATTTCGTGTGCTGGACTTGATCTCCGCATCCTGGGCGGAGTCCATGCCGCTCTCGTGGCGGCCGGGCGGGATGGTGATGGCCCGAAGGGCGGCCTTGCGGGATACGCCCGAATCACTCCGCTCGATCTCGAACACCGCGCCGAGGCTGTCCTCGCTGACCAGCCGGGTGACGCTCCACGCGCCGAAGATTGGCTCGTATTGTCCGCAGTAGTTGATATCCATAGACCTCTCCCTCCTCTGGAAGGGGTGCGCATTTTCTCTCAGCACTTATTATAAAGGCGCGCTGAAATGCCGTCAATCGGAAAAACAGGGTTTGTCGGGCAAGGCAAGAGGCCCGCCGTACGGCGGACCTCCTGCCGGTAAATAGGGCTGGAACGGGCGATCAGCCCATGGTAAAAGGATAGCTGCTGGTGTCGACGACCAGGCGGTACTCCAGCCTGATGAGGGCTGCGTTTTCCATGTGGTTGACACTGATGCCGAAGTAGAGCCGGTCGGTCAGCGGCCAGGTCTCGGTCAGGTTGGAGCTGTCTGTCGACGACGGGTCCTCCAGCCAGGCGGAGACGCGGGGACTGCCCTCATAGGTATCCGGCTCGCCGTAGAGGGAGTAGGCATCGTCGTAGAGCGCCCCCACCGTTTCTGTCAGGGTGTCGGTGTTTCCCTCCAGCAGACCCTGGAACTCCAGAGAGTAAAAGCCCTCCGGCTCGGACAGGGAGAGACAAAAGGTCTGATAACACTCTGTGCCCAGCAGATCCCGGCGGGCGGCCAGGGTCAGGCGGCTCTCGTCACTGGACTCGGTGTCCACGTCCGCTTCCGTGAGGGAGAGGGCGGCCAAAATCTCCTCCTCGCCGGCACCGAGCAGCTGCTCCACCGCAGCGACCTCCTCTGTGCTCAGCAGGCCGGACTCCAGGCCCAGCTGGCCGGCGAGGGAGCCGGCCTCCAGGGGTTCGCGCGCCGGGGAATCGGACGCATCATCTGTCTCGGTTTCCGGGTCAGTCTCCTCCGGCTGAGCCGGCTCCTCTTCCGGCTCCTCGGATTCGGGGGACGCCTCCCCGGCGGCGTCATCCTCCGGCGTCTCGTCCGTTTGATCTGTCTGGGCGGCGTCCTGCACGCTGTCCTGAGCCGGTTCCGTCTCCGGCGCGCAGGCGGCGCAGCTCAGCAGCAGGGCAAACGTCAGGACAAATAAAAATATGCGCTTCATGAGCTGATCCTCCTTTTGTCTCCGTTCTGATAATAGATACGCAAAAGTCATTTTGTATATGATATAATACGGATTTCGGCGCATTTTGTCAAGTGTCCGGAAGCGCAAAAAAAGGAGGATGACCTTTCACTTCAAACGGCTAAAATAGACTGCATTTTGACCTGCCGGGCGGTGAGAGGGCGAAAGATACGCCTTTTTGCCGGCGGAAGTTTCGGGCAAAATGACGTCGGCCCGCCAAACGGCGGGCCGGTGAAAAAGACGTTCTTTATTGGCTGAAATAGTGGAACACGCAGATGACCGCCGTCAGTGCAGTGACGGTGGCAAAGGAAATCCAGTACATCCGCCGGGGCGGCACTTTTTTGGCCGCTTTGTGAAGCAAAAATAGGGTGAGCAACAGACCGAAACTGGAGGCCAGAACAGAGATTATCATGTCTGTCCTGATGGTTCCAACGGAGATATCCATAGAAGCACCTCAAAACAGTCGCCCCGCCTGGAGAAGTTCGACCCAGTCACGCAACCCCTGTGCCAGCCAGGGCTGCAGGAGGGGCTGAAACAGCCACATGGAGAGAAGAAAAACGGCGATTACGGCCAGATAACGCCCCCACTCTGGCCAGCCCCGTCGGGCTCCAAAGCCTGCTGTCAGGGTGCAGGCGGCACTGCCGCAGGCCTGGGGCAAAAAGAGGCGGGGAAGAAAGGGGTTTATTTCAAATACAAATGATTCTGCCCAATAGTCATAATCAAAATTAAAAGAATAGTGGCAGATTAAACAGCAGTAAAAGATAATAACCGCGCTGCCGGCGAGGCGGACGTACTGCCCACCCACGGGAAGGGGACGCCGCGCGATGTCCGCCGCCGGGGCGGACAGAACCAAGCAGGCCGTCAGGACGTGGAGCAGGTAAACAAGATAGATCAGATTCAGGTTGAAAATATAGCCGGAGTACCAATCCGCGGCTCTGTTGCCGGCGTCGATGATAATGTCGGTTGCCATACAGGAGACGACGGCGCAGCCCGCCATACAGGCGTAGAACTTCCATCCAGTCCAGCCCCGCCGTGCCAGCCGAAAAGCAAGGAGGGCGCAGATGATACAGGGGGCCACCATGGGATACCCGGGATGGTTATCAGAAAAAGCAAACAAGGGCCACAACAGAAGAATTTCAAAAAAATCGTAAGATAACTCAAAGAAAAAAGACGATAAATAAGTCCCCATCTGAATTCCGGCCAACATGGCCGGAATAACCAAGAACATCGTCCGCCGACGGCAGTGAAGGCAAAGATAGAGGAGCAAGCCTGCCAGAACCCCAACGACAGGGAAAAACGCTGACACGTCGGACAAACTAGCTAGATAAGACAGCAATACATTCCCCATCAGCACGGTCAGCAGGATGGGGAGAAGGGGGTCGTCCCGGTCCAGAGGGACGGAGACCTGCTCGGGAGAGGGGGCACGCCGCCGGCGCAGCAACGACAGGACCCGGCGAAAGGGGTCCGGCCGCTCTTTTTCCGGGTCCGGCGGCCGCTCCACCGAGGGAATCCACTGAAATGTGGGCCACCGGACATAGTCCGCCGAGAGGTCGTAGCCACAGGACGGGCAGACGCCTTCCCGCAGCGCTTGGCCGCAAACAGGACAGTTTTCCATGGCATCCTCTCCGTTTCCTGGCTGACCGGTTTCCGCCTAACCGGCTCATAATACCGGCATAAAATGGCGCCGGAATCGCCCGATACTGCCATCTTAACAGAGGCGGCGAGATTCGTCAAGAGCCGTTCCGTATCTCCTGCCCCGGGGCACGGGGCGCACAAAACGGAAAGCCCAAAAAGGGGAGAATTCCAATGAAAAAACGGCAACCAGCCCGCCAGACGGCGGGCCGGTTGAAAATAAAGGGATTTAGACGTGGCAAGGACGCCTTGCCCGGATTACTTCTCGCGCGGATAGCGGATCGCGGCCTGTGCGGCGGCCAGGCGGGCGATGGGCACGCGGAAGGGGGAGCAGGAGACATAGGACAGCCCCGCGCGGTGGAAGAACTCGATGGAGACCGGCTCGCCGCCGTGCTCGCCGCAGATGCCCATGCGCAGGTTGGGCTTGGTCTGGCGGCCGTAATCCACCGCCAGCTTCACCAGCCGGCCGACGCCGCGGCGGTCAAAGCGGGCAAACGGGTCGTGCTCGAAGATCTTCTCCTCCAGGTAGCGCGGCAGGTACTTGCCGCAGTCGTCACGGCTGAAGCCGAAGGTCATCTGGGTCAGGTCGTTCGTGCCGAAGGAGAAGAAGTCGGCCTCCTCGGCGATGCGGTCGGCGGCCAGCGCGGCGCGCGGCAGCTCGATCATGGTGCCGATCTCATAGGGCAGGTCGAGGCCGGAGGCGGCGATCAGCTCGTCGGCGACGGGCACAATGATGCTCTTGATATACTTCAGCTCGCTCTGGCTGGCCACGAGCGGGACCATGATCTCCGGCAGAACCTTCATGCCGGTCTCCTTGGTGACGTTGATGGCCGCCTCGATGATCGCCTTGGTCTGCATGACGGCGATCTCGGGGAACTCGATGGGCAGGCGGCAGCCGCGCAGGCCCATCATCGGGTTGACCTCCTGGAGGCTCACGACGGTCTGCTTGAGCGCCTCAAAGGTCATGCCCATCTCCTCGGCCAGGGCGGCGATATCCTCGTCCTCCTTGGGCAGGAACTCGTGCAGCGGGGGATCGAGCAGGCGGATGGTGACCGGGTTGCCCTTCATCGCCTTGAAGATGCCCTCAAAGTCGCTGCGCTGCATGGGCAGGATCTTGTCGAGCGCGCGCTGGCGCTGCTCCTTGGTGCTCGCGACGATCATCTCGCGCACGGCGGGGATGCGGTCGTCGGCGAAGAACATGTGCTCGGTACGGGTCAGGCCGATGCCCTCCGCGCCGAAGTTGAGGGCCACGCTGGCGTCGTGGGGGTTGTCCGCGTTGGCGCGCACGCCGAGGTCGCGGTATTCGTCCGCCCACTGCATAATGGTGGCAAACTCGCCCGAGATGGCGGCGTCCTGGGTGGGGATCTTGCCGAGGTAGACGTTGCCGGTGTTGCCGTCGATGGAGAGGAAGTCGCCCTCCTTGACCACATGGCCGTCAATCGTCATGACCTTGCTCTCCTCGTCGATCTGCAGCGCGCCGCAGCCGGCGACGCAGCAGCGGCCCATGCCGCGGGCCACGACCGCCGCGTGAGAGGTGCGCCCGCCGCGGCAGGTCAGCACGCCCTCGGCGACCTGCATGCCCACGATGTCCTCGGGGGAGGTCTCCAGGCGGACGAGCAGGACGGGACCGTCGGGCGCGTGCTCCTCGCACTCCTCGGCGGTGAAGTACACCGCGCCGCAGGCCGCGCCGGGGGAGGCGGGCAGGCCCTTGGCCACAGGCGTCGCCTGGGCCAGCGCATCCTTGTCAAAGGTGGGATGGAGCACCGCGTCCAGGCTGTTCGGGTCGATCTGGAGCAGCGCCTCGGCGGGGGTAATCAGGCCCTCGTTCACCAGGTCCACCGCGATCTTGAGCGCCGCGGCGGGGGTGCGCTTGCCGTTACGGGTCTGGAGCATATAGAGCTTGCCGCGCTCGATGGTGAACTCCATGTCCTGCATGTCCTTGTAGTGCTTCTCCAGGCGCTGGGAGATGTCGATGAACTGGTCATACACGTCGGGCATGACTTCCTTAAGCTGGGCGATGGGCTGCGGGGTGCGGATGCCGGCCACGACGTCCTCGCCCTGGGCGTTCATCAGGAACTCACCGTACATCTTGCGCTCGCCGGTGGCGGGATCGCGGGTGAAGGCCACGCCGGTGCCGGAGTCGTTGCCCCAGTTGCCGAAGACCATGGTCTGCACGTTGACGGCAGTGCCCCAGGAGTAGGGGATGTCGTTCATGGCGCGGTAGACATTCGCGCGCGGGTTGTCCCAGGAGCGGAAGACCGCCTTGACCGCCTCCATCAGCTGGACCTTGGCGTCCTGCGGGAACTCCTCGCCCTTCTGCTCCAGATAGTAGGCCTTGAACTCGCTCACCAGGCGCTTCATATCGTCTGTATCCAGCTCGCTGTCGAGCTTGACGCCGCGCTCTTCCTTCACCTTGTCAATGATGCCCTCAAAGTTGCGCTTGGGCAGCTCCATCACCACGTCGGAGAACATCTGGATGAACCGGCGGTAGGAGTCATAGACAAAACGGGGGTTGTTGGTCAGCTTGACCAGGCCCTCGGCCACCGTGTCGTTGATGCCCAGGTTGAGGATGGTATCCATCATGCCGGGCATGGAGGCGCGGGCGCCGGAACGGACGGAGACCAGCAGCGGGTTGGCGGGATCGCCGAACTTCTTGCCATTCTCCTCTTCCAGGATGGCCAGATTCTTCAGGATCTCCTCCTGAATCTCGTCGCTGATTTTGCGGCCGTCCTCATAATACTGGGTGCAGGCCTCGGTCGTGACGGTGAAGCCCTTGGGCACCGGCATGCCGGCGTTGGTCATCTCGGCCAGGTTGGCGCCCTTACCGCCGAGCAGCTCGCGCATGTTGCGGTTGCCCTCGCGGAACAGGTAGACATACTTTTTGCTCATACACTCGCTCCTTTGTATTCCGGTGGATTTGGTGAAAATCACCGGAAGATAAAATGTGGGTCGCATAGGGTCAATTCATATTATACAGTTTCCTCCGGGATTTTCAATAAAATTTTTACGTTTTTCCCAATCTGTTCCGATTTATTTTGCCGGACGGCCCGCCTGACGGTGCTGTCCCGCCGCCGAAGGCGCGACGGAGGAGGGAAAGGGGCGAAAAGAGCGGCAAAATGCCATAAAGAGACGAAAAGCGCCCGCCGCGAAAAATACGCGGCGGGCGCGGCAGGTCCAATCGTCAACCGGCCTCGATATAGTCCACATGATAGCCGGCCTGCTCGACGGCGCGGCGCAGCTCAATGTCGTCCACTGTGCGGTCAAAACGGACCACGGCGGTGCCGCGGTTGAGATCTACTTTGGCGACGGCGCCCTCCACGGCGTTGAGCGCGCCGGTCACATGGTTTGCGCAGTTGGCGCAGTGCATGCCGGAGATGTGCAGCGTCCGCTGGCCGATCACCGGGCCGTCCAGGTGTTTGTCAGACGGCCTTTCCGCCGGCCGGCCGGAGCCGCCGCAGCAGGGCCCCTCTCCCCGAAAGTGCCGGACGGCGCCGCGCAGGGCAAAGCCGAGCAGGACGAGGACTATAATCAGAATGATAAGATCCACACCGTTCATCGCAAACGCTCCTTATTCCTCCTCACGGCGGCGCTCCCGCCGCCGCTGCAGCCACTTTTTGCACTGGCCGGCGAGCAAATAGATGCCCATACCGACCACGTAGAGCAGCAGAAATGCCACAAGGCCGTAGAGCATGGAGTCTCCGGAATGGGACATGGCCTCAGCGCTCCTTCCGATCAGCGGACGGGCGGGCGGCGGCATAGCCGCAGGCGGCGCCGCAGCTGCTGCAGCAGCCGGTGCATCCGCCGCCGGTCCGGCGGGCCTCCCGGGCGCGGCGGTGACGCCGCACGAGCAGAAACGCGCAGTAGCCCAGAATCAGGGCCAGAATCACAATATCCACTGCCATGGATCATCTCTCCTTACATGGGACACACCCGGCCGGACGCCGCGCGGGCATCCGGCCGGAGAGAGCGGACGTTATAGTCTATTATACCGCCTGCACCGAACGTTTGGAATAGGTCTTCTGATCTTTGTACGGATCGGGGCGCAGGAGCAGGACGACCAACACCAGCGTGAGCACAATACCGACGGCGGACCAGACGGTGAAGGCCGCGCCGGTGACCAGCAGGCCGATCTGATACACGCACAGGCAGACGACGTAGGCAAAGACGTTTTGGAACAGAATGGCAAACCAGAACCACTTGCGCGACTGCATCTGCTGGGCCATAGTGGCAATCGCCGCCAGGCAGGGCGAGTCAAGCAGGTTGAACAGCAGGAAGCTGAAGGCAGCCAGCGCGCTGGGGAACCAGGCCTGCACCGCCTCGGCCACGGTGACGGGGTCCTCCGAGAGCTCCTCGGCCACGTTGGCCAGCACGCCCATGGTGGAGACAATTGCCTCCTTCGCGGTGAAGCCGGACAGGGAGGCCGCCACTGCCTGCCAGTTGCCAAAGCCCAGCGGGGCGAAGATGGGGGCGATGAAGCCGCCAATCACGGCCAGCAGGCTCTCGCTGCTCTCCACCGGGCCAAAGCCGCCCTCGGTAAAGCCGTACCCGCCAAGGAACCACATGACCACGCAGGCCACGAAGAGGATGGTGCCCGCCTTGATGAGGAAGCCCTTCAGGCGCTCCCACACGTGCAGCAGGACGGTGCGGGCGGAGGGGATGTGGTACTGCGGCAGCTCCATGACAAAGGGGGCGGGCTTGCCGGAGAAGGGCTTGGTCTTTTTCAGGATAATGGCGGAGACCAGCACGGCCGCGATGCCGAGGAAGTACATCAGCGGGGCTACCAGGCCGCCGGCGACGTAGCTGCCGGAGATGTAGCTGGCCATCACGCCGCCCATCAGCGAGATGACGGGGAGCTTGGCGCCGCAGGGGATAAAGGTGGCCGTCATGATGGTCAGGCGGCGGTCATTGTCCTGCTCGATGGTCTTGGAGGCCATGATGCCCGGGATGCCGCAGCCGGAGGAGATCAGCAGGGGGATGAAGCTCTTGCCCGAGAGGCCAAAGTGCCGAAACACCCGGTCCATGACGAAGGCGATGCGGACCATGTAGCCGCAGTCCTCCAGCAGGGAGAGGAAGAGGAAGAGGATCGCCATCTGCGGGGCAAAGCCGATCACCGCGCCCACGCCGCCGATGATGCCGTTGACCACCAGGTCGGTGACGATCTCGCCGGCGCCGATCGCCTCAAAGAGCGCGGTCACCGCGTCCTGAATGGCCACGACGAACACGTCGTTCGTCCAGTCGGTCACCCAGGTGCCGACCGTACTGACGGACACCCAGTAGACGACGACCATCACCGCGATAAAGATGGGGATGCCCAAGATCCGGTTGGTGACGATCCGGTCGATCTTATCCGAGACGGTGAGCTGCTCACCGCTCTTTTTGACGGTAGTCTTGACTACCTTCTGAATGAAGGTATAGCGCTCGTCGGTGACGATGCTCTCCATATCGCTGTCGTGGGCGGCCTCCAGCTCTTTGCGCAGGCCGGCCACGGTGTTCGCGGCGCCGGCAGGCAGAGACATGCTCTCGGCCACCTTGCTGTCGTTTTCCAGGAACTTGACGGCGTACCAGCGGCGCTGCTGGGGCGGGACGGAGGCGGGCAGGAGATCCTTGACCTGCTCGATGGCGTGCTCCATCTCCTTGGAGAAAATCTCGCCCGGCAGAGCGGCCTCCCTCTTCTGGGCCACGCGCACCGCCTCGTCGATCAGCGCGTCCAGACCGGTCTGCTTGAGGGCAGAGGTCTCGATGATCGGGCAGCCGAGCAGCATAGAGAGCCGCTTGGTGTCGATGCGCAGTTTGCGCTTTTCCAGGAGGTCGGCCATGTTCAGCGCGATGACCACCGGGATACCGGTCTCGATGAGCTGTGTGGTCAGGTACAGGTTGCGCTCGATGTTGGTCGCGTCTACCAGGTCCACGATGACGTCCGGGCGTTCGCCCAGCAGATAGTCACGGCTCACCACCTCTTCCAGCGTGTACGGGGAGAGGGAGTAGATGCCGGGCAGGTCGGTCACGACGATGTCTTCCCTCCGGCGGGCCCCCTTCAGCCTGCCTTCCTTCTTTTCCACGGTAACACCGGGCCAGTTGCCGACGTACTGGTTCGCGCCGGTCATGGCGTTAAACATGGTGGTCTTGCCACAGTTCGGGTTACCGGCAAGGGCGATCTTGATAGCCACTTCTCTTGCCTCCTTCTAAACTCTCGCGCAGCGTTACGCCTCGCGTACCTCGACGCAGCTGGCGTCGTTTTTGCGCACGGACAGCTCATAGCCGCGCACGGTGATCTCGACCGGGTCGCCCAGCGGGGCCACCTTGCGGATGTACAGCGAGGTGCCGCGGGTGATGCCCATATCCATGATCCGGCGCTTGTATGCGCCGTCCCCGTCGATGCTGGTCACGACGACCGTGCTGCCGACTTTTGCCTCTCCTAATGTCATTGTCGCCTCTCCTTTCTGAAATGGACGATCTATGCCGGGGCGAGAGACGCGCCCGGCAATATAACACCGCGCATCAGATCATGATGTGCCGTGCCATATCCTCATTGATGGCCACGCGGGAGTCCTTGATGTTGACAATCACATTTCCCCCGATGGCGGAGAGCACCGTGATCTGCGCTCCCGAGATGAAGCCCAGATTTTCCAGAAAGCGGCGGGTCTCCTCGCTGCCCCCCACTCTGCGGATGGTGTTGCTCTGTCCAATTCCTGCCAGTGTCAACGGCATCACGTTCTAACCTCTTTTCCGTTCGGAGCCTTGTCCGGCATGGCGTTGTCGTTTCTTTACAGCTAGTTAGTATACGCTAATATATGTTAGATGTCAAGAACAGATTTAGAAATAGAGAACATATTTTGGAATAGCTAATTCTTTTTGAAATAGCTAATTCCCACAAGGGCGCGGCTCTGCCCCGGCGGCTGGGATCAGACGGCCCGGCCGGGCTATCCCGTCGGGCGTGCGCGGCCGCTTTGGGACGGCGGAGCATTCCGCCGGCGGGGAGGACTGCCGGCAGTGAGACCTCCTGGGCAGACGGAGCGGATAAAAACGGCCCAATCTCTTGACAGTTTCGGGGCGAATGGTTACAATATTCAGTGCTTTACTGATTTCGGAAGTTCACTTTGGGAAGGGAAGAGACGATTATGGCAAAAGGAAAGAAGCGCGTGGAGGCCATCACCTCTATGGAGACGGATTTCACCCAGTGGTATACCGATATCTGCATCAAGGCCGAGCTGATTGACTACACCAGCACAAAGGGCATGTTCATCCTCCGCCCCTACGGCTATGCGATCTGGGAGAACATCCAGCACTATCTGGACCGGGAGTTCAAGCGCACCGGCCATGAGAACGTGGCCATGCCGACGCTGATTCCGGAGGGCCTCCTGCAAAAGGAGAAGGACCACGTCGAGGGCTTTGCCCCCGAGTGCGCCTGGGTCACCATGGGCGGCAGCGAGCAGCTGGAGGAGCGCATGTGCATCCGCCCCACCTCTGAGACGCTCTTTTGCGAGCACTATGCCCACATCATCCACTCCTGGCGCGACCTGCCCAAGCTGTATAACCAGTGGTGCTCCGTCCTGCGCTGGGAGAAGACCAGCCGCCCCTTCCTGCGCCACCGCGAGTTCCTCTGGCAGGAGGGCCACACGATGCACGCCACCGCCGAGGAGGCCATTGAGGAGACCGAGCGCATGCTGGAGGTCTACGCCGACTTCTGCGAGAACGTGCTGGCCATGCCGGTCGTGCGCGGGGTGAAGACGGACAAGGAGAAGTTCTCCGGCGCGGAGCGGACGTATACGATCGAGTGCATGATGCACGACAAAAAGGCGCTCCAGTCCGCCACCTCCCACTACTTCGGCGACGGCTTTGCCCGCGCCTTCGGCATCACCTTTGCCGACAAGAACAACACCCTCTCCACCCCCTTCCAGACGAGCTGGGGCCTGTCCACCCGCATCATCGGCGGCCTGATCATGACCCACGGCGATGACAACGGCCTGGTCCTGCCGCCGCGCGTGGCGCCGGTGCAGGTGATCGTCCTGCCCATCGCCCAGCATAAGCCCGGCGTGGTCGAGGCGGCTGAGGCGGTCACCCGCCGCCTGGAGGCCGCCGGTGTGCGCGTGAAGATGGACAGCTCGGACCAGTCCCCCGGCTGGAAGTTTGCCGAGTATGAGATGAAGGGCGTGCCGCTGCGCCTGGAGATCGGCCCGAAGGACATTGAGCAGGGCCAGTGCGTCATCGCCCGGCGCGACACCGGCGAGAAGACCGCCGTCTCCCTGGAGGAGCTGGAGTCCACCGTCCGCGCGCTGCTCGACGCGGTGCACGAGAGCATGTTCGCGCGCGCCAAGGCCAACCTGGAGGAGAACACTTACGCCTGTGCCACCGTGGAGGAGGTAAAGGAGCGGATGAGCAACCAGGGCGGCTTTGCCAAGACGATGTGGTGCGGAGACGAGGCCTGCGAGCTCTACATGAAGGAGCACTGCGGCGTCACCAGCCGCTGCATCCCCTTTGCCCAGGAGCACCTGGGCGATACCTGCCCCATCTGTGGCAAGCCCGCCAAGAAGATGATTATCTGGGGCGTCGCGTACTGATTCTGAATCCAAAAGAACTGCCGCCCCGGCCGCGTGAGAACGCAGCCGGGGCGGCTAAGGCTGTCAAAAAGTGTTTTTGACAGCCTTTCGCACAAATGCAAGCATTTGTGCGAGATTGCAGTCCTCCCACGCGCACGGATTTTTGTTCCAAAAATCCGCACACTCGTCGGACTATTAGTATTTTTGGCCCGGTACATGCCCGTGCCAAAAATAAATTGAACTCTATTTGGCTCTTCGAGCCAAACTCGGTGAGACCTTTTTTGACATGCTGTGCCGCCCCGGCCGCGTGAGAACGCAGCCGGGGCGGCTTAGCACTTGACAAGTCCGCGTAGCACTGCTATACTGATTATAGAAAAATCCTTTCAGAAGGGGGCGCGTATGATGAGGACCTATCAGGTGCTGGCGGCAGTTTTCCTGACCCTGGCGGCCTACCGGCTGTGCGGACTGCTCGGGGAGCTCTGGCTGATTTGGCAGGGGGAAGGCAGCGGTTGGAATGCCAATTTTACGATTCTTCTGGCGCTGGGACTGATCTTTCTCCGGAAGTACCGCTCCAGCAGGGAGGAGAGTTGACCGGCCAGGGGGGAGATGGCCACAGAGGCATGGCGGGGAATTGCTATGCTAGGCACGCTTTCCGTTCGGCGGCATAACATATGACAGGGTGCGCGGTGGGCATCGGCCCGGCGCACCCTGTCATTTTCTGTTCCATAGGAGTGGATACTTATGCCGCAAGAGCTGATCGGGGCCGCCTTTGGGCTGGGATTCCCCTTTTTGATGACGACGGCCGGCGCGGCCACCGTCTTCTGCCTGCGCCGGGAGGCCTCTGCGGGGGTGCAGCGGTGCCTGCTCGGATTCGCGGCGGGGGTGATGATTGCCGCGAGCGTGTGGAGTCTGCTGCTGCCGGCGATTGAGGCGGGGGAGCAGATGGGCCTGCCCGGCTGGCTGCCTGCGGCGACCGGCTTTGTCCTCGGGGTGCTCTTCCTGCTGGGGATGGACCATCTGCTGCCGCATATTCATCAGCTGGCTGCCGTGCAGGAGGGACCGCCGAACCGGCTGCGCCGGACCACCCTGCTCGTGCTGGCGGTCACGCTGCACAATATCCCGGAGGGGATGGCGGTGGGGCTGAGCGTCGCCCTCGCGCTCCGGTCCGGAGACGCCGCCGCGCTCACCGCCGCGGGGGCGCTCGCCCTCGGCATCGGCATTCAAAACATCCCGGAGGGGGCGGCGGTGTCCCTGCCGCTGCGCCGGGAGGGGCTGAGCCGCCGGGCGGCCTTCCGCACCGGCACGCTCACCGGCCTGGTGGAGCCAGCGGCCGGGCTGCTGGCGGCCGCGCTGGCGGCGCTGCTCACACCGGCCATGCCGTGGCTGCTCGCCTTCGCCGCGGGGGCGATGCTCTATGTCGTGGTGGAGGAGCTGATCCCGGAGGCCAACTTCAGCCCGCCGCACAGTGACCTGGGCACCCTGGCCGCGATGGCCGGTTTTCTGGTTATGATGGTGCTGGACGTCGCACTGGGATAATACTGGGCCTCAGGGTGAAAAACGCCGCCCGGACGGAGCGCTTCACTCCGCCGGGCGGCGCACTTGTTTTGCGGTGTTTAGCTTTGCGTATGTGTCTGCATCCAATGAAGGAGGGCCGCCTCCAGCTCCTCGTCGGAGAGGGGGTTTTTCAGCCCGACGACCTCTACCTGGCCCTTCCAGGCGTCGAGCTGGCGCACCAAACGTGCCGGACAGAGCACCAGGTCAAATTGGCCGGCAGTTTTGGCGCCCTCCCGGATGGAGCCGTGGTGCAGCCGGGCGACTGGCAGGCCCACCTTCCGCGCGGCTTTGGTGGTCAGCGATTCCATCATCAGGCTCAGACCGGCCCCCTTGGGGCAGCACAGCAGGATGCGGACACCAGTTTCCGGCATGGGATATGAGACCTCCTCCCTAACAGATGCGGCGCGAACGCCGTCATAGCAGTCCCGGGCGGTCCAGATAGCGCTCCTGCAGGCGCAGCAGATCCTCCTCACAGGTGGCGGCGGCGAGATGTTCGGGCATGCCGCGGATACTCAGCAGATCGCTCAGGGCGACGACGTGCTGCAAATGCTGCTCGGGATTGACGGCGGAGAGGGCAAAGATGAGCTGCGCGGGGTGCGACTCGCCGTCAGCCAGAGAGAAATCCACCGGCTCGGCCAGGTGCAGGAAGCTCAGCCCCGTCTTCTTCACGCCGCCGGCGTGCTCCTGGCTGTGCGCGAGGCAGACATTGGGGATAATAATGATGTACGGCCCGTAGCGCCGCACGCAGTCGATGATCAGCTCGGCGTAGCTCGCGTCCACGCAGCCGTCGGCCTCCAGCAGGCCGCAGCTCTGGCGGATGGCCTCCTGCCAGTTGGGGACGCGGTCCATAAATTTGCAGTGATGTTGCTCCACCATGGTTCGCAGCATGCCAGATGCCTCCCTTATCCAGACGATGAGCGGCGAAATATCAGCTGAGTAGGCAATATTATACAACGCCCCGCGCCCCGATACAAGGGGACACGTGAATTTGGACGAAAAATTTTGTCGGAAAAATCTGCCGGCATACCGCGCCGCCGTCCGGGCATACTGAGGACAACCTCAACGACGGGAGATGGAAGAGATGCGTAAAATGGTTGCGGCGCTGCTGCTGGCCGTCAGCTTGGGCGGACTGTCTCTGCCGGCGGCGCTGGCGGCGGAGGGGGAGAGCGGGCTCACGGTGCCGGCAAAGGCGGCTCTGCTGATGGAGCGGGAGACGGGCGCGGTGCTCTGGGAGCAGAACGCGCACGAGCAGCTGGAGCCGGCCTCGGTGACCAAGGTGATGACCATGCTGCTGGTGGCCGAGGCAATTGAGGCCGGCACCCTGACGCTCGACGAGCTGGTGACCACCAGCGCCGCCGCCGCCGGCATGGGCGGCAGCCAGGTCTACCTGGAGGAGGGCGAGCAGATGACGGTGGACGAGATGCTCAAGGCGGTCGCCGTCGCCTCCGGCAACGACGCGGCCGTCGCCCTGGCCGAGCATCTGGCCGGCAGCGAGGGGGCCTTTGCCGAGCGGATGAACCGCCGCGCGGCGGAGCTGGGCATGGAGGATACGCACTTTGTCAACTGCACCGGCCTGCCCGCCGAGGGGCACCTCACGAGCGCGTACGACATCGCGCTCATGTCGCGTGAGCTGCTGCGGCACGAGGTGATCCGCCGGTACACCGGCATCTGGATGGACACGCTGCGCGGCGGCGAGTTCCAGCTGGCCAACACGAACAAGCTGATCCACTCCTATCGGGGCGCCACCGGGCTGAAGACCGGGTCGACCAGCGCGGCCGGCTTTTGCATCGCCGCCAGCGCGGAGCGCGACGGGATGGAGCTGATCGCCGTGATCCTCGGCGCGGAGACCTCCGCCGAGCGGTTTGACGCGGCGAGGACCCTGCTCGACTACGGCTTTGGCGGCTGGGCGATGACGGAGATTGTGCCGGAGGAGCTGCCTGCCGAGGTGCCGGTGCGCCTGGGCCGGGCGGAGACGGTCACTGCCGCGCTCGAACGGCCTGCCCGCCTGCTGGTCACGCGGGAGGAGCTGGGACAGGTGGCGGGCGCCATCACCCTCTCAGAGGAGGTGGAGGCCCCGGTGCGTGCGGGCGACACGCTGGGGACGCTCACCGTCTCCATCGGAGAGGAGACCGTCTGTGAGCTGCCGCTGGTGGCACAGGAGGACGTAGAGCGCCTGACCTTCGGGGACCTCTTTGCCCGCATGCTCCGCCAGCTGGCTATGGCAACCTGAACAAAACAGCCGGAAATCGGAGGACATGCCCCGATTTCCGGCTGTTATGCTGTCTCTGCCGCGCCTTAATCTCCCGGCAGATTGGAGGAATCGCTTTGACCGGCCGCGCGCTCCTGCGCCAGCTCGGTGAGGTATTTGTAGACGGTATAGCGAGACACGCCCAGCCGCTGGGCAATAAAGGGGACAGACTTGCGGAAGGAGAAGGCCTCCTTCTGCTCCAGCAGGGCGATGATCTTGAGCCGGTCAGACTTGTTGAGCGCGCTGACCGGCTTGCCCACCACGGCCAGACACTCCTCGAAAACCTCCCCCAGACGGTTGTCGCCGCTGCGCCACATGGCGGATTTCAGGTCGGCGTCCGCGCTCATCAGATCTACGAGGATGCGGTTGGCGTACACCAGAGAGGTGTAGTCAAAATTGATGCCGAGGGCGAGGTTGTAATCCGGACCGATCATGTGAAAGGTAGAGCTCTTGATCTGCTGCCCAGATGGCGTGGTGGCATAAAGGTTGACAAAATCTGTCTTCAGCCCCTCCTCGCTCAGCTCCGTCTCGTTGCCGAGAATATCCATGGTCGAGCCCACCGAGCGGCCGGAGATATGCCCATTATAGATAGACAAGATGGGGTGACTTGGGATGCTCATGTCGTGGACCAGTGTCTCACAGGTGGAGCCAAAGGTCTCCGCAATGCCCCTTGCGGTACGGTCCAGGAATTCAAATGCCTCGTCGCGGTTCATTTTGACGTTCTTCCTCTCTCCGGGGTCAATCATTTGACATTGCTTGTTGCCGCTGCGGCCATTTTGCCGCGGCGGTCCGGCCGTCTCCCTCCGGATAGTCCTCAAAACGGACTGAGCTGTCCGCTGTGGACGGACAGGGCGGATGCGCGGGCAAAACGGAGGAAGCACAAATTATTATAAGCAAAAACATATGGCAATGCAAGTCAAATTCTGTCATTTTGTCAGGCATGTTTAGATTTGCCGCCGCAGTTGCCAAATCAGCCCTCTCTGTGTTAGGATAAGGACAGAAAACAGGCGGAAGAGGAGGGGGAAGATGCGTATTCTGATCGTGGAGGACGAGCCGCGCCTGGCGCGGACCGTCGCCGACCTGCTGCGCGAGCACCGGTACGCGGCGGACATCGCCCCGGACGGACCGTCCGGCCTGGACAACGCGCTCACCGGCATCTATGACGCGGTGATTCTGGACGTGATGCTGCCCGGCCTGGACGGGTTTGAGGTGGTGCGCCGCCTGCGCCAGCAGGGGATGCGCACGCCGGTGCTCATGCTCACCGCCCGTACAGAGGTGGGGGACCGGGTCTGCGGCCTGGACAGCGGGGCGGATTACTATCTGACCAAGCCCTTTTCCAGCGAGGAGCTGCTCGCCTGTCTGAGGGCGCTCACCCGGCGGCAGGGAGAGCAGACGGAAAATGTGCTCGCGTTTGGGGACCTGCGGCTGGAGCTGGCCTCTTGCCTGCTCGTGTGCGGCGCCCGCTCGGTGCGCCTGAGCCGGAAGGAGTTTGAGATCCTGGGGATGCTGATGGCCCGGCCGGGGCGCGTGGTGTCCAAAGAGCAGCTCCTGCTCAAGGTCTGGGGCTATGAGTCGGACGCGGAGGACAACAATGTGGAGGTCTACATCTCTTTTCTGCGCAAAAAGTTCCAGCACATCGGCAGTGCGGTGACCATCCGCACTCTGCGCATGCTGGGCTATCAGCTGGAAGCGGGGCGGCAGGTATGATCCGGCAGCTGCGGCGAAAATTCGTGCTCATCAATATGGCGCTGGTCACGGCGCTGATGGTGGTCATCTGCCTGATGCTGGTGATCTCCACGCGCGACAGCCTGCGCGCGGACAGCCAGGCGGTGCTGGAACGGGTGATCGGTGAGACGGAGCCGTCCATATGGCCTTTTGCGGACGGCGGGCGGCGTCAGGAGGTGGCGCTGCCCTATTTCACCGTGGTGATCAACCCGCTGGGCGAGGTGGTCGTCACCTCCGGCCAGTTCTACGCGCTGGAGGACGAGCAAGTGCTGACAGACATTGTCGCCGCCAGCTTTGCCAGCCCGCAGCAGACCGGCACGCTGGCGGAATACGGGCTGGCCTATCTGCGGGAGGAGAGCGGCTTTGGCTGGCGCGTGGCCTTTGTGGACACCACCTACGCCGACAGCACCCTGCGCAGGACGATCTGGAACACGGTGACGGTGGGGCTGGGCGCGCTGGTGGCTTTTTTTGCCGTCAGTGTTCTGCTCGCGCGCTGGGCGGTCCGGCCGGTGGAGCAGTCCTGGCGCCAGCAGCGCCAGTTTGTGGCCGATGCCTCTCACGAGCTCAAGACGCCGCTGACCGTCATCCTCTCCAGCGCCGACCTGCTGCGCGGCTGGGACGGGGAGGACCGCGGGGAGCTGGCGCGCTGGACAGAGAACATCTGTGCCGCCGGCGGGCAGATGCGCGAGCTGGTGGAGCAGCTGCTCCTGCTCGCGCGCAGCGACAGCGACGGCGCATCGCGGCAGGGGTTTTCGGCGGTGGACCTCTCCGATCTGGCGCAGACCGCCCTGCTCATGTTCGAGCCGGTCGCCTTTGAGGCGGGAAAGGTGCTCGAGGACGGCGCGGTGGAGCGGGAGATCACCGTCTCCGGAGACGCATCCCGCCTCAAGAGGCTGCTCGACATCCTGCTGGACAACGCCGTGAAGTACGCCGCGCCCGGCGGGCACATCCGCGTGACGCTCCGGCGAGAGGGCAGGCGCGCGCTTTTGTGCGTGGCCGACGAGGGGGAGCCCATCCCGAAGGAGGAGCTGGAGGCCATCTTCCGCCGTTTCTACCGGGGCGACCGCTCACGCAGCTCCCCTGGCTTCGGGTTGGGGCTGGCAATCGCGCGCACCATCGCCGCCGAGCACGGGGGACGGCTCTGGGCCGCCTCGGAGGAGGGGTGGAACCGCTTTTTCTGCGCCCTGCCCCTGCCGCACGGGACGGAGCGGCGCGTGAAAATTGCCAGCAGCGGGAAAACATGATATACTGACACTGTGCGGCGCTCCGGGCTCCGGACGCCGCCACCCAGGCAAGAAAGGAGGGCACTGTCATGCCCACAATCAACCTGCTGCACCAGCGCACCCGCGAGCTGCACCTGCGCAACGACATCCGCAAGCCGGGCCAGCTGGAACTCAAGAGCAACTTTAACTTCAATGTCAAGTTCGCCCCGGACGGCGCGCGCTGCGTGGCGACGCTCTACCAGAGCTTTGAGGATAAGAGCGGCGAGGGGGCCTTCTCCCTGTCGGTGACGCTGGAGGGCGCGTTCTCCTGTGAGGGCGTGCGCGGCGACGAGGAGAAGAAGGAGGTCCATCTGATGGCCTACGACGCGCTCTTCCCCTATCTCCAGTCCACCGTGGGACAGCTCTTTGCCGGTACCGGGATGCCGGGCTTTATGGTCAAAAAGATGCGCCTGGACCAGAACAAGGTCACCGTCTCCCAGCCCAAGCCGCCCACGCTGCCCATTGTCTGACCTGCGCTCATGGTCTATCTGATCGAGGATGACGACAATATCCGCGAGCTGGTGATCTATACCCTCAGCCAGGCTGGCGTCGAGGCGCGCGGCTTCGCCCTGCCCTCCGCGTTCTGGCGGGCGGTGGAGGAGCGGCGCCCCGCGCTGGTGCTGCTGGACATCATGCTGCCGGAGGAGGACGGGCTCGCCATCCTGAAAAAGCTGCGCGCTGGGGCGGATACCGCGCACATCCCGGTGATGATGCTCACCGCGCGCGACAGCGAGTATGACAAGGTGGTCGGACTGGACTTGGGCGCCGACGACTACCTGGCCAAGCCCTTCGGGATGATGGAGCTGTCCGCCCGGGTGCGGGCGCTGCTGCGCCGCGCCGAGGCGCGCGCGCCGGAGGAGACCTGCTATCGGTCCGGGCCCATCGCCGTCTGGCCGGAGCGGCACATCGCCGAGGCGGACGGGCGGGAGGTCGCGCTCACCCGGAAGGAGTTTGACCTGCTGTGTCTGCTGCTGCGCAGCGCCGGCCGGGTGGTCACGCGTGAGCGGCTGCTCCAAGAGGTGTGGGGCTACTCCTTCCAGGGAGAGAGCCGGACGGTGGATGTACATGTGCGCACGCTGCGTCAGAAGCTGGGCGCGGCGGGCGAGCGGATCGAGACGGTGCGCGGCGTCGGCTACCGGCTGCGGGGGCAGGCAGAATGAGGCGCCGGCTCTTCTGGTCCATCTTCGCGGTGGCGATGGCGGTGTTTGCCGCCTGCTCCGCCGTCAGCCTGGGGGCGCTCTACGGCTACCACTCTGAGCAGCTGCGCCGCCAGCTGGAGCAGGAGACGGTCTGGCTCGCTGCCGCGGTGGAGTCGGCGGGGACCGGTTTTCTCTACGGCAGCGGAGACGCCGACTGGCAGCGGGTCACGCTGATTGACACAGACGGGGACGTGCTCTACGACAGCGACGTGGACCCGGACACGATGGAAAATCACGGCCGACGCGATGAAGTCGTCCAGGCCCGCGCGGCGGGGAACGGCTGGAGCGTGCGCTATTCCGGGACGCTCGAGACGCGCACGCTCAACTACGCCCTGCTGCTGACGGACGGGTCAGTGCTGCGCGTGTCCTGCACGGAGCAGACGCTTCCGGCACTGCTGGCGGCGCTGTGGCTGCCGCTACTGCTGGTGGCGGTGCTGGCGCTCGTGCTGGCGCTCGTCCTCTCCTGGCGCACGGCCCGCGCGCTGGTGCGCCCGGTAAACGCGATCGACTTGGAGCGGCCGGACGAGGGGGCGGTCTACCCCGAGCTGCGCCCGCTCATCGCGCGCATCAACGAGCAGAACCGCCAGATCCGCCGCCAGATGGAGCTGCTCACCGAGGAGCACCGGCGGCAGGACCGCATGCGCCAGGAGTTCACCGCCAACGTCTCCCACGAGCTCAAGACCCCGCTGACCTCCATCTCCGGCTATGCCGAGCTGATGCGCGAGGGGATTGCCCGCCCGGAGGACGTCCCGGGCTTTGCCGCGCGGATCTACGACGAGGCGCAGCGGCTGCAGAACCTGGTGGGGGACATCATCCAGCTCTCCCGGCTGGAGGAGGCGGACAGCCCCCTGGCCGAGACGGAGATCGACCTCTATCAGCTCTGCCGTCAGGTGGCCCAGCGATTTCGGCTGCCGGCGGAGCGGCAGTCGGTCACGATTGCGGCAGAGGGCGGGCCGGTTGTGGTACGCGCCTCCGAGCGGGTGCTGACCGAGATGGTGGGCAACCTCTGTGATAACGCGATCAAGTATAACCGCCACGGCGGGCGGGTTACCCTCCGGGCTGCACGGGAGGGTGGCTGTGCCGTCCTCACGGTGGAGGACACCGGTATCGGGATTCCCCCAGAGGACCAGGCACGCGTCTTTGAGCGCTTTTACCGCGTGGATAAGAGCCACTCGCGCGCCGTCGGCGGTACGGGGCTGGGCCTGTCCATCGTCAAGCACGGCGCGGCGCGCCATCAGATCGCCCTCTCGCTGGAGAGCCGCCCGGGAGAGGGCACGCGCGTCACACTGCGTTTCCCGCCGGAGCGCCTGATTCAAAAATCGAACATCAGTTCCGGTAGTCCGGATTAAGGGACGGCAAAAGGGGTATCCTCTCCTCATCTAAAAGAGATGGGAGGATACCCCTGATGCGTACCCAGATGATCATCCTGACGCTCCGCGAGCCGGAGCGCCTGAACGCCCTGCCTGAGCCGCGGCCGCCGGAGGAGGAGCCGCGCCCGGACCGGCTCGGCCTGACGCTCGATGTGATCGCTTCCCTGGCGATCGTGGCCCTGTGCGCCGCAGCGGCGCTGGAGGTCCTGGGCGGAATCTGACAAAAAATCAAAACGTCTGAGCCGTGCACTCAGACGTTCTGATCGGGTAAATGCCTCGGTGCATTCTGGCAACGCTTTTGCGAGGCCGCAGGTAGGAAGCATTTACGTATTGTGTATTGTAGCGCATCTTTTCGCCAAATGCAAGGGAAAGTGACAAAAAAATGCTCTGCGGTCTGACAAAAGAAGCGGGAATGCGCCCCGGAGCCTTGCGGCAAAATTCACAAAAATGTGACAAAGGAAGAAAAATGAGGACATTTGTCCTTCCGGAGCGGTCATTTGTTCCGCGATAGGCAAAAGGAGAAAAGCGGTTGGAAAGTGACCGACGGTCTCCGCCCGGACAGGAAAAAACTCTTTACAGGGGCGGGAAAATATGATACAGTGAGAAGGCATGCAAAATGGCATGTATTTTCCGCCCGTGTGCTTAGTTTCGGGAGATATCGGGTTATTCCCGTCGTTCACCGGCCCGAGACTCAGCTCGCTGGGAATTAATCAGAAAGGTGGAACACAGACATGATTCGCAAGGAAGAAAAGACCGCCGTCATCGAGGCCAACCGCACGCATGAGAACGACACCGGCTCCCCCGAGGTGCAGATCGCCATTCTCACCGCCCGGATTCAGGAGCTGACCGAGCACCTGAAGGTCCACAAGAAGGACAACCACTCCCGCCGCGGCCTGCTGAAGATGGTCGGTAAGCGCCGCCGTCTGCTGGACTATCTGGCCCGCAAGGACATCGAGCGCTATCGTGCCCTGATTACCAAGCTCGGCATCCGTAAGTAAGACGATACGGACTCCGGGGCGGCGGCCCGCCGCCGCCCCGGGGATCTCCCCGGGACAGTGGGAAGTCCTCTCTTTAGCAGTTGAATCTGTTGTCCAACACGAGCTGGACGGCGGATTCAAGTGCTAAAAGAGTCCCGCTGTTCCTCTGAAAAGACAGATTACAAGGAGGAACATTATGTCAACTATCATCAAGCACCGCCAATTCCCCAATTACAAGTGCTACGAGATGGACCTGTGCGGCCGTCCGCTCAAGCTCGAGGTGGGCAAGGTGGCCGAGCTGGCCAACGCCGCCGTTGTCGTCAGCTACGGTGAGACCACTGTGCTCGTCACCGCCACCGCCGCCTCCCGTCCGCGCGACGGGGTGGACTTCTTCCCACTGTCCGTCGACTTTGAGGAGAAGCTGTACGCGGTGGGCCGGATCCCCGGCTCCTTCCTGCGCCGCGAGGGCCGTCCCAGCCTGCCGGCCGTGCTGGCCAGCCGCTGCATCGACCGCCCGATCCGTCCGCTCTTCCCGGCGGATTTCCGCAACGATGTGGCGATCGTCTGCACGGTGCTCTCTGTCGACCGCGACTGCTCGCCCGAGGTGGCCGCGACCATCGGCACCTCCGCCGCCCTGGCCATCTCCGACATTCCCTGGAACGGCCCGGTGGGCTGCCTGAGCGTGGGCTATGTGGACGGGGAGATCGTCTTTAACCCCACTCAGGAGCAGAGCCACAAGAGCCGCATGTCCACTACCGTCGTGGCCACCGGCAAGAAGATCGTCATGATCGAGGCGGGCGCTGACCAGATTCCGGAAAACGTCATGTTTGACGGCATCGCCAAGGCCTTTGACGAGATTCAGAAGCAGATCGCCCTCATCAATCAGATGGTCGCTGAGATCGGCAAGCCGAAGTTTGACTATCCCCATGCCGACTTTGACCAGGAGCTCTTTGACAAGATCGTGGAGGCCACCATGGACGAGGCCAAGGCCGCCATGGACACGGACGACAAGAATGTGCGCGAGGCCCGCTGGGACAAGCTGATCGACCGCTGGCACGAACTCTTCCTGGAGGACTACCCCGAGATGGACAAGTACCTCGAGGAGATCACCTATAAGTTCCAGAAAAAGATTGTCAAGGCCTGGCTGCTCGAGGGCCACCGCGTGGACGGCCGTGCCATGAATGAGATCCGTCCGCTGGCCGCCGAGGTCGCCGTGCTGCCCAAGGTGCATGGCTCCGGCCTGTTCACCCGCGGCCAGACGCAGGTGCTCTCCGTCTGTACCCTCAACACCCTCTCCGCCTGCCAGAAGCTGGATACCATCTGGGAGGAGGATACCAAGCGGTATATGCACCACTACAACTTCCCCTCCTTCTCGGTGGGGGAGGCGCGCGGCAGCCGCTCCACCAACCGCCGCGAGTACGGCCACGGCGCTCTCGCCGAGCGCGCGCTGGTGCCGGTGCTCCCATCGGAGGAGGAGTTCCCCTACGCCATCCGCGTCGTCTCCGAGGTGCTCAGCTCCAACGGCTCCACCTCTCAGGGCTCTATCTGCGGCTCCACCCTGGCGCTGATGGACGCCGGCGTGCCCATCAAGGCCCCGGTGGCCGGCATCTCCTGCGGCCTGATTCAGGACGATGAGGGCGGCTTCACCACCTTCATCGACATCCAGGGCGTGGAGGACTTCCACGGCGAGATGGACTTCAAGGTGGCCGGCACCAAGACGGGCATCACCGCCATCCAGATGGACCTGAAAAACGACGGCCTGACGCTGGAGATCGTCAAGAACGCGCTGGAGATCACCCGCGACGCGCGCTATGAGATTCTCGACCAGATCATGCTCCCCTGCATCGCCGAGCCGCGCCCGGAGGTGTCGGAGAACGCGCCCAAGATGGTCAAGATGAAGATCGCCGTGGAGAACATCCGTGATGTCATCGGCTCCGGCGGCAAGGTGATTCAGAAGATTCAGGCGGACTCCGGCGCCAAGGTGGACGTGGAAGAGGACGGCACCATCTATATCTCGGGCGACAACGCCGCCGCCTGCGATGCCGCGCGCAAGGCGATCGAGGCGATCGTCTTCGTGCCCGAGGTGGGCAGTCTCTACTTCGGTAAGGTGGTGCGCATTCTGAAGTTCGGCGCCTTTGTCGAGCTGGCCCCGGGCAAGGACGGCATGGTCCACATCTCCAAGCTGGCCAACCACCGCATCGCCCGCGTGGAGGACGCGGTGAACATCGGCGATATGATCTGGGTCAAGGTCACCGACATCGACGAGAAGGGCCGCGTCAACCTCAGCCACATCGACGCCCTGCGCGAGATCAAGGCCCGCAAGAGCGGCAACTGAGCTGCGCGCCCGGCCCCAAAGCATCAATAAAACCAAGCAGCGCCGGGCAGACTATGTCCGGCGCTGTTTTTGTCTGAAAAATGGAAGGGAGGCCCTGCCCCGTGTTTGATTACCGCCTGGAGACGCTGCCCAACGGGGTCCGCATCATCACTGAGCCCATCGGCTCCGTCCGCTCCGCCGCCCTGGGCATCTGGGTGGCCACCGGCTCGCGCGACGAGCGCGCGGCCGAGTCCGGCGCGGCACATTTCATCGAGCACATGCTCTTCAAAGGGACCCACACCCATACCGCCGCCGAGCTGGCCGCCCGGATGGACGCCATCGGCGGGCAACTCAACGCCTTTACCACCAAGGAGTGTACCTGCTTCTATGTCCACGCCCTCGACAGCCACCTGATGGAGGGGCTGGACATCCTGTGCGGCATGTTCTTCGATTCAAGGTTTGCGGAAGAGGACGTACAGACCGAGCGCGGCGTCATTCTGGAGGAGATCGGCATGTACCGCGATGACCCGGCGGACGTCTGCTCCGAGCGGCTGAGCGCCGCCGTCTTTCACGGCACGCCGCTGGCCCGGCCGATTCTCGGCCGCCGCGCCACGCTTGAGCGGATGACGGGCGAGTGGCTGCGCGGCTATCAGCAGGCACACTACCGCCCGGACCGCGTGATCGTCGCCCTGGCCGGCTCCTATCCGCCGGAGGTGCTGGAGGAGATTCGCCACCGCTTTGGCGCGATGGAACCGGCCAAGACGCCCAAGGCCCGTCCCGGCCATTACCGCAGCGCGATCACCCTGCGCCGCAAGGCGACCGAGCAGAACCAGCTCATCCTCGCCTTCCCGTCTCTGGCGGCGGGGGATGGCCGGCGGTTTGCCATGCAGCTGCTCAGCTCCATCCTGGGCGGGGGAATGTCCTCCCGCCTGTTCCAGCAGGTGCGCGAGCGGCAGGGGCTGTGCTACAGCATCTACACCTACGGCAACTGCTACGCCGATACCGGTCTGTTCGGCATCGCCACGGCCCAGAGCCAGGAGACAGAGGAGCGCGCCCTGGCGAGCATCCGCGCGGTGGTGGATGAATTTCTCGACCACGGCGCCGCGCCGGAGGAGCTCGCACGCGCCCGGGAGCTGGCCAAGGCGAATGTGCTCATGGGGCTGGAGTCCACCACCGCGCACATGAACCACCTCGCCCGCTCCCTGCTGGAGGGGACGCCGGTCCTCTCCCCGGACGAGATCATCGCCGCCTACGACGCGGTGACGGCCGAGGATGTGACCGACCTGGCCCGTGAGACCTTCCGCTGGGAGGTGGCCTCGCTTTCCGTAGTGGGCCGCGTCGCGCCGGAGGAGCACTACCGCCGTGTGCTCTCTGTACAGGCGTGACTTTACAAAGTTCATTCAAATATTACACAACTTACAAACTCTTTTCGATTTCGCCGAAATATATTGACAAACTTTACGTTTGCTGGTACGATAAAAGAGCGGATTCCGGCAATTTTTGCCGGGCATAATCAAACACAGAGGGGTCCTGTACCCTGCGCAGAGGAGGAACAGAAGTTTCGATGACCGAAGATTCTGCTCCTTTTTGTGTGCATGGCCCCGGAAAATTCGTTTGGGAGACGAGAAGAGTATGGAAGTTACCTTTGCGGAATTTATCCGGGAGATGACGGTGAGCCCCGTCCTGACGGTGACCGTTCTCCTCACGCTGGGTGTCATCTTCGTCAACGGCTGGACGGATGCGCCCAATGCCATTGCCACCTGTATCAGCACGCGCTGCCTGAAGGTGCGCACCGCGATCTGGATGAGCGCGGTGTTCAACTTCCTCGGCGTATTCATCATGACACAGATCAACAGCTCGGTCGCCTCTACTATCACGAATATGGTGGACTTTGGCGGCAACACGCAGGAGGCGCTCATTGCCCTGTGCGCGGCGCTCTTTTCCATCGTGGTCTACAGTGTGGGCGCTTCCTTCTTTGGCATCCCGACCAGTGAGAGCCACAGCCTCATCGCCGGACTCACCGGCTCGGCCATTGCGATCCATAACGGACCGGCTGGCGTGAATATGGACGAATGGGCCAAAGTGCTCTACGGCCTGGTGCTCAGCCTGGTGATCGGCTTTGCGATCGGCTGGGTGGTCTGCAAGCTGGTTACCATCATTTGCTACAACCTCGACCGCAGGAAGACGAACAAGGCGTTCCAGGGAGCGCAGATTTTTGGCGCGGCGGCGATGAGCTTTATGCATGGCGCGCAGGACGGACAGAAGTTTATCGGCGTCCTTTTCCTCGGCATGGCCTTTTGCAAGGGGCAGGACAGCGTGAGCGGCGCGGTCATCCCGATCTGGATGATGCTGCTGTGCAGCGTCATTATGGCGGCAGGTACCAGCGTCGGCGGAGAGAAGATCATCAAGTCGGTGGGCATGGACATGGTCCACCTGGAGAAGTATCAGGGTTTCTCCGCAGACCTGGCTGCGGCGCTCTGTCTGCTGATCTCCAGCCTGTTCGGCATCCCCGTCTCCACCACCCACACCAAGACCAGCGCCATTATGGGCGTCGGCGCGGTCAAGCGCCTGTCGGCCATCAACTATGGTGTCGTCAAGGACATGATGCTGACCTGGATCTGCACGTTCCCAGGTTGCGGATTAATCAGCTTTGCCATGGCCAAGCTGTTTATGGCCATTTTCTGATCGCTTTACGCCCAGTTTTTCCGGCCGAGCCGGAGCAAAAAGGAGAGAGACTATGTTCAAGAAGCAGGATTCCTTCTATTTTGAGAATTTTGTCGCCTGTGCCGACTCGGCCTGTCAGGCGGCCGCCATGCTGCGGCAGGTGGTGGAGCACTACGATCCGGATCGGATTTACCAGCAGCTTGAGGAGATGCACAACATCGAGCACAAGGCTGACCAGCAGCGCCATGAGCTGCTCGCCGCCCTGGTCAAGGCGTTTATCACGCCACTGGAGCGGGAGGACATTATGGACCTCAGCCGCAGCATTGACGAGGTGACGGACAAAATTGAGGACGTGGGCATCCGCATCTATTACAACAATATCCGCACCATCCAGCCGGACGCCATTGCCATGGTGGATGTCGTCGTGCGCTGCTGCCAGGCGGTAAAATCCATGATGCAGGAGTTCCCCAACTTCAAATCCGCTCCCAAGGAGCTCTACCAGCACATTATTGAGATCAACAGCATGGAGGGGGAGGCGGATAAGCTCTATATCCAGAGCATGCATAACCTGCACTCCAACTGCACCGACCCGCTGACCGTCATTGCCTGGCGTGAGATTTACAACTATCTGGAAAAGTGCGCCGACGCCTGCGAGCACGTCGCGGACGCCGTCGAGAGCGCACTGATGAAGAACACCTAATTTCCTTTCACGGAATGACAAAACCCCGCGCCGCGGCAAACCTGCTGCGGCGCGGGGTTTTCTCGCGGCCTAGCAAGAGGAAGAAAAATCCCCTCTCCGCTTTTAGCGGAGAGGGGAAAACGTCAGTTGGGGAACTTGTCAGCTCAGAATGACGAGCGGGTCGCCGGTCTTGACGGTGGAGCCCTGGCTCGCGACCACCTGGGCGACCAGGCCGTCTTTCGGGGCGAGGACCTCGTTCTCCATCTTCATGGCCTCGATGACGGCAAGGATCTCGCCACTGCGCACAGACTGGCCGGCGCTGACCTTGACGGCGACCACGGTGCCGGGCAGAGGGGCGGTGACCGCCTCACCGGCGGCCAGCGGCGCCGCCGCTGCAGGGGCAGCCGGCGCGGGTGCGGCAGGCGCAGCCACAGGGGCGGCCACCGCCGGAGCCGCTGCGGGCGCGGCCGAGGGCGCCATCGCCTCATATTCGTCCGCCAGGATGGCCTGGCCCTTTTCCACGATGACCTCGTAGACGCGGCCATTGAGAGTCACTCTGTATTTCATCTTACTTTACCTCCTGGATGGAAATGAAGCGCAGCTCGTTGAGCGGGAGCTGAAGCTCGTCGGCGACAATGGCCATCACCATGGCGGCCGTGCGGTCGGGTACGTCGTGCAGCATCACGCCGCCGCAGGAGCCGCGGGCCAGCCGGGCAGGCGCTGCGGCGGGCGCCGGGGCCTCCGGAAAAGCGTTGGCAGCCGCCAGCGCTGCCTCCTGCTGCTGCTCGGCCTGCTTGGCGGACCGGGCGCGGCTGACCAATACGACGATGAGCACGATCACCAGCAGAATCGCCAGGACGACGATGCCGGAGATCTGCCCGTCTTGCGTAAAGAGAATGTTCATCCCGACGCCTCCCATCAATCCAGCGCTTCCAGTGTGTAGCTACAGGTGCGCTCCTGGAGTTCCTTGCGGTGCTGGAAGTAGTCCTTGGCCTGCTTGGGGAAGCAGATATAGCTCATGATATCCTCTTCGCTCTGGGCGAGGTCGCCGAGCTCCGCCTGCGTGTCGGCCCAGATGGTGCTGGGCTGCGCGTCCACCACGCGGCAGTCGATGGGCTGCTTGTCACCCAGGATCTTCTTGGCCAGCTCGGGGTTTACCGGGGCGGGCGCGATGCCGTACTCGCCGTGGAAATAGGCCTTGACCTCGTTGGAGATCTGCTTATACGGCTCGCCGACCAGGACGTTGGTGACCGCCTGGTTGCCCACCATCTGGCTCAGCGGGGTGACCAGCGGGGGATAGCCCAAGTCCTTGCGCACCTTGGGAATCTCGGTGAGGGCGGCGTCAAACTTGTCCATGGCGCCCATGTCGGTCAGGTTGGCGATCATATTGGAAAGCATGCCGCCGGGCACCTTGTAGACCAGGGCGTTAGAGTCGGTGGCCAGGCTCTTGGGGTTGAGGGTGCCGTCGGCCACATAGCCCTCCTTGATGGGCTTAAAGAAGTCGTTGACCTCCTTGAGCACCGTCTCGTTCAGGCCGTCCTCGATGCCCATCTGCTGCAGGGCGAAGTGCATCGTCTCGGTGGCCGGCTGGCTGGTGCCGCCGGAGAAGCAGGAGGTGGCGGTGTCGATCACGTCGATCCCCGCTTCGATGGCCTTCATATAAGTCATATAGGCCATGCCGGTGGTGCAGTGGGTGTGCAGGATGACGGGGATATCGCCTACCGCGTCCTTCACGCCGGAGATGAGGTCATAGGCCTCCTGCGGCCCCATCGTGCCGGCCATATCCTTCAGGCAGATGGTGTCAAAGCCCATATTCTTGAGCTCCTTGCACATCTGGACGTACTTGGCCACGGTGTGCACCGGGCTCTGCGTGTAGGAGATGCAGCCGGAGGCGGTGGCGCCGTACTTCTTGGCGGCCTCAAAGGCGGTCTTGATGTTGCGGAAGTCGTTGAGCGCGTCAAAGATGCGGATGATATCAATGCCGTTCTTGACGGACAGCTCGACAAACTTGGTCACGATGTCGTCGGGATAGTGCTTATAGCCCAGCAGGTTCTGACCGCGCAGCAGCATCTGCAGCTTGGTGTTGGGCATGTGCTCCCGGATGCCGCGCAGGCGGGCCCAGGGATCTTCGTTCAGATAGCGCAGGCAAGAGTCGAAGGTCGCGCCGCCCCAGCACTCGACGGAGTAGTAGCCGGCCTTATCCATGGTGGAGAGGATCGGCTCGTATTTGTCATAGGGCAGACGGGTGGCGATCAGGGACTGGTTTGCATCACGCAGTACGGTTTCAGTCAATTGCACGCGCATACGTACACCTCCGTGTTGTCTCTTTCCGTATTTCAGGTGACAGGAAAACAGATTATAACAGATATCAGTATAAGCAAAATGACGTAAAAAGTAAATAAAGAATCGGATTAGGAGAAATATTTTTGGCGATATATCCAATTCGGGCCCGGGCGGCAGGCGTTCTTTGTCTAAAATTTCACGACCGGGGATGAAAAGTGGACGCTGTCGTACCGGCAGAGGGGAAAATGGGGGAAAATGTGCCGTAATTGCACCGGATCATGTATCTGTCAGAGCTGCCCGGCCTGCACCAGCGCCCAAGTGCGCAGCACGCCGAGCTGGGTCTTCGCGTCGGGGAGTTGATTGGACAGCGCCATCTGATAGGCTGTCTCCAGCGGGATGCGCTCCACCTCGAGGAACTCGTCCTCGTCCAGATGCATCCGGCAGGTGCCAGAGATGCGGCAGGCCCAGAGGCGCAGGATCTCGTTGCAGTAGCCGGGGGTGGGATAGATCTCCCCGAGAAAGACATACTGCTCCGACCAGGTGCCCGTCTCCTCCTCCTGCTCGCGCTTCATCGCCTCGAAGGGCTCCTCGCCCGGCTCCAGCTTGCCGGCGGGCAGCTCCAGCGTCTCGCATTGGAAGGGATAGCGGAACTGCCGGACAAAGAGCAGCTCGTTTTGCTCCGTCAGCGCGGCCACGGTGACGCCGCCGGGGTGCTCGATCACCTCGCGGCCCACCTCCTGCCCGTCGGGCAGGCGCGCGCGGTCCACCCGCAGCTTGACAATGCGGCCTTTGAATTTGTACTCGTAAGAGAGCTGTTGTTCCTTCAGGTTCATGTCGCTGCCTCCTTGTCAGACTCCCGTCAGGTCGAAGGGAGGGATATATTCGTTCCGGGCGGACTCCGGCTCCTGGGTGAAGCCCTCCAGCCCCAGATTTTCCATGTAGGCCTGCGCGCTGCGCCGCTCGCCCGAGCGCAGGCGCCGGTTCAGCTCGGGAAACTTCGCCGCCCGCCCACAGGGGAGGTACTGGCTCATGAGGGAGAAGAGCACCGTCCCGGGCGGAAAGGTCTCCGCTACCCAGTCCATCACCGCCCGGGCGGCCGGGAGCTTGCCGGGCAGAATCAGGTGGCGGATGACGACGCCGCGCGTGAGCAGCCCGTCCGCGTCCAGTTGATACGGCCCGGTCTGGCGCACCATCTCCCGGATGGCGGCCTGGGCGGTCTGGACATAGTCCGCCGCGCCGCTGTAGCGCAGGGCGTCGGCGTTCGCGGCATATTTCAGGTCGGGAAGGTAGATGTCCACCTTTCCCTCCAGGGCGCGCAGCGTCTCGATGCGCTCATAGCCGCCGGTGTTGTACACCACCGGCACGCCGAGGGGCGTCCGGAGCACCTGGGCGATCACATGTGCGTAGTGGGTGGGGGTGACGAAGTTGATGTTGTGCGCCCCCTGGGCGATCAGCTCCTGGCAGATCTCCCGCACCCGCTCGGGGGTGACCGGCTTGCCAAAGCCCTCCTGGCTGATCTCGCTGTTCTGGCAGAAGACGCACCGGAGCGGGCAGCCGGAGAAGAAGATGGTGCCGGACCCGCGCGTGCCCGAGATGGGCGGCTCCTCCCAGTGGTGGAGCGCCCCGCGGGCGAGCACGGGGAGAGAGGGCATCCGGCAGTAGCCGCCCGCCTCCGTCTCGGTGCGCACCGCGCCGCAGCGGCGGGGGCAGAGATTGCAGATCATCCGTCCGTCCCTCCCATCGGCCCACCGGACAGCCGGGTCTCCACCTCCGCCCGAAAGGCGGAAAAGGCGTTGGGCACGGCGTAGGTGCCGTGGAGGGCGGCCCGGTCCGCCCAGACCCAGCCGTCGGGCAGGACGGCGTCCGCGCCCAGCTCGAGCGCGCGGCCCTCCATCTGCCACTCGATGTGCGTGAAGATATGTTTTCCCCGCCCGGCGGGATGGGCGCGCTCCAGCGGCAGGCCCCAGGCGGCGGGGTCGTCCCCCTCCAGGGTGTGGGGATATTCCCACAGCCCGGCCAGCAGCCCGCGCGATGCGCGCTTGCGCAGGGCAACGCGCCCGCGGGAGAAGAGGAGATAGACCGTCCCGGCGGCCACGCGGCGTGCCCGCTTGGGCAGCTTGGTCGGGAGCTGGCCGGTGCGCCCCTCCTGAAAGGCGCGGCACTGACCGGCCAGAGGGCACTGTTCGCACAGCGGCGCGCCGTTGGGCAAGCAGACCAGTGCGCCCAGCTCCATGAGCGCCTGGTTAAACTGGCCGGGGAAGTCGAGCGGGATGACCGCCGCGAGGGCCTCGCGCACGGCGCGCTTGGTCTCCGGAGCGTCGATGGGGCGTTCGTCCCCCGTGACCCGGCAGACGACGCGCAGCACGTTTCCGTCCACCGCGGGCACCGCCCGGCCGAAGGCGATGGACGCGATCGCCCCGGCGGTGTACTCCCCCACGCCGGCGAGGGTCAGGATATCCTCGTACCGGTCGGGAAAGACGCCGCCGAAGCGCTCCATGATCTGCCGCGCGGCCTTTTGCAGGTTGCGCGCGCGGTTGTAGTAGCCCAGCCCCTGCCAGAGCTTGAGCAGCTCCTCCTCGTCCACCTCCGCCAGGTCGCGCACGGTGGGCAGCCGCTCGAGAAAGCGGGCGAAATAGCCCAGCACGGCGGCTACCCTGGTCTGCTGGAGCATGATCTCGGAGACCCAGACCTTGTACGGCTGCGGGTCGCTTCGCCAGGGCAGAACGCGCGCGTGCTCGCGAAACCAGACCAGCAGGGGAAAGACGATGCCGTCCAGGGCCCCGTCCTCCCGGGGCGTGTTGGCGTTCATGGCGTTCACCTCGGACACTATTATAATGCCTGCGGGACAAAGCCGCAAGCCTCGCGCCAAAAGGAGGAAAAACTGGGAAAAAGATGAATATCCCCCGCCCGCGCCGTCCATACTGAGAGGCGAGGAGGCCGGAAGCGTCCGGTCCCGAAGCTCGGCGCGCCGCCCGCCGCAAAGGAGCGGCACCGCGCCGCGGGGAAAGACGCCCGCGCGCGGAAACGCTGGAGGTTATGATGAAGAAACCCACAATCTGGAGCCGGATCGGCAACTTCCTGATGGGAAAGGGCTTTTACATGGTGCTCTTGCTGTGTGTGATGGCCATTGGCGGTTCCGGCTACTATCTGTACCATCTGGCGACGGAGGACCTCACCGGACAGACGGTCTCCGCCACCGCCGAGGTGGAGATCCCGGCGGAGGAGGCGTCCGGCGAGGTGAGCGCCGAGGAGGTCGCCGGCGCGATTGCTGAGGCGGAGGAGCGCGCCCAGGCGCTCGCCGAGGCGGAGACGGAGGCCCAGACCGACGCGGCGTCAGAGGGGGCGCAGACGGAGTCATCTGACGAGGCTGCGGCGGAGGATTCTGCCGCTGAGACGGCCTCGGAGGAGGTCTCAGCCGAGACTGCCGCCGCGGAGGAACCGGCGGAAGAGGTGAGCACCGAGACGCCGGCGGAGGAGACGGCCGCGGTGACGGAGACGGAGGAGACTGCCGCCGTGACGGAAGCGGAGGAGGCCGCCGCGGTGACGGAGGAGCCGGCAGAGGAGGCCGCGTCCTTTGCCCCGCCGGTGCAGGGGGAGGTCGTGGCGGCCTTCTCGGACAGTGAACTGACCTATAACGCGGCGCTGGGCGACTGGCGGACCCATAACGGCGTCGATCTGGCGGCCAACGCGGGCGATGCGGTCTGCGCCGTGCTGGACGGCGAGGTGCTCTCCGTCACCGAGGACGTGCTGCTCGGCACTACTATCACCCTCAACCACGGGGACGGCCTGACGACGGTCTACGGCAATCTGGACCCCGACGTCGCCGTGGAGCAGGGGGACGCCGTCTCCGCCGGAGAGGTGATCGGCGCCGTGGGCGAGACCGCCGCCGGGGAGACAAACGAGGGAGCTTGGCTCCACTTCGCCGTCAGCCAGGACGGCGAGGCGGTGGACCCGTCGGATTATCTGGGCTGACCGCAAAAGTCAAAACGGCCGGGAGACGGAATTTTCTCTGTCTCCCGGCCGCTTTTTTGGGGATTACTCCACTTTGTTCTTCAGCTCCTCGCCATGGGCGAAGGCGTAGGCGTTCTCCATCGTGGTGACGGCGATCGCCTGCAGGGCGGTGTGGGTGAAAAACGCCTGGTGGCTGGTCACAATCACGTTGGGGAAGGCCAGCAGCAGGGCGACCTTGTCGTTGGCCAGCACGTTGTCCGAAAAGTCCTCAAACACCTGCTCGTCCTCGTCCTCATACACGTCAAGCGCGACGGCGGCGAACTTATGCCGCCGCAGCGCCTCGAGCAGGGCATCGGTGTCGATCAGCGGGCCGCGGCTGGTGTTGACCAGGATGGCGGAGTCCTTCATCTGCGCGATGGTCTCGGCGTTGATCATGTGGTGATTCTCTGGCGTGAGCGGGCAGTGCAGGCTGATCAGGTCGCTGCGCCGCAGCAGCTCATCCAGCTCGACATAGGTCAGAATATCCTTCAGTGCCGGGTTGGGATACTTGTCGTAGGCGATGACCTCCATGCCAAAGCCCTTGCAGATGCGCGCCATCGCCGCGCCGATCTTACCGGTACCCACGATGCCGGCCACGCCGTCGTGCAGGTTATAGCCCAGCAGGCCGTCCAGGGAGAAGTTGTTGTTGCGCACCTTGATATACGCCTTGTGGATGCGCCGGTTGGCCGCGAGGGCCAGCGTCATGGCAAACTCTGCCACCGCCTCCGGGCTGTAGCCGGGCACGCGCAGCACCGTAATGCCGAACTCCTTCGCCGCGGCCAGGTCCACGTTGTTAAAGCCCGCGCAGCGCAGCAGCAGCAGCCGGACTCCCTCCTCGTGGAACCGCTCGAGCACCGGAAGGGAGCAGTCGGCGTTGACAAAGGCGCAGACCGCCTCATAGCCCTTGCAGAGCGGGGCGGTGGTCGCGTCCAGGTTGGCGCTCAGGAAGTCGATCTGGCACTCATAGCCGGGGTCGGCGGCCAGCTGGTCAAAATAGAGGTGGTCGTAATCCTTCGCGCCGTAAAACAGAATCTTCATGTCCGCACTCCTCTCCGGTTGTCAGAAATAGCGATGAATGTCCGCCTCGAGTGCGGCGGCGGCCTGGGCCTCCTCCGGACCCTCGCAGGTCACGGTGAGCGTGTCCCCCGTTTTCGCGTGCAGGGACATGATATCCAGCAGGCGCTTGGCGTTGGCCTTCCGCCCATCCAGCGCCAGCTCGACGGCACAGTGGAACTTGACCGCCTCTTCGGAAAACAGACCGGCCGTGCGGGCATGGATGCCGTTTGGGTCGGAAACGGTGTAGGTGAATTGTCTCATCAGGCTGCACTCCTTTGCTCTCGTGTTAGACTGCCCGGGACGGACAGTGACGATTCATCCGCGCGCAAAAACGCTCTCTGGTAACAGTATACGGACATTACCGGCTGTGTCAAGGAAAAAGATGGAGAAATTAGGGATAGCTAACAAAGAGTAAAAAGATCTCCCCGGCGCGTGGCCGGGGAGATGAAACCGTTTTGACGTTGACGTTCAGGCTGCGTCCTCGCGCAGCTCGCAGCGCGCCTCATACTCTGTGTCGGCGGAGAAGAGGAAATTCCCCTCCGGGGAAAAGACCTCTACATGGCCTCTCACATGGCGAATCTCGTATTCCACGGGAATCCCTCCTTGATCTTGGATGCCCATAGTATACAAGTTCATAAGTCCGATAATACGGACTGTTCGGACAGGACGGAGGGAAAATCGAGGGGAAATAGGGGCTTGCGGAAAAATTTTACCAGTTGCGCTTCATGATCTCCTCGCAGATGCGCTGGCTGTTGTTGTGGTCGAGGTAGGCGTACCTCTGCGCTCGCATGGCGGCGTATTTCTCCGGCAGGCGGAAGCCGTCCTTGGCGTAGGCCTCCAGACGCTCCAGCAGGGCCTCCGGTGTGAGCACGCGTTCGCCGAACAGCTCGGTCTCCATGTCGATATACGAGCCGGTGGTCTCGTTGTACTGCTCCAGGTCAAATTGATAGAAGAGCACCGGCTTTGCCTGATAATAGACATCCCAGCAGACGCTGGAGTAGTCGGTGATCAGCAGCTTACAGCCCATGATGAGCTGGTTAAGCGGCTCGGAGCCGAACGGGATCAGCCGCACCCGACCGCCGGCGGCGATGTGGAAGTTGGACAGGTAGTCGCGGAATTTCGGATGGATATAGAAGTCGAGGTAGAGATCCTCCCGCTCCAGCAGGGTGGCCAGGCGGGGATCGTTGAGCAGGGCCATATAGTTGCGGTAGTAGTCGCTGGTGACAAATACCGCGTCGGAGACCTCCTCCAACCAGTTGCGCCAAGTGGGCATGACAAGCACATGCCGCTCCTGCCAGCCGGCGTCCTCCAGCACATCCCAGCGGGCCAGGCCGGTGATAATGACATCCTCCGGCGGATAGGCCATCTCCTCCACAATAATGTCATGCTCGCGCTGATTGGACGTGACAAAGAGGTTGACGGCGTTGGTGCCCTTGCTGTAAAACTCCACCCGTTTGAGCGCAATCACCCCGTGCTGGAGAAAGACCAGCTTTTTCCGGTTCATCACCCGCGGCAGGATGATGCTCTCCTTGGCGCGCCAGGCGTAGGCGTGGGCCTTGGAGTCACTGGAGATGAGCAGGCGCGCGGCGAGAATATAGACCATGTGCCGCAGACTCATGAACTGAATCACGTGGTCACGATAAGGCAACAGGCGCTCGCGATAATCCGGCTGACGCTTGTCAATGACAAAATAGATGCTCCGCCGCATCGTCCGCTCCATGTCGTGCTCCATACAGTGACGGAAGAAATAGAAGCCATTATCCTGCGCCATGCAGCAGTACTTCTCATAGCACAGGAAGATGCTCTTCTTCGCCAGTGGCCGCGCAAAGACGCGGCTGAGCAGCAGGGCCAGCCGCTCCTTCAGGCGGAACAGCAGGCCGCTGTATGGGCTGTACTCCTGGCAGACGAGGGCAAAGTTGTTGTCCGCGGTCCGGTAGAGAGAGACGGACTGCTCCTCATCCTGCCGGTAGCTGCCGGAGTGGAAGGTGCGCTCCAGACGCTGGAGAACGCGGTTGGCCTGGCGTCTCCACTTGCCCTGGACCACTTCAGCGCGGATGCGCACGGTGTAGGACACGCCGTCCTGTCCTTCAAATACCGCCCGGATGTCCCAGTAGAGCGGGGAAAAGCGGCATTCAGAGAGATCAAGCGAGGCGGTGAGCACCGTGCTGCCCGCCGGGCCTGGCTTTGCTTGAGCGGAGAAGGAGTAGACCGCACGGTCCACCTCCAGCTTGTAGCGGTGCAAAATAGCAAAGCCGGTCCACCGGCCGGGCACCGTCTCCGGACAGACGACCCGAAGCTCCAGCCGGCGGCCGCGCAGGCGAATCACCTTTGCCCGGCAGACCAACTGCCGCTCGTAGCGGCGCATGCGGTCAGAGGTCTGAATCTGGCAGTAGCCGGCAAAGGGACAGCAGATGAGGGCGATGACGGTCTGCCTGCCCAGTGCGGTCTCTCCGACCGGCGCGCCATACGCGAAGGTGCGGTCCAGATATTCATCCTCGCGGAATTGGCTGCGAATGGTTCTCTCCGGCAGGCGCAGCTGCACGTGATAATAGATGTCACCCTGCCGCACGGCCAGCGAGAGCTGCCAGCGGGTGATCAGGCTGTTTTGCAGCCCGTCGCGCAGTGCGGTGAGATCGGCCTCCAGCAGGCCGGAATGGCGGCTGCCGTCGAGCAGCCGTACCGGCAGGCGCAGCGCGACGGACTTGAACTCGGCAACCAGGCACAGCTCATCTGACGGGGCAAAAGAAAAGTTGGGCACTTCAAAATGCCAGAGCCAGTTCTCACCGCCGAGGTCGCGAATGGCGCAGTGGCCGTACACGGGGAGGCGGCCGTCTTCAAGCATCTCGTTGAGCGGCGCCGGTTTGCCGTCCGGCCGCTGCGCGTTGGGCAGCGTGGTCCCGGAAATTAAGGTAGGATGGCACAGCTGGTCGAGGGATAGGTAGCAGCGCACGCCGTCCGCCTCACGCAGCGGTACGCCGTTGGCCAGGTACTCCAGGCTGCGGTTAAGACCGTCGCCCAGAACGGAGAGCGGCACATAGCAGAACACGCCATCCCCGACGGAGATTACGCCGGACAGGGCAAGTGTCCGCCCGTCGACCGGCAGCTGCAGGCGGGAGAGGGCGGCGGTATAGTGCCCGTCCGCGTCTGCGGCGGCGGGCAGAAAGAGGGCGCCCTCCTCCCGCCCGTCCGGGCGGTGCAGGGCAAACCCGTCCAGCGCCGGCGCGCCCGATGGCGCCTGGGCGCACAGGCGGAAGGGCTCCTCTTCCAGAGACCACTCCGTCAGGCCGTAGGTGAGCTGCTGCCAATAGCGCAGGCTGCGCGGCGTCAGATGGAGGCCCAGCTCCGGGGGGTGCTTGCCGTCCTGATAGAAATAGGGGAGTGCCTCATAGAAGCAATCCTCCCGGTAGAAGCTGGCCACCGGCTCGCCCCAGAGGTCTCGCTTGTCAAACAGATACAGGCTGCGCGCGCTCTTGCGCAGACGGGGCGCGAGCGCCTCGCTCACCAGAGAATAGAGCACCTGCTGCCCGTCCACCAGATGCAGCCGCAGCGGGCGCGGGTCCTCCGGCTGCAGCGCGGCCTCCACGCCGGTCAGGTCGATGATAATCCGGCCGTCCCCCAGCGCCTCGGCCGGGCGCTGCCAGTGGCAGGTCTCCGGCCAGTTGGACAGCAGCAGGGAGAGCGGGCCGGGGGGGATCTCCCGCTCGCCGCCCGCGCAGCGCAGGCACAGCCGCCCAGCGGACGGCGAGAGCAGCTCCACCTGGAGCGGACGCCCGGTGGAGACGATGGACAGTCCGGACTCCAACGGTGTCCAGGGCGCGGGGGACTGGGACATGGGAAAAACCTCCTGCCTGCCGGCCCGGCAGCATCCGGGCCCAAAATGAATGGTTGGCGCCTTTTGATATCCCGATTATAGCATACCTCTCTGCGCTGAGACAAGAGCGCCGGGCTGTTTCCGGGCCGGGACACAGAGACGGAAAAAATACACGGAAAACGAAAAAAGTGCTTGACTTTTTCGCCAGCTGCCAGTATAATATCCACCGATGCGCTGCGGCGCATTGTGCGATGATGCAGGAGATTGCGGACGGAGGTCCGGTAACTTCTGCGGAGTATGTCCGGGCTGGATCTGGGCGGCTGTGAGAAGACACTGTGCGATTCTGGCGTATATCGCCATGCGCGGTGGAGACGGCCGGCGGTTTGCGTCGGCTTTCTTTGCTGAGATGGAGTGATACACACGGCACAGCGTATGTTAATCTCGACCAGCCCTCCGCTCCAAATACCCCCGGTTCATGTACAACTAGTACGAAAACAAGGAGGAGCACACCATGGCAAAAGAGACTATCCGCATTCGCCTGAAGGCCTATGACCATCAGCTCATCGATCAGAGCGCCGAGACCATCGTGGAGACCGCCAAGCGCACCGGCGCCTCCGTCTCTGGTCCGATTCCCCTGCCGACCAAGAAGGAGGTCGTGACCATCCTGCGCGCGGTGCACAAGTACAAGGACAGCCGCGAGCAGTTCGAGCGCCGCACCCACAAGCGCCTGATCGACATCCAGAATCCCTCCCCCAAGACGGTGGAGGCGCTGATGAGCCTGCAGCTTCCGGCGGGCGTCGAGATTGAGATCAAGCTGTAAGACAGCGCCGGATCTCACACCTGATTTTGTCAGTACCCATACTCCGCCGACCGGCCTGTCCGGCAGGGCGGAGGGGTCATGTTGAGGCGCGGCCGCCAGCCCGATGGGCGTCCGTCTCAACCAATAACCTTACAAGGAGGATATCCGAAATGGAACGAAAGGCAATCATCGGCAAAAAGGTCGGCATGACCCAGATCTTCGATGAAGCCGGCAAGGTGGTTCCCGTCACCGTCATCGAGGCGGGGCCCTGCACCGTGGTTCAGAAGAAGACCGCTGAGAAGGACGGCTATGAGGCCATTCAGCTCGGCTACCAGCCCACCACCGAAAAGCACCTGACCAAGGGTCAGAAGGGCCACCTGGCCAAGGCGGGCGAGGGCCTGCTGCTGCGCGTGCTCAAGGAAGTCAAGGTGGACAGCTACGATTCTCTCAACGTCGGCGATGTGCTCAAGGCGGACGTCTTCGCCGTGGGCGACAAGGTGGATGCCACCGGCATCAGCAAGGGCAAGGGCTACGCCGGCGTCATCAAGCGCCACGGCGCGCACCGCACCCCGATGAGCCACGGCGGCGGCCCGGTCCACCGTCATGCCGGCTCCATGGGCTCCACCTCTACCCCCAGCCGCATCCGCAAGGGCAAGATCGGCGCCGGTCAGATGGGCGCCGAGCAGGTCACCGTGCAGAACCTGGAAGTGGTGAAGGTCGATCCCGAGGTGAACCTGATCGCCGTCCGCGGCGCGATCCCCGGCCCGAAGGGCGGCGTGGTCGTCATCAAGAGCACCGCCAAGGTCAACGTGGTCAAGCAGGCCGGCGCCGGCATCTCCAGCAACCCGCAGAAGGCTTCCGCCCGTGTCAACCCGCAGAAGGCCTCCGCGAGAAACCGCTAAGGGAAAGGAGAGCAAACCAACATGTCTATCGCTAAGGTTTATGATATGGCCGGCAAGCAGGTGGGCGAGGTCGAGCTGGCTGCGTCCGTCTTTGGCATCGAGCCCAACCTGCCCGCCGTTCACGCGGTGGTCAAGAACCACCTGGCAAACTGCCGTCAGGGCACGCAGTCCGCGCTGACCCGCGCGGAGGTCTCCGGCGGCGGCAAGAAGCCGTGGCGCCAGAAGGGCACCGGCCGCGCCCGTCAGGGCTCCACCCGCTCCCCGCAGTGGACGCACGGCGGTATCGTTTTTGCCCCCAAGCCCCGCAGTTACCGCTACACCCTTAACAAGAAGCTGCGCCGCCTGGCTCTCAAGAGCGTCCTGTCCGACAAGGCTCAGAACGGCAACATCGCCGTCATCGACAGCCTGGAGATCGCCGAGCCCAAGACCAAGACCATGGTCGCCCTGCTGAGCGCGATCGACGCCGGCAAGAGCGTGGTTATCACCGACGGCGTCAAGTCCGGCGTGGTGCTGTCCGCGCGCAATATTCCCGGCGTGATCACCACGCCCGCCAACATTCTGAGCGTCTATGATCTGGTCAACGCCAAGACCCTGGTCATCGACAAGGCCGCGCTGGCCACCATCGAGGAGGTGTACGCGTAATGACCGCCTATGATATCATTCTCCGGCCTGTCGTCACCGAGCACTCCATGCTCGGCAGCGCCGACAAGAAGTACACCTTCATCGTGCATCCCGACGCGAACAAGGCCATGATCGGCCAGGCCGTCGAGGAGATCTTCGGCGTCAAGGTCGCCAAGGTCAACACGATGAACTACGACGGCAAGGTCAAGCGCATGGGCGCCGGCCGTCCCGGCCGCCGCTCCGGCTACAAGAAGGCCATCGTCAAGCTGACGGAAGACTCCAAGTCGATTGAGTTCTTCGACGGCATGGTCTGATAGGGAGGTAACGCAAAATGGCGATTCGTGCTTATAAGCCCACGACCCCGTCGCGCCGTCACATGACGGTGTCCACGTTCGAGGGCATCGACAAGAAGGCCAAGCCTGAGCGCGGCCTGACCGAGTCTCTGAAGAAGAGCGCCGGCCGCAACAGCTATGGCCGGATCACCGTCCGCCACCGCGGCGGCGGCGTGCGCCGCAAGTATCGCGTGATCGACTTCCGGCGCCTGCGCGAGGACAACGCCACCGTCCTGCGCCTGGAGTATGACCCCAACCGTTCGGCCAACATCGCCCTCATCCAGTATGAGGACGGCGAGAAGGCCTATATCCTCGCTCCGGTGGGCCTCAAGCCCGGCCACATCATTGAGACCGGCGCCCAGGCCGACATCAAGCCGGGCAACTGCCTGCCCCTGTCAGCTATCCCGGTGGGCACCATCATCCACAACATCGAGCTGCACCCCGGCAAGGGCGCCCAGCTCGTGCGCGCCGCCGGTGAGCAGGCGCAGCTGATGGCCAAGGAGGGCGACTCCGCCCAGATCCGCCTGCCCTCCGGCGAGTACCGCCTGGTCAAGGCCAACTGCAAGGCCTGCATCGGCCAGGTCGGCAACGAGGACCACGCGAACGTCCACATCGGCAAGGCCGGCCGGAAGCGCCACATGGGCTGGCGTCCCACCGTCCGCGGCTCGGTCATGAACCCGAATGACCACCCGCACGGCGGCGGCGAGGGCCGCGCCCCGATCGGCCGTCCTGGCCCGGTCACCCCGTGGGGCAAGCCCGCCCTGGGTTACAAGACCCGCAAGAAGAAGAATCCGACCGACAAGTTTATCGTCCGTCGCCGCAACGCCAAGTAAGGAGGCAGAAACATGAGCAGATCTGTGAAGAAAGGCCCCTTCTGCGCTCCCGAGCTGCTGAAGCGGGTGGATGAGATGAACCAGACCGGCGAGAAGAAGGTGCTCAAGACCTGGAGCCGCGCTTCCACCATCTTCCCCTCTTTCGTCGGCCACACCTTCGCCGTGCATGACGGCAAGAAGCATGTGCCCGTCTATGTGACGGAGGACATGGTCGGCCATAAGCTGGGCGAGTTCGCGCCCACCCGCTACTTCCGCGGCCACAGCGGCGGCAAGACCAAGTAAGGAGGCTGCGACAAATGAGTGAAGCAAAAGCGACCCTGACCTACGCCCGGATCTCTCCGCGCAAGGTCAACATCGTCTGCGATCTGATCCGGGGCAAGGACATCGACCTGGCGGTCGGCATCCTGAACAACACCCCCAAGAAGGCCTCCCCCCTGCTGGCCAAGCTGGTGAAGAGCGCCGCGGCCAACGCGGAGAACAACCACGGTATGGACGCCTCCAAGCTGTATGTCTCCGCCGCCTACGCCAACGCCGGCCCCATCATCAAGCGGATGCGTCCGCGCGCTCACGGCCGCGGCTACCGCATCGACAAGCGCACCGCCCACATCACCGTCGTGGTGAGCGAGAAAGCCTGAGGAGGGAAGATTTATGGGTCAGAAAGTGAATCCCCACGGCTTCCGCGTGGGTGTCATCAAGGACTGGGACTCCCGCTGGTATGCCCGCAACGAGAAGGTCGGCGACCTGATCGTTGAGGATCAGAAGATCCGCAAGTACCTGAAGAAAACGCTCTATAGCGCCGGCGTGCCTCGCATCGAGATCGAGCGAGACAACGCCAAGGTGCGCATCTACCTCCACTGCGCCCGCCCCGGCATGGTGATCGGCAAGGACGCCACCGAGGTCGAGCGCATCCGCAAGGAGCTGGAGAAGATGATCGGCAAGACCGTGCAGCTGTCCATCGTGGAGGTCAAGCGCGGCGAGATCGACATGAACGCCCAGCTGGTCGCCGAGAACATCGCCCAGCAGCTCGAGAAGCGCATCTCCTTCCGCCGGGCCATGAAGAAGGCCATCAGCAACGCCATGCGTGCCGGCGCCAAGGGCATCAAGGTCTGCGTGTCCGGCCGCCTGGGCGGCGCGGAGATCGCCCGCAGCGAGCACTATCATGAGGGCACCATCCCCCTGCAGACGCTGCGCGCCGACATCGAGTACGGCTTCGCCGAGGCTGCGACCACCTATGGCCGTATCGGCGTCAAGGTCTGGGTCTACAAGGGCGAGATCCTGAGCCAGACCCTGCGCACCACCCCCCGCACCATCGACCTGTCCAAGCCCTATCGCGAGCGCTCCGACCGGCCCCGCCGCCGGGATGGCCGCCGCGGAGGCAACGGCAGCTTCAATCGTAACCGGGACGGCCGTCCCGCCGGCGGCGGTTATAACCGCGACCGCGCGAATGGCGGCGCTCCCCGTAAGGAAGGAGGCAACCGCTGATGCTTCTGCCTAAGAGAGTAAAGTACCGCAGAGTGCAGCGCGGCCGCATGACCGGAAAGGCTTCCCGCGGCAATACCGTCACCTACGGTGAGTTTGGCCTCCAGGCCCTGGAACCGGCCTGGATCAAGTCCAACCAGATCGAGGCGGCCCGTATCGCCATGACCCGCTACACCAAGCGTGGCGGCAAGGTCTGGATCAAGATCTTCCCCGACAAGCCGGTCACCCAGCAGGCTGCCGGCTCCCGTATGGGTAAAGGTAAGGGCTCCCCGGAGTACTGGGTTGCCGTTGTCAAGCCCGGCCGCGTGATGTTTGAGATCGCCGGCGTGCCCGAGGCGGTTGCCCGCGAGGCGCTGCGCCTGGCCTCTCACAAGCTGCCGATCCAGACTAAGATCGTGAAGAAAGAAGTCCCCCAGGAAGGTGGTGAAGCGTAATGAAGGCCAAAGAGATCCGCGCCATGTCCGCTACTGAGCTGGACAGCAAGCTGCTGGAGCTGAAGAAGGAACTGTTCAACCTGCGCTTTCAGCACGCCACCAACCAGCTGGATAACCCTCAGAAGTTGGTCGACGTCAAGCGCGACATCGCCCGCGTGAAGACCATCATCCGCGAAAAGGCCGCTGACTAAGGAGGAACTGCAAGATGGAAAGAACTTCTTCCCGCAAGACCAGAGTCGGCCTGGTCGTTTCCGATAAGATGGATAAGACGATCGTCGTGGCCGTCGCCGACCGTGTGGCCCACCCCCTGTACAAGAAGATCGTCAAGAGAACGTACAAACTCAAGGCCCATGACGAGAACAACGTCTGCCGCGTCGGCGACCGTGTGCGCGTCATGGAAACTCGCCCTCTCTCCCACGACAAGCGCTGGAGACTGGTCGAGATCATCGAAAAGGCCAAGTAAGGAGGTGCCGATAGATGATTCAGGAAGAAACTCTGCTGAAGGTTGCTGACAATACCGGCGCCAAGGTGCTCAAGACCATCCGGATCCTGGGCGGCTCCCGCCGCAAGTACGGCAACATCGGCGACGTGGTCGTGGCCTCCGTCCGGAAGGCCGCGCCCGGCGGCCAGGTGAAGAAGGGCGACGTGGTCAAGGCCGTCATCGTCCGCTCCGCCTTTGGCGTGCGCCGCGCGGACGGCTCCTATGTCCGCTTTGACGAGAACGCCGCTGTCATCATCAAGGACGACAAGACCCCCCAGGGCACCCGCATCTTTGGCCCGGTGGCCCGCGAGCTTCGGGATAAGGACTATCTGCGCATCCTGTCTCTGGCTCCCGAAGTGATTTAAGGAGGGCGACGAGATGAAAAGAATGAACATTAAGAAGGGCGATCAGGTGATCGTTCTCTCCGGCAAAGATGTCGGCAAGACGGGCGAGGTCGTCGCCGTCCTGCCCAAGGAGAGCAAGGTCATCGTTGAGGGCGTCAACGTCTGCTTCCGCCATCAGAAGGCGCGCAAGCAGGGCGAGGAGTCCGGTATCGTCAGAAAGAGCTGCCCGATCTACGCCTGCAAGGTGATGCGCGTGTGCCCCAAGTGCGGAAAGCCCACCAAGGCGGCCAGCAAGATCGAGGGCGGCAAGAAGGTCCGCATCTGCAAGAAGTGCGGCGCTGAAATCTGAGAAAGGAGCGTAAGACTGAAATGCCTACTTTGAAGGATAAGTACACGCAGGAAGTCGCTCCTGCTCTGATGCAGAAGTTTGGCTATAAGTCTGTGATGGAGATCCCCCGTCTGGACAAGATCGTCGTCAACGTCGGTTGCAGCGAGGGCCGCGAGAACCCCAAGGTGCTCGACAATGTCGTGCGCGACCTGGCCGCGATCACCGGCCAGAAGGCCGTGGTCTGCAAGGCCAAGAAGAGCGTGGCCAACTTCAAGCTGCGTGAGGGCATGCCCATCGGCGCGAAGGTCACCCTGCGCCAGGACAAGATGTGGGAGTTCCTCGACCGCCTGTTCAACATCGCGCTCCCCCGCGTGCGTGACTTCCGCGGCATCAGCGCCGATTCCTTCGACGGCCGCGGCAACTACGCCCTCGGCGTGAAGGAGCAGCTGATCTTCCCCGAGATCGAGTACGATAAGATCGACAAGATCCGCGGTATGGACATCGTGATGGTCACCACCGCCAAGACCGACGAAGAGGCCCGTGAGCTGCTCACCCAGCTCGGCGCCCCGTTCGCGAAGTGAGGGAGGAGAACAGAACATGGCAAAGACTTCTATGAAGCTCAAGCAGCAGCGCACCCCCAAGTTTTCCACCCGCCGCTATAACCGCTGCAAGCTGTGCGGCCGTCCGCACGCCTATCTGCGTGACTACGGCATCTGCCGTATCTGCTTCCGCGAGCTGGCCTACAAGGGCCAGATTCCCGGCGTGAAGAAGGCCTCCTGGTAAAACCATCGGAGGCCCCGCCGGGCGACGCTGTCCCATCGGCGCCAGAAGTCACGGGAAGACCCTGCCGGGGCCGGACGCCTTCGGCCTGCGTTCCCCTGATACCCTGGCGCCTTGACAGGGGGCGGACACCGCCCGCCTGTAACCTTTATTGAAGGAGGTCCATTTGTATGCACATCACCGATCCCATTGCTGATATGCTCACCCGCATCCGCAATGCCAACGCCGCCAAGCATACCACCGTCGATGTCCCCGCGTCCAACATGAAGAAGTCCATTGCCCAGATCCTGCTCGACGAGGGCTATATCAAGAACTTCCAGCTCATCGACGACGGCACCCAGGGAATTATCCGTATTACCCTGAAGTATAACGGCAACGAGAAGGCCCTGACCGGTCTGCGCCGCGTCTCCAAGCCCGGCCTGCGCGTCTATGCTGGCGCCGACGAGCTGCCGCGTGTTCTGCACGGTCTGGGCATCGCTATCGTATCCACCTCCAAGGGCGTCATGACCGACAAAGCCGCGCGCGCGGCTCACGTCGGCGGCGAGGTCCTTGCGTTCGTCTGGTAAGGAGGGAACCGAACATGTCTCGAATTGGCAGAATGCCCATTGACGTTCCCGCCGGTGTCACCGTCACCATCGACGAGGGCAATGTCATTACCGTCAAGGGCCCCCTCGGATCCCTGACCAAGCAGTTCCCCACCAACATCACGGTCGCTCAGGAGGGTAACGTGCTCCACTGCACCCGCCCGAACGACAGCAAGGAGAACCGCGCCTGCCACGGCATGGTCCGCGCGATTGTCCACAACATGGTTGTCGGCGTGACCAAGGGCTTCCAGAAGGATCTGGACGTCAACGGCATCGGTTACCGTGTCGCCATGCAGGGCAAGGAGCTCCAGCTCAATGTCGGCTATTCCCATCCGGTGAATGTTGAGCCGGTGGAGGGGATCACGCTTGAGTGCCCCGCGCCGAACAAGATCGTGGTTAAGGGCTGCGATAAGGAGCTGGTCGGTCAGGTGGCCGCCCGCATCCGTGAGATCCGTCCGCCTGAGCCCTATAAGGGCAAGGGCATCAAGTACGCCGACGAAGTCATCCGCCGCAAGGAAGGCAAGACCGGCGCCAAGAAGAAGTAAGGAGGTGTGCCTAAATGATTCACAGACCCAATACCAACGCGCAGCGCCTCAAGCGTCATAAGCGTGTCCGTTCTAAGATCTCCGGCACCCCCGAGAGACCCCGTCTGAACGTGTTCCGCAGCGAGACCAACATCTATGCTCAGGTGATCGACGACACCAAGGGCGTCACCCTGGTCTCCGCTTCCTCCCTCGAGAAGGGCTTTGAGGGCCACGGCGGCAACGTCGAGGCGGCCAAGAAGGTCGGCCTGATGGTTGCTGAGCGTGCCAAGGCCGCCGGCATCGAGGCTGTGGTCTTTGACCGCGGCGGCTACCTGTACCACGGCCGCGTCAAGGCCCTGGCCGAGGGCGCCCGCGAGGGCGGCCTGCAGTTCTGATGAGGAGGAGGAAAGAACATGCCCAGATTTGAGAAACCGCAGAGCGAGTATATCGAGAAGCTCGTCTACCTCAACCGCGTCAGCAAGACGGTCAAGGGCGGCCGAATCTTCAAGTTCTCTGCCCTGATGGTGGTCGGCGACGGCAAGGGCAAGGTCGGTTACGGCCTTGGCAAGGCCGCTGAGGTGCCCGAGGCGATCCGCAAGGGCATTGAGGATGCCAAGAAGAACATGATCGACGTCTCTCTCCAGGGGACCACCATCCCCCATGAGGTGGTCGGCAAGTTCGGCGCCGGCTCCGTGCTCCTCAAGCCCGCTCCCGACGGCACCGGCGTCATCGCCGGCGGCCCGGTGCGTGCTGTGATGGAGGCCGTCGGCATCAAGGACATCCGTACCAAGTGCCTGCGCTCCCACAACCCGCAGAACGTGGTCGCCTCCACCTTTGAGGGCCTCAAGAGCCTGCGCACCCCTGAGCAGGTCGCGGCCACCCGCGGCAAGTCCGTGGAAGAGCTGTAAGGAGGGTCGTTACCATGGCGAAGAAAATCACTCTGGTCAAGAGCCTGAACGGCCGGCTCCAGAAGCATAAGGACACGGCGGCCTCCCTGGGCCTGCGCAAGATCGGCGACACCACCGTCCAGCCGGACAACGCGCAGACGGCGGGCAAGCTCGCCCAAATCGGTTACCTCTGCCAGGTTTCCGAAGCTGAATAAGGAGGTATGTCGATTATGAATCTGCATGACCTGTCTCCCGCGCCGGGTGCGACCCAGGCCCCCAAGCGCAAGGGCCGCGGCCACGGCAGCGGCAACGGCAAGACCGCCGGCCGCGGCCACAAGGGCCAGAAGGCCCGCTCCGGCGGAAAGGTCCGCATCGGGTTTGAGGGCGGCCAGATGCCTCTGGCCCGCCGCCTGCCCAAGCGCGGCTTCCACAATATCTTTGCCAAGCCCCTGGACGCCATCAATGTCAGCGCGCTTGAGCGCTTTGAGGACGGCGCGACCGTCACCGTGCGCGACATCATGGACGCCGGCCTGGTGAGCAACTGCAAGTACGGCGTAAAAATCCTCGGCGGCGGCGAGCTGACCAAGAAGCTGACCGTGCAGGTGAACGCTTTCTCCGCTTCCGCGAAGGAAAAGATTGAAGCTGCGGGAGGAAAGGCAGAGGTGATCTAAAGTGCTCGAGACCATTCGCAACGCATGGAAGATCGAAGAGCTGCGCCGGAAGCTCATCTTTGTCGCCTTTGCCCTGCTGATTTTCCGGCTGGGCAACTCCATCCCCGTTCCGTTCATCGACACCGCCTCGCTCCAGGACTACTTTAACGCGGCCTCGAGCAACATTCTCGGCCTGATGAACGTCATGAGCGGCGGCGCGTTCGGACAGGGCACCGTCTTCGCCCTGTCCATCCAGCCGTATATCAACGCCTCCATCATTATCCAGCTGCTCACTGTGGCGATCCCGCCGCTGGAGCGCCTGGCGCGGGACGGCGGCGAAGAGGGCAAGCGCAAGATCGAGCGGATTACCCGCTATACCACACTTGGCATCGGCCTGCTGCAGGGTCTCGGCTACTATTTCCTGCTGCGCTCCAATCTGCTCCTGGCGGAGGAGAGCGTCTGGGCAGCTATCGTGATTGTCATCACCTTCACCGCCGGCTCCGTCTTTGTCATGTGGCTGGGTGAGCAGATCACGGAGTTTGGCATTGGCAACGGCATCTCTATCCTGCTGTTCGCCGGCATCATCTCCCGCCTGCCGAGCGCCGTGTACTATATGTATATCGGCGCGGTCAACTGGCTTGACGGCGTGACCGACACCTCCAGCATTGTGGTGCCCATCTGGGCGATCCCGCTGATTGTCATCGGCATGCTGCTGCTGGTCGTCTTTGTCGTCTTCATCAGCGGAGCTGAGCGCCGGATTCCCGTCCAGTACGCCAAGCGCGTCGTGGGCCGGAAGCAGTACGGCGGCCAGGCGTCCAAGATTCCGATGAAGGTGAACATGTCCGGCGTCATGCCCATCATCTTCGCGCAGACCATTGCCAGCATCCCGGCGACCATCGCCGCCTTCGTCCCCGCGTGGGCCGATTCCCCGGTGATTCAGGCGTTCGACACCGACAGCATTTTCTACGCTGTGGTGTACGTCCTGCTGATCGTGGGCTTCAGCTATTTCTACGCGACCATCCAGTTTAACCCCATCGAAGTGGCCAACAACCTCAAGGCGCAGGGCGGCTTTATCCCCGGCTTCCGTTCGGGCCGTCCCACGGCGGAGTTCCTCGCCCGGGTGCTCAACCGGATCACCATGTTTGGTGCGATCTACCTCGGCATCATCGCCCTGCTGCCCATCATCACTGGCAACCTGCTCAATATGAGCGCGCTGGCCATCGGCGGCACCTCGGTGCTCATCGTGGTCTCGGTTGCGCTGGACACCCAGAAGGCGCTCGAGGCGCAGATGCTCATGCGCAACTACAAGGGCTTCCTGAACTGAGGAGGGCGTAAGGATGAAGATGATTCTGTTGGGCGCTCCCGGCGCCGGAAAGGGCACGCAGGCTGAGATCATCAGCAAGGCCCTGCACATCCCCACCATCTCGACCGGAAATATCCTCCGGGCCGCTGTGAAGAACGGCACGCCCATCGGCCTGAAGGCCAAGGAGTATATGGACGCCGGCGCCCTGGTCCCCGATGAGGTCATTATCGGTGTGATCACCGAGCGCCTGGCAGAGCCGGACTGCGCGGACGGCTATATCCTCGACGGCGTGCCCCGCACGCTGGCGCAGGCGGACGCGCTGGAGGCCGCGGGCATTCACTTTGATGCGGTGATCTCCATTGAGATCAGTGACGAGGAGATCGAGCGCCGGATGACCGGGCGCAGGACCTGCCTCAACTGCGGCGCGACCTATCATGTGGTCGCCGCCCCGCCCAAGGTGGAAGGCGTGTGCGACGTGTGCGGTCAGCCGCTCACCCAGCGTAAGGACGACAAACCGGAGACCGTCCGGGCCCGGCTGAAGACCTATCACGCCGAGACCGAACCGCTGAAGGGCTACTATGAGAGCCGCGGCGTGCTGAAGATGGTGGCCAATCGGCCCACCATCCAGGCCACGAACGAGGCGATCATGGCCGCGCTGGGCGAGTGACCATGTCCGGCGAACGCATCACCATCCTCTCCCCTCATCAGGTGGAGCAGATGCGCCGGGCGGGACGGCTGACGGCTGAGGCCCGCGCCTTTGGCGGCAGCCTGGTCCGTCCCGGCGTCACCACCCGGGAGATCGACCACGAGATCAACAAATTCATCCGCAGTCATGGGGGATACCCCTCCTTCTACCACCTCTACGGGTTCCGCGGCGCGGCGTGCATCTCGGTCAACGACGAGATCATCCACGGCGTGCCCGGAAACCGGAGGCTGAAAGAGGGGGACATCGTGACCATCGACGTCGGCGCCTGCGTGGGAGACTATAAGCTCGACCGCAACGGCGTGGCGGTCGGCGGCTATCACGGCGACTGCTGCGCGACCTTCGCCTGCGGGGAGATCTCCCCCGAGGCCCGACGGCTGATTGACACCACGGAGCAGGCCTTTTGGGCCGGCTTTGAGAAGGCCCGGGCGGGCGGGCATATCTTTGACATCTCCGCGGCGGTGCAGCAGTGCGCCGAGGCGGCCGGCTACAGCCTGGTGCGCGAGTACACCGGCCACGGCATCGGCCGCAGCGTCCATGAGGCGCCGGAGGTTCCCAACTACGTGCCCGAGCGCCCGCTGGGCGGCAATCCGCGGCTGTATCCCAATATGGCCATCTGCATCGAGCCGATGGTCAACCAGGGCTCTGCGCGCATCCGCAACCGGCGGATGCCGGACGGCTGGGTCGTCCCGATGACGGCGGACGGCAAGCTGGCCGCCCATTACGAAAATACCATTCTCATCACCGATGGCGAGGCTGAGATCCTTACCCGGTGCGGAGATTGATATGACTGGCAGTATCCACCCGAGACAAATCGTTCTCTCCCTGGCCGGGCATGACCGGGGCCGTCTCTTCCTCGTCCTTGCGGTGGAGGGAGACCGGGTCCTGGTTGCCGACGGTAAGGGGAGAAAGCTGGCTACGCCCAAGCGGAAGAACCCGAGGCATCTCCGCTGCGTAGGGACCAGCGCACATCCGGCAGTCGAACGACTGCACAGAGGCGAAGCGGTCAGCGACAGGCAGCTGCGCGCTGTATTGGCCGCCTTCCGCGATTCAGATTCCCCGGTAGGTCCCGATACGGGAACTCCGCATAGGAGGTAAAACGCTCATGTCCAAAGAAGATATGATCGAGCTGGAAGGGATCGTAAAAGAGGCCCTGCCGAATACCACCTTCCTGGTGGATATCGGCCGCGGCCACACCATCCTGGCTCACATCTCCGGAAAGCTCCGGATGAACTATATCAGGATCCTCCCGGGAGATAAGGTGACAGTCCAGATGTCCCCTTATGATCTGACTCGCGGCCGGATTACCTGGAGAAGCAAATAATCCCGCCCATACCGGCGGGGACATGGGAACACGCCCTCTGGACAAGGGTACGGTCCCATGCAGCAAAACAGGAGGTACGACGATGAAAGTAAGACCGTCCGTCAAGCCCATGTGCGAAAAATGCAAGGTCATTAAGCGCAAGGGCAGAGTTATGGTGATTTGCCCGAATCCCAAGCACAAGCAGAGACAAGGATAAGGAGGTGTATTGATTTATGGCTCGTATTGCCGGCATTGACCTGCCCAAGGATAAGCGCGTGGAGATCGGCCTGACCTATATCTACGGCATCGGCCGCACCAGCGCTCAGAAGATTCTCGCCCAGACCGGGATTGACCCCGACACCCGCGTCCGCGACCTGACGGAGGCCCAGGAGGCCGCCCTGCGCGATGTGATCGGCCATCAGTATATGGTCGAAGGTGACCTGCGCCGTAACGTGGCTATGGATATCAAGCGCCTCATTGAGATTGGCTCTTACCGCGGCCTGCGCCATAAGAAGAGCCTGCCCGTGCGCGGCCAGCGCTCCAAGACCAACGCCCGTACCCGCAAGGGCCCGAAGAAGACCATTGCCAACAAGAAGAAGTAAAGGAGGGATATGAACAATGGCCAAAGCTAAGAAAGTCGTTCGCCGTCGCCGCGAGCGCAAGAATGTGGAGAAGGGCGCTGTGCATATCCGCTCTTCCTTCAATAACACCATGGTCACCGTCACTGACCTGCAGGGCAACGCCCTGAGCTGGGCTTCCTCCGGCGGACTCGGTTTCCGCGGTTCCCGGAAGTCCACCCCCTTCGCCGCGCAGACTGCCGCGGAGACCGCCGCCAAGGCCGCCATGGAGCATGGCCTGAAGACGGTGGAGGTGTACGTCAAGGGCCCGGGCGCCGGCCGTGAGGCCGCCATCCGCGCGCTGCAGGGTGTGGGTCTGGAAGTGACGCTGATCAAAGACGTCACTCCTGTGCCCCACAATGGCTGCCGTCCTCCCAAGAGAAGACGTGTCTGATCACAAGAAGGAGGCATAACAGACTATGGCCAAGAATACTCAGCCCATTGCCAAGCGCTGCGAGGCCCTGGGCATTTCCCCCGCCGTGATGGGCTATAACGGCAAGAAGAGCACCAAGCGCACCGGCAAGAACCAGATGCGCCGCAAGAAGAGCGAATATGCCCTTCAGCTTCAGGAGAAGCAGAAGGTCAAGTTCATCTACGGCGTGCTGGAGAAGCAGTTCCGCACCTATTACGAGAAGGCCGCCAAGGCCCCCGGCGTCACCGGCGAGACCCTGCTCGTCACCCTGGAGCGCCGTCTGGACAACGTCGTGTTTCGGATGGGCTTTGCTCTGACCCGCCGTGAGGCCCGTCAGCTGGTGAGCCACGGCCACTTCCTGGTCAATGGCAAGCGGGTGAACATCCCCTCTTACCTGGTCAAGGCCGGCGACGTGGTCGAGGTCAAGGACTCCAGCCGTTCTTCCGTCAAGTTTAAGCGTTTCCTGGGTGAGGACGCTATCGCCGTCACTGTGCCCGCCTGGATGGACCGCGAGAAAGAGGCCCTGAAAGGCACCATCACTCGTCTGCCGGAGCGCGCTGACATCGACTTCCCCGTGGAAGAGCACCTGATCGTCGAGCTGTACTCCAAATAATTGACCAGCCCTCATCAAGGAACCTCTGAGTCAAGGAAAGAGAGAGCGGCGGGTCCGGCCTGCGCCGCGGTCCGCCGCCCATTGAATCAGTGCTTCCTCATATTGGTAAGCTGTACAACCAAATGGGGGGTGTTCCCGCTCCCCGCAGACGAGGAGGGTATGTAATAAATGGTAGAAATTGAAAAGCCCCGCATTGAGTGTATTGAGAACCCCAATGACGGTACCTATGGCAAGTATGTCGTCGAGCCTCTGGAGCGCGGCTACGGCACCACGTTGGGCAATGCCCTGCGCCGTATTCTGCTGTCCTCTCTCCCCGGCACTGCCGTCACTACCATGAAGATCGCTGGCGTCCAGCACGAGTTCTGCACCATTCCGGGCGTGAAGGAAGATGTGACCCAGATCGTCCTGAACGTGAAGAAGATCATCGCCAAGCTCTATGGCACCGGCACCAAGACGGTCTATATCCAGGCCAGCGGAGAGGGCGAGGTCACCGCCGGAGACATCAAGGCCGACGGCGAGGTGGAGATTCTCAATCCCGACCTGCACATCGCCACCCTCGGTCCGGATGCCGCGCTGAATATGGAACTGACGCTCAGCCACGGCCGCGGCTATGTGCCCGCCGACCGCAACAAGCCGGCGCAGTCCGTGATCGGCGTGATCCCGGTGGACTCCATCTATTCTCCGGTGCTCAAGGCCAATTACACGGTGGAGAATACCCGTGTGGGCAATATGACCGACTTTGACAAGCTGACGCTGGAGGTCTGGACGGATGGCACGATCACCGCGCGCGATGCCGTCTCCCTCGGCGCGAAGATTTTGTGCGATCACTTCGTGCTCTTCACCGACCTGTCTGAGACGGTCGGCAGCCGCTCCACCGTGGTGGAGAAGCCGGAGACCCAGCGCGACAAGGTGCTCGAGATGACCATCGAGGAGCTGGACCTCTCCGTCCGTTCCTTCAACTGCCTCAAGCGCGCCAACATCAATACCGTCCAGGATCTTACCGAGAAGACGGAGGACGAGATGATGAAGGTCCGCAATCTGGGCCGCAAGTCCCTGGAGGAGGTTATCAACAAGCTCTCCATGATGGGACTGCATTTGGCCGACGAAGAAAATAATTAAAGCCGGAACTCCCGGCTGACTATGATCCTAAAGAAGGAGGAGACCGAAATGCCCGGAACTCGGAAACTTGGCAAGACCACGGACCAGCGGATGGCGATGCTGCGCCAGCAGGTTACGGATTTCCTGGACAACGGCAAGATGGAGACCACCGTCACCCGTGCCAAGGAGATCAAGCCTCTGGCTGAGAAGATGATCACGCTCGGTAAGAAGAACGATCTGGCTGCTTACCGGCAGGCCATGAGCTTCATTACCCGCGAGGATGTCTGCAAGAAGCTGTTCAAGGAGATTGCTCCCGGCTATGCCGAGCGCAACGGCGGCTACACCCGCATCATCCGCACCGGCGTGCGCCGCGGTGACGCTGCGGAGACCGCCCTCATTGAGCTGGTGAAGTAAAGAGCACCCCCTGAAAAAAAGCCCTTTGCAATGTGTACCTAGGCACGTTGCAAAGGGCTTTTGATTTTACTTGTAAGGGGCAGGGAACCTGTGCTATGATGGAGGCAGAGAGAGGGGGAACTGCTGATGCGGACCGTACAGTGCTACGAGTGCCGGAAACGGTACGACTATGATGAGGATGGCTTCTGCCCGCGCTGCGGGGCTTTCAACCAGCCGGCCCGCAGCACGTCCTCCATGCGGCGGACGGATTCGCGTGCCGCGGCGCAGGCCGGGAGCGACAGGAAGCTGATGGAGCGGACCTGGCAGGACTTGGGGCGCGACTTTCAAAAAATGGGAAAATCCTTTGGGAAACTGTTGGAATCCAAGCCGCGGAACCGGCGTCTGCCGGGCGGGGATCTCTGAGCACCGTTTCTGAGGAGAAAAAATTGACGGGTGTAATTTCCGCCTCTGGGCGCAAACTATCTCTGCAACGACAGGGAGGGATGCGTGAAGATGAGGAGAGTATGCCCGCTTTTTTTATGCCTGCTGTTTATAGGCCTGTGCGGCTGCGGCCCGGATGAGCCCGCTGTCCAGGCGGACGGCGAAGCGGCGATTTCGGCGGAGCCCAAGTACGTGGCGCTGACCTTCGACGACGGGCCGCATCCCGGAACCACGGATGTGCTGCTGGACGGCCTGCGGGAGCGGAATGCCCACGCCACCTTCTTCCTGATCGGAGAGGAGATCGCCGGCCGGGAGGACCTGGTGCGGCGGATGCAGACGGAGGGCCACCAGGTGGGCAACCACACCTGGAGCCATGTGCGGCTGAACGGCACCCAGGCGGCCATCACGGAGGAGATTCAGAAGACGGAGGCCGTGCTGGAGGAAGTTCTGGGGGAGGGCACCTACTGGCTGCGTCCGCCCTACGGCCTGGTCTCGGCGGACGCTGAGAAGACGGTCGACGTGCCCATGGTCAAATGGTCCGTGGACCCCAGGGATTGGGAGAGCCGGGACGCCGGCAAGGTAGCGCAGGTGATTCTGGCCAACGTGCAGCCCAACAGCATCATTTTGCTCCACGATATCTATCAGACCTCCGTGGATGCGGCTCTGGAAGTGATTGACACCCTGCATCAGGAGGGATACCAGTTCGTCACAGTGGAGGAACTGCTGGATATCAACGGCGTGACGCCGGAGTTAGGGGTCCTGTACTGCCGGGGAACGGGATAAAAACAAGAGACGCCGTTCGGCGTCTCTTGTTCGGGATGATCTTACCCCAGGATTAGCAGGATCAGCGTCAGGATCAGGAAGACAGCCCCGATCCACTTGGTGGCGCGGGCCAGCTTGGCGTCCAGGCTCTTAGCCTTATTCTTCGCCAGGAAAGAGTCCGCCACGCCGCCGATGGCGCCGGAGAGACCGGCACTCTTACCGGACTGCACCAGAACAACCACAATGATGGCCAGGCCGCACAGCACCTGCAGAATGGTGATAAAAAGCTCCATATCGGAAAACCTCCATACATTGATGCGCGTAACCGCGCAGAACATTCACAGCAACTTATGATACCATAGTTTGTCCGCTTTTTCAAGGGGATTTTCTCAAAAAGCAAACGTTTTTTGGCAGAAAAAACAGTTAGAAAAATGGAACAAATGTTTGCTTTTCGCGGGGAACTGTGCTATAATGGCCTTGCTTAGAATATGACGCGGCAAGGAGGATCATTATGGGGAAACTCTCCACCATGCAGCAGAGGATCTATGACTATATCGCCTCCTGTATTCAGGAGCAGGGCTATCCGCCCTCCGTGCGGGAGATCGGCGAGGCAGTGGGCCTGAAGTCCTCCTCCACGGTTCATTTCCACCTCAAGCACCTGGAGGAGGCGGGCTATATTGAAAAGGGCGCCGGAAAGGGCCGCGCCATCACCCTGAAGGCACCCCATGTCCGGGAGAACCAGGTCCCCATCGTGGGTGATGTGGCGGCGGGCAGCCCGATCCTGGCCCAGGAGTGCATTGAGGATTACCTGACGTTTGACACCGGCGGCGCCGGGGACGAGTACTTCGCGCTGCGGGTCCGGGGTGAGTCCATGCTGAACGCCGGGATTCTGCCGGGGGACCTGGTGGTGGTCCGCCGGCAGCAGACGGCCAACAACGGGGAGATCGTGGTGGCCATGATCGAGGACGAGGCCACGGTGAAACGCTTTTTCCGGGAGCACGGCCAGGTCTGGCTGCTGCCGGAAAACGATGCCTATTCCCCCATTGACGGCACCTTTGCCCAGATTCTGGGCAAGGTGGCGGCGGTGGTGCGCCGGTATTGAGGCTTCTGCCTGACAGGGAAGCGGGGCCGCGGCTCAGCCGCGGCCC
>DVJB01000031.1 GCA_018710845.1 Candidatus Onthomonas avicola
GAGGACACAGAGCCCCCAAAAAACATACACGGCTGTGCTGCTATTTAAAATCTCATATATTAGGTGCCCCATACTTCAATTCTCCTTAAAATCGAATAGATCTTCAATCGTTACATCAAACACCCTCGCAATGCTATATGCCAGAAGCATAGATGGATTGTAACGGTTCCTTTCAAGCTGCATGATGGTCTGGCGGGACACGCCGACCAAATCGGCAAGTTCCTGCTGGGTCATTCGCTTGGTTGCCCGGTACACATGGATTTTACTCTCAAAAGTGTATTTGCTTTTGCCAGCCATCAGCTCACTGCCTTTCTCTAAAATCTGATTTTCAGTATAACATATTTCGCCGAGATGTAAAATCCTTTCCAAAGTTACTCAAATTTTGCCCTGCATAAGACAGAGAAACGCCCTCTGAAATCAATCCATTTCAGAGGGCGTTGATCCGAGTAGTGCGACTCGAACGCACGACATCCAGCTCCCAAAGCTGGCGCGCTACCAACTGCGCTATACCCGGATATGCTATTTTCTCACCATCGCGCGAAAGGGAAGACAGGTTTGCGTGTCTGGATGCATCCCGATAGTCCTCAACCCGCGCGCCCAAGGCGGACACGCCGTCAACTGCGCAGCGCGCAGACCGACGATTCCCATCTACGGCGTAATCACCAGTATACCGGAAGGCGGATGAATTTGCAAGCCCCAGTTTCCGCCCTCGTCCCACTCCCGTTGACAAACGGGCGAAAGCTACCTAGAATAGAGGTCGAATCCAACGAGAAGAGGGAACTGCATGACCGCATATCTGGACAATGCCGCCACTACCCGCGTCAGCTCCGCCGCCGCCGAGGCGGCCGTACACGCTATGACGGAGGACTTTGGAAACCCTTCCGCCCGCTATCCGCTCGGCAGCCGCGCCGCCAAGGCGCTCGCCGCCCACCGCGCGGACGTGGCCGCTGCGCTCGGCTGTGAGAGCCGGGAGGTCTTCTTCACCTCCTGCGGCACGGAGGGGGATAACTGGGCCATCCGCGGCGCGCTGGAGCTGGGCCGCCATACCGGACGGCATATCGTCACCACCGCCGTCGAACACGCCGCCGTGCTCGAGCCCTGCCGCCGCCTGGAGCAGGAGGGCTGTGAGGTGACCTGGCTCGCCCCCGGGCGGGACGGGAACATCTCCCTGGAGGACCTGCGCGCGGCGCTGCGGCCGGACACCGTGCTGGTCTCCATGATGCTGGTGAACAATGAGCTGGGCACCGTCCTGCCGGTGCGCGAGGCGGCTCAGCTCACCCGCAGGCTCGCTCCCCGCGCGCTCTTCCACTGTGACGCGGTGCAGGGCTTTCTGAAGGTGCCTTTCACGCCGCGCGCGCTGGGCATAGACCTGCTCACCGTCAGCGGCCATAAGATTCACGCGCCGAAAGGCGTGGGCGCGCTCTATATCCGCTCCGGCCTGCGTTTTCCGCCTTTGCTGCTTGGCGGGGGACAGGAGAACGGCCTGCGCCCCGGCACCGAAGCCACCGCGCAGATCGCCGCCTTTGCCGCCGCCTGCCGGGAGGGGAAGAGCCGCATGCCGCAGGACATCGCCCATATGCGGGAGCTGAAGGAGTACACCCTCGCGCAGCTGGCCGAACGCCTGCCGGAGGTCCGCCCCGTCGTGCAGGGCGATGCGCCGCACATCCTGGCCCTCACCTTGCCGGGCTACAAGGCGGAGGTGCTGGTCCGCGTGCTGGGCGACCTCGGCGTCTGTGTCTCCGCCGGCTCCGCCTGCCACCGCGGCAGGCCCAGCCATGTCTACGCCGCCCTTGGGCTGGAGAAGGCGTGGCGGGAGGGGGTCTTCCGCGTCTCCTTCTCCGGAGAGAGCACCCGGGCGGAGGTGGACGCACTGGTCGAGGCGCTCCTCACCGCGAAGGAGCGCCTGTTCCCGAGCATGTCATAAACGCGCGTGTCGACATTCGTCGACACGCTGTTCCGAGCAAATGCAAGCATTTGCTCGGAGTTTGCAGTCCCGCTGCGCGCACTCGCTACGCTCGCACACTTGCGGGACTATCAGTATTTTTGGCCCGGTCAAGGTGAATCGCCCCGCAGGGGCGAGAGAAGGCCCCCTGGGGGGTACATGCCCGTGCCAAAAATGAATTGGACTCTATTTGGCGCTTCGCGCCAAACTCGGTGAGACCTTTTTGACACTCTGCTATGAAAGTTTGCGCCGCGCTCAGAACTCTCGCTTTTCATAGATGCGCGCGGAGATCAGGTAGGACAGGCCCAGCACCCCCAGCGCCACCGGCAGCGCCAGACGGAGGATCCACCGGCCCCAGCCGGCCAGGGCGGAGAGGTCCGGACCGCTCTCCGTCAGGCCGGTGAGCACGCCGGTGCCGCCGAAGAAGATGGCGAACACGAGCAGCATGGTCAGCCGCCCCTTCACGGCACCGAGCCGGTAGAGCAGCGGCAGGACCAGGCTGATGGACACCAGGCAGATCGCCAGCTGCATCAGCAGCATCAGCCCCGCGTCCGGGCTGAGCACCAGCCAGGTGACCGCCGCCAGCACCAGCCCGAGCGCGGTGCACAGCAGCACGGTGATATAGCGCGCGCGCACGACGGTCTTGCGGCTGATGGACGCGAGCAGGAAGGTGGCGTCCACCCGCCCTCCTTCGTTCATCTGTTGGAGGTAGTAGGGCAGCATCAGCAGGAACATGACGGAAAAGCCCAAAAACAGGTACTGGCCGGAGACCAGAGAGCCGACGGCGTAGGCGAGGATGAACAGCACAAAGAGCTTGAGCTGTTTCCACAGGCTGTAGCCGTCCATAAGCAGCAGGCATTTCATCCTTTATTTCCCCCTTGCCATATAGATGATGAGTTCTTCCAGTGTGATCTTGTCTACCAGCAGTCCGTCGGGCACCTTATCCCGTTCCACCAGCGCCTCCGCGCCGTAGTGGTGGATGCGCTGGGCGAGGATGATCTCCGGGTCGAGCTGCGCCAGCTCCTCCGGGCTGCACTTGAGCACGCCGTAGCGCTCGAGCAGGCGGTCCTTTTCGTCCATCAGGACCAGCTTGCCCTTGTGCAGGAAGGCGATGTAGTCGCAGATCTTCTCCAGATCGCTCACGATGTGAGAGGAGATCAGGATCGCGTGCTCCTCATCGCAGAAGTCATAGAGCAGGTCTAGAATCTCCTGGCGCACCATCGGGTCCAGTCCGCTGGTCGCCTCGTCCAGGATGAGCACCTTGGCTCCGTGAGAGAGGGCGACAGCCAGGTGCAGCTTCATCTTCATCCCGCGCGAGAGGGTGGAGAACGCCTGGTCCCGCGGCAGATCGAGCCGGGTGAGAAAGCCCTCATAGGTCTCCGGCTCCCACTGGCGGTAGGCGTTTGCCATCAGGCGGCCCACCTGCCGCGCGGTGAGAAAGGCGGGGTAGGACAGCTCCTCGAGCACGACGCCCACCTCCTCCTTGAGACGGGGATAGGACGCGGGGACCGGCTGATCCAGGATGGCAATCTCTCCGTCGCCCGGCCGCAGCAGGTCGAGAATCAGTTTGAGCGTGGTGCTCTTGCCGGCCCCGTTTTCGCCCACCAGGCCCATGATGGACCCCATCGGCAGCGTCAGGTCCAGCGGACCGAGCTGAAAGGTGGGATAGGTCTTGGAAAGGCCGGTCAGTGTAATGGCATTCACAGGTTATTCCTCCTCTTGGGCGAGATGCAGTACGGTAAACATCTCCACCAGATCGTCGTTGTTCAGTCCGCACCCGGCGGCCAGCCGGGCGATCTCCTCCATGTGGGACTCGATGGCGCGCAGGTTTTCCTCCCGCAGCAGATCGGGATTGCGCTCGGCGACAAAGCTGCCCTTGCCGGCCACTGTATAGACATAGCCCTCCCGCTCCAGCTCCTCATAGGCGCGCTTGGTGGTGATTACGCTGATGCGCAGGTCCTTGGCCAGCAGGCGGATGGAGGGCAGCGCCTGCCCCGGCGTGAGCCGGCCGGTCTGGATGAGCTGCTTGATCTGCTGGCAGATCTGCTCGTAGATGGGCTGTCCGCTGCTGTTTGAGATGATCAGGTTCATATCTCACCTCCGTGATTAACTGTATATATACAGTATACACAGACAGGAGAGAAAGTCAAGCCCCTCCGCGAAAAAATTTTGTGAAGGGGAAAAACTGCTCCCGCCGCGGCAGCCGCAGCGGTGTCGGCCCGAAAATGATTGACAGCATGGAAAAGTATGCTATAATTGAACTTACTTAGGCCCTGACGAAGCCAGACACAGACCGAGGTCCCAAGAGAGCGGGGGAGTGGTGCGAGCCCCGCGTCCGTCCCTGTGCCAGCCACTTCTGAGCCGCCCGCGACGAGCGGGACGATTCATCCCCGTTACCGGATGAGCTGAGAGGTCCTCCGAACTGCGGAGGACAATCAGGGTGGTACCGTGGAGCTGCCGCTCCGCCCCTGAGCTGGGGCGGGGCGTTTTTTGTTGCGGTACATCGCCCGAGTCTGGTCAATACTGGGAGCATTCGCTCCATATGGAGGTCATCAACGTGAAGAAACCCACCCCCTACGGTCTGAACGAGCTGCGGGAGATGTTCCTGCGCTTCTTTGAGAGCAAGGGCCATCTCCGCCTGCCCAGCTTCTCCCTCATCCCGCAAAACGACGCCTCGCTGCTGCTCATCAACTCCGGCATGGCGCCGATGAAGCCGTGGTTCACCGGCGAGCAGGTGCCGCCCCGCCGCCGGGTGACCACCTGCCAGAAGTGCATCCGCACCGGCGACATCGAGAACATCGGTCACACCGCCCGCCACGGCACCTATTTTGAGATGCTGGGCAACTTCTCCTTTGGCGACTACTTCAAGGCCGAGGCCATCCCGTTTGCCTGGGAGTTCCTGACCAGCCCGGAGTGGGTCGGCCTGGACCCCGACCGGCTCTACCCCTCTGTCTTTGCGGGCAACGAGACCACGCCCGCCGACGAGGAGGCCTTCCGCATCTGGCATGAGGTGATCGGCATCCCGGAGGACCGCATCTTCAAGTTCGGCAAGGAGGACAACTTCTGGGAGCACGGCTCCGGCCCCTGCGGCCCCTGCTCTGAGATCTACTATGACCGGGGACCGGAGTACGGCTGCGGCAAGCCCGGCTGCACCGTGGGCTGCGACTGCGACCGGTATATCGAGGTCTGGAACGTGGTCTTCTCCCAGTTTGACAACGACGGCGAGGGCCACT
>DVJB01000032.1 GCA_018710845.1 Candidatus Onthomonas avicola
ATTATATCTGCCCTTTTCCAAATTCCCTATGGTTTCTCTGCGAACGCCCACCAACTTTGCCAAGTCTTCTTGCTTCATATCATACTTGGCTCGATACTCCTTAATTCTATTCTTTATCATTTTCCAGCCCCCATTTTTCTTTGAAGCCGTAGTAAGCAACAGATAAAGCATAGATTATAACGGATGCCGCCCATCCAGATGCAAGACCTATTATCAGTGCTTCTTTTTCTTCCTTTAGTCCAGCAAAGAAACAAACAAAAGAAACGAGTGCCACAGAAATCATTCCGCAGTAAAAGGCGCGTGAAGCTGACTTATTCATGTATTCCTCCACCATTTCATCTGATTTGATAAAGAAAAACTCAAAATCAACTGCAAAGGCAAAGAAAGCAAGAAAATACTTTGATTCTGTGAAAATACCAATAAAACCTAATAGAGAGAGCAAGCCCATAAGTCCATATAAATAGCGTTTTGATTTCATAAACTATCCTCCTGTTGTAATGTGATGTATTTCGCCCTTAATGATATAAATATACCACACGCATTAGTGATAGTCAAGTCTTTCAATAACCGTATACAAATTATTTTGCGGAGTACCAAATTGCTGGCTATCAAGTCCTTGTGTGCTACTTCGTGACAAAATCGCATTTCTTACTGCCTTGCTATAAACTTGCTGAACAGGAACAGCTTACAGCGCAAGGCGCTTCCGGGCGGCAAGTCCACAAAGGGGCAGCCGACGGCAGCCAGCGCAGGGGAGGTGCAGCACCCTCCCTGTTCCTGCGCTTTCCGGCGGAAAAGACAGATGACAAGGGGGGGAAACGTGTGTTATACTGACACGAGATGCCGGTTTTCGGGACAGGCCCGGACACAGCGGCAAATCTGGTTATACTGGATCCGGCGGCATGTGCGGCCGGAGGAGGAGAATATACTATGCTGGAACTGAGACACATCTCTTACCAGGTGGAGGACGACGGCCAGAATAAGGAGATCCTGCAGGACATCAACCTGACGCTGGACAACCGCTTCATCGCCTTCACCGGCCCGAACGGCGGCGGCAAGAGTACGCTTGCCAAGGTCATTGCGGGCATCGTCACACCCACCGAGGGCCAGATTTTCTTAGACGGAGAGGATATCACCGGCCTGAACATCACCGAGCGCGCCCGGCGCGGCATCAGCTATGCCTTTCAGCAGCCGGTGCGCTTCAAGGGGATCACCGTCAAGACCCTGATCGACCTGGCGGCCCAGCGCCGCCTGTCCGTCAAGGCCGCCTGCGGCTACCTGTCTGAGGTGGGCCTGTGCGCCGCGGACTATATCAACCGCGAGGTGAACGACTCGCTCTCCGGCGGCGAGCTCAAGCGCATTGAGATCGCCACCGTCCTCGCCCGCGGCACCCGCTTCACCCTCTTTGACGAGCCGGAGGCCGGCATCGACCTGTGGAGCTTTCAGAACCTGATCCGCGTGTTTGAAAAACTGCATGAGGATATCCAGGGCACCATCCTCATCATCTCCCACCAGGAGCGGATTTTGAATATCGCGGACGAGATCGTGGTCCTGGCCGACGGACGCATCCGCCAGCACGGGCCCAAGGACGAGATTCTGCCCGGCCTGCTCTATGGGCGCAACTGCCCGGAGGGCTGCTGCGGCGGAAAACAGTGAGGTGACATTCCATGGCAGAAAAGAAGACCTTTCAAACCCTGAAGATCGACCCGCTGCAGCGCCAGCTCCTGGAGCAGGTCGCTGAGCTGCACGAGGTGCCCGAGGGCGCCTTCAGCCTGCGCGTCAACGGCCAGTCCGCCATGGTGGCCAGCAGCGAGCACATCACAATTGTCCCCAAGACCGACAAGCCGGGCATCGACATCTATATCGCCCCGGGCACGAAGCACGAGAGCATGCACATCCCCGTCGTCCTCTCTCAGACCGGACTGAAGGACCTGGTGTACAACGACTTCCACATCGGGGAGGACGCAGACGTCGTCATCGTCGCCGGCTGCGGCATCCACAACTGCGGCGAGCAGTCCTCCGCCCATGACGGCGTGCATACTTTTTACGTCGGCAAGAACGCCCGCGTGAAGTACGTCGAGCGCCACTACGGCGTGGCGGACGACAAGGGGGATGTGGAGATGAACCCCACCACCATCGTCCACCTGGACGAGGGCGCCTATCTGGAGATGGACACCACGCAGATCAAGGGCGTGGACCACACCGTGCGCGAGACCACCGGCGACCTGGCGGCAAACGCCACCTTTATCGTGAAGGAAAAACTGATGACCGACCGCAAGCAGTACGCCGAGACCCGCTTTTCCGTCGACCTCAACGGCGCCGGTTCGAGCGCGGACGTCGTCTCCCGCTCCGTGGCCCGCGACGAGTCGGAGCAGAAGTTCCTCGCCGCCATCAATGGCAACACCGCCTGCCACGGGCACAGCGCCTGCGACGCGATCATTATGGATCACGCCTCGGTGCGCGCCATCCCGGAACTGACCGCCAATGACGTGGACGCCACCCTGATCCACGAGGCCGCCATCGGCAAGATCGCCGGCGAACAGCTTGTCAAGCTCATGACCCTCGGCCTGGCCGAGGAGGAGGCGGAGGCCCAGATTATCAACGGTTTCCTGAAGTAATCGCCCCATTGCAGTCCGCCCCGGCGGCAGCGCAAGTCCGCTGCCGCCGGGCTTTGTCTGTTTTGCACAACAAATACAGATTATAAACCATTGTTTTGCACGGATTTGTCGATTGTCCTGCTTCCGCGAATGGGATACAATAAAACTAGATTCTTTTTACCGTCTGTTTACAGAGAGGCAAACAGACGGTGGGAAGAGCCGTTTCTCCCGCACGGACCCTATTTTTACCACAAGGAGGAAGGAATTATGAAGAAGCTACTGGCCCTCTTGCTCGCGCTGTCCATGATGCTGGCACTGGCCGCCTGCGGCGGCGACACCTCGGGCGACACCACCGGGGATACCGGAGATGCCGCTGCGACGGAGACCGAAGACACCACCTCTGCCGACGACGGCGCCGAGGCGGAGGAAACCGGCGATTCCGCCGAGACCACCGGCACGGCGATCGACCCCTCTGAGATTCAGATCGGTGTCATCTACATCGGCGATGAGCAGGAGGCTTACACCGCCAACCACTACAACGGTCTGGTGGCCGCCTGCGAGGCGCTGGGCATCGACCCGGACACCCAGGTGATCAACCGCTGGACTGTCCCGGAGAGCGAGGCTGCGGCGGACGCCTTGTATGAACTGGCCGACAGCGGCTGCGACATCATCTTCGCCACCAGCTTTGGTCACGAGTCCTATGTGCTCCAGGTCGCGGCGGAGTACCCCGACATCCAGTTCTTCCACGCCACCGGCTATCAGGCCGCCACCTCTGAGCTGACCAACGTCCACAACTATTTCGCCGACATCTATCAGGCGCGCTTCCTGGGCGGCGTGGCCGCCGGCATGAAGCTGCAGGAGATGATTGACAACGGCACCATCACGGAGGACCAGGCGAAGGTCGGCTATGTCGGCGCGTATCCCTTTGCCGAGGTGATCTCCGGCTTTACCTCCTTCTATCTGGGCGTCCGCTCGGTCTGCCCGTCCGCTGTGATGCAGGTGACCTACGTCAACAGCTGGTCTGACGCTGCGCTGGAGAGCGAGGCCGCTCAGCAGCTGATCGCTGACGGCTGCGTTATCATCAGCCAGCACTCGGATACCACCGGCCCGGCCACCGTCTGCCAGACGGCCCAGGAGTCCGGGAGCGAGGTCTACTTTGTCGGCTATAACATCGACATGACCGCCGTCGCCCCCGATGCCTGCCTGACCTCCGCCAAGATCAACTGGAACGTGCCGATGCAGCACGCGATCGAGGCGGTCCTCAACGGCGAGGCCGCTGCGGTGGATGCCTCCTATGGCCTGGAGGAAGAGGCCGTGGAGATCACTCCGCTCAACACCGCCATCATCGCCGAGGGCACGCAGGAAGCGGTGGACGCCGACACGGCGGCGATCATTGACGGCTCCCTGCAGGTGTTTGATACCTCCACCTTCACCGTCGGCGGCGAGACCATCACCTCTACCGTGGACATCGACGGCTACAACGGCAACGAGTATATCGTCGACGGCGCGTTTGCCGAGTCCACCCTGGCCTCTGCGCCCGCGTTTGCGTTCATTATCGACGGCGTGACCGCACCGGAGGCCTGAGCGGCCTGACAGCGGCGACAATTTCATGCATTCCAAGACAGGCGGAGCCTTGCTCAGGCTTCGCCTGTTCTGGATTCTCCGCCCGGCAGAAGAACCACAGAGCCCCTCAGAGTGTCAGAAAAGGTTTCACCGAGTTTGGCCCAACGGGCCAAATAGAGTGCAATTCATTTTTGGCACGGGCGTGTACCGGGCCAAAAATACTGATAGCCCGACGAGTGTGCGAGCGAAGCGAGTGCGCGTGGGAGGGCTGCAAACTCGAGCAAATGCTTGGCATTTGCTCGAAAGGTCTGCCCTTCTCCGCTCTTCTCTTCTGCCACCGGGCACAGGGGGACGGCCCATCCCGGGCGGCGGCGTCCCCCTCTCCCGCCGGACAGGCGGCAAATTGAATTTGAGAAGGTGAAGCAATGGCACAGGCAGCACAGCCGGCAATCGAACTGAAAAATTTGACAAAGCGGTTCGGAAAGGTGGTGGCCAACGACCACATCTCCCTGACGGTCAACCGCGGGGAGGTCCTCGCCCTGCTCGGGGAGAACGGCTCAGGCAAGACCACGCTAATGAACATGCTCTCCGGCATCTACTTTCCCGACGAGGGACATATCTTCGTCGGCGGGAACGAGGTGACCATCCGCTCGCCCAAGGACGCCTTTGCCCTCGGCATCGGCATGATTCACCAGCACTTCAAGCTGGTGGACGTGCTCACGGCGGTGGAGAACATCATCCTCGGCCTGGACGAGGGTGCGGTGCCCGACCTGAAGGAGGCTGCGCGCAAGATTCAGGCGCTCGCCGACCGCTACGGGTTTGAGGTTGATCCGTTTCAGAAGATCTACCGCATGTCCGTCTCGCAGAAGCAGACAGTCGAAATTTTGAAGGTGCTCTACCGCGGGGCGGATATTCTGATTCTGGATGAGCCGACCGCCGTCCTCACGCCCCAGGAGACGGACAAACTCTTCCAGGTGCTGCGCAATATGCGCGCCGACGGCAAGGCGATTATCATCATCACCCACAAGCTCAACGAGGTGCTGGAGATTTCCGACCGGGTCGCCATCCTGCGCAAGGGCGAGCACATCGCCACGGTGGAGACCGCCCAAGCCACAGAGTCCAGCCTGACAGAGATGATGGTGGGCAAGAAGGTCAGCCTGAACATCGACCGCCCGGACCCGGTCAACCCGACGCCGCGCCTGGTGGTGGAGGGCTTGAGCTGCGTGGACGCCCAGGGCGTGCGGACGCTGGAGGACGTGAGCTTCACCGCCATGGCGGGGGAGATTTTAGGGGTGGCCGGCGTGGCTGGCTCCGGGCAGCGTGAGCTGCTCGAGTCCATCGCAGGCCTCTATCCCATCGCCTCCGGCCGCATCACCTACCTCGTCCCCAACGGCGGCGAGCGTGAGCTGGCCGGGATGCATCCGCGCGAGATTCGCGCGCTGGGTATCTCTCTCTCCTTCGTGCCGGAGGACCGGCTTGGCATGGGCCTGGTCGGCAGCATGGGGATGACGGGCAATATGATGTTGAAGAATTACCGCGCCGGCCGCCTGCCGCTGCTCGACCGCAAACCGCCGCGCGCGCTGGCCGAGCAGGTGAAGGAACAGCTGGAGGTGGTCACCCCCGGCATCAACTACCCCGTGCGCCGTCTGTCCGGCGGCAACGTGCAGAAGGTGCTCGTCGGGCGCGAGATCGCCGCTGAGCCCAACCTGTTCATGGCCGCCTATGCCGTGCGCGGGCTGGACATCAACACCTCCATGACCATATACCGTCTGCTCAACGAACAGAAACAGCGCGGCGCGGCGGTTATCTACGTCGGAGAGGACCTGGACGTGCTGCTCGAGCTGTGCGACCGGATTTTGGTCCTCTGTGCGGGACAGGTCAGCGGCATTGTGGACGCCCGCCGTGCCACCAAGGAGGAGGTCGGTCTGCTGATGACCAAGACAAGAAAGGTCGGTGAGGGGAAATGAGACGTCAAAAAGAACCGCTGTTTCAGATGTCCCGCCGGGAGGAGCTGCCGTTCCTCAAGGCCGTATTCATCCGCGCGGTGGCCGTGGTGCTCTCCCTGCTGGTGTGCGCCCTGTTTATCTTCCTGCTCACCGGGCTCAATCCGGCAGAGGTGTACGCCACCATGATCGACGGTGCGGTGGGCACCTCCCGGCGCAGCTGGATTCTCGTGCGCGACGCGATGGTGCTGCTGTGCGTCAGCCTGGCCCTGGCCCCCGCCTTCCGAATGCGCTTTTGGAACATCGGCGCGGAGGGACAGATTCTTGTCGGCGGCGTGGCCACCGCCGCGTGCATGATCATTCTGGGCGACGCGCTGCCCGCGCCGGCGCTGATGCTGGTGATAATTGTCACCTCCGTCCTCGCCGGGGCGATCTGGGGACTGATCCCCGCCCTGTTCAAGGCGCGGTGGAACACAAACGAGACCCTCTTCACCCTGATGCTCAACTATGTCGCCATTCAGATCGTCAGTTACTGCGTCGTCTTTTGGGAAAACCCCGCCGGCTCCAACTCGGTGGGCGTCATCAACCCCTCTACCAACGCCGGGTGGCTTCCCTCCCTCTTCGGCGCGCAGTACGGCTGGAACGTGGTCATCGTCCTCGTCCTGACCGCCGTCATGTACCTCTATATGAATCATTCCAAGCAGGGCTATGAGGTTGCCGTCGTGGGCGAGAGCGAGAACACGGCGCGCTATGCCGGCATCTCGGTCTCCCGCGTCATTATCCGCACGATGGCCATCTCGGGCGGCATCGCCGGACTGGCGGGCTTTATCCTGGTCTCCGGTTCGGGGCACACCATCTCCACCACCATCGCCGACGGCCGGGGCTACACCGCGATCGTGGTCGCGTGGCTGGCACGGTTTAACCCGGTGTACATGATTCTGATCTCCTTCTTCCTCACCTTCATGGAACGGGGCGCGATTCAGATCGCCACCGCCTACAACCTGAGCGAGTACGCCTCGGATATGGTGACCGGCATCATCCTGTTCTTCATCCTAGGCAGTGAGTTCTTTATCAATTACCAGCTGCGGCTGCGCAAAAAGGAGGCGGCGTGAGATGACCATCATTCTGACTTTTCTCCAGCAGGCCATCCGTCAGGGGATTATCATCCTCTTTGGCGCCACCGGGGAGATTATCACGGAGAAGTCGGGCAACCTGAACCTCGGCGTGCCCGGCATCATGTATATGGGCGGCATCGCCGGATTGATGGGCGGCTTTTTCTATGAAAACAGCGTGGCCGAGCCGAACGGCTGGGTCAGCGTGCTCATCTCGTTCCTGTGCGCGTTTCTGTGCGCGGCGCTGGCCGGCCTGCTCTTCTGCTTCCTGACCACCACGCTGCGCGCCAACCAGAACGTGACCGGCCTGGCGCTGACCACCTTCGGCGTCGGCTTTGGCAACTTTTTTGGCGGCTCGCTGGCGAATTTGGTCGGCGGCGTCGGCCAGATCTCAGTTGCCCACGCCGCGCGGGCCTATCAGAGCTCCATCCCCTTCCTCTCCGACCATCTCGGACCGGTGGGACAGCTGCTGTTCTCCTACGGCTTTATGACCTATCTGGGTATCATTCTCGCCATCTTCCTGACCTGGTTCCTCGCCCGGACGCGGGTGGGTCTGAACCTGCGCTCGGTGGGAGAGAATCCCGGCGCGGCGGACGCGGCCGGCATCAACGTCACGCTCTACAAGTACCTCGCCACCACGCTGGGCGCCGGCATTGCGGGCCTCGGCGGGCTCTACTTCGTGATGGACTACTCCTCCGGCACCTGGACGAACAACGGTCTGGGTGACCGCGGCTGGCTGGCGGTGGCGCTGGTCATCTTCGCCCTGTGGAAGCCGGTGCACGCCATCTGGGGCAGCTTCGTCTTCGGCGGGCTGTATCTGCTCTACCTGTACATCCCCGGCCTGGGGCGCGAGATGCAGGAGATCTTCAAGATGTTCCCCTACATCGTCACCATTATCGTGCTCATCTTCACCTCGCTGCGCAAGCGCCGGGAGGACCAGCCCCCTGCCGCGCTCGGCCTGCCCTACTTCCGAGAGGAACGGTAGGCAAACACTGTATATTGCAAGACGAAGGGCAGACTGCCGTCATCGGCCATCTGCCCTTCGTCTTATTTGTTTACCCTATTGTCTTCTGCCATGCATCAGTAAATCCTGCCGTCCGCTTTCAAGCCCTCCAGCGCGCGGTCGCACAGCAGGACCCGCGCCAGGGTACGCGCGTCAATCAGCTCAGCCTGTGGATAAAACAGCCGCCGGCGCGCGCACAGGAAAGCCGCGCCCCAGTAGTAGTCCGCCAGGGCCTCCGGCTGTCCCGGCACGACGCTGCCCTCCTGCTGGCCGCGCGCGACCAGCAGGGACGTATCCTGACAGAGGCCTTCCCATTCGGTCCGACAGCCGTCCGCCGCGCTGCCGGCGCCGTGTACCATCTGCGCCGTCAGCACCACCCGCGCCGCGCAGTCCACCTGCCCGCACAGGCGGGTCAGGACATAGGACGACAGGCGGAGCAGTTGGTTGGCCACCGGACCGGACGGCGCGGTCAGCACGCGCAGCGCGGGAAGCATCTCCTCCTGCACCGACTGGCAGATTTCCCGCAGCAGCGCCTCCTTGGAGGGGAAATAGAGATAGATCGTTCCCGGGGCAATGCCGATGCTGCGGGCCAAGTCCCCCATCCGGGTGCCGGAAAAGCCGTGGCGCGCGAAATAGGAGATGGATGCATTCAGGATTTTCCCACGCATCTCCTCCCGCCGCTGGCGGCAGTGTTGGGCAGAGCGCCCCATCCTCTTCGCCTCCCATCCGCGTCACTCGGTCCGCAGCGCGGCGACCGGGTCGCTCTTGGCCGCCTTGCGCGACGGGATCAGTCCACCGATCAGTGTGAGCACCACGCTCAGGGCGATCAGGATGAGCGCCGGTTCCAGCGGCAGGACGGCGTTGACGTCCGTCGTGCCGGCCAGATAGTGAATCAGCGCGTTACCCGGGATGAGCAGCAGCAGCGTCATTCCAATCCCGATCAGACCGGAGCACAGGCCAATGATAAAGGTCTCGGCATTGAATACCTGGGAGATATTTCCCTTGGAGGCGCCGATCGCGCGCAGGATGCCGATCTCCTTCTTGCGCTCGAGCACGCTGATATAGGTGATGACGCCGATCATAATAGAGGACACCACCAGGGAGATGGCCACAAATGCGATGAGGACATAGCTGATCGTGTCGATGATCTCGGTCACAGAGCTCATCAGGGAGCCAACCATGTCGGTATAGCTGATGACCTGCTCCTCTTTGCCTTCCGCTTCCATTCGGTCGTTATAGGCGTCGAGGATATCGACGACGTACTCCTTGCTCTCGAAGTCGACGGGGTAGATGTCGATCCCCGTGGGGGAGTCAAAGTCCACATAGCCCAGCGTGGAGAGGTTGCCGTCGTAGGTCGCCGAGGCGGCGGAGTTCATGCTCATCATCAGCTCGGTCAGCTCATCCCCGTCCATATTCATCTCGATGGCCCCGGCAAAGGCGTCCGCGTCGATCTGGAACGCGTCCTCCAGGCTCTCTCCGAGGGACTGGAAGGCATCCTCCATGGCGCTTTCCATCCCGCTGGCAAGCTGGTCCATCACCTGGCCCATCGCGGAGGTGATCTGCTCCTCGAGCGCGCCTGAAATCGCCTCTCCGTAGGCGCCGAATACCTCGCGGAAATAGCCCTCCAGCATGCCGGAAATCTGACTCTGGATGTCCTCCAGGTCCACCATACCGGCCAGCCCGGTCATGATCTGCTCCTGTACCTCCGCCTGGGAGAGGTAGTTGGCAAAGTGCTCCCCCATCCGGCTGGGGTCGGGCAGGCCGTTTTCCACGGCGTAGGCCTGATAACCTGCGGCGAGGTCTTCCGCCAGCGCGCCAAGCTGCTCCGGTGTGATCTCCACCGCGTCGAGCTGCAGGTGTTCATCCGCCCAGGCGGTCAGAATCTGCTGTGCACCGTCGGTCTGGAGGTATTCCAGCAGGTAGGTATCAAACTGCTCCGGGTCGGTGTAGCCCTGCTCGGCGGCATAGGCCTGATAGCCCGCCATCACCTGCATGACCAGGTCCTGCAGGTCCTCCGTCGTGACGGCGGGACCGCCGTTTGCTTCGATGATAGACTGGATATGCCCGGCGAGCACTTCGCACGCCTCGTCTGTCCGCAGGTAAGCGAGAAAATCATTTGCCAAGTTGGAGTAATCCGCCTCAGGATGCTCCGCTGCGTACGCCTGATAGCCCTCGACCAGCTGCGTCGCCAGCGCGCTGAGCTGCTCATAGGAGACATTCACCTCTACCCCGTCCATCAGCTCGGCCAGGTCAAAGGCCGGCATGTCCGGCAGCTCGACCGTGATGTCTCCCAGGTCAAGCGCGCCGCCGAGGTCGATGGAGTTCCCCGCGTCAGAGAAGGCGTCAGAGAGGTCGAAGGAGCCCGCAATGCTCTCGTTCAGCGCGTCCTCGTCAAACTGGAAGGCGGACTCCATCGCGTCGGAATCGACGGTGAAGAGGGATTCCATGTCAAAGTCGCTCTGGTCGCTCTCCTCGCCGAACGGCTCGCCAGTAAAGACGTTAGTGTCCGGATCGGCAAGCTGGTCCTGCACAATCTCGCTCTGCTCGGCCACCTCAGCTACATGGCGGGAGAGGTCGGCGGTATAGCCAATGCCGCTGGAGAGGACAAAGCCGTTGCCGTCCTCCGACGGCTGGACCACCCCGACCACTGTCAGATCTTCGCCCGCGGAGACCAGATCACGCATATAATCCTCGTCGTCCGTCTTGTCCCGCCAGACCGCATACTCACTGTCGTACTCGTAGTAGTCCGCGCTGCTGACCAGTTTGAAGGTGATGCCGAGCAGATCGTCATAGGTATAGGTACCCATATCCTCCGGCGTCTGGATCGGCTCCTCGTCGATGAACTGCTGAATCATCTCATCCAGCTCCATCGCGTCGCGCAGGCCGAGGGTATAGAGCATAAAGTCGCTCAGTCCGCCGCCGGAGGTGAGCATGACGACGCACTCGTTATACGCCTCCGGCCAGCGGCCCGCCATCACGTCATACTGCGACTCATAGAGGCTGGCCGTCTCCGGCATCTGGTAAAACATATCCGTACTCATCATGGAGGACATCATGCTGCTTGAGCTGGAGCCGGAGCCAAAGCCGAGGGCGGAGAAGGAGGAGTCCGGATTAACCTGCCGCACATTCTCCCCGTTCTGCAGATAGATCTGCGGCGTGGCGGAGTAGGTGTATTCAACCGCGTTGATATACGGCTCCATGCCGCTCTGGCCGCTGTCCAGATAGGTCTTGAGAGAGGCGAGGTCATTGGAGTCCAGACGGGAGAACATACTGGTCATCATATCCAATACCTCGATCTCACCAGCCTCCGCCTCCCCGCTGCCTCCGGAAGCTGCTGTACTCATCAGAGACGTAAAGTCAAAGCCGGTGCTCTGGATCTGCAGCGGATACTCCGAGAGTGTCTCCTCCTCAATGGAGCGAATGTAGGCGTTCACGCCGGTGGACAGCGCTAAAATCGCCGCGATGCCGATGATGCCGATGGACCCGGCAAACGAGGTCAGCAGGGTGCGCGCCTTTTTCGTGCGCAGATTGTTGAAGCTCAGCGCCAGGGCGGTCAGGAAGGACATGGAGCTCTTGCCCATGTTCTTGTGCTTGGGCGGCTCAAGGGCGTGCTCGTCCACCTCGTAGGGGTCGGAGTCGGAGCGAATCTTGCCGTCGCGCAGGTTGACAATGCGCGTGGCGTACGCCTCGGCCAGCTCGGGGTTGTGGGTGACCATGACCACCAGGCGGTCGCGCGCCACCTCGCGCAGCAGGTCCATCACCTGCACGCTGGTGTCGCTGTCGAGCGCGCCGGTCGGCTCGTCGGCCAGAAGAATATCAGGATCGTTCACCAGCGCGCGGGCAATGGCGACGCGCTGCATCTGGCCGCCCGACATCTGGTTGGGTTTCTTGTGCAGCTGATCCCCCAGCCCCACCTGTTCCAGGGCGCGCTTGGCGCGCGCGCGCCGCTCGGATTTCCCAATGCCGGAGATGGTGAGCGCCAGCTCGACATTGGACAGGACCGTCTGGTGCGGAATCAGATTGTAGCTCTGAAAGACAAAGCCAATCGTGTGGTTTCGGTAGGAGTCCCAGTCGCGGTCCTTATACTTCTTGGTGGAGATGCCGTTGATGATGAGGTCGCCGCTGTCATAGCGGTCCAGACCGCCGATGATGTTCAGCAGCGTCGTCTTGCCGGAGCCGCTCGGGCCGAGGATGGCGACAAACTCGTTGTCGCGCAGGTTCAGGCTCACGTCGTCGAGCGCCTTCTGCACCAACTTGCCCGTCCGGTACTCCTTGCGGATGTGTTTGATCTGCAGCATGGATGCGCCCCCTCCTTCCGGGACAGGGTGGGTTCCTCTCATTCACTGAATAAATATTTATTCAATTCTACCGCACTATGGTAGCCCGCGCCCCGGGGTTTGTCAATCGCCTTTCAGTGAAGTTCAAAATTTATTTTCAAATCCGCCCGACCAAAAAATGCCGGCGCGCCGCCCCACTGGATGGGAGCAACGCGCCGACACAGATGACTTATTCGGCAAACCAGCAGCCCACCATGTCGTATTTGATGGTGCGGTAGTTTTGCATGGTGCACTCATAGGCGTACTCCCGGATGAGCACGCCGTCGGCGTCATACTCTCCAAAGACCATCGCCACGCCGCTGTTGACCACCCAGTGCCCCTCCTCGCCGTAGTGAGAGGCGTTGGAGACGATGCTGGAGTAGGGCACGTCAAAGGAGGAGACAAGCGAGAAGGCGCGCTCGTTCTCGTCGATGCAGTAGACGTAGACCTGGCTGGTCTCGCTGCCGTCGCCGTAGAGGTCGGTGCCGACGCTCTCGGCCAGCTCCGGCTCATAGCCGTCCCGGCTGCTGTTGGCCCAGTAGTTGTTGTTGTAGACCGCCAGGTAGTACACGCCCTCCGTCTCGCCGTCGCCCAAATACTCCACAAAGTGTTGGCCGTACTGCGGCACAAAGTCGCCCTCTTGGCGCAGGCTGTATTCGGCATAGGCGGTGTCCGCCCAGAACGCCTCGTCTCCCGCCATCCAGTCCAGCGTCACCTCACTGTGGATGCCGGTCACCTTGATGATGGTGGAGGTCTCGCGCGAGGAGACGATCAGCGCGTCGTCCTCCGGCATGTATTGCAGGCTGTTCAGGTGCAGCCAGTCCCACTCGCCCGCCTGCCAGAAGAACTCGTCGGTGGGCGCGACGGCGTGCGTCGTCTCAAAATACTCCGGCAGCACGTCGGTGAAGTCGATCAGCTCGGACACCTCGCCCGTCTCCAGGTCGACGGAGAGCACCACATCCTCCACCGTCTCGCCGTCCACATGCTCGGCCAGGGCGAGCAGCTCTCCCTCCTGCCCGAATCCGATATCATGGTGCAGCTCGTAGCCGTCCAGGTCGTAAACCTGTTCCACCTGGCCCAGGCCGTTGATGCGCGCCAGGCGTGTGGAGCTGACACAGGTGATGATATCGTCCCCGTAAGGGAGGATGCGGTCCAGGCCGTACCCCTCCAGCACCATCTCATAGCGCAGCACGCCGGCGTTGTCATAGAAGAAGCCGTAGCCGAGGTAGCCGTTCACCCGCATCATGGCAAAAAGCCCCTCTGTCAGCGCCGCATCCGACGTTCCGTCCGTCGTCTCCAGCGTGGTGTCGTAGCCGGACTGCGTCTCCGGCATGTCCACGGTAAAGGTGACCGTCTGTCGCACCGTGCCCCAGGAGCCGGTGACCTGCATGGTGACCTCGTTCGTCTCGCCGGGCACCAGTCCGATCAGCTGGAACTCGTGGACACGGGTGTACGTCTCGCCGCCGGCGTCGGCGGCGGTGGCGGTGTAGTCCGGAATGCTATCGTCCTCCACGTGAACGGTGTAGCTCACCTGGGTCGGCAGATCCGTCTCGAAGTAGAGGTAGAGCCCATTGCTGCCGGTGCCGTAGGGGTTGAGCACTGCCAGCGGATTGCTCGCCGTCCACTGGACGTCCCCGGCCTTCAGCTCCTCAAGCGCGTCGGACAGACGCTGCTGCACACCGGCATCGTAATAGGTAAAGTTCTCCTCTTCCAGGTCCATCGGCACGAGCTGGAGCACGCGCAGGCCTCCGTTCAGGTCCACCTCGGCGTACTCGATCTGCAGCGCCTCATCGCGCTCCACGACCTCGCCGCCCACGTCGGCGTCGCCCCAGTCGGTGCGCACCGCGCTCTCCTGCGCGGTGAATGCTCTGGAGACTGCCAGTACCGTCAGCGGCACGGCAATGGCCAATACGACAACGACGGCAGCCAAAATAAGGAATAATTTCTTGTGTTTTTTCCAAACCATGGGTTTTTCTCCTTTTTGAGGGTTCAGAAGGGGGAGATACGTCCTGCTGCCGCGCCTTCCATTTTCTGGATTTCTGCACCGGCTACAATTTTATTTTATCATACCTGGCACAGGAGCGTTGTCAATCCCCATGGAGGAAAAAAGCGCAATTTCGGCTGCTCAAACGGCAATTTTGTCATACGCGCCAATTCTGAGGCAAAAAGCGGCCGGTTTCCGGTGTTTTTTCCATTTTGCGCGAAAGGCCTTGACATGCCGCCAAAAATTGTACTATAGTAAAGTAAGTAAACAATTCAGACGGCGATGGTGACGGTCGATGATTTATCGCCACCAACGCCGTCTGCTTTGTTTTCCCACCTGTGAGGCAACCACAGAAATCAATTCGAGAGGAGAGAGCCTGACATGGAAGAGATATTGCGGATGGAACATATCACCAAGCGCTTTGGGGATGTGTTCGCCAACCGGGATATCAATCTGGACATTCGTAAGGGCGAGGTGCACACGCTGCTCGGCGAGAACGGCGCGGGCAAATCCACCCTGATGAACGTCCTGATCGGCCTGTATCAGCCGACAGAGGGAGATATCTACCTCAATGGGCAAAAGGTGCGCATTGACTCCCCGGCCAAGGCGGTGCAGCTGGGCATCGGCATGGTCCACCAGCACTTTATGCTGGTCGAGGCGATGACGGTGTTTGAAAACATTATCCTGGGCGACACCCGGACCCCCGGCATCTTTATCCAGCGCGACAAGATGCGCGCGGAGATCGTCGCGCTGGCGGAAAAGTACGGGCTTGATGTCCAGCTGGACAAGCCCATCACAGAGATCTCAGTCGGCGAGCAGCAGCGCGTGGAGATCCTCAAGGCGCTGTACCGCGGCGCGGAGCTGCTCATCCTGGACGAGCCAACCGCCGCCCTGACCGACATCGAGGTGGAGGGCCTGTTCGCCATCATGGAGAAGCTCACCGGCGAGGGAAAGAGCGTCATCTTTATCAGCCACAAGATGCGCGAGGTGCTGCGCATCTCTGACCGGATCACTATCCTGCGCGCCGGACAGACCATCTGCACGCTCAACAAGGCGGACACCTCCGGCCCCGAGCTGGCCGCGCTGATGATCGGCCGCGAGCTCTCTCCCTCCCACTATGACAAAAAGACCAAGGCGGGCCGCCAGGTCATCAGCCTGGAGCAGGTGGACTACAACAAACAGGCCAAGCATAGCGGCCTCAACGGCGTCACCCTCTCCGTCGGCGCCGGCGAAATCGTCGGTGTGGCCGGCGTGGACGGCAACGGTCAGAGCCAGCTCGCCCAGTTGATCGCCGGCGTGATCGGCCCGGACAGCGGCGTGGTGGACCTCAAGGACAGCAAGGTCGCCAAATTCTTCCCGCAGGCCTTCATTGAGGAGGGCGTAAGCCACATCCCGGAGGACCGCAACAAGATGGGCCTGGTGGGCGACATGAGCGTGCGGGAAAATCTGGTGCTCAAGAGCACCAATACCGACCGCTTCAGCTGGAAAAAGGGTCTCTTCCTCAACAAGCGCGCGATGCGCGAGTACGCCGACGAGATGCAGGAGAAGTACGATATCCGCTGCGCCTCCGTCGAACAGGAGGCCCGCAGCCTCTCCGGCGGCAACCAGCAGAAGATCATCCTCGCCCGCGAGCTGGAGGCCAATCCCGACCTGCTCATCGCCGTGCATCCGACGCGCGGCCTGGACATCGGCGCGACCCGCTTTATCCACGACATGATGATCCAGGCACGTGACGGCGGCTGCGGCGTGCTGCTCATCTCCGCGGATTTTGACGAGATTCTGGAGATGAGCGACCGCATTGTGGTCATGTTTGAGGGTCAGATCATGGGCGAGTTCCCCGGCAAGAACCCGCCGATTGACGAGATCAGCCTGGCCATGGCCGGCAAGTGAGGAGGGGAGCGACTATGAAACACAATATCAAATGGGTCAACGTGCTCATCCCGGTGGCCTCCGTCCTGCTGGCCCTGGTGATCGGCTGCATCATCATGATCGTCCTTGGCTCCAATCCGTTCATCGCGCTGCAATATCTGTGGATCGGCGCCTTTGGCAACCTGACCAACCTCGGCACCACGCTCACGCGCGCCACGCCGCTCATCTTCACCGGCCTGTGCGCCTGCTTTGCCTACCGCTGCGGCGTGTTCAACCTCGGCGGCGAGGGACAGTTCATCATGGGCTCCATCCTCGCCTGCGCCATCGCCACCCAGAGCGGGCTGACCGGTCTGCCGGCGATCCTCCTCTGCCTGGTGGCCGGCACGATCGGCGGCGGCATCTGGGCGATGATTCCCGGCCTGCTGAAGATCTATCGCGGGCAGAACGAGATGATCATCTCCATCATGCTCAACTACGTCGCCACCCTCTTTATGGGCGTGATTTACACCAGCTGGCTGCGCGACGGCAGTGTGCCGCAGACGGCAGCGGTGCCGGTGGAGAGCCGCCTGACCAGGCTCTTCGGCCTGCGCGTGACCACCGCCTTTTTGCTGGCGCTGCTGGTGGGCGTGCTGATCTACTACTTCCTGTTCCATACCTCCAAGGGCTTCCAGCTCCGGGCGGTGGGCCTGAACATGACGGCCGCCGAATTCAACGGCTTTGCCGTGCGGCGCTATATGCTCATCAGCTTTGTCGTCTCCGGCATGATTGCCGGCCTCGGCGGCAGCGCCGAGCTGCTAGGCACCCAGTATTACCTCATCAACGGCTTTGCCAACGGCTACGGCTTTGACGGCGTGGCGATGGCCCTGATCGGTCAGCTCCATCCAATTGCGACCATTGTGGTGGCCATCTTCTTCGCCGCCCTGCGCGTCGGCTCGACCACCATGCAGGTGGCCACCGGCGTGCCCACCAGTGTGTCCGACATTATCCAGGCGCTGGTCATCGTCTTCACGGTGGCGGGCCTGGCCATGGTCAAGCTGCCCGAGTTCCAGGCGGCGGTGGCCAAACTGACTGCGAAAAAGGAGGCCGCGTAATATGGACTGGGACTTTATTGCCAATCTGATTCTGGCCAGCGTGCGTATGGCCACCCCGCTCATCTTCCTGTCCCTGGCGGAGCTCTACTCCCAGCGGGCCGGACTGGTCCACATCGGCCTGGAGGGCCTGGCCTCCATCGGCTCGCTGGTGGGCTTCCTGGTCTGCCTGATCTCCGGCAGCCCGCTGGTCGGCATCGCCGCCGGCGCGCTCTCGGGCGTCGCGGTCAATATGATCTACGCTTACGCCACCATCAGCCTGTGCGCTGAGCAGATTGTCTACGGCATGGCGATCAACATCTTCGCCCCCGCCCTGGCGGCCTTTATCTACCGCGTCTACTTCGGCGCCGGCTCCGAGCTGGCACAGGGCGCGCTGATGCAGGCGATCCACATCCCCGTGCTCAGCGACATCCCCTTTGTCGGTGAGCTGCTCTTCGGCCAGACCCCAATGGTCTATCTGGCCTACGCCCTGGTGATCGTCACGGCGATCTATTTCAGCAAGACCAAGTCCGGCCTGAACTTCAAGGCGGTGGGCGAGTATCCCCAGGCGGCCGCAACCCTCGGCATCAACGTCATCGGCGTGAAGTACCTCGCCAGCGTCATCTGCGGCGCTCTGGCCGGCATCGGCGGCGCGTATCTGACCACCTGCTATGCCAACTCCTACTCCGACGGCAACGTGGCCGGCCGCGGCTTTATCGCCCTGGCGGCGGTCATCTTCGGCCGCTGGAGCGCGGGCGGCGTGCTGCTCGCGTGCCTGTTCTTCGGCTTCTGCGACGCGCTGCAGATCCGTCTGCAGGTGAGCAGCTCCGACATCCCCTACCAGTTCTTCCAGATGATCCCCTATGTGGCCACTGTGGTGGTCCTCGGCATCATCGGCATGAAGAAGGCCGGCCCGAAGGCCTCCGGCAAGCCCTATCGCCGTGAGGAGCGCTGAGGAAGCCCGGTATCTCGTGAGGAGGAATTTTGTGATGAGAAAAAAAGTGCTTTCCCTGCTCCTCGCCGCCGCGCTGGTGTTTGGCCTGACCGGCTGCGTGAGCATCAGCAATGTGGACGAGGACGGCAACCGCATCTACCGCGTGGCCATGATCTGCGACTCCAGCATCTCCGACGGCGGCTGGGGCATGAGCTGCTACAACGCCATGGTGGACGCCGCCGAGCAGTTCGGCTGGGAGACGGAGGTCACCGACAGCATCGACCAGTCGGCCTACTACGAGACCATCATGGCCTACTGCTCCCTCAACTTCGATCTGATCTTCGCCCCCGGCAACCAGTACACCACCGCGGTGCTCCAGGCGGCGGAGGACTACCCCGACGTCTGCTTCGCCCTGCTCAACGGCACCGAGGACACCCCCGCCCAGGCGGTCAACGGCAACGTCGTCTGCTTGCTGCCGGACGCGACCCAGGTTGGCTGGATCGCCGGCGCGCTGGCCGGCCTGATGAGCCAGACGGGCACCATCGCCTTCATCGGCGGCATGGAGCTGGACACCACACTGGCCAAGTATGAGGGATTCACTGAGGCGGCCACCTACGTCGCCGCCCAGGAGGGGCGCGAGATCACCGTGCTCGACCCGGTATACGCCGGCTCCTTCTCCGCGACCGACCGCGGCATTGAGTTCGCCATGGCGATGATTGACCAGGGAGCGGACGTCTTCTTCGGCGACGCGTCCTCGGTGGACTCCGGCGCGCGCCAGGCGATTGACGAGGCGAACAACGCCAACGGTGAGGTGACCATCTACGACATCGCCCAGCCCTCCGACCTGCTCGGGCAGAATGAGTGCATCATCTGCAGCCAGGTGACGGACAACTCCAACCTCGTCGGCCAGTGCATGCAGGCCATTGAGGACGGCACCTTCACCGCCGAGGTGATCTACGGCACGATGCAGAACGGCGCCCTCTACGCCGGCGCGCTCAGTGACCTGGTTCCCGCCGATGTGCAGGAGCAGTACCAGATCTACCTGCAGCAGATGGTGGACGGCACCTTCATGCAGGAGTAAGCGAGATGAAACTGGAGGCGGCCGGGATTCCCTCCCGGCCGCTTTTTCCTGTCAAAGACCGATCAGAAAGGAGACATTGCTATGTCTCAGCAACCGGACAATATCATCCTCATCGGCATGCCCGGCTCGGGCAAGAGCAGTGTGGGCGTCGTGCTGGCCAAGGCGCTGGGCTATCACTTTTTGGACGTGGACCTGATGATCCAGCATCAGGAGGGCGCCCTGCTCCAGCAGATTCTGGACACGCGCGGCGTGGACGCCTTTCTCGACCTGGAGCGGGACGTGATCTGCGCGCTGGACTGCCGCCGCACCGTCGTCGCCCCGGGCGGGAGCTGCATCTGCCGTGAGGCGTCCATCGAGGCGATGCGCGCGCTGGGTACGGTGGTCTATCTCCGGCTCTCGCCGGAGGAGGTGGAGCGGCGCATTCACAACCTCGCCACGCGCGGCGTCGCCCTGCGCCCCGGGCAGACGATGGCCGCGCTCTATCAGGAGCGCGCGCCGCGCTATGAGCGCTGCGCCCACCTCACCGTCCCGGTGGACGGGCAGACCCTGGGCGAGACGGTGCTCGCCGTACGGGAGGCGCTGGGGCTATAAACACCCCTTGCAAGACAGAGCGCCCGGGAGATCGGTTGCAAATCTCCCGGGCGCTTTTCATTTGATTTTGTTCTCGCGCGGTCTGCTCAGGCGAGCTGGCTCTTGGCCAGCTGGGCGAGCTGGGTGAAGGCGGCAGCGTCGTTGGTCGCCAGCTCGGAGAGCATCTTGCGGTCGATCTGGACGTTCGCCAGCTTCAGGCCGTGCATAAAGGTGGAATAGTTCATGCCGTTGCTCTTGCAGGCGGCGGAGATACGGGTGATCCACAGGCGGCGGAAATCACGCTTCTTCAGGCGGCGGCCGATATAGGCGTAGTTGCCCGACTTCATGACCGCCTGCTTGGCCATCTTAAAGTGCTTGCTCTTGGAGCCCCAATAGCCCTTGGCGAGCTTCAGGACCTTATTTCTTCTCTTCCGCGTCATCATCGCGCGCTTGACTCTAGCCATCGTTCATTGCCTCCTTCGCTGCTTACTTATAGGGAATCATCTCGCGGATGGTCGCCACGTTGGTGACATCCGCATAGGCGCCCTTCCGGAGGCCTCTCTTGCGCTTGGTGGTCTTGCCGTGGCCGTTGAGCAGGTGGGACTTGAACGCGTGGGCGCGCTTGACCTTGCCGCTCTTGGTGAGCGAGAATCTCTTCTTGGCCCCGCTGTGGGTTTTCATCTTAGGCATGGGGTTTTTCTCCTTTCATCCGGCGGCGTGCCGCCGGTAGGTTAGTTTTTCTCCTGCTTGGCGTCCTTTTTTCCGCCGGAGGCCTCTTTGCCCGTCTTGGGGGAGAGGAACATGATCATGTGCCGGCCCTCCAGATTGGGCTTTTTGTCGAGGCTGGACACGTCGCCGCACTCGGCCGCGAAACGCTTAAGCAGATCGGCGCCGATTTCCGTGTGGGCCATCTCACGGCCGCGGAAGCGGACGGCCACCTTGACGCGGTTGCCCTCGCTCAGGAACTTCTTGGCATTGCGGAGCTTGACATTGAAATCGCCAATATCAATACTCGGAGACATGCGGATCTCCTTGATCTCCACCACATGCTGGTTCTTGCGCATCTCCTTTTCCCGCTTGGCCTGTTCAAAGCGGTAACGGCCATAGTCCATCACCTTGCACACCGGCGGGGTCGCCTTGGGCGAGATCTTCACCAGGTCCATATCCTGCCGGGCTGCGATCTCCAGCGCGGCGCGGGCGGACATGATGCCGAGCTGCTCGCCGGTAGCGGAGATCAGGCGGACTTCCTTGTCACGAATCTCTTCGTTGATCTGATGCGTCATGCTGCTAATGCGGAAACACCTCCCTGAAAAAATAAGAAACGCGGGTACCGAAACGGTATCCGCAGGAAACAGCCCTGACCCCTCGGCCAGAGAGCACATCCACTGTTGACCTGAACGCCCGCGGCGGCAGGTGAGGACGGGATACCGTTCCTTCTTTCTTTTGCAGAACTATTATAGACGTCCCGTCCCCGCCTGTCAAGGGCGGGGACGGAATTTTTTTTCAGTCAAACAGGTCATACGGAATCTTTAAGCTTCGCAGCAGGGCGGCAAGCTGGCCGCAGTTCATCGGCATCCGCCGGGCCAGCGCCTCCGGCAGGGTATCCGCCCCGCCCAGCGCCTGGAGCAGCTTCTCTCCGCCACCTGCGTCAAACGTGCAGTGGGCGCCGCCAGGCTCCTCCGCGTCAAAGGAGTACGAGAGCACGGTGCCGCCTGGGGTGTAGAACACGGAGAGGTAGTACGGCCCGCTCAGCGTGAGAGGGATGCGCTTTTGGAAGCGGCCGAGGCTGCGGTCATACCGGTCATCTTCCAGGATGGCCCGGGCCATGCGGTACTTCAGCGCCCGGCGGCGATCCCGCTCCGTGACCTGCTCCAGACGGGCAAGGTCGCCGTTGTGCTCCAGGTCGGCCAGCTTCACTCGCCGGGCAATCGGGTTTTGGCGCACGCGGGTGACGTAGGCGAGGTAGCCCTCCCCCTCCACCCGGGTCAGCAGGCGCAGCGCCTCCAGCACGCGCTCCGGAAAGCCCGCCCGGCACAGGTCCTCCAGCGTGTAGCAGGTGTCCTCCACCACGTCGTGCAGGAGGGCGGTGCAGATCTCCTCCTCCGTCTCCATCCGCTCGGCCAGGTGGAAGGGGTGGAACACGTAGGGCAGGCCGCTCTTATCCCGCTGGTCTCGGTGTGCGGCAAAGCAGAGGGAGAGTGCCCTCTTGGTCAGCGGGGTATACTTCAGCCCCACTGTCCGCAGCGGGGGCATCGGCTCGGGCGGCGTGTAGGGTGCCTTCTCCTCCGGCGCGGGGGACGGCTGCTGGGGCCGGTCCGGTCCCTCCACCGCCTCAAAGAGCTGGTCCGCCATCTTCTCGATCACGTCCCGCAGCTCCAGATGGCCGAGGTCAAAGGCGGCGGCCACCGCCTCCGTCCCCAGCCAGGCGCCCAGGAGATTGCCGCAGATGGCGCCGGTGGAGTCGCTGTCCCCCTTGTGGTTGACGGCGGCCCGGATCGCGGCGGCAAAGTCGTCCTGATAGCGCACGGCGCAGAAGACGGCGATCGCGAGCGCCTCGTCCGCCACCCAGCCCTCACCCAGGGCGTGGATGCCGTCCAGATCGCTGACAGAGGGGTCCAGGGCCAACCGGACCGCCCGCTCGAGCAGGGCGCGCAGCTCCGCATCTCCCGGGAAGCCGATCTGGGAGACGGCCTCCTCTAGGCGGTACTCGCGTCCCGGACAGTACTGTACGATTTGAAACACGATCTGCGCCAGGGCGGCGGAGCTGGCCCCGGCCATCGGGTGGCCGTGGGTCAGCCAGGCATCCCCGAGGGCCATCTTGTACACGGCGATGGGGCCGTCCCCATAGCAGTCCTTCTGCGGCACCGCCAGCCCCCAGGGAGCGGCGCGCATCACGGTGCCGCAGCCCTTGCTGTCGTTGTCCGCCCGGTACCCCGGATAATATTTGGCCGGGCCGTTGCGGATGGCCGCCATGCAGGTGTTGCCGGGCGCGCGCCGGGCGTGCATCCGCCGGTCCCGGTAGACCCACATCTTGGGCTGCTCCGGGTCGTCCATCCGGCTGACGTCCCCCTGGGTCCCCAGCCACTCCTGGTAGGCCGTCCAGAGGCTGTCCGACAGCGGCTTCCCCTGCTCCCTGACGTACACGACGGCGTTGGCCGCAAAAAGGGTCATCTGCGTGTCGTCCGAGATGGGGGCGGGGTTGCCCGCCTGCTCCAGCGTCTGAATCCCCTGCAGGCCGTACTCCTTCCAGATGGCCGGCTCGCGGAGAAACTCCACCGGATAGCCCAGCGCGTCCCCCACCGCCCCGCCGAGCAGGCAGGCGCGGTAGCGGTCGCGCATGACCTCCCTCGGGTCCGGCTGTCCGCCTTTCGCCCCGATATCAGGAGATGCGGTACCGTGCTCGCTCATCTCAAGACCTCCCTTTGGTATCTGCCCGCGCAGCCGTCTCTTGGAACAAAGAAACCGCTGCGTCCATCGCCTTCGGCTGAACGGCGGAGCTTCTGCTCCATCCGTGCCGTTCTGAAGCCGGGGAATCCATACAGGATTCCCTCGTTTTCAGAAGGTTCGGCCGGGACAAAATCTCTCGCCGTCAGCGCTTGCCGATTTCATCAGCGGCTTTCTAACAGTATAACACAGCCCTGCCAGAAACACCATTGTTTTCTTGCAGCGCACACTCTGCCAGAGACAGCTCCATCAGGCGCATGGGGGACCGTCCCGGGGATCACGGCTGAAAGAAGCCCTCAGACTCCATGCCGAAGAACACGGCGGGCTCCCGGGCGGCGCAGTGCTCCCGGATCAACCGCTTACAGTCAATGATTGCGTGATCTGCCCCCCGAGTGAAGTGGGACTCCAGATGGTTGCTGACCGGCGGCTCACCGGGTCATCTGCCGCTCCCAAAAGGCGACGGCATGGTCAATCCACCCCTCGGCCACGGTCCCCTCTCCCAGGCCGAAGCCGTGGGGCAGGCCGTCAAACACTTTAATTTCCGCGTCGGTCCCATTTTCCTGGATGCGGCGCACCCGCTCCTCCATGGTGCGGTAGGAGGCGATGCCGTCGCTGGTGCCCACGCAGCAGTAGGTGGGCGGCTCATCTCCCGTCACCTCGGAGAGACCGGTGTACTGCATGATCACCGCTGCCGGACGGGGATAGACCTGCTCCCCGAAGGCCTCTGTCCCGTAGGTGCCCAACCATGCCGCCATCTGGGCCCCGGCGGAGCCGCCCCACAGGGAGTAGTCTGCCATGTCAATGTCCAGTTCCTCCGCGTTCTCATGGAGGAAGGCGATGGCCCGGGCCAGATCCTCGCAGGCGGTCTGGGCGCCCGGGCGGTAGATCAGAGCAAAGGCGTTATACCCTTGCTTGGACAGCTCCAGGGCGTGGGGGAAGCTATCCTGCATGGCGCCCACATAGACAAATCCCCCGCCGGCGTTGCAGATGGCGACCCTGCCCCCCGGCTCCCCACGGAAGAAGAACAGGCCGGTATCCTCCTTGTCCGGGTCCGCCGCTTTCTCTTCCTCTGTATAGATGTCGTAGAAGATCGCATCCCCAACGGCGGCCCGTTCCCCCAGAGCATTGACAATCTCCACCGTCTTGTCCGGGTTGATGTCGTTGTACCAGACCAGGATATCCCCTGCATCCTCCAGCGTCATGTCATCTGGAATGGTCCGATCGACCGGGAAGAGCAGATGCCCGTCATCTCCAAAGACTGGATTGTTCATCACATTCTGTATCAGAGTGTCGCGGGTCACAGGCGAAAACCCCAGACGGGTGTCCCCTTGATTTCCGAAGAAGTTCTGCAACGCGTGGTACAGGTACCGCTCACAGGCGTCGATGTCGTGCCGGCCGCCCTCTATGACAGCGTAATGAAGGTTATCCGCAGTAAACAGGTCCCGGCGCATCATCTCCTGGATCTGGCTGTCCGTCTGGTCCCAGATGGGGTCGCTGGTGCCGATCCCCTGGTAAATATAGAAGTCGTCCCCGCTCCAGCCGCCGTCGGAGACCACCTGTTCCAGGTAGTTCACCGTCTCCACCGGCTGGTACAGGCCGCCGTAGGTCCCCATGATCCAGCAGTCCCCGCTCATGGGCACAAAGTATTTGATGTAGTCCAGGTTATAGATGAACTGATACCAGGTGGTCACCGCCCCCAGGGAGAAGCCGCCGAAGGCCCGGTGCTCCCGGGAGGCCTGAAGCCCCTCCTCGGTCACATCCTCCGCATAGGTGCGATACCGGCTCTCCACGAAGGGAATCAAATTTTCTCTCAAATCCCGGTGAAATATGGATAGCTCCTCCACGGATCGGGAGAAGTCCTGGGACTGGTTCTGTGCGTCAAAGGTGGCGCAGACCACGATCACCGGCGGGATGTCTCCGTTTTCAATCATGTGGTCCAGCATAGGGACAATTCCGCTCTGGGCTGTGTCAAAGAAATCCCCCGCCGTCATGGTCCACCCGTGCATCAAATAGAGGATGTCATACCGGGTCTCTGGGTCGGCCTCGTCATAGCCATAGGGCAGGTACACATATGCGGTCTTTTGGATGGCGGGCTCCGCGGCGTCCGTGTAATCCCGGCTGTCGTAGGTGACCTCCACCACCTGTCCGGGGTGATCAGAGGGAGCAAAGTATTCCTCCGGCACCGCGCTGATGTACTCCGTCTGCGCCTGCGGTGCGGACGCCTCGGGGCTCATATCCCCAGCGGTTTCCACCGCCGTCTGCTCTGACTGGGCCTGATCCGTGCCGATTTCGCTGTTACAGGCCGTCAGACCCAGCAGTGCCAGGACAATTATTCCCATAATCAGTAATTGTTTCATATTTCGGTTACCTCTGAACGCCAGGAATCATACAACGCTCCGGATGGGGGGATCGGTGTACTGTCCGCGGCCAGCGGTTTTCCCCCGTATCTCGGTGCGAAATATGGTCCGGCTGCAAAAGACGGCGGGCAGGACCTGGCACGGTGTCAGACCCTGCCCGCCGTTTCATAGGGCATTTCTTATTCGTGAATCTTCATCTGATGGAGCATCTGGACGAACTTGGGGTCGCTGTGGTTTACGATCTCACTGTGGCCGATGTCCAGCTTGGCAATTTCGGCCATATCCTCGTCGCTGAGCCGGAAGTCCCAGATGTCGATGTTCTGCTCCATGCGCTCCTTGTGGACAGACTTGGGGATGACGGTAACGCCGCGCTGTACATTCCAGCGCAGGGCCACCTGGGCGGCGCTCTTGCCGTACTTCTGGCCGATAGCGGTCAGGACGGGGTGGGTGAAAATGCCGTGTTTGCCCTCAGCGAAGGGGCCCCAGGCTTCAGGCTGGACGCCGTATTCCTTCATGAGCGCCAGGGCGTTCTCCTGCTGGAAGAATGGATGCAGCTCCACCTGGTTGACAGCGGGCTTGACCGCTACGGTCTCACAGATATCGGCCAGGATCTGCGGATAGCAGTTGCACACGCCGATAGCGCGCAGCTTGCCAGCCTTATAGGCCTCTTCCATCGCGCGGTAGGCGCCGATATAGTCGCCCATGGGCTGGTGAATCAGGTGCAGATCAATATAGTCAAGCCCCAGCTTTTTCAGTGAAGTCTCGATGGCCTGCTTGGCGCCCTCGTAGCTGGCATCCTGAACCCACAGCTTGGTGGTAATGAACAGTTCCTCCCGGGGCACGCCGCACTTGGCGATGGCCTTGCCCACGGCCTCTTCGTTCATATAGGCCGCCGCCGTGTCGATGAGGCGGTAGCCGGTCGAAATGGCGTCCAGCACAGCCCTCTCGCACACAGCGGGATCAGGCACCTGAAATACGCCGAAGCCCTCCAGGGGCATCTCTACGCCGTTGTTCAGTTTGACAGTCTCAATCTTGCTCATAAGTCATTCCTCCTAAGAATTGATTTGGTTTTATTTTTTGCGGTTCAACCGCCGGTCATGCTGTAGACAGGCCGCTGACGCAGCCGGCCTCGTAGGACACCAGGAAGGCGCCGCATTGGCTGCCTCTTCCGGCCGGCCAAACATTCCTGCATCAGCCCACCGGCCACTGAGCCAGTTTCTCCAGATAGCCAGGCACGTCGATGCTCTGGGGGCAATGGGAGGTACATTGGCCGCAGCCGATGCAGGCAGTGGGATTGATTGCCTCCTCCATAGCCATCTCCCAGGTCTTTTTGTCGTGAGTCAAGTGCAATTCGTTGTAAAGGTTCATCCACCGGGGAATGTCAATGTGCTCCGGGCAGCCGTCGCAGCAGTACTGGCAGGCCGTGCAGGGCACCGCCAGGCGGGACTGGTAGCCGGCACGTTGGTGAGCAGCATCTTCTCCTCCGGTGTCAGCGCCTCATCCGTCTGGAATGTGGCCACGTTATCCCGGATCTGCTCCATGGTGGTCATGCCGCTGAGGATCATGGTCACATTGGGCAGACCCATCAGCCAGCGGAAAGCCCAGGCGGGGATGGACCAGTCGGGCCTCGCTTTCCTCAGCATGGCGTCGTACTTCTCTCCCAGGGAGGCCAGCCGACCACCCCGTACCGGCTCCATGACCCAGACAGGCAGGCCGTGCTGGGTGATAATCTCGTACTGCCGCTTGGCGTTCTGCATGGTCCAGTCCAGGTAGTTCAGCTGGATCTGGACAAATTCAAAGGCATCCGACCAATTTAGGAACTTCTCCAGGGTCTCCGGCTTGCCGTGGGAAGAAAAGCCGATGTGACGGATACGGCCCTTGGCCTTCTGCTCCAGCAGGAAGTCCATGTAGTGTCGGTTCTTCGCCATGTAGGCGCCGATGGTCTCCTCGTTGACGCAGTGGAGCAGGTAGAAGTCGATGTAGTCTGTGTGGAGCTTGCGGAGCTGCTCTTCAAAGACCTGCTCGATATTGGGATTGGCCATCACATAGAACTTGGTCGCCAGGTAATAGCTGTCCCGGGGGTATTTGCTCAGGGCCTCGCCCAGAAAAGGCTCCGACTCCCCCGAGTGGTAGACATAGGCAGTGTCGTAGTAGTTGATGCCCTGCTCCATGGCGTAGTCAATGATTTCCTGGGCCTTTTTCTTGTCGATTCTGCCCCGGTTCACCGGCAGGCGCATGTTACCCATACCCAGACGGGAAAGCCGGAGATCCTGAAACGGTTTGTAAATCATGCGGGTCCTCCTCTCTTAAAAATCACCGCTGCCCAATCCGCGGCAGGACTTCCGGAGCTTGGCCAGGGCGGTCATGCAGGCCTCTGGCTTGTCCCGTCCTCCACGCCCATACGCCTGGCCTGTGCCGAATAAAGCAGTCGTGGGAACAGAAAAAACAAACATGGAAATTCCTCCTTTCATCTCGCAAACATGCTCTATTGCTATGAAAGACGGCTGTTATCCGTGGATTTTGACACTGTTCAGCTGCCTTGCGGTGGAAAAGCAGTGGTAATCAATGATCTCGCTGTGTCCGATGTCCATGCCGGCAATGCTCTCCAACTCTTTCTTTGACAGTTCAAAATCAAAGACATCCAGATTTTCTATCATCCGCTCCCTGTGGATTGTCTTGGGAATGGCCGGGATATTCCGCTGGAGGTGCCAGCGAAGAATAACCTGGGCTGTGGTTTTACCGTGCCTGCCGGCGATCTTCGCCAGTGTCTTGTGGTTGAAAATATCCTTCTGGGCCTCGGAGAAGGGACCCCAGGCCTGCGGGACCACGCCGTAATTCTCCATGACCCGCAGGGCGGTGTTCTGCTGGAAAAACGGGTGGATCTCGATCTGATTCACCATGGGCTTGACCTCCTGGTTTATGCACAGGTCCACCAGCCGTTCAGGGGTGAAGTTGCTCACCCCGATGGCCCGGACTGCGCCTTCCCGGTACAGCCGCTCCATGGCCCGCCAGGCATCATAGTAATCGCCGAATGGCTGATGAATCAGATACAAGTCAAGGTAGTCCAGCCCCAGCTTCTTGAGGGAGACTTCAAAGGCTTTTAAAGTATTGTCATATCCGGCGTCCTGGACCCACAGCTTGGTGGTGACAAACCATTCCGTCCGGGGCAGCCCGGAACCGCGAAGGGCTGAGCCGATAGCTGCCTCATTTTCATAGGATGCAGCGGTATCGAACAGACGGTAGCCAGCCTCCAGCGCCTGTGAAACACATTGCTCACACTGTACAGCGTCTTTGATTTGGAATGTGCCATAGCCGATCATCGGCAGCTCCACGCCATTGGAGAGCGTTCTGTACTGCATGGCGCCCAGTCTCCTTTTGCCCGATTTCTTCCGGATAAGTACATTGTAGGCCTATTTTCCCACAAAGTACAGTGCCGGTTATGCAGAGTGCTCTAACTAAAATGCATACTATTCCTTGCAATCCACCGGGATGCCTGTTACAATAGCCGCAAGGCGGTGATGATTGTGTTTGAGTTCTATCAGCTCGAGCAGCTTTTGGCCTTCGCGGAGTGTGGGACCCTGTCCGGCGCTGCGGAGCGCCTGCACCTGTCTCAGCCCGCCCTCAGCCGCTCCATGCAGCGGCTGGAAGCGGAGCTCCAGGTCCCGCTGTTCGACCGGCAGAAGAACAAAATTGAGTTTAACGAAAACGGCCGCATGGCGGCAGAATACGCGCGGCAGGTCATGGAGAAGTGCCAGGACATGATCAGCCGCATCCAGGCTTTTGACCGCAGCCAGCGTACAATCCTGGTCGGGGCCTGTGCCCCGGCCCCCCTTTGGGAAATTCCTCCGCTTTTGTCTGATCTATATCCTGACAGGACGATTTCCTCCGAGATACGGGAAAACGGCGTGCTGCTCCAAGGTCTGCGGGACGATGTCTACCAACTGATTATTCTGCCGTATCCCGTGGAGGAGTCTGGAATTACCTGCGTAAAATATGGGGAAGAGCACCTATTTTTCTCTCTGCCCCCGGCGCACCCTTTGTCCGGCAGCAAGGCGCTCTATATGAAGGATCTCAACGGCGAGACGATGCTCCTGCGCAACCGCCTCGGCTTTTGGCGGGACATCACCGATCAGAAAATGCCGGATACCCGTTTTCTGGAGCAGGAGGATATTGCATTTGACACGCTTGTGAGGTCCTCCGCATTGCCAAGTTTTACAACAGATGTGGGCCTTCGCCGGGAGGGAAATCCCGTGAACCGTGTCAACATCCCGATTCAGGATGAAGAGGCCAATGTGACCTACTATTGTCTATATAAACCGTCTGGTCGAAATGACCTTAGCAGCTTTGTGAAAACCTTTTCGTAGTCGCTCTTTGTGACAAGCAATACCCCCGGCAGAACCGGGGGCATTGCGCTCTAAGCCGCTAAAAAGCCCGAAAACCTTGATATTTCAAGGCTTTCGGGCTTTGTGAGCTGGCGTCCCTGGGGCGATTCGAACGCCCGGCCTTCCGCTTAGGAGTATGGCGTGCCGCTTGGTACATCGTCCGCTTCATAATTTGCCTTGTTGTTTAATCCGAAATTGTATTGCCTGGTTACTGGTCAACCTGCACAAAAATCCCTGTGATGCCGCCTCGTGACGGAGCGTTCAGAAAGTCAAATTAGCAAATTCTTAGCAGGAATTGTGTCTGGCAGGGCCTTTCCCATCAGGGAAACCGGGCAGGTATGGGCAAAATGCCGACAAGAAACAGGAGGCAGATTATGAGTATATCGGGCGGAAAGCAGACGCCGAAAAACAGGACCTACACCGTGGAGGACATCGCCGCTATTCTCGGTATTGGAAAATCCTCTGCCTATAAGCTCGCAAACTCCGGCGAGTTTCAGACGATCCGGATTGGAAACATGATCCGCATTTCCAGAAAATCTTTTGAGGATTGGCTGGGGATGGAGGAGAACGAGGAGTAAGTCCCCAAAATTTAAGGGAACAACTGAATACAGACCGGTCATCTGCCGGGGAACGCCATAGGTTACACAAACCTGTGGCGTTTTTT
>DVJB01000033.1 GCA_018710845.1 Candidatus Onthomonas avicola
CGGAAGAGGTACCAGCCGATGTGGGCCCGCTCCCCGCTCCCCTGCCGGGCCAGGTCGAGCACCTGCTGCGCGCAGGCCGCCTGACTGCGGTGCGCCCTTCGGGCCAGGCGGCAGAGCGCGGTCCGGTAGCCCCGCCGGGAGTCGGCATCCATCTCCGGATAGACCCCGGCCGGGTCGAGGCGGAACAGCCGGTCCACCACGCTCAGCTCCTCCAGCCACGGGCCAAGGTGCGCCGCCTGCAGGCGGCGCAGGCGGGCAAAGAGCTCCCGGAATTCTCCCTCCCAGTCCCGCGATGTGTGCTCCCGGCAGACGGTGAGCGCCTCCAGCTCCTCCGCCGTGCGCCGCAGATCGGTGAGCAGCCCGGCCACGATCGCCTGCGGCAGCGCGGCGAGCTCCTCCTCTTCCAACGGCTCGACGTCCTGAATCCCGGAAAGAAACGCGGCGATCTCCCGCTCTTCAAAGCACGCCAGGCCGGCCAAGGCCCGGCCGGCCTGTTCCAGACGCAGCACGCGCCCCTGCTCGCGCAGCGCGCGCAGACGGTGCCGGGCGCGCAGAGCGCGTTCGGCCTGTGCGCCGGCGCGGCGGGCCAGATACCAGTTTTCCAGCAGCCAGCGCACGGCGGGGCGCGCCTGCTGCTCCGGCGGAGCCTGCTCCAGGCGGCGGCAGACAGCGCCCAGCGCGGCCAGATCATCCCGAACCGTCTGGCGCAGGGCGCGCAGCGGCAGTGTCCCGGCCAGCAGCCAGCGGTTGGCTGTCTGCTCGCCCATCTGCCGCGCTGTCAAGTGTTGCCCTTGATCCATAGGTAAGTCCTCCCCCGGCTGGCGGAATTTCCCGCCGGCCAATGAGTGCATTTTTCCCCGGAATCGGCCGCATCATTCGCAAAAAATCCGCCCGCTCCCCTTGACAACGGCGAAAAAATATAGTATAGTATCGGCTTGTAAAGCGTCGTTACTTTACAAAATACATCAGGAGGCAGCCCCATGAAGGACCCGGCCTTTCGCATGACCATGCTCTTTGATTTTTACGGTGACCTGCTCACCGAGCGTCAGCGGGAGTTTTATGATCTGTATCATAACGAGGATCTGTCCCTGGCCGAGATTGCGGAAAACTACGGCATCACCCGCCAGGGCGTCCGGGACGTCATCATCCGGGCAGAGGCCATCCTGAACGATTTTGAGGAGAAGACCGGCATCGTCGCCCGCTTTCTCCGTACACGCTCGGCCCTGGAGCAGATCTCCGGCCTGGTGGAGGAGATCGACTGGCGCAATCAGGGCCAGCTGCACGATTTGAAGCTCTCGCAGCTGACCGGCGAGATTCGCCGGCAGCTGGACGGGCTGGAGGAGTGAGCGTCCGCCGCACCGGACGCCCCAAACGACGGAGAAAGGAACGGTTTCTGCCATGGCCTTTGAAGGTTTGACGGAAAAACTCAATGCCGTATTCAGCCGGCTGCGCGGAAAAGGCCATCTCACCGAGTCAGACGTCCGCGAGGCGATGCGGGAGATCCGGCTCGCCCTGCTGGAGGCAGATGTCAGCTATCCGGTCGTGAAGGATTTTGTCCGCACTGTGACGGAGCGGGCCATCGGCGCGGACGTGATGGAGTCGCTCACGCCGGGGCAGATGGTGGTCAAGATTGTCCACGAGGAGCTGATCTCCCTCATGGGCGGCGAGGCGTCCGGGCTGAACTTCTCCAAAGACGGCCCGACCGTCGTCATGATGGTCGGCCTGCAGGGCTCGGGCAAGACGACGAACGGCGCCAAGCTGGCCGGCATGCTGAAAAAGCGCGGCAGGCGGCCGCTGCTGGTCGCCTGCGACGTGTACCGTCCGGCCGCTATTGACCAGCTCGAGGTCGTGGGCCGTCAGGTGGGTGTGCCCGTCTTCCAGATGGGGCAGATCGACCCTGTGGAGATCGCCACCGCCGCCGTGGAGCACGCCAGACAGCACGCCAATGACGTGGTCTTCCTGGACACCGCCGGGCGGCTGCACATTGACGAGGCGCTGATGGACGAGCTGCGGCGCATCAAGGCCGCGGTCCAGCCGAATGAGATCTTGCTGGTGATCGACGCGATGATCGGCCAGGACGCGGTAAACGCCGCCTCCGCCTTTGACCAGGCACTCGACCTGACCGGCGTGATGCTCACCAAATTGGACGGCGACGCGCGTGGCGGCGCGGCGTTGTCGGTCAAAGCAACCACCGGCAAGCCGATCAAATTTGTCGGCGTGGGCGAGAAGCTGGACGCGGTAGAGGTCTTCTACCCCGACCGGATGGCCAGCCGGATCCTCGGCATGGGCGACGTGCTCTCCCTGATTGAGAAGGCGCAGACCACGCTGGACGAGAAAAAGGCCGCCGAGCTGGAAGAAAAGATTCGTAAGAATCGCTTTACTCTCCAGGACTACTATGACCAGCTCCTGCAGGTGCGCAAGATGGGGTCCGTGCGCGATATTCTCGGCATGATGCCCGGTGTGAACGCCGCACAGCTGGAGAACGCCAACATTGACGAGCGCAGCCTCGACCGCCTGCAGGCGATCATCCTGTCCATGACGCCGCAGGAGCGGGACGACCCCTCTATTCTCAACGCGAGCCGCCGGCGCAGAATCGCCGCGGGCGCGGGCGTACAGGTCTCCGACGTCAACCGGCTGATTCAGCAGTACGATATGATGCAGAAGCTCACCCGGCAGATGTCCGGCGGCAAGGTGCCCAAGGGCATCCGCAAGCTGCTCGGCCGTATGAAGGGGATGCCGGGGATGGACTCGCCCGAGATGATGGAGGCGCTGGGACAGATGAGTTCTCCCGCCCCGCGCCGTCAGCACAGTCATAATCACAGCAAAAAGCGCAAGCGGAAAAAACGCTGATTCACGTCCCCGGGGCGCGCCCCGGCACGTCAATCATAAATATTCGATTTCATTTGGAGGTGAATGATAAATGGTTAAAATCAGACTGCGCCGCATGGGCGCCAAGAAGGCTCCCTTCTACCGCATCGTGGTGGCTGACTCCCGTTATCCCCGTGACGGCCGTTTCATCGAGCAGCTGGGTACCTATGACCCGCTGAAGGAGCCGGCCGAGATCAAGGTGGACGCCGACCGCGCCCAGGCTTGGATCAAGACCGGCGCTCAGCCCACCGACACCGTCAAGCGTCTGTTCAAGACCGCCGGTGTGCTCTGATCCCCGAGAGGAGTATCATTCATGAAAGAGCTCTTGGCCTACGTCGCAAAGAATCTGGTGGATCATCCCGACCAGGTGGATGTCAAGGAGATCGACTGCGACGGAGAGGTGATTCTGGAGCTGCGGGTGGCGCCGGAGGATATGGGCAAGGTGATCGGCCGCCAAGGCAGGATCGCCAAGGAGATCCGTACCATCGTGCGTTCCCTGGCTCAGCGGAAGGATACCAGAGTCTCCGTGGAGATTATGGACTGAGGAGAAGCGCGGAGTGCAGACTGCACTCCGCTTTTTCCGGCCTTTTGGAACGGCAACTGGGAGGTGGCCTGATGAACGATTCCCTTTTGGAAGTGGGAAAGGTACTCAACACCCATGGGGTGCGGGGCGAGATCAAAGTACAGTCCTGGTGCGACAGTCCGGAGGTGCTCTGCGCGCTGAAGACCGTCTATATCGGCCGGCGCGCCTTTTCCGTCCTGGGCGGGCGGGTGCATGCCGGCCACGCGCTGCTGACGCTGGAGGGCGTTGACAGCATGGACACGGCGCTGGCATTGAAAAACAGCGTCCTCCTCGCCCGGCGGGAGGATATGCCGGTGGAGGAGGGCGCACATTTTGTCGTCGACCTGATCGGCCTGCAGGCGCGCCACGCGGAGACAGGCGAGGTGCTCGGGCGCGTCACCGACGTGCTGGAGTATCCCGCACACGATATCTACGTCGTCGAGGGGGAAAAGCGGTACCTCATCCCGGACGTGCCAGCCTTTGTCCGCGCCGTCCGTCCGGAGGAGGGCTATATCGACTTTCTCCCGCTGGAAGGGATGGGCGAGTGATGTATCACATCGACATTATGACCCTCTTTCCCGACACGGTGGGCGACATGCTCTGTGAGTCCATCCTCGGCCGCGGACAGGAGCGGGGCTATATTCGCATTGACTGCCATCAGATTCGCGACTACACTGTGAACAAGCAGCATCAGGTGGACGACTACCCCTACGGCGGCGGGCGCGGCGCGGTGATGCAGGCCGACCCGCTCTACCGCTGCTGGGAGCACATCTGCCGGACAGCGGGAGAGCGGGTGCACACGATCTATCTCTCCCCCTGCGGCAAGACCTTCTGTCAGCAGGACGCCAGGCGGCTTGTCACGGAGTATCAGCGGCTGATTCTGGTCTGCGGGCACTACGAGGGGATTGACCAGCGCTTTATCGACGAGTGTGTGGACGAGGAGATCTCACTGGGCGACTTTGTCCTCACAGGGGGAGAGATCCCCGCCATGGCGGTGGCGGACGCGGTCTGCCGCCTGGTGCCCGGGGTCCTGCCCGACCCGGAGTGCTATGAGGACGAGAGCCACTGGAACGGGATGCTGGAATACCCGCAGTACTCCCGTCCGGAGGAGTGGCACGGGCGGAAGGTGCCCGCTATTTTGCTCTCCGGCCACCACGCAAACATCGCCAAGTGGCGGCGCAAACAGTCCATCCTCCGCACGCGCGAGCGCCGGCCTGACCTGTATGAGAAACTGGACCTCTCCTCCAAACAGGACCGGAAGCTGCTGGCCGAGCTGGAGGCGGAAGAGAACGCGCGGCACAGCCAGGCGACCGATTAAAATCTGCAAAATGGCCCGAGGGGACGGCATGCATCCGTCCCCTCGGGCCATTGTCTCATTTCTGCCGGCTCAGCAATTCCAGCGCCCGCGGATAGAGCGGGTCCAGCTCACAGCCGCAGGAGCCGCAGAGCCGCTCCGCCCGGCAAATCGCGTCGATCAGTCCAGCACGGTCTCCCCCGCCGTCCAGCCACGCCTGCGCGGGCAGGGCGAGCAGCTCCCAACCGGAGGCGGCAAAACGTTCCAGAATATCGTTGAGCTCTCTCACAGAGGTCATCTCCTCTCCGCCTCACCGGACATAGTCGCGCGCCGCCCGATCGGGAGGCATCCGCTTCCCCCCGCGCAGCACCACCCAGAAAAAGCGTGCCATCAACGGCAGATAAGTGAGCAGGTAGACGCCCAGACTGGCCAAAAAGACCGGCTTGCGGTGTTTTTCCGGTACCAGGCAGCCAATGCCAAGCCCGACCGCAAAGAGGCAGGTTTTGAGCAGGGCGAGAATCTTCCAGTCGGCCGTCTGCAGATAGTCGCCGGCATAGTCCGTCAGGCGCTTCATAGGTGGACCGCTCCTTTCGTCTTATAATATCTCGATCATAGGATGACAAACGTGACGCCGTTGTTATGGCGTTCGAGGTCGCTGTCCTGCCGCAGCGCGTCGCAGCGCAGAAAGGCGCGCCGTGTCCCCTCGTGAAAGATAGAGAACTCCTCCCCGCAGATCACGTCGGCGAGCTCACCGCGCGCACGGCGCACAGCCAGCTCCCGCCGCACGGCGGTACGAATCTTCCCGCCCGTACCAGAGGAGCCGTAGCCATGGATCAATTTCACCGCCGTCACGCCCATCCGGCGGCTGGTATAGAGCTCTCCGTCCAGCCAGCGCAGAGCGGTGCTCACCTGTGGCATCCCCTGCTCCAAATTGACGATGCGCATTCCCTTCGGCATATCGCGCCCTCCCGGTCACTCCACCGCCGGGCGCGGCAGGGTGACATAGACCGGCGTATGGCCGGTGGAGGCGAGATAGGCGAGCATGTCCTCCCGGTCCAGGCGGAGGGTGGAGGTGCTGATGCCGGGATGTCCGCTGATGCAGGTGTCCTCCAGCAGCTCCCGGTCGATAACGAGACGGACCTTCCCCTCCCGGTCAAAGAGCAGCTCCAGCGCGCTGACCGAGCCGGGCGTCGTGTCCAGCAACCTGGCCATCGCATCCGGTTCGGCAAAGGACAGGCGGGACACGCCGAGCTGGGCGGAGAGATCCTTCGTCTTAAAGGGCTTGTCGCCCGGCATCATGAGCAGGTAATAGTCCGTCTTCTGCCGGTTGCAGAGCAGGAGGTTTTTGCAGATGCGGGATCCGAGCACCTGCTCCACCGCGCGGCAGTCGTCCATATTGTCTGCATGGTCGTGGTCGACGCGCAGATAGCTGATGCCCAGCTCGTCCAGGCGGTCAAAGATAGCCTCCTCCACGGCAGAGCGGCGCTGCTTCGGCCGCCCCTGAAATACGGTTTCATTGACATACATAGCAAACAGAATCCTTTCCCCCGCTTGCCACTCCATCCGTTTCCGGGTACAATGGTCCGGGGTGATGAGATGAAAAACTATTGTCTGACCCTGGCCTATGACGGCAGCCGCTATCAGGGCTGGCAGGGCCAGGGAAATACGGAAAATACCATTCAGGCCCGGGTCACCGCCGTGCTGGAACGCATGACTGGCCGGCCGGCCGATCTGCAGGCCTCCGGGCGGACGGACGCAGGGGTCCACGCCCGCGGCCAGGTGGCCAGCGTCCGGCTGGAGACCGGCCTGTCCTGCGCGGAGATCCGGGACTATCTCAACCGTTACCTGCCGCAGGACATCGGCGTCCTGTCAGTCGCGGTGGCGCCGGAGCGGTTCCACGCCCGGCTCAGCGCCCATTATAAGACCTATGCCTACCAGATCTGGAACAGCGCATTGCCCGACGTATTCGGGCGGAAATACCGCCTTTCTCTGCCCAAGCCGCTGGACCTCGACGCGATGTCGCGCGCCGCCCAGCTGTTGGAGGGAACACATGACTTTCGCTCCTTCTGCGGGCTGACACGGTTTCGCAAGTCCACCGTGCGCACCGTCTTCTCCATCGAGATCTGCCGCGCGGGAGAGGAGATCACGCTCCGCTATACTGGCGACGGCTTTTTGAACCGGATGGTGCGCATCCTCTCCGGCACGCTGGTCGAGGTGGGGCTGGGCGGCCGGCCGCCGGAGTGGGTCCAGGAGGTCCTCGATGCCAGAGACCGCTCCGCCGCGCCGGGCGCTCTGCCGCCGCAGGGGCTGTTTCTGGAGTCGGTCGGCTATACCCCCTACCACCCCGTCAGGCGTCCAGACTGATGGGCAGCTCCAGGTGCAGGAAGTCAAACAGCTCCCCGACGGCCGCCTTGCTCTCCTCGCTCAGCTCCGCCAGACGCAGCTCCAACTCGATGACGGTATAGGTCTCACAGCCGGAGGGGCGGTAGGCGATGACAATCCGTCCTTCCGGATCGCTGTAGTCATCCTGACGATAGCTGAAGCCCTGCGCGGCGCTCGCGCCGTCAGTGGAATAAGAGAGCTCGGAGATATCCTGCACGAGCAGATAGCCAGATGTGTCGATAAAGGCGGAATAGTAGCCGGAAATGGCATCGGAGGCGATATAGGCGGCATTCTCTCCCGCCGTCTCCGTATAGAACGACTGGGTCCAGCCGGGACCGCTCAGCGTGAGCTGGGTGATTTCCACACCGTCATCCGAGACGCTGCTCACCTCATTGGAGGTATAGCCGTTGAGGACAGGCAGCGTCTCCGCCACACCCTCCTCCGGGATGAACTGAATGGTGGAGATGCCAGTGTAGCCGGCCGCCTCACGGGTGGTCATGGGCATCAGCTGCGCCGGCGCCTCGTCCACCACGGCGTCTGCCTCCTCCATCTGGGTTCCGTCATAGGCCTCTCCGATGTACTGCCAGGAGAACGTTGTCAGGTAATACAGCCAGTCGTCATAGGCGCCGAAATCCATATACACCTCCGGCGTCTCCACGGTCTGCGCCTCGGCCGGCGTCAGTGTCAGGGACCATGTCTCGCCGTCCAGCGTCAGGCCGGCCTGGTAGCCCTCCTCCGTCTGGGAGAGGGTGAGGGTCAGCGTGCTGTCCACCGTCTCGCCCGACTCCAGCCACTCCGACCAGCCGCTCCACACGCTGCCCATCAGCATGGCCGGGTCCCACGTGCTGGCCAACACCAGGTCGTTCTGATCGCTGATCGCGGCGAGGATGGCCGTCTGCCAGGTGTCGCTGTCCTCCACCAGGCGCTCGGCGACATGCTCCAGCGCCGTCTGGAGCGCGTCTTCCGAGAGGTCGAGTGTGTAGTTTCCGTCACTGCCCGTAATGTGCGAACTGAGGTCTCCGCGGGTCCCGTCCCAGAGGTCGTGGAGCAGCTCAGCGAGGTCTGGCATACCGGCCCAGAGATCCCCCTGCCACTGGTAGTTGACCCAGTCGGCCGTCTGCTCGTAGGCGAAGTCCTCCATATCCTGCTGGCGCACGTCTACCAGCTCAAAGGCCTCCGTTCGCTCCACCATCTGGTCCACGTTGAGCCAGAGGTCGTTGCCGTCTATGCGCAGCTCGGTCCAGACCCCGTCCGTCTCCCCGGTGCCCTCCAGCGTAAAGGTCAGATCCGCCGTCTGGCTGGACCGGCAGAGGAAGCCCTCCACCACCATGCTGGCCCCGTGATACGGGATGGTCAGCGTGAGATTGACATCCTCCAGTGCGGTCATCTCCTCCACCATATCATAAAAGCGGTCCGTCTCCGGCGCGCTGCAGGCGCTCAGACAGCTCAGCACCGCGGCGAGGGCCAGCGTCAGAGAGAGCAGTTTTCTCTTCATTCCTATCCTCCGTTTCTGTCGTCCCCGCACTTGCGGCGGGCAGAACAATTTTCCTGCGGGTTTCATAGTAACCCCTCCCCCGCCGCATTGTCAAGGAGCGGGGCGGATTGCAAAGAAGATTTTATGTTTCCTGACGGCAGCGCAAATTCCAGATTTTAACGAACAGTTAATTTTTCTGGTGAAAGATTTCTGCACCGTCAATTGTGCGCCCGGCAGGTTCTCTGATAAAATGGGAGCAGAGGAGGGATCCCCATGAAGATCAACGAGGTCATCCGCCAGCGCCGCCTGGCACTCGGCCTGACGCAGGAGCAGGTCGCCGCCGCGCTCGGCGTGTCGACGCCCGCGGTCAACAAGTGGGAGCGGGCGGTCTCCTACCCGGACATCACCCTGCTGCCCGCGCTGGCGCGCTTGCTGCATACCGACCTGAACACCCTGTTGTCCTTTCAGGAGGACCTGACACGGGAGGAGGTCGGCGATTTCGTCAACCGGCTCGCCACTGTGGCCGCCGGAGAGGGCATATCCGCCGCCTTTGCGCTGGCGCGGGACATGCTGCGGGAGTATCCCGCCTGTGATCTGCTCCTGCTCAACACCGCGTTGACGCTGGACGGGCTGACCAACCTGATGCCTGAGGGCCTTTCAGACCGGGAAAAGGCAGATCGGGAGGTAGAGGAGCTCTATCGCCGGGCCGCGGAGAGCGGCGACCAGCCGGTCCGGGATCAGGCAAAGGCCATGCTGTTTTCCCGCTGTATGGGACGGCGGGACTACGACGCGGCGGAACGTCTGCTGCAAGAGCTGCCCAGTCAGCCACTCTTTGATACGCGGCGCATGCGCGCCCAGCTGTACACGGCGCGAGAGCAGTATGACCAGGCGGCGCAGATGACCGAGCGCGTGCTGCTGGATAAGATCGGCTCGCTCCTCACCGACCTGCTGTCCCTGATGGAGGACGCGCTGCGCGAGGGGCGGGGCGACGATCTGGAGGCCATCGCCCAGATCGCCCGGCAGACGGTGGAGCTGTATGGCCTGCCGGGCTACGAGAAGGTGCTGGTCGACTTCCAGCTCGCCATGGCGCAGCGGCAGGCGTCTGCCTGTCTGGAGGCGCTGCGCCAGCTGCTCCCGTCGATGCGGCAGCCTTGGCAGCCCAGCCGGTCGCCGCTCTACCGGCACATGCAGGATGCGAAGCGTGCTGAGCCGGACTGGTTGGAACGGATGCTCTCACTCATTCTGGCCGAGCTCTCCGACCCGGACAATCCGGAGTGCGATTTTCTCCGGCAGGACCCGGACAGCCGGGCAGCTCTGGACGCGCTGCTGCGGGAAGCCGGGAGGGAATAGGGGTAATCGAAAAAACACAGTGTAGATGTATCGTGCTTCCATTTCATTTGTTTTCCCCAGATTATTTCAGGTAACGCTCATCTACGTCAAAATCCAGATCAATCTCCGCGAGATCATATCCGACACATGCACTCTGGATGATAGACAAGGTTTCCACATAGGCCAGAAGCTGGCCATACTCCTGGTCACTAAGCGACTGTTTCCGCCTCAGCTCGTCAATCTCCTCCTTGATGCAGGAGACAATTTCTAAAATATTATTCACTCCCATTCTCAAATCACCTCTCTTCGGTTCTCCCGATCTTCTCTCCCTGACGAAGGACGCGCTGCTGCGGGAAGCCGGGAGGGAATAGAGACAACGAAACCCCCGAAAGCCACTCTCGCTTTCGGGGGTTTCCAGCGTGCGGATGACGGGACTCGAATTATGGAAAACAGTCTTTTTCTTCCCCATATTCCCCCTTTTCTCCGAAAACCAGTGTCATTTCATAACTTTGCCCCCCACACTATCATGATATACCCCGTATAGCCCCCTCACTCTTTGGGGTCAAAAGTGGGGTCAAGAAAAACAGAACTGGGAGGGTCGCTGGAAGCTGCGATAGCTCCTGGTGACCTGCTCTAAATCAAATCTCGTAATCCGTAAGCGTCAGGCCGGCAAACTCCGGCACTGTAACCGTATAGTAAGGCCAGGTCTCTGTCGGGGTGGCGGTTACACCGTGCAGGATTTTGGCCGGATTGACAGTCCCGTCTGCCCCAGCGTGCTCCCACCATAGCAGGCGATGCATTACAATTGCTCCATCCGGGCGATAATTGCTGGCATCTCCATTAAACATGTTGATCATAGCGTCGCGGATGGCAAGCGCGTCTTGCTGGTCAAATCCGGTTGCACGCGCAAGCGACGGATAAATGCCGCCAAAAAATTGATAAACCCCGTGGTCAATTATCCACTTACGGGCCCCGAACCTCTCGCTGCGTTTTTTCGCATCCGCGTTGGTGTTTACAACCCTTGTGATGTTGAGGGCCTCTACGATGACCGGCTCGAGGCTTGCGGCCTGTGTGATGCTGACCGGGCCTTTTATGCTAATTGACACTCCGCCGTCCTTAGATGTGTAGGCAAATACCTGTCCAAAGGCTCGCACGTCAATCCATTTGTCGCACGCTCGGCGGATAAAATCTTCCTCCCGGATTTTGCTTGCTTTGCCGATAAAGGTCTCCGCGCGCTCCTGCAATGATTTGCAGCCGTCTTTTGAGGGGAGGGGCTGGACAAAGATATCATATCCCGCATCTTGCAGGCGATCACGGATTTTACGCTTGAGCGCAACGCTGGAAATCTCCCCGCGTCCGTCAAATCGTGTCCGCGGCATATTATCTGTCACCGGATCGCCGTTAGGGTTGCAGCGCTCTGCCACGATAAACCCCATAAAGTTGATCTTATTCATTTTCCACGCCTCCCGTCATGCCTGCCGCCCTGGCAAGCAGCAGGACAATATACGGGGGGCAAGTTCCCCTTGCTTCCCAGCCCTCCACCGTGCGGCGAGGGATGCAAAAACGGGTTGCAAAAGCAATCTGGGACAGCCCAAGGTGCTCCCGGATGTCGCGGATGGTTAGGTGGGCCAGGTCCCAGACCCGGCCGCAGGTCTCAAACAGCTCTTCCGGGGAGCGCTCAGGACCGTCGTCCCAGATGGTTGAGAGGGCCCAATCGGACGCAAAAGCGTCCCGGTCTTTGGCCTTCTGAGCCGCGCCAAACAGCGTGTAAAATGTCTTGTCTGTCATGATATGATCCTCCTTCATCAAAATGGCTGGAAAAAGCCGTACTTCTTGTAGTTCTCGTACTCCTCCGGGGTAACCGAGATGCGACCGCTACGATTGCAGTAGTCATGGCTGGCAAGATATGCGTCGCGGTCAGCGATGGACTCAAAGAATTTGGTCTCGGGGAAGTCCTTGCCCCAGATCGCCTGGCGGACGGTGTAAAGGACGATCTTTCCGGTCTTCGTGGTGGTCATTTTACGTGCTCCTTTCTCGTTTAGACGATGGCAATAACCTCGGCCCACTGGATGATGATCTCTCCGGGGTCGTTGCCGTATTCCTCCTGGCCGTATCTGGTGCCGATCAGGTACTTCTGGTGGCCCTCATAAGCCTCGCTCATCTCGAGGGCGTTCCGGATGCTCTCGGCGATCTCCTCATCGTCCATCTCCCATTCGGCCAGGACCTCGATGGCGCAAGCTCCGTTGAGGGTCTCCTTGGTGGTCTCACGGCAGGAGCAATCCTCCTCCCAGTCCCAATTGTAGCTGTCGGGGACGTCATCGCCAACGCTCAGGGGAGCGATCTCATCGGCCAGGGTGCGGATGCCAAAGCACCGGAACTTGTTGGCTTTTGCGGCCTTGATGATTTCGACCAGGCTGTTAATCGTAGTCATTGCCGTGTCCTCCTTGCCTCTGTGGGCTCTCCTTTGATCTGTCTATATTATACCACCTATTAGCGTATACGTCAATAGCGTATAATGATTTTTTGCAAAAAAATATTGCCCTCCCCGTGGTGGGGAGGGCGTTGTCATGCCGTTATTACTTAGTCAGGATCGCTGTCCACGTCTTGGGTCCGGCGATACCATCCACGCTGAGTCCCTTGTCTCGCTGATACGCCTTGATAGCTGCAACGGTCTTGGGGCCTGCGATGCCGTCGACCGAGAGGCCTGCCTTGTCCTTGCCGTTGAGCAGCAACTGCAAGCTACGCACCTGCGCGCCGGTACTGCCGTTTTTCACGTTGTTTAGTGTCGCCACGTCAAATCCCCCCTTGCTGGTGGTAGTGCTGGAGCCAGACGAGCCGCCGCCCGCCGTGCCAAAGTAGTCCCCGTACATCACATCCAGGTCTACATTGCCCGAGATGCCGGAGACCTTGCCCTTGGAGGTGTACTGCCAGCCCCAGAGCTCGCCGTCGATATTCGGCCTGGTGTGCATCTTGCCGTCGTTGCTGCCGTAGCGGGCAATCCAAAACGGATACTCCGCCAGGGCGTCGGTGTCCAGGACATTGTCATACCAGTCCTGATTGCAGTAGATGCCTACCGGGTAGCCGCCTGCCGTGATCGCCTCGCAGAACGCCTTGATGATCGCCGTGAGCGTCGCGCCCTTGAGCCTGCGCTGGGAGGCGTCC
>DVJB01000034.1 GCA_018710845.1 Candidatus Onthomonas avicola
GGTCTTGCCGGTGCCCGGCGGGCCGACGAGCAGGATGCCCTTGGGCATGGAGGCGCCGATCTCACGGTATTTCTGCGGGTTGTGGAGGTAGTCCACGATCTCGGCGAGGTTCTCCTTCGCCTCGTCCTCGCCGGCCACGTCGGCAAAGCGGATGCCCTCGGAGGACTTGACGTAGACCTTCGCATTGCTCGAGCCGAAGGAGAGGGCGTTCGAGCCTCCGGCGCGCTGCATCAGCTTGCGGGACATGTACTGTCCGATGGCGATGAAGATCACAATGGGGATGATCCAGCTCAGCAGGCTGACCAGGAAGGAGGTCTGTTCAATCTCCTGGCCGGCCGTCGGGATGTCCGCCGCCAGCAGGCGCTCGGTCAGCGCCGGGTCAGGCACCATCGCCGTCTTATAGATCGCGGTGCGGTCGGTATTGGTGAAGAGAATGCGGTTATCCGCCTCCTGAATCTCCACGGCACTGACCTCTCCGTCCTCCACCATGTTGACAAAGGTGGTGTAGTCCACCTCGATGATTTGTCCCTGAGAGATCATCGGCATGACGAGCATCTGAAACAGCAGCAGCACGGCCAAGGCGATGAGGTAGTAGAAGATGAGCGGCCGCTTGGGGGTTTTTACTTCTTTCATAGGAGTTCCTCCTTTCTTGTGGGGGCTGCGCCGTCGCAGCCGAGCTGGGCGTCCAGCGCGCTCAGCCCCGCCAGCAGCGCGCAGCGCATGGCCTGCGCGGCGAAGTCCAGGGCGAACTCCGCGTACAGGGCGAGCGCCTCCGCCTGGTCCTGCGCCGCGTCGCTGTCCTCAGAGTGGATATAGCCGGGCAGGCGCTCCTCGAGCAGGCGGCGGGTCTGGCGGTAATAGGTCAGCTGCGCCTCGGTCAGCTCGGCCACGGCGGGCGAGCGGCTGCCTGCGGCGCGCCGCTCCAGCTCACTGGCGCGCTGCTCGCACTCCTCCCGCAGCCCGGCGAGCAGGCGGCGCACGGACGCGCGGTCGTCCAGCGGGCAGTGCTCCAGCCCCTCGCGCAGTTGGCGGTATTGACCGTCCAGCTCCTGAAGTTTTACGGCAAAGAACTCTTGTGCTTGCATAGACGCGCTCCTTTCCGGCCTCGGCCTGGGTTCTAATGTTGTTATACCAGACCGGAGAGAAAAAGACCACTGCCAGCTTTCCCCGTCTGTATAGACAAAATCCCCGCTCTGTCAAAGCGTTTGACAAAATGGGGACTTTGTCCGGACAGAAAGAAGAGACTGACAGTGGCCGGGACGGGGCGCGTCTGATAGGATGGAGACAGGAAACAGCGGCGCCGCCGCCCAAAAAGGAGAAGTTTGCATGGAGATCCTCGTCACACTGGATGAACACTACCTGCCGCAGCTGCAGGTGCTGCTCACCTCGCTCTCGCTCAACAGCCCGGGCGAGGCGGTGCGGCTCTGGCTGATGCACCGCGGCATGCCGGACGCGGCGCTGGAGGCGGTCCGCCGCCGGTGCGCGCAGTGCGGCTGGCAATTTGAGCCGGTGGAGGTGGACGGCGGCATCTTTGCCCACGCCCCGGTCACGCGGCAGTATCCGCAGGAGATGTACTACCGCCTGCTCGCGCCCCATCTGCTGCCGGAGACGCTGGGACGGGTGCTCTATCTCGACCCCGATATCCTGGTGATCAACTCCCTCCGCCCGCTCTGGGAGACCGACCTGGAGGGGAACCTCTTCGCCGCCGCCTCCCACACCGGCAAGACCGAGCTGATGAACAACATCAACCACGCGCGGCTGGGCACCGACCACGACTACTTTAACTCCGGCGTACTGCTCATCGACCTGGACGCCGGCCGGCGGGAGATCGACCCGGAGGTCATCTTCCGCTACACCGCCGCGCACGCGTATGAGCTGCTGCTGCCGGACCAGGACCTGCTCAACGTCCTCTACGGCACGCGCACCCTGCCGCTGGACGACTTCCGGTGGAATTACGACGCGCGCAACTATAACAGCTATCTGCTGCGCTCCTCCGGTGTCTGCGACCTGGACTGGGTGATGGAACATACCGCCATCCTCCACTTTTGCGGCAAGGCAAAGCCGTGGAAGAAGGGGTACCACCACCGCTTCGGCGTGCTCTACAAGCACTACCAGAACCTCACGCGGCGGGCGGGCTTTCTGGGCGGGGACTGAGCTGCGCACTATCCCTTCTGCCCGGCAAAGCCGTCGCGGAACATCTGCCCGCTCATCAGCGCGCAGACCTGCCGAGCCAGCGCGCGCCGGTCCAGCTTCGGGTTGGCGCAGTGCTTAATCAGCAGCGCCGTCAGCCCGGCGGCGCAGAAGTCGAGCGCCACCTCCAGGTCGGCGTACCGGATGGCCAGCTGCCTGGCGCCGCCGCCCTGCAGCATCTCCTGACAATAGGCGCGCGTCGTCTCGGTCAGGATCTGCTCCACCCGCGCGCGCCGCTGGGAGGAGAGCAGCTTTTGCAGCATCGCGTGGTGCTCCGCGGCCGCGGCGATGAGCAGCTCCACCGCCTCCTCCGGCGAGTCCTTCTCCAGCCCCTCGCGCGCGATGCGCTCCAGGGCGCGGCGGACGGACCACTCGATCACGTCCATCATGTCCTGAAAGTGATAGTAGAAGGTCTGCCGGGAGATGCCGCAGGCCTCGATGAGCGCCTTGACCGTGATCTTGTCCACATTCTGCTGCCGGACGAGGGAGGCGTAGGTGTCGGCGATCACGTTTTTCATATCAATCGGCATACCGGCCCTCCCTTCCATCGCGCGGGGTCAGAACGCATCGCCGTCCTCCCAGTCGTCGCCGGCGTCCGCCGGGGCGTCGTGCATCATCTCACCCAGGCGGAGCTTGCGGCGGGTCTTGGCCTCCTCCACCTGCTGGTGCAGCAGCTCCTTGACCTCTCGCGGGTTGCGGATGTCCCGCAGGACGAGAGTGGGGGCCGTCCGGTCGGCCGAGACGACGGTCACCGAGCCGACGCCGAAGATGCGCTGGCCCAGGTGAATGGACAGGCTGATGTCGCGCACGCGGTAGAGCAGAACCTCCTCCGCGTGCAGGTTGACCAGGCCGGTCTCCACGAACAGCCGGTCCTCGCTCATCGCGTAGCGGGTAAAGGTGATGGGCAGGCCAAAGATGCGCCTGCGGTCTTGCCAGAGATAGTCCATCGTGAGACCTCCTTTGCAGCGTCAGTTGGATGTGTTTGCCGGGCTCTGGCGCTCCAGCCAGAAGATGAGCGCGGCGATGTCCGCCGGGCTCACCCCGGAGATGCGCGAGGCCTGGCCGAGATTGAGCGGGCGGATGCGGTCGAGCTTCTGCCGCGCCTCCAGGCGGAGGCTCTGGATGGAGAGATAGTCCGCGTCGGCGGGCAGGGCGCGGCCCTCCATCCGGCGAAACTCCTCGATCTGCCGTCCCTGCCGGGCGATATAGCCGTCATACTTGATGCGGATGGACACCTGCTCCGTCACCTCGTGCGGCAGCTCAGGCCGCTGGGGGTCGAAGGGGGCCAGGTCGTCATAGCTGATTTTCGGCCGGCGCAGGAGGCTGGCAAGCCTGGCCCCGGAGGAGGGGACGGACTCCCCCCGCGCGGCGAGGAAGGCGGCCAGCTCCGGCGTGGAGGCCGCGCCCGTGTGCTCCAGGCGCTCCATCTCCCGCGCGACGAGGCGGTATTTCTCCTGCACCGCCTCATAGCGCGCCCGGTCCACCAGGCCGATGGCGTAGCCCACCGGCGTCAGCCGCTCGTCGGCGTTGTCCTGGCGCTGGAGGAGGCGGTATTCCGTGCGCGAGGTCATCATCCGGTACGGCTCGTTGGTCCCCTTGGTCACCAGGTCGTCGATCAGCACGCCGATATAGCCCTGGTCCCGGCGGAGGATGAGCGGCGCGCGGCCCAGAATCTTGAGCGCGGCGTTCACCCCGGCGACAAAGCCCTGCACCGCCGCCTCCTCATACCCGGAGGAGCCGTTGAACTGCCCCGCCCCGTAGAGGCCGGGGATTTTTTTGCACTCCAGCGTGGGCAGGAGCTGGCGCGGGTCGATGCAGTCGTACTCGATCGCGTAGGCCGCCCGGGTCATCTCCGCCCGCTCCAGGCCGGGCAGGGTGTGGAGCATCTCGAGCTGCACGTCCTCCGGGAGGGAGGAGGAGAAGCCCTGCAAATACAGCTCCTCCGTCTCCAGCCCCATCGGCTCGAGGAAGAGCTGGTGGCGCTCCTTGTCGGCAAAGCGGACCACCTTGTCCTCGATGGAGGGGCAGTAGCGCGGCCCCACCCCCTCAATCACCCCGGAAAAGAGTGGGGAGCGGTCGAGGTTGGCGCGGATGATCTCGTGCGTCCGCTGGTTGGTATAGGTGAGGTAGCACACGGCGCGGTTTTCCGGGCGCTGCGCGGTCTGGAAGGAGAAGGGCTCGGCGTCCTCGTCCCCCGGCTGGCACTGGAGCTGGGAGAAGTCCACGCTGCGGCGGAGGATGCGCGGGGGCGTGCCCGTCTTGAAGCGGCGCAGCTCCAGCCCGAGCGCGCGCAGGCGTTCGGTGAGGGCGAGGGCGGCCTGCTGCCCATCCGGGCCGCTCGTGCGCGTCACGTCGCCTACGATGGTACGCCCGCCCAGATGGGTGCCGGTGGCGATCACGACGGCGCGGACGGCGTAGGTCGCGCCGGTGGCGGTACGCACGCCGCTCACCCGGCCCTCCTCTGTCAGGATGTCCACCACCTCCGCCTGGCGCAGGTGCAGCCGCTCCTGCCGCTCGAGGGCGTGCTTCATGATCTCCTGATAGCGCCGCCGGTCCGCCTGCGCCCGCAGCGACCAGACAGAGGGGCCCTTGCCCCGGTTGAGCACCCGATACTGGATGCAGGCCCGGTCGGCCGCGCGGGCCATCTCGCCGCCCAGCGCGTCCAGCTCGCGGACCAGATGCCCCTTGCCGGTGCCGCCGATGGCGGGGTTGCAGGGCATGTTGCCCACCGCGTCCAGGTTGACGGTGAAGCAGACCGTCTCCAGACCCAGCCGCGCGGCGGCGAGCGCCGCCTCAATCCCGGCGTGTCCCGCGCCGATCACGGCGACGTCATACGTGCCTGCGGTAAAATTCATGGTACATGCTTCCTTCTTGTGTCGTAGGGGGCGCACCTTGCGCGCCCGCGTGGGTGGGACGGTTCTCGGACGGGCGTGTTGTCCCTCATCCGTCGCGGCTGGCGCCGCGCCACCTTCCCCCAGAGGGGGAAGGCTTTTTACACCGGGGGCGGGGCCGTAGGGGCGCACCTTGCGCGCCCGCATGGAGGGACGGTTTTCAAACGGGCGTGCTGCCCCTCATCCGCTGCGGCTGGCGCCGCGCCACCTTCCCCCAGAGGGGGAAGGCTTTTTATGCCGGGGGCGGGGCCGTAGGGGCGCACCCTGTGCGCCTGCGTGGGGGGACGGTTCTCGGACGGGCGTGCTGCCCCTCATCCGCCGCGGCTGGCGCCGCGCCACCTTCCCCCGAAGGGGGAAGGCTTTTTACGCCGGGGGCGGGGCCGTAGGGGCGCACCTTGCGCGCCCGCGTGGGTGGGACGGTTCTCGGACGGGCGTGCTGTCCCTCATCTGTCGCGGCTGGCGCCGCGCCACCTTCCCCCGAAGGGGGAAGGCTTTTTCTCCAGCACGGCCCCGTGCCTTTCCCCCTTGGGGGGAAGGCGCCCCCGCAGGGGGCGGATGAGGGGACAAAGACCGCGGCCATCACCGCGGGCGCACGCGGTGCGCCCCTATGGGGTGGCTCCGTTCCCGCGCCGGGTTATAAGAACCGCTTTACGGATTCTGAAGAATAGTTTAACATACTCTGAAAAGAGCGGCAACCGTCTTGACCTTTTTCTGCCGGGACGATATACTGAATTTGATCGGAAGGGTGGAAAAAGACCGGAAAAGAGGGACGAAGATGAGAAGACTGCTCTGCGGCCTGCTGGCCGTGTCGATGCTGCTGGCGCTGTGCGGCTGCCGCAGCCGGGCTGAGCGCCAGGCGCTGCGCGCCCAGCTGGACTACGCCAACGGCTACACCGAGCCGGCGCGGACGGACTGGGCGATGGACGACGGCACGACGCTGGAGGAACAAGTCCTGCTCGAGCAGGAGGACGGCCTCACCGTGACGGCGGTGGGCCTCTACGAGGACGAATATGACGTGAACCTGGTCCTGCGGGTGCGCAACGACGGGCGGGAGGACGTGAGGGTGTCCTGTGAGAGCCTGACGGTCAACGGCTGGAGCCTCTACGGCTATCTGAGCGGCATGGTCTATGCCGGCGGCATGGCGGACCTGGAGCTGGAGATCTCCCGATCCGATCTCTACCGGGCGGGGATTGACGCCGTCTGGGAGATCGGCCTCGCCCTGGATATCTATGACGAGGACTACAACACCCTCGCCGCGCCGGAGGCGGTGCTCACCACCTCCAACCCGCCGCAGGAGAGCGAGCCGGACGGCACGCTCTGCTACGAGGACGAGTCGCTGGCGGTCTATCTGCGCGACGTGGTGGCCGACGAGTGGTCGGTAGAGGTCTATCTGGCGGCGGAGAACCGCGGCACGCAGGAGCTCACCATCGAGAGCGAATACGCCGCCCTGGACGGCGACGAGGACCGGATGGTGGACTTCTGGCTCTGGGAGGACCTGCCGGCCGGCGGGCGGCGGATGATCTCCACCACCCTCTGGCGGGAGGATCTGGAGGACCTGACCGGCTCGACGGAGCTCCCGGAGACGCTGACGGCGCAGTGGACGGTCTCGGACGAGTACGGCGGGGCGCGCACGGTGGAGCTGACCCTGCCCCTGACGGAGGGCTAGGCCTGGGAGGAAAAATGTTTGTAAAGCCCGTTCCCCGGGGTTGACATCCACAGGGGAAAGGCATACTATAAAAAGAGCGAAATATCTCAATAGCTTCCTCCGGTAGGTAAGGCTACCGCAAGGATACGGGTTGCTGCCGCAAAGTCGTGGAGACACGATTCGCTGGTTGGAACAGGTGATATCGAACCGAAAGGTGTCACTTAACGCAATTTCACTGCCTTGCGATGCTAAAGCTTGAACGGTGGGACGGGGTGCCCGCAGCGCCCCGGCAACACGCGCGCATGCATCTGATACCGGAGGACGGTGTCAGATGCTTTTTTATCTTACCGGCACAGATCAGGCGATGGAGAGGACGGTGGCAGAGATGGCAAATTTCGGGCGCAATATGGAAAAGACGATCTCGATCATCAACGGATTGCTCAAGCGAAAACAGTACGCCCAGCTGCGCGGACTCCTCCTGCCGATGGAGGCGCCGGATGTGGCGCAGATCTTCGAGCACCTGCCGGACCAGGACATCCCGCTGGTGTTCCGCCTGCTGCCGAAGGAGTCGGCGGCGGAGCTGTTTGTTGAGCTCAACTCGGACTACCAGGAGCAGCTGATCCGCAGCTTCTCCAATGCCGAGCTGAAAGAGGTGCTCGACGAGCTGTATCTGGACGACGCGGTGGACATCGTCGAGGAGATGCCCGCCAACGTGGTCAAGCGCATCCTCGCCCACTCCGACCCCGAGATGCGCCAGAGCATCAACGAGATTTTGAAGTATCCCGAGGACTCCGCCGGCTCGATTATGACGACGGAGTATATCGACCTCAAGCGGGACATGACGGTGCGCGACTGCTTCAAGCGCATCCGCCGCAACGCCGCCGACGTGGAGACCATCAACGTCTGCTACGTCCTGGACCGGGACCGCCGGCTCAAGGGCTTTGTCACCATCCGTGACCTGCTCATGGCGGACTACGAGGACGTGGTGGACGAGATCATGAACCCCAACATCATTTTCGCCACCACGCTGGAGGACCAGGAGACGGTCGCGCAGAAGTTCCGCCGCTACGGCTTTATCGCCATGCCGGTGGTGGACACCGAGCAGCGCCTGGTGGGCATCATCACCGCCGACGACGTCTTTGACGTCATGGAGGAGGAGGTCACCGAGGACATCAACAAGATGGCGGCCATCGTCCCGAACGACAAGCCCTATCTGCGCACCGGCGTCTTTGAGACCTGGCGCGCGCGGTTTCCCTGGCTGCTGCTGCTGATGATCTCCGCCACCTTTACCGGGATGATCATCAACGGCTTTGAGTCCTCCCTGGCGGCGTACACCGCCCTCACGGCCTATATCCCCATGCTCACCGGCACTGGCGGCAACAGCGGCTCGCAGTCCTCCGTCTCCGTCATCCGCGGCATCTCGCTCGGGGAGATCCAGTTTTCCGACCTGCCGCGCGTGGTGTGGAAGGAGTCGCGCGTGTCCATCCTCTGCGGCGTGACACTGGCGGCGGCCAACTTTGTCAAGATGATGCTGGTGGACCGGATGCTCTTTCAAAACCCCGCCATCACCGTCCCCATCGCCCTGGTCATCTGCGCCACGCTGGTGGGCACGGTGTTCGCGGCCAAGGTGATCGGCTGCGCCCTGCCGATGCTGGCCAAAAAGCTGGGCTTTGACCCGGCCGTGATGGCCAGCCCCTTTATCACCACCATCGTCGACGCCCTCTCGCTGCTGATCTATTTCGGCTTTGCCAACCTGATCCTGCCGATGGGATGAGCGCCGCCGCCCGGGGCGGGAAAAGGCGTTTGGTACAGGCTTTCCTCACATTTGTGCTCTTGAAGCGCGCGCCGCTTCGTGATAAGATAGGGACATCAAGACTGCGCGGCAGGCGCGCAGAGGAGGAGGCAGCGCAGCGATGGCGATTTTAGTGTTGGGCGGGGCCGGCTATATCGGGTCCCACACCGTCCGCCAGCTCATTGACGCCGGGCGGGACGTGGTCGTGGTGGACAACCTGGAGACGGGCTTCCGCGCCGCGGTCCATCCCAAGGCCCGCTTCTATCAGGCGGATATCCGCGACAAGGCCAGCCTGGAGCCGGTGTTTGAGCGCGAGCAGATTGAGGGCGTGATCCACTTTGCCGCCAACTCCCAGGTGGGCGAGAGCATGGTCAAGCCGCTGAAATACTACGATAACAACCTCTGCGGCACCAAGTGCCTGCTCGAGGTGATGGTGACCCACGGGGTGGACAAGATCGTCTTCTCCTCCACCGCCGCCACCTACGGCGAGCCGGAGCGGGTCCCCATCCTGGAGACCGACCCGACCAACCCCACCAACTGCTACGGCGAGACCAAGCTGAGCATGGAGAAGATGTTCCAGTGGGTGGGCCGCGCCCACGGCCTGCGCTTTGTCTCCCTGCGCTACTTCAACGCCTGCGGTGCGCACCCCTCCGGAGAGATCGGAGAGGCGCATAATCCGGAGACCCACCTGATTCCCCTCATCCTCCAGGTGCCCAACGGCCAGCGCCCGGCGATCTCCATCTTCGGCAATGACTACCCCACCCCGGACGGCACCTGCATCCGGGACTATATCCACGTCACCGACCTGGCCCAGGCGCACATCCTCGCCCTGGAGTACCTGGAAAAGGGCGGCGGGAGCGACATTTTCAACCTCGGCAATGGCGTCGGCTTCTCCGTGCGCGAGGTGATTGAGACGGCGCGCCGCGTCACCGGGCACCCCATCCCGACGCAGGAGACCCCGCGCCGCGCGGGCGACCCCGCCCAGCTCATCGCCTCGAGTGAGAAGGCCAAGACTGTCCTCGGCTGGAAGCCGCAGTATGCGGACCTGGAGACCATCATCTCCTCCGCCTGGCGCTGGCACAAGAGCCACCCCCACGGCTACGAGAGCTGAGGCACATGTTTCCGGTCAAAGCGGGCATTGCCCCGTTTTGATAGATGCGGATCAGGCGATATGCCCCGCCCCGGGCGTTCTCCCCGTGTCAAAATAGAGAGCACAGCGGCCCGGGCGGGAGCTTCCCGCCCGGACCGTGCAGATTTTCGCGGGTATGATGGAATTGGTAGACATGCGAGATTTAGGTTCTCGTGGAGCGATCCGTCGGGGTTCGAGTCCCCGTGCCCGCAGACAGGAAAGCCGGACGCCGGCCAGGCCCCGAATGGGTCTTGGACCGGCGTCCGGCTTTGTTTTGGATTGGAGCGTTTGCATATCGGCCCTCATCCGTCGCGGCTTGCGCCGCGCCACCTTCCCCCGGAGGGGGAAGGCTTTTTTCTGCCGGGTAGGCCGTAGGGGCGCACCATGTGCGCCCGCGATGGCGGGATGTGGTCGACGGGCGCACGCGGTGCGCCCCTACAGATTGGCGGAATTCCGAATATCTGGCGTCCGTCGGAAGGGGTGCCTGTGGTACATCGGCCCTCATCCGTCGCGGCTTGCGCTGTGCCACCTTCCCCCGGAGGGGGAAGGCTTTTTTTCTGCCGGGTAGGCCGTAGGGGCGCACCTGGTACGCCCGCAATGGCGGGATGTGGTCGACGGGCGCACGCGGTGCGCCCCTACAGATTGGCGGAATTCCGAATATCTGGCGTCCGTCGGAAGGGGTGCCTGTGGTACATCGACCCTCATCCGCCGCGGCTTACGCCGCGCCACCTTCCCCCGGAGGGGGAAGGCTTTCTTCCACCGGGCGCCGGGCCGTAGGGGCGCACCTGGTGCGCCCGCGTGGGCGGAATGGTTGTCGGACAGGCGTGCAGGACTCAGACCTGCGCGAAATAGCGCGCGATCTCCTCCATCCGCTCGGACTGGTGGACGTGGAAGGGGCAGCGGCGGTCGCAGTGGCCGCAGCGGACGCAGCTCTCCGCCCCGACGGAGAGACTGCGGTAGTGCTCCACGGCCAGCGCGTCCCCGGCGAGGGCGAGGTCGTAGTACTTGTTGATCAGCCCCACGTCCAGGCCCGCTGGGCAGGGCTGGCAGTGGTTGCAGTAGACGCAAGTCCCGTCCATGTCGCGCGGGGTGAGGGCGCTGATGGCGGAGTAGTCCCGCGCCTCGGCGGGGGCGTCCACAAAGCCGAGCACCCGCTCCAGGTCCGCCCGGCTGCGCACCCCGGGCAGCACGGTGAGCACGCCCGGCTTGTCCAGCGCGTACTGGATGCACTGATACTCGGTGAGCGCCTGGCCGAAGGGGGAGGTCTTGTCGTCGAGCAGCTGGCCGCCGGCAAACGGCTTCATCACCGAGATGCCGATCCCCTCCGCCTCGCAGCGGCGGTAGAGCTCCATCCGCTCAGAGGCGCTGCCGTTGGCGAACTCCCCGTGCTGGTAGTCATAGGCGGGGTTGATGCTGAACATCAGCATGTCCACCAGGCCGGTGTCCAGCACCTGCCAGGCGGTGGACGGCGTGTGAGAGGACAGGCCGATGTGGCGCACGATGCCCCGCTCCTTCAGGCCGAGCAGGTAGTCCAGCACGCCGTTTTTCCGGTACTGCTCCCAATCGGACGCCTCGTCCAGGCAGTGGATGAAGCCGTAGTCGATGTAGTCAGTGCCCAGCGCCTTGAGCTGCCAGGCGACCGAGCGCTCCGCCGCCTTGCGGTCGGTGGTCCAGCTGTAGCTCTTGCCGTCGCCGTAGCAGGCGCCGAAGTGAATCTGATAGCGCACCCGGTCGCGCGCGCCGGCAAAGGCCTCGCCAAAGGTGGGGAAGTTGTCCGACTCGGCGGTGGCCAGGTCGTAGTAGTTCACGCCGCGCTCAAGCGCCATGCGCAGCAGGGCGACGCCCTCCCTGCGCCCTGCCTCGCCGATGGAGCTGCTGCCTAGGCCGATCACGCTGATCTGGTCGCCGGTGCGGCGGTTGATGCGGTATTCCATAGGTGATTCCTCCCTCCTGATGTGGCATCAGGATAGCATGCCGTGGCAGGGCTGTCAACGTCGAGCGCACTCCAGGGGCGGGCGTTGAGATGCGGCGGAGAGACGCCCGGGCGCTTCCGGGAGGGAAGCTGTCCGGGCGGTCCTCGTCTGTGGGATGGGGTTACGGCCGCAGATGAAAACGCTCCATCCAGGTGTTGAGTTGGATGAGCCAGGCGAGCATCTGCGGCCCCGCCATCAGCTGGCCGAACCACGGGCGCCCATAGTCCCCCGCCCCGGTGAGCAGGCCCTCCTCCAGCGCCCTCCGGTCCACCAGGTCGTGAATTGGCGCGTTCGGGTCGGCGAGCACGGCGCGCAGCCGGTCGCGCACGAGCGACTCAAAGAGCGGGTTGTGCGTCTTGGGATAGGGGGACTTGGGGCGGTTGCGCACGTCCTCCGGCAGCAGGCCGCGCGCCGCCTCGCGCAGAATCTGCTTGCGCACCCCGTCCCGGCTCTTGATGGACCAGGGGATGTTCCAGACATACTGCACCAGATGATGGTCGCAGAACGGCACGCGCACCTCCAGGCCGGAGTACATGCTCATGCGGTCCTTGCGATCGAGCAGATTGGTCATAAACCAATTCAAATTCAGCCAGAAGATCTCCCTCCTCCTGGCCTCCTCCGGGCACTCCCCGTCCAGGCGCGGCGTGGCGGCGACGCTCTCGCGGCAGCGGAACTTGGCGTACTCCTCCAGCTCCAGAGACTCGACCACCTCCGGACGGAAGACCGACGTGCGCGCGGCAAAGTCGATGGACCAGGGGAAGGTCTCGCAGTTCATCAGCTCCGGGCGGTGGAACCACGGGTAGCCGCCGAAGACCTCGTCGGCGCACTCGCCCGAGAGGGCCACCGTGTGCCGCTTCCGGATCTCCTCGCAGAAGAAGAGGAGGGAGGAGTCCATATCCCCCATGCCGGGGAAGTCCTTGGCGCGCATTGCCTCCTCCAGCCGCCGGACCAGCGTCTCCTGCGTGCAGGTGAGCACGCGGTGGCGGGTGCCGAAGTGGCTGCTCATCCGCTCCACCCACGGCCAGTCCCCGTCCGGCTGGAAGGCGGAGGGGTGGAAATAGCGCTGGTTGTCGGTGTAGTCAAAGGAGTAGGTCTCCAGCGCCTCGCGTCCCTGCGCCCGATAGGCCAGGGCGGCCACGGCGGTGATGACGGAGGAGTCCAGCCCGCCGGAGAGCAGGGTGCACAGCGGCACGTCGCTCACCAGCTGGCGGCGGATCGCCCCGGTGAGCAGCTCGCGCACCTGTGCGGCCGTCTCCTCATAGCCCTCCGGATGGGGCAGGCTGCGCAGGTTCCACCACCGGGAGAGGGCGCTCCCCTCCGTCGTCCGCAAAAGCAGGCAGCCGGGCGGCACCTCGTGCACGCCGGCAAAGACCCCGTGCCCCGGCGTCCTGGCCGGGTTGATCGCCAGCAGCTCCTGCCAGGTCTCGCGGTCGGCGCGCGGCGTCAGGCCGGGATAGCGAAAGAGCGCCTTCGGCTCGGAGGCGAACACCAGCGCGTCTCCCGCCTCGGCGTAGAAGAGCGGCTTGACCCCAAAGCGGTCGCGCAGGAGCAGCAGCCGCGCCCCGTCCCAAAAGGCGAAGGCGAAGATGCCCTCTAAGTACTCGCCCACCTCCGGCCCGTACTGGATGCAGGCGTGCAGCAGGACCTCGGTGTCCGACCGGGTCCGAAAGCGGTGGCCCAGCGAGGCCAGGCGGCTGCGCAGCGTGTCCGTGTTGTACAGCTCCCCGTTGTAGCACAGGGCGTAGGTCACCCCGCCCTCCGTGAGCGTCATCGGCTGCTGCCCCTGCGCCGGGTCGATGACCGCCAGGCGGCGATGGGAGAGTACGCAGGACTTGCTCTGCCACAGGCCCTCGTCGTCCGGGCCGCGCCGGGCGAGGGCGGCGGCCATCTCCCGCCCCACAGCGGCCCACTCCGGCGCGCGGTTGTCTCGGGTGAAATCACAAAAACCGGCGATCCCGCACATAGACAGACCTCCCTTTCCGTTTCCCCAATCTATGCCGAGGAGGAGAAGGAGGTGCGCCCTTGACTGCGGCGGGTGGGTTTGCTATCCTGTTGGCAGATGGATGACCCGCGAGGGGAGGAGATGCTGTGCGGGGGAACGTGTTGCTGCGGGCCGGGGGAAAGCTCTTGTCCGGCCTGGTCCTGATGGGTCTGCTCCTGTTTGGAAGTGCCGGGACAATTGCCTTTCCGCGCGGCTGGGCGCTTCTGGCCCTGTTTGCCGTTCCGACGGCGCTGATCGGGCTGCTGCTCGGGCGGTACGCGCCTGAGCGCCTGGAAAAACGGCTGCGGATGCGCGAGACAGAGCGGGCGCAGCGATTGGTCGTTGCCCTGTCCGGCCTGATGCTGACAGCCGGGCTGGCCGTAGCGGGACTGGACGCCCGGTTTGGCTGGACGCCGCTGCCCGTCTGGCTCTCCGCTGCGGCGGGGGCGCTGTTTCTGGCGGGCTATGCACTTTACGGCGAGGTGCTGCGGGAGAACGCGTTTCTCTCCCGGAGCGTGGAGCTTCAGGAGGGGCAGCGCCTGATCGACACCGGCCCCTACCGCGCCGTGCGCCACCCGATGTATCTGGCGACGGTGCTGATCTTTCTGGCCATTCCGCTGGTGCTTGGCTCCGGGATTGCATTTCTGGTCTTTCTGCCCTACCCGGCGTTGATGGCGCTGCGGATTCAAAACGAGGAGAAGCTGCTCCGGGACGGGTTGGAGGGCTATGCGGAATACTGCCAGCGGGTCAGATACAGGATGATTCCGTATTTCTGGTGAGACAAAAGGCCGCGGGAGGCGCATGACGCGCACTTCCCGCGGCCTTTGATCTTCATTTGCGATTACGCCTCCAGCACGGCTCCGCGCGAGGCGGGGGCGACCAGCTTGGCGTATCTGGCCAGATAACCCGTCTTGACTTTGGGCTCGGGGCAGACCCAGGCCGCGCGGCGCGCGGCGATGGTGTCCTCGTCCACCAGCAGCTCGAGCTTGTGGCCGGCGATGTCCACGTTGATGAGGTCGCCCTCCTCCACCAGCGCGATCAGGCCGCCCATCGCCGCCTCGGGGCAGACGTGGCCGATCGCCGCGCCGCGCGTCGCGCCGGAGAAACGCCCGTCGGTGATGAGGGCCACCGAGGAGCCCAAGCCCATGCCGACGATGGCGGAGGTGGGGTTGAGCATCTCGCGCATGCCGGGGCCGCCCTTGGGACCCTCATAGCGGATGACCACCACGTCGCCGGGGACGATCTTCCCGGCATAGATGGCGGTAATCGCCTCCTCCTCCGAGTCAAAGACGCGGGCGGGGCCGGTGTGCTGCATCATCTCGGGGGCCACGGCGGACTGCTTGACCACGCAGCCGTCCTCGGCCAGGTTGCCGCGCAGCACGGCGATGCCGCCGTAGGGGGAATAGGGCTTGTCCAGCGGGCGGATGATCTCCGGGTCGAGGTTGCGCACGTCCGCCAGGTTCTCCGCCACCGTCTTACCGGTGCAGGTGATGAGGTCGGTCTCCAGCAGACCGCCGTCCGCCAGCTCCTTCATCACCGCCCAGACGCCGCCGGCGCGGTCGAGGTCCTCCATGAAGGTGTCTCCCGCCGGGGCGAGGTGGCAGAGGTTGGGGGTGCGCGAGGAGATATCGTTGGCGATGTCCAGGTTCAGCTCCACCCCCGCCTCGTGCGCAATGGCCGGCAGGTGCAGCATGGAGTTGGTAGAGCAGCCCAAGGCCATGTCCATCGCCAGTGCGTTGCGGAAGGCGGCCTCGGTCATGATATCGCGCGGCTTGAGGTCGCGGCGGACCAGCTCCATCACCTGCATGCCCGCCTGCTTGGCCAGGCGGATGCGGGCGGAGTAGGGGGCGGGGATGGTGCCGTTGCCGCGCAAGCCCATGCCGAGCACCTCGGTCAGGCAGTTCATGGAGTTGGCGGTGTACATGCCGGAGCAGGAGCCGCAACTCGGGCAGGCGGACTCCTCATACTCGCGCACGCCCGCCTCGTCCAGCGTCCCGGCGTGGTAGGCACCCACCGCCTCAAACATGTGCGACAGGCAGGTGCGCCGCCCGTCGCGCAGGTGGCCGGCGAGCATCGGGCCGCCGGAGACAAAGATGGTGGGCACGTTCACGCGCGCGGCGGCCATCAGCAGGCCGGGCACGTTTTTGTCACAGTTGGGGATCATCACCAGCCCGTCAAACTGGTGGGCGATCGCCATCGCCTCGGTGGAGTCGGCGATCAGGTCGCGCGTCACCAGCGAGTATTTCATGCCGATATGGCCCATCGCGATGCCGTCGCACACGGCGATGGCGGGGAACTCGATGGGCGTGCCGCCGGCGGCGCGGACGCCCGCCTTGACCGCCTCGGCGATCTTGTCCAGATTCATGTGGCCGGGCACGATCTCGTTGTAGGAGCAGACCACGCCGATGAGCGGGCGGCGCATCTCCTCGTCGGTCAGGCCGAGCGCGTAGAACAGGGAGCGGTTGGGCGCGCGCTCCACGCCCTTGGTCACGTTGTCAGAGCGCATAAGTATCATTCCTCTCTGTTAGGTTGCTGTGGTATGATTGGCATAGGTGGACCAATCCGGTACGTAATCCTCGTTGGCTTGGTTTCCCCACAAGGTCCATCCTTCCCGTTTTCCGCGAGCAAACATCTCCAAATAAGGCCCCGGACTACAAGCTTCAATAATCGGGAATATTTCGTCCGGTTTTCTGGAATGCTCCCGTTTCATAGAGCGAATCAAGTTTACTTGGCTTCGTGCAGGAGCCAATGTCCGGTTGCTTTTTCCACGGACACCAAAAAGCAGCATCTCTGTAACGTTTCTGAAGTAGAATCCAACCCCTCGCCCATCCGGAAGACCATCTTTACGAACCTTTTCCCAAATGATATTCGACTTATACTCAAATCCCCAAGCTCGAAGAACTTCAAGGCCCTCCGGCAACAGTGCGTTTGGAACCCATAGGTACAGATGGGAATGTGAGTCCGCAACCTCAGAAACTGGGAGGCGCATAATATCTTCGAGCTTCATTGTCGAATACCGGCTGAGCCGTTTGTGCTCAGGGGCCATTTTCCCGGTTCGGTTTTGGAACTGCCAAGGAGGATCGGCTAAAATAGTCTTGAATTTTTGATTCTGACAAGTGGATAAAAAGTCATTGATTGTCTGGTCAATGCGATATTCACTCTTCATGTCGTGGACTCCAATCAACAACGCAGGAAGGCCTAATCCCAATTGCCAAAATCGGGCAGCCACCATGCCGTCGCGATTCTAACCTAGGCAGAAGCTTGCCCATCCAAGTAGTACTTGCACCGTACTTT
>DVJB01000035.1 GCA_018710845.1 Candidatus Onthomonas avicola
TGGCCGCCAGCGCGGCAGCGGCCTCGGCGGCGGGCACGACGAGCGCGAGCAGACGCTCAACCAGCTCCTGGTGGAGATGGACGGCTTTGCGGGCAACTCCGGCGTCATTGTCATGGCGGCCACCAACCGGCAGGACATCCTTGACCCCGCGCTGCTGCGGCCCGGCCGCTTTGACCGGCAGATCTATGTCGGCTATCCCGACATCCGCGGCCGTGAGGGCATTTTGAGGGTCCACGCCCGCAACAAGATGCTGGGGGAGGACGTCGACCTCGCTGTCGTCGCACGGGCGACCGGCGGCTTCACCGGCGCGGACCTGGAGAATCTGATGAACGAGGGCGCACTGCTCGCCGCCCGGCGCAACCGGCCGTGCATCACCATGGCCGACCTGCACGAGGCGATGATCAAGGTGCTCGCCGGCCCGGAGAAGCGCAGCCATGTCGTCACAGAGCACGCGCGGCAGCTGACCGCCTATCATGAGGCGGGACACGCGGTGGCGATGCGCTTCCTGCCCACCCAGGACCCGGTCCACCAGATCAGTATTGTCCCACGCGGCCGCGCGGGCGGCATGACCATCTCCCTGCCGCAGGAGGATAAGTCCTACCTCGGCCGCCGGGAGCTGCTGGAGGAGATTGTCGGTCTGCTCGGCGGCCGCGTGGCCGAGGCGCTGGTGCTCGACGATATCTCCACCGGCGCGTCCAACGATCTGGAGCGGGCCACCCGTATCGCGCATAACATGGTCTCCAAGTACGGCATGAGCGAACGGCTCGGCCCGGTGGTCTATGATGAGAGCAGCAACGAGATCTTCATCGGCCGCAGCATGGGCCAGACGCGCAGCTATTCCGAACAGAGCGCTGCCTCCATCGACCAGGAGGTGCGCGCGATCCTCGACCGCGCCTATGCCCAGTGCGAGGAGATTCTGCGCGCGCACCGCGACGAGCTGGAGCAGGTCGCGCAGTTCCTGCTCGCGCATGAGGTGATGTCCGCCCTCGAGTTTGAGCGCGTCTTCAACCCGGAGGCGACCGAGGCCCGCGAGCCGGAGGTGCTCAGCCGCTTTGCCGCAGCCGAGCAGAGCCGCAAGGCGGATGAGGACGCCCAGCCGGAGGCAGAACAGTCCGCCGGCGCGGCGGAGGACGGGCCCGCGGCCGACACAGAGACAGACGAATAACGGCACAATCCCGGCAGAGGCGTATCCTTTTGCCGGGATTTTTGCGTGAGACAGGGGGAAAGCGGCATGGCCAAGCATCTTTACCTGATCGGCGGGCCGATGGGGGTGGGGAAGACCGCCGTCGGACAGGCACTCAAGCGCCTGCTGCCTCGCTGCGCCTTCCTGGACGGAGACTGGTGCTGGGATGCCGATCCCTTTCGGGTCACCGGGGAGACAAAGGCGATGGTGCTCGACAACATCCGCCATCTGCTGGGCAATTTTCTGCGCTGCGGAGCATATGATAATGTGGTGTTCTGCTGGGTGATGGACCGGACGGAGATCTGGGACGCCGTGACGGAAGGGCTGCCGCTGGAGGGGTGCGTGGTGCACCGCGTGGTGCTGCTCTGCACACCGGAAACGCTGCGGAGCCGGTTGGAGGGGGATATCGCCGCCGGGCGGAGGACGGAGGACGTGCTGGCGCGCGGCCTGGACTATCTGCCGCGCTGCGCACGCCTGCCATTTCGGCAGATCGACACCACCGGCCGGTCGCCGGAAGAGGCCGCGCAGCTTGTGTGACAAAAACGCAGCGAAATGCCGGGGGAAAAAGGGCAAAATGCTGCCTTGACAAAAATCCGTATTCGTACTATACTCGTCGGCAGACGCTCAGAGCAGTGGTCCTGTCCGCCTTTTTGATAGTACGAATTCGGATTTTTGTGGGAGGGAGGAAGCCCTATGGAAGAGTCAGACCGATTGGAACGGGAGATCTCACGTCTGGTGACTGCCATCAATAAGATTGACGGAGCCTACTATTTCTGTGCCCGGCGGATGTCGTTGCGGGAGAACACCCTCGCCCTGCTCTACGCCCTCCATGACGGGCAGCCGCATACGCAAAAGCAGATTGTGGAGGACTGGCTGATCCCCAAGACGACCATCAATACCGCCGTGCGTGAGCTAAAGCGGGAGGGGTATCTCGCCCTGACGCCGCTGCCGCACAGCCGGGAAAAAGCGCTCGTGCTCACGGAGGCGGGCCGGGAGCACTTTGGCGGAATGCTCGCCCGACTTCGGGCGGCGGAGCAGGAGGCTCTGTGCCATACCCTTGCGGAGTATCCGCCGGAGTTTGTTGACGCCTTTGACCACTTTGCCCAGCGTCTCTGCCAGACGCTGGAGGAGCGCATTTTGAACAATTCTGACAAGACTTAACCTGAAATTGTGAGATTTAGGAGAGAAAACGGTATGAATTCGCATGCACTGTTTGCCAAAACCCCGCCGGTGAAGCTCTTCTTCCTGGCCTCGCTGCCCGGCGCGATCGGGATGCTGGCTTCGGCGCTGTATCAGACGATCGACGGCGTGCTGGTGGGACACCTGCTGGGCGAGACCGCCTTTGCCGCGCTCAATCTTGCCATGCCCTTTGTCATCATCAACTTTGCCGTGGCCGATCTGATCGGCGTCGGCTCCTCCGTGCCCATCTCCATCTGCCTGGGGCGCAAGGAGGAGGAGAAGGCCAGCGGTATCTTCACCTGCTCCTGCCTGATGATCGTCGGCGCAGGCGCGGTGGTGGGCGCGATCCTCTTTGCTGCCGCCCCGCTGCTGATCACGCTCATGGGCGCGGAGGAGGAGTTTGCCAACCTCGCTGTGCAGTACCTGCGTGTGTACGCGCTCTGCTCCCCGCTGACCACCATTATCTTTGCCACCGACAACTACCTGCGCATCTGCGGGCAGATTCGCCCCAGCATGGTGCTCAATATCGTAATGTCCGTTCTCAGTGCGGCGCTGGAATGGCTCTTCCTCGGTGTGTTCGGGTGGGGTATCTGGGCCGCCGCACTCGGCACCTGCCTGGGCATGATGATCTGTGCCGTGGTAGCCCTGATCCCCTTTGCCCGGGGCAAGATGCTGCTGCGCTTCTGCCGGCCGCACCTGAGTCGAAAGATGCTGAGGCAGATCTTCTCCTGCGGCACACCCAACTTTCTGAACAATATCGCCGGCCGCCTGACCTCTATTATCATGAACGCGATCCTGGTGCGGCTGGGCGGTCAGACGGCGGTGAGCGTCTACGGCGTGCTGATGTACGCCGACGGCTTTATTCAGCCGCTGCTGTACGGCATGTGCGACTCGCTCCAGCCCGCCGTCGGCTATAACTGGGGCGCGGGGACCTACTCCCGTGTGCGGGCGATCGAGCGCTGCTGCTATGTCGCCAGCGCGGTGGTATCCCTGCTGTCCGCGGTAGTGATCGCCGGTTTCCCGCAGTTTATTGCGGGGCTGTTTATGCCGGACGCTGCGGGCGAGGAGCTGGAGATGGTGCTCGGCGCGCTGCGTCTGTTCTCGCTGACCTATTTCTTCCGGTGGTTCTCTTTCGCCACGCAGAGCTATATGCTGGCCATCGAGAAATCGCTGCCCGCCTCGATCATCTCGGTCTCCACCGCGCTGATCTTCCCGGTGCTGCTCATCGCGGCGCTCTGGCCGCTCGGCCTGACCGGCATCTGGCTCAATTTCGCCGGCACCGCTGTGCTCTCCGGGGTACTCGCCCTGGTGGTGCTGCTGCGCAGCCGTTCGGAGCTGATGCAGGCAGACCGGCCGGTACAGGCGCAGGCATAATCATCCTCCATCTGCCGGGGACAGGTGTTCCAGATAGACTGAACCGGCCGCCTGGGCAAAATAGCGCGCCCCGGCCAACGCCTCGCGCAGGGTGTTGCCGCTTGTGCCCACTTCCACCAGCAGCGAGGCGGGAGTCATGTGCTGGTTAAACCGCTGGCTGCGCAGGTTGATCGGACGTGGAAAGCTGGAATGGATGCCCATCATCCGCGCCTGAATATGGGCCGCGAGGGTGAGATTTTCCTCCCAGTTCGGGTGGTCCAGCCCGCCGTCGTTGCTCCCGACCACCAGCATCACCTGGGCGACTGTCTCGCCGTCGATGGTGTCCGTCACCTTGTAAGCGGTGCCGTCGTTGCCGATGAGTGCATCGCGGTGCACGTCGAGCACCACCGAGATGGTGGGATACTGCTCCAAATAGGCCTCGATCCCGTCCAGGGACCGGGAGTAGGAGCCGGTATAGCGCGGGTAGTCATACAGACTGGTGTCGTGGACGACGGAGAGGCCCATGGACTCAAAGACGGTCTTCATCTCCTCGCCCACGCGGATCATATTGTAGTTCTCATCCGTGGTGCGCGCGCTGTCCGACTCGACATAGTTGTCCCCGTCCGCCATGGTATACGCCTCGGTTCCGTGGGTGTGCATGATGAGAATCTGAGGTCCCTCGGAGGAGAGGGAGAGATTCACCTCGCGTGCCAGATAGTCGCCCAGGGAGAGCTCGATGCCGTCGGTGGAATTGGTCAGTTCCAGCTGATCCCCCGAGATGTCCTCCGGGGCGGGAAGGACAGGATACTCCTGTGTCCCGTCCGGGGACGGTGCTTCCGCTTCGCCCTCTGTCTCCTCCTCAGCGCCCGACTCCTCTGAACCGGCAGAGGAGTCGGGCGCCTGTTCTTCCTCCGGGCTGTCCTCTGCCGGGGAGGGGTCCTCTGTCGTGGTCCCCTCCGTCGTACTGTCCTCCTCTGCGGCTCCGCCTGCCGCCGGGACTTCCTCCGGCCCGGCAGACGGAGCTTCTGCCGCCTCCGCCTCCGGCAGTTCGGCCTGAACCGTGGTATCCGCCTCGGCCGTATCCGACGGCTCGTCCCCGGCCGGTGCGGGGAGCTGCCCGAGCAGCCAGTCCTCGAGCAGCTGCTCATTCTGCGCCGGGGTCAGCTCCTGTGCCAGCAGTGCTGCTGCCGTACCTGGCCCGGCCAGCAGATCGCTCAGCCCCGCCCGAAGCGCGGACAGGTCCGCCGTCTGCCCGGCCAGCCAGAGCGTCCCGGCCGCCACCCCAAGTGCGGCCAGCCGGGCGATCCGGCGGCCCCGCCTATTTCTCATGGAGCACCGCCTCCCGTCTCCTTTGAATCCATAAAGACTATGCGGCGGACAGGAGCGGTATGCCGCAGTTAGACAAATGTTGCGGAGTTTCCAAATCGAACCATCTTGACATTGTGTAAAATTCACAGTAAAATAGTAACGGATTATTTTGAGAAACGGGAAGCTGGCGCCCAGCTGGCTTTGGAGGGCTGTTTTTCAACGTTTTTCCTTACAGGCGAGTGGGTTCGTCTGTATCTTTTTTGCGCGATTTCCTGGAAGCGTTACCGTTTCCACCGCACATTCGTATTTTGCATTGAAGGAGGTGTAATTTTCAGTCATGACACCGATTAGCGTCATCGTCGCCATCCTCGTCGCCCTGGTCTGCCTGGCGGCAGGCATTGTGGCCGGCATCACGATCCGCAAGAACACTGCGGAGAAGGAGATCGGCTCCGCCGAAGAGGAGGCAACCCGGATTGTGAACGTCGCCATTAAGGAGGCGGAGAGCAAAAAGCGTGAGGCACTGGTGGAGGCCCGCGAGGAGATCCATCAGGAGCGCAACGCCTATGAGCGCGAGGTCAAGGAACAGCGCAGCGAGCTGCAGAAGCAAGAGCGCCGCCTCCAGTCCAAGGAGGAAAACCTGGACCGCAAGATCGACCAGATTGAAAAGAAGGAAGAACGGCTGCAGAGCAAGCTGGCCGCCGCCGAGCGTACCCGCGAGGAAGCGGAGGCGTTTAAGCGCAGCCAGATGGAGGTGCTTGAGCGCATTTCCGGCCTGACCACGGAAGAGGCCAAGCGCTACCTGATCGAGCAGGTGGAGGCCGACGTCACCCATGAAGAGGCGGTCAAGATCAAGGAGGTCAAGAGCAAATTCAAGGAAGAGGCGGACAGTTATGCCCGCGAACTGATTGCTCTGGCGATTCAGCGCTGCGCCGCCGATCAGGTGGCCGAGGTCGCCGTCTCCGTCGTGCCGCTGCCCAATGATGAGATTAAGGGTCGGATCATCGGCCGGGAAGGCCGTAACATCCGCACACTGGAAACCCTCACCGGTGCGGAGCTCATCATTGACGACACGCCTGAGGCGATCACCATCTCCTGCTTTGACCCTGTCCGTCGTGAGATCACCCGCATTGCCCTGGAGCGCCTGATCGCCGATGGCCGCATCCACCCTGCCCGTATCGAGGAAATGGTGGAGAAGGCCAAGCGCGAGGTGGAGGCCACCATCAAGGCTGAGGGCGAACGGGCAGTTTTTGAAACGAATATCCACTCCCTGCACCCGGAGCTGATTCGTCTGCTCGGCCGGATGCACTACCGCACCAGCTACGGACAGAACGTGCTCAATCACTGCATTGAGGTCTCGCATATCGCCGGGCTGCTCGCCTCTGAGATCGGCGCGGATGTGGCCCAGGCAAAGCGTGCCGGCCTGCTGCACGACATCGGCAAGAGCGTGGACCACGAGATTGAGGGCTCTCACGTCCAGATTGGCGTGGAGCTGGCCAAGCGCTATAAGGAGAGCGATCAGGTCGTCCACGCGATCGCCGCCCACCACAACGACGTAGAGCCGCAGACCATCGTCGCCTGTCTGGTACAGGCGGCCGACGCCATTTCCGCCGCCCGCCCCGGCGCCCGGCGCGAGAACGTGGAGAACTATATCAAGCGCCTGGAGAAGCTGGAGGAGATCTCCTCCTCCTTCAAGGGTGTGGACAAGGCCTATGCCATCCAGGCCGGCCGTGAGATCCGCATCATGGTCAAGCCGGAGGAGGTCAGCGAGGACGAGATGGTCATCCTGGCCCGCGACATCGCCAAGCAGATTGAGGAGTCGGTGGAGTACCCCGGCCAGATCAAGGTCCACCTGATTCGGGAGACCAAGGCAATCGAGTACGCCAAGTAAACATTTCGATCAGACCAATCAAGACACCAAAAGCAGCGCCCGCCGGGAACCCCACAAGCCTGACAGGCGCTGTTTTCTATCTACCTTAAAAGACGACAGCCTTAAAAACGCGTCCGAAACGGAGAAATTCTCTCGTTTCGGACGCGTTTTGTCATTTCCTCGCTGCGTGTCTACAGGGACCGGAACTCCGGCTGAGATCATGCCTAGGACCGGCGGCAATGGAAATAATTCTTTCGCTGGGACAAAGCCGTCACGAGGACGGATTTTTTTGGCGGTAATGATGCTTGTCGAACAGAAGATGGTAGCGCATTTCCGAAGAGGCGTCGAGAGCCCGGTGATCCCGAATGTATTCAAAGAGCGTGCGATGAAAATGGGCGCCTGAGTCGGCCCGGTCAAACTCTTTGGAATAGAAGATAATGCCGCTTTCAATCACGGGGGTCAAATTCTTCATCACAATGTTATGCGCGCTTTCCGCTACTTTACAGTGAAACTGGGCGTCCAACTTGGAGTAATCCTGCTTCTGGCGAATGGCGTCTTCAATTTTTATGACAATCTCCTCCAGCTGCCGGATGTCCTCTTCGGTGGCGCTCTGCGCAGCCAGACCGGCGATGGACGGTTCCAGAATGATCAAAACCTCAAACAAGTCCTCTGTCAGCTGCTGGCGGTTGCTGACCATGGCAAATCCGAGCGGGTCGTCTGAGAGACCCTGGCGCTCCGAGACAAAGCTGCCGGCTCCTTGGCGGATTGTAATGATATTTTTCGAAGCTAGAATTTTCAGGGCTTCCCGAATGGTGTTTCGTCCTGCGCCGAGCTGCTCGCACAGCTCGCTCTCGGTTGGCAATTTATCGCCTGGTACGTAGCCGTTTTCCCGAATCATGTTCAAAATGGTATCTGACATCGTCTGGGCCAGCGTCTTGCTCTTCTTCATGAATTTGTTCCTCCGTCAGGACGGCCGCGGCGGCGGCAAAAACTGTTATTATCTATCTTAACAAATATTGTCAGTAAAATCAACGTGAATGCGAGCGTTTGCTGCTGTTTCGGTGCCATTCCGGGCGCGGTCAGATATCTGTGCGTTTTCCGACGCCGTTCAGGTAGTAGCAGAGCTGTCCGCTGCCCGGGACGTCGATGCAGTGACGGCCATCTGGTTGGATGAGATTGCAGTTCTCTGGCTGGGCGAGGACGCGATCGCAGGCGGCCAGCAGCGCTGGAATGAGCTGACTGCTGAGATCCTGAATGCCGTGTCCGCAAAAGACGCGGTCAAACGCTTCCAGGCGGCTGGCCAGGCGGTGCAGGCCTTCCCGCTGGGCGGCCACGGTGCGCCGGGGATCCCAGGACGGATAGCGGCTGCCTTGGAACGGATCCCGGGCGTGCCGGGGGTCGGCGTGGAAATCGCTGCCGCCGCTGACGGAGACGGCGCCGCAGCCGACGCAGTCCCCGCCGATCAGAAAGCGGCCGGCCAGATCCAGGTAGGCGGCATGCCCTGGCTGGTGGCCAGGTGTCCAGATCAGCTCCACCTCGTGTCCCTGCCCGAGATCAAAGCGGTATCCGTCTGGAACGCCGATGATTTGATAGCGGCGGAAGGGGACGAGATCCCGCCGATCAAAGGGGACGCAAAGGCAAGAGCCGTCTGCCTGAAACAGATAGTCCCAGATCCGCGGGTCCTGTTTCCAATCCAGGTCGGCGGCCAGCAGCTCGTGACAATAGACCTGAGAGAATTGGCAGTTGCCATAGGAGTGGTCACAGCTGCAGTGCGTATTGACCACCATAAGCGGCTTTCCGCCGGTAATATCCCGGCAAAGTCCTTGGAGGTCGCCGAGGCCATAACCTGTGTCGATCAGCATCGCTCGCTCGGGTCCGTCAATCAGCCACATCCAACCAAAACCGCCGGTATCAAGCAGCGGGAACATGAGACCGTAGAGACACTGGGCAAAGGAATAGACCTCCACGAAGGGGTCGGACGAATAGATGCGTTGAGTGGGGTGGGTGGCACGCAGCAGCTTTAACCACGCCTCCTCGGCATAGCAGTGGGGAGGTTCGTTTCGTGCGAGGTCGGCAGCTGCGGTAAGGGGATTCTGGTACATGACGAGAGACCTCCTCTGTGTGATGGGAAGTGTATTTTCTGGGCAGGGTAAACAGATGAGAGAGCGTGCAGACGTGCCTGAAAAGAGGAAAACGCTTCTCTGGGTATTCAATAAGACCTCATAGAGTTGGGAGGGTAAAGTGCCGGGTAACATTTTCTGCCCTCATCATACCAAAAGAAGTAGAATAAGTCAACGAGAAAGAAAAATAATCATCCTATCAATATAGATTTGAAAAACTCCTGGAAAAGAGTGGCGCAAAAAGGAGACAAGGGGAGAAAGATGGACATAATGCACAAATAGAGCTCCAAATTTTTACACATATTGACAAAAATCACTTTAGGTATTGGCTTAAGAAAAGAAAACTGATAGACTTCAATTCAGAAAGACATCCCATCAATTTATGAAACGATGCTAAAATTGATGGGAGAACTTTGAGGAATACAAAGCAGAGGAGCGGTGTGATGAATCGCAAGATGGTTCTCCTCGACGTGGACGGAACAATTCTCGCCGGAGACACGCTGCCGCGGGATGCGGCGGACGCCATCCGGACGCTGCGGGCAAGAGGGCACTTGGCTGTGTTTTTTACCGGCAGGCCCTATCTGCATGTGCCGGCTGCGGTGAGAGAGCTTGGCTTTGACGGCTGTATCTGTACCTTTGGCGGGTATATCCGGATTGGGCAGTGCGTTTTGCAGGATTTTCATCCTCCGGCAGGAGAGGTCCGCGCGGTGGTTCAACTGGTGCGGGAGAAGGGCCTGGATGCGGTCTATGAGGCCTCGGACGGGGTGTGGTTTGACCTCAGCCGGCCGCTGCCTCCGTTTTTGCGGGAGTTGAAACGGCATTTTGCGGCACTGCATATGGACACCGACCGTTCCATTGACGCATCGCCTGATTTTTCCTTTGATAAACTCTGTGTCTGGACCAATGAGCACAGCGACTTGCCGGCCTTTCAGAGGCAGGTGAGCACCTGGCTCTGCCGGGTTGGCAAGAAGGAGAACATGGAAGAATGGGCGGCCAAGGGAATCTCCCCCGGGGAGAGTGCGCGAAGCGTGATGCGCCGCTTCGGCGTAGAACGGGAGGACTGTTATGCTCTTGGTGACAGCGTCAACGACCTGCCGATACTTCGCTGTGCCGGCCATACGGTCGCGATGGGACAGGCTCCGGAGGAGCTTCGAAAACAGGTGGAATTTGTGACAAAGCCGGTCGAGGGGGGAGGACTTGCTTTTGCCCTGCGGCATTACGGGCTGATTTGACGGTAGATTCCGACTCTGGGACGAGAACGGAATCGGTTATCTGTGCATTTCCATCCAGACTTGCAGGAAAAGAGGCTGGATGGTGCAAAAAAATATTTTGCTGGAATGGAGGAAAACACAATGACGAAATGGAAGAAACTTTTGGCCCTTCTGCTGGCGCTTGTGATGGTTCTCTCGTTGGCGGCCTGCGGCGACACGACATCGGGAGAGACGGATGCTGACGCGGACAATGCTGCGGCGGAGGAGAGCGGCTCCGACACAGGCACTGACGCGGAAGGGGAGACGGCGGACACGAGCGTGCTGCACGTGGCGCTGACAAACTCCTTTACCGGAGGGTCCGCCATCAACACGGCAGACCCCTACCGCTATTCCACACTGAACCAGGTCTACGAGACCCTGCTGTGCTATGCCGACGGGGAATACTACGGTGATTTGGCGGAGAGCTGGGAACAGACTGAGCCGGGCGTCTGGTCCATTCAGCTCTATGAGGGCATTACCGACTCGGAGGGCAATCCGTTTACGGCGGACGATGTGGCTTGGGCCTTTGATGCTCAGAAGGATGCCGGCTTTACAGAGGCGACATACTACGATAAAGGCGCGGTGGAAGTCGTCGATGACACCCATCTGACCTTTACCATGAACACCGACTCGGAAGGCGCGTTTTACACCATTGCCACGAAGATGCTCCTGTGCACGCAGGAGGCATATGACGCCAGCTCCGACCATTTGGCTACGCAGCCGGTGGGCACCGGCCCGTATGTGGTGACCAGCCTGACGGAAGGCTCCAGCTGTACGCTGACCAAGCGCGATGACTATTGGCAGACCGGCGAAATTGCGCCCAGTATGGTTGCCAATTACGATATGATTGAGATCAGCTATGTCAGCGAGGCCACACAGATGGCGATTACCATCGAGAGCGGCGATGTCCAGTTCGCTGGTTAGGTGGATATGAGCATCTCCGGTCAGGCGGACGCGGTGGATGCTATTCACTGCGACTATGTCTCCAACGGCACCTACAATGGCCTGGGCTTCAATATGAACAACGATCTGGTAGGCAATAACCTGGCGCTGCGTGAGGCGATCTGCTACGCCATTGACCCGCAGGGGCTGATTGACAGTGTCTATTCCGGCCATGGCACTGTGATGACCAACTACGGCATGCCCACCGCCGTCGATTACGACGAGTCTTGGACCTGCCCCATCTCCTACGATCCCGAGACGGCTCAGGCCAAGTTGGCGGAAGCGGGTTATGCTGACGGCGTGACCATCACGCTGCTGGCCAACAACGTGGGCGAGGACGCGCAGATTGCCGAGCTGATTCAGGGCTACCTGTCCATGGTGGGCATTACGGTGGAATTGGACTATGTGGACCCGGCAACACAGACTGCACGAATTGCCGAGGGCAACTGGGATATCTGCCTGGTCGGCGGCATGGGCGTGGCCGACATGTTCCTCTTCTGGGGCAATCTCTATGCCCGCCAGAGCAACGGCATGTCGATGTACTTCCACAATGACGAGGCCCTGTACGACATTTATGACAACTTCGCGGCCGCCGGTGGAAAGACGACAGAGAACCTTCAGGCGCTGTATGAGTATGAGTCCTCTCATACTACGTGGTTCCCCATGTTTAACAAGCAGGTTCTCTATGCCATTGACGACCAGTACGGCGATATCCTCTACAACGAGCTGTATATGTCTCTGCCGTATGTGGGGACGCTGACGCCCAACGCATAATTTGACGGAAGTAGCCTGCACATAAGGAAGTGTGAGATCAAGGCGGCGCCAATCGTTTGAAAGGGGTTGGTGCCGCCTTTTTGAAACCAAATCAACTTAACCCGGGCGGCCGCGACCCCGCGGGGTCCTGTGCGCGGCGTTAGAGGAGCGGAAAACTGTGAGAAGATATATTTTGAAACGACTCTTACTGATGATTCCTGTAATTTTGGGCGTCATCATACTGGTGTTTACCCTGATGTATCTGGCTCCCGGGGATGCAGTCTCCGTCATCTTGGGCAGTGGGTATACCGAAGAGGCGGCGGCGAGCCTGCGGGAGGAGCTGGGGCTGAATGACCCGTATCTGGTTCAGCTGGGGCGCTACCTGCTCCAGCTGGTCCATCTGGACTTTGGCGATTCGTGGGTGTCTGGCGTGCCGGTCGCCCAGGAGCTGCTGGGCCGCGCTCCGCGCACCCTGCTGCTCGGCAGTGCCAGTATTGTGGTGACTGCGGTCTGCGGGATTTCGCTGGGGATTGTGGCGGCCATTCATCAGAACAAATGGCCGGACACGGTTTCGACCGTGCTGGCGCTGCTGGGCACCTCCCTCCCAAATTTCTTCTTTGCTTTGCTGCTGGTATTGGTCTTTGCCTATTATCTGAATTGGCTGCCTGCTTACGGACTGGGCGGAATTGAACACTACATTTTACCCATCATTGCCAACTCGGTCGGCGGAATTGCGATGCTGACACGCCAGACACGTTCCAGCATGTTGGAGGTCATTCGGTCGGATTACATTACCATGGCCAAGTCCAAGGGACTGAGCAACCGCCAGATTATCTTTCAGCACATGCTGCCCAATGCCATGATTCCGGTTTTGACGACCATTGGGATGCAGTTTGCCGGCGTAATCGGCGGCGGCATTATCATTGAGACCGTCTTCTCCATTCCGGGAGTGGGATACTACCTGGTGACGGGCTGCAATAACCGGGACTATAACGTGGTCATGGGCTGCACGATTGTCATCTCGGTGACGTTCTCCCTGATCATGCTGGCGGTAGATTTGCTGATGGCGGCCATTGACCCGCGCATCAAAGCGCAGTTTGCTGAGAGCGGTGCTCGAAAAAGGAGGAGAGGAAATGCCTGAGGCAACGGCGGCGATGAACGGGCGCGGCGAGCCTGTCATTCGCAAGCAGAGTCAATTCCTGGAAGTGCTCAAGCGGCTGAGCAGGAACAAGTCGGCCACCATAGGAATGATTATCTTTGTACTTGTGCTGCTGGTGGCTGCCTTTGGAGACGTGCTGGCGCCGCATGACTACGCGGCGGTGAACCCGTCGGTGGCCAACATGCCTCCCTGCGCGGAGTACTGGTTTGGCACCGACAATATGGGGCGCGATCTCTTTAGCCGAGTTTTGGTGGGCTGCAAGTGGTCGCTGCTCATCGGCATTGGAGCCCAAGTGATCGCCTGCTTTGGCGGCATTGTGCTCGGGTGTATTTCCGGATACTTTGGCGGCAAGGTGGACCAGGTGATCATGCGTCTGTGCGACGTGGTGCAGTCCATTCCACAGGTGCTGCTGAATATCACGCTGGCCGGCGTGTTAGGGCCCGGACTGTTTAATACCATTTTGGCCCTGGGCCTGAGCGGCATTACCGGCAGTACACGCCTGATGCGCTCATCCATTATGACCGTCCGGAAAAGGGAGTATCTGGAGGCGGCAAGCGCGATCAACTGCTCCAGCTTCCGCACGATCGTCTTCCACGCCCTGCCGAACGCGTTTTCTCCTATGATTGTCTCCTTTACGATGAGCATCGGCAGCGGTATCATTGGCGCCTCGGAACTGACCTACCTGGGACTTGGCGTTCAGGCGCCAAACCCCGAATGGGGCGCTCTGGTGACGGCCGGACGAGACTATTTGAAGACGGCTCCGTATATGACGCTGATTCCGGGCGTCTGCATCCTGATTGTTGTACTGGCCCTCAATCTCTTTGGCGACGGCCTGCGGGATGCGATGGATCCCAAACTCAAGAAGTGATACGGGGGGTTCCTGATGGAAACGAAAAACAACGATGTCTTTCTGTCGGTCAAAGACCTGACCGTAGAGTATGTGACGACAGAGGAGACGGTCCACGCGGTGAACCATGTGTCCTTTACCCTCCGCAAGGGCCGGACTCTGGGGCTGGTTGGTGAGACCGGCGCGGGCAAGACCAGCATTGCCAAGGCGATTTTGCGGATTTTGCCGGTGCCCCCGGCTGTGGTGCCCAGCGGCGAGATCCTGCTGAACGGGCGGGATCTGATGCAACTGAGCGAGGCGGAGATGTGTAAGGTGCGAGGGGATCAAATCACCATGATTTTTCAGGACCCCATGACAGCGCTCAACCCCGTCTTGACGGTGGGGAAGCAGATCTCTGAGGTGATTGCCCTGCACAACCGGATCTCCAAGGCGGAGGCGCGCAAGCGGGGCGAGGAGATGCTGGAAATGGTGGGAATCCCCGCCGCCCGTTACGACGAATACCCCGGACAGTTTTCCGGCGGGATGAAGCAGCGGGTCGTGATTGCCATCGCTCTGGCCTGTACCCCCGATCTGCTGCTGGCGGATGAGCCGACCACTGCGCTGGATGTCACCATTCAGGCCCAGGTGCTTGACTTGATTCGCGAACTAAACCGTAAGAAGCAGACCTCCATGATTCTCATCACTCACGATATGGGGGTTGTGGCAGAGATGTGCGACGATGTGGCGGTGGTTTACGCCGGGGAGATCATCGAGTCAGGCTCTCTGCGCGATCTGTTTCAAAATCCGCAGCATCCCTACACGCTGGGACTGTTTGGCTCAATCCCGCGGATTGATGACGACTCAGACAGGCTGCATCCCATTGACGGACTCCCGCCAGACCCGGCAAATCTGCCCTCCGGCTGCAAATTTTCTCCCCGATGCCCCTATGCCACGCAGGAGTGCCGTGATCAGACGGTGGACATGTATGAAGTGACTTCCGGACATTACTGCAGATGTCTCCGGCAGAAGGAGGGTGCGAAGTAATGGCAGAGCTTTTGAAAGTCAGCCATCTGAAGAAATATTTTCAGGTGGCAAAGGGCGTGCTGCATGCGGTGGACGACGTCTCCTTTTCCGTTGACGAGGGAGCTACGCTGGGCATCGTCGGAGAGTCCGGATGCGGAAAATCCACACTGGGCAGGACGTTGGTACACCTGCTGGAGAGCACGGACGGCACGTTTACCTTCGAGGGAAAGGACGTCACACGGCTCAAACGCAGGGGCTTGAAGGAATACCGCGAAAAGGCCCAGATCATTTTCCAGGACCCCTACTCCTCCCTGGACCCCCGGATGACGGTGGAGGATACGATCTATGAGGCCTTGCGGCTGACCCGCCGTTACAGCCGCAGTGACAGTATGCAGAAGATTACAGAAGTGATGGATATGGTGGGAATTGACCGCCGTCTGCGCCTGGCATATCCGCACGAGTTGGATGGCGGCCGCCGTCAGCGGGTGGGGATTGCCCGGGCGCTGGCACTGGACCCGAAGTTCATAGTCTGCGATGAGCCGGTCTCTGCGCTGGATGTCTCGATTCAGGCCCAGGTGCTCAATTTGCTTCAGGACCTTCAGCGGGAAAAGAAGCTGACGTATCTGTTTATCACCCATGATCTGTCTGTCGTGCGGCATATTTCCGACCAGATCGGCGTGATGTATCTGGGACAGCTGGTGGAGACCTCTCCCTCCAGGGAGCTGTTTCAAAAGCAGTACCATCCGTATACCAAGGCGCTGCTGTCGGCGATCCCCTCGCTGGACATTGACCGGAAGATGAAGCGGATCATTCTGAAAGGAGAGATCACCTCGCCGATCAATCCGAAGGAGGGATGCCGGTTTGCTGACCGCTGCCCGTACGCCTCGCCGGAGTGCCGCCGGGCGCAGCACCTGGAGGAGGTCGCGCCCAACCACTTCGTCTCCTGCTGCCGGGTCAGAGAGATCAATCACCTGTAAGGAGTGGGCCTTTTGAATAGAACGTATTGTTATGAACACTGGGAGCGGTGGGAGGCAGAGCCGCGCGCTGTGGAGCGGGCGCCCATTGAGTATCTGGTGCAGGCCCTGGGGGAACTGCCGGAGGAGCGTGAGGGGATTGACAGCGATCCCGCCTGGCAGCGAGATCCGGAAGAACTCAAGCGCTTGCCGGACTACCACTACAAGACGGGCTGCTACGATGATCCCGAGGTTGTGGCGCGGCTGCATGAGGGTGGACTGCACTATGAAAGCCTGGAGATCGGGGCCACTCGCTGGCTGGTGCTGGCGCCCCGAACGGCCTGGGAACGGCAGGACCGCCGGGTGCCGCTGCTTGTCATTTTCCACAAGGAGTGCTATGACGACCCGCTGTGGAATCTCAAGACGCTGTGGCTGTACCGGGACTATGTCCGTGCGGCGGCGCGGCAGCAGGACCGAACGATGATTTTTATTGTCTCCAACGGCGGCCCGGCACAGGTGTTTTCCAGCATGATCACAGAGGGGATTCAGAACTACTGCGCTGACCGCGACCGGATCTATATTGACCTGAGCAATCTGGTGCGCTGCGGGAAGCGGCTTGGTGAGATTGCGGGATTTCAATATGCCGACCGGGCGGGCCGGACGGTTGCGGACCCGGATGGGTGCATAGAGCGCCTGGATGGTATTCCGGTGCTGAACTTCAGTTGGAGGTGGATCGTGCCCTGGCGGGCGCATCCGATTGATGCCGCCAGCGACGGCACGGCGGACCGCCAGTGGCTGATCCACAGCGAGACAGGGCGGAAGATGCTGCTGGCAAATCAGCTCGCTTATCGCTTCCGCTCCTGTCAGGACGAGGACGTCCAGACATACTGGCGGCAGATGGGCCTGCGGTATGGATGCCACTATGTACAGCAGGAGCGCTGGATTATTTTTACGCCCTTGGAGACGCAGGCGAAGCGGCTGCCTGTCGTGGTGTGCCTGTCAGAGGTTGCTGAGCCGGACGACCACGCGCCCATCGCGGCCTATTGTGAGTATCGGGTCTACTGTGATATCGCCGCTCAGGGGGATTGCGCGGTGATCTTCTTCGCGATGGAGAGTCCGCGGCTGAATGACCTGATCTGTGATATCCTTCAGGATGCGGCCAAACGGTATCCGCTGGACTTGTCCCGCGTCTATCTGACCGGGCACTCTCATAACGGGCACTTTGTGCAGGAATTTGCCCGCCGGCATCCGGATGTCGTGGCGTGCATCGCTCCGTTGGGGAATTCTCCCGGCCTGCCCAACCCCGCTGTCAGTCATGAGGCGGTGGTGGTGGATGACGCGCGCGCGGCTCAGATGGAGACGATGGACATGCCCACCTGTATTGTCTGCGGCTGCTGTGAAGTGGGGGGGATGGTGCCCATCTATCAGACGGCCCATGCCTTTCAGGCGGGCATCAATGTGGAGGGCTACGCGGCCTCGGCCGAGGGCAAGATTGCCATGTGGCGGCGCCGGCTGCAGGCGGAGCGCTGCCCTGATCAGACTGCGGAGGAGATTCTGGCCACGGCCTACAGCCCAAACAAGGCCATCCGCGCACTCGGAATTCCGACTGACCGGGCGCAGACAGTCTGGCTGGATGGCTTTGAGCACTACATCGCAGACCTCCGGAATGTGGATGGCCGGTATCATTTTCGTGTCGTGGCCATTGAAAATATGCCCCACATGACACTTCCGTCCATGCATTTATGCGCCTGGAACTATATGCGCCGCTTTGCCCGGGACCGGAAGACCGGAGCGGTGATAGAGCTGGATTGACCAATGAGAAAAAAGGAGGAACACGGCGATGCCTTATGGAAATTATACGGAGATGATCAGCCGGCCGGTGGAGGAAGAAGGGTTCTCTGACTACATGACGGAGGCGTGGTACAAAATGCTGCGCACAGCCAACCGGACCAAGCGGGTCTACGATGTGGACCCCTATGTGGAGGTCTATCAGTTTCGGGAGAATCTGTATGGCCTGCTGACGCATGTGCTCGACAGCGGCGGACTGGTCTGGATGTGGCTGATCCTTGGCCCGGAAAAGGCGATGCTGATTGACACCAGCTTTGGAGTGGGCGACCTGAAGGGCCTGGTGGATGAGATAACCGGCGGTATGCCTCTGATTGTGGCCAATACGCACTGCAGCCCGGACCACTCTTACGGCAATTGCCAGTTCGACCGCTGCTACTCTCATCAACTTCAGGCTCCTGACATGGAGTGGAAGCAGGATGAGGGGATTCGCAGGTATTTGACCGATGACGACGGGAAACCCATCTGGGTGACCTTTGATCCGGCGGACTTTGTCCCCTTCCGACGGTATGAATTTGTGGGGGTGCCGGACGGTTACCGCTTTGACCTCGGCCAAGGCTACGAGGTGGAATTGGTCAATATCCCCGGCCATCAGCCCGGACACAGCGCGTATTTGGACCGGCAGGGACGGTTTTTGATCGGCGGAGACGCCTTTCCCATCGGGGGGCTGACCGGCGGGAGCGATTTCCACGCCGACGCGCGCCATGCGCGCGATGCCTTCCAGGGCAGCTGGCTTCCGAGCGAAGACTCCATGCGCAAATGTACCACGCTGCGGGACGCGCTGCTGCGTCTGGCCAGGCGGCTGGATGAGTTTGACAGCATTTTCTGCGGCCATGGCGTGCAGGACCTGAACAGCCATCTGGTGTTGGATATGATTGAGACCTGCAATCAGATCATTGCAAACCCTGACGAGTATGACGGCACCCAGGGAGAGCGCCGTCTGAAAAAGATTCGGGGCGGCGGCTATATGCCCTTTTATCCCAACGGTGTGTAAACGGAAGCACAATTTGATAAATGGCGGAAAGGAGCTATTGACAATGGGGAAGTACAGTTATTGCTGCGGCGAGATGTTTTTGCGCGAGGACAATCCGAGACGCCCTGGCAGAGCGGGCACTTGGATTTTCGGACAGGAGTTTAAGGGGCAGGCCTATATGGAGCAGGCGCCCAATATGGTGGAGATCCTGGGTATTACGGGAAATTACATGATAATGAATGGGTTCCCCGAGGGCTTTCAAAAGAGAAGCTATGACATGGGCGACCATAAGGGCGGTCCCTTTCCCAAATATAACCGCGGCTGCGACAAGACGATGATCTTCTGCGGCACAGATATGGAGAACCTACGGGAGCTCGGAGCCCATGTGGAGTTTCATTTGGGCGAAGGGGATGAGGAAGAGGTGTTCGAGTTTGACGAGCCGCGCGCCATCCTGATCCCCGCCAATGTCCGGTACGGTCCGATCTACATCACAAAGTTCCGCAAGCCGCTATTCTGCTTCAATGTCTATACCTGCAATACGAAAAGCGACGCGCAGATTGAAAACGCCTGGGACTTTGTCGGCGATGAGGAGAAGATCAGGGAGGTCATTGGGGACGACCTGGAGGCCTACCGGGCCTTTTACGGGAGCGACCCCGTAGACCCGATGGGCAAGGCTGTGATGAAAAAGTGATGCATGCGGCCCTGCTGTCCCGGAAGCATGCTGCCGGATGGGACGGCCGGCGGGAGGAAGGAAAGATCGTATGAGCATAATCGGATTTCACCATTTTCAGTTGGATGCCGCCGATGTGGAGCGCACCAGACGCTTTTATGAGGCGCTGGGGGGTCATATGGTCCAGATGATGGAGCGGCCGGGCGGTTGGAAGGGCTATCATATTGCCCTCTGCGAGGGGACAGTGATCGAGGTCCAGCCGCCTCGCCTCCCGGGGCAGTGTGGCGGCGCGGACGGCTGGGACCACATTGCGCTGGAGGTGGATGACTGCGCCGCGGCCTGCGCGGCGATTGAGGCGGCCGGCGGCCGAGTGGAGAAGTACCCCACCGCCAACCGGCTGGGCGAGCGGCCCATCTATAACGCAGTGGCCTACGGTGTGGATGGAGAAAAACTGGAAGTCATCCAGCTGCTGTAAATGGTAGCTGGCAGATAGGGGGAAATCGCATGACAATTCAGCGGGTGAATCATGTGCAGCTCAACTGCACTGATGTGGAGCGCAGCCGCGCATTCTATGAGAAGGCGTTTGACGGCCAGGTGCTCTGCGACATCATGACCAAGGACGGCAGTGCCAAGAAGGGCTACCTCATGCAGATTGCGCCCGGCTCTGTCCTGGAACTGCAGCCGCCTCGGTTCCCGCTGACGGGAAAGTATTCGGCGTGGAACACGATCGCGATTGAGACAGACGACATCGAAAGTGCGATCGAGCAGATTGTACAGGCCGGCGGCGTTCGGGAGATCGGCCCTCTGGAAGGGGCAATGGGGACGGTTCCGATTCGCAACGCGGTGATGATCGGACCGGAGCAGGAACACATCGAGTTGATTGAGCTGGTCTGAACGGCCGGCAGCCCGCCGCGATACAGCTGTGGGCTGCCGGCCAAAAGGCGAAAGGGGGTAAGCCATGGGCGGGAAGACCATCGTCCGGGACCTGACAAGCGGCAGCGTGGCAGGGCAGCTCTTGTGGTTTGGCATGCCGCTGTTTTTTTCCGGTCTGCTGCAGACAACCTATAACATGGTAGATATGATGGTTGTCGGGCACTATATCGGCAAAAACGGCCTGTCGGCTGTGTCGGTGGCGGGAGAGGTGCTCAACTTTCTTACCTTTGTCGCCATGGGACTCTCCAATGCCGGCCAGATTATTCTGGCCCAGTATGTGGGCGCCGGGCGCAAGGCCGACATTGGAAAGATCATCGGAACCCTCTTTTCTGTCCTCCTGCTTTGCAGTGCGGCGCTGACGGCACTGTGCATAGCGTTGAGAGGCCCCATCCTGGCCTGGCTCAATACGCCGCTGGAGATCTGGGACGAGGCTTGGGACTACCTGACGGTCTGCTGCGCCGGACTCATTTTTACCTACGGTTACAATCTGCTCAGCGCCATCTTGCGAGGCTTGGGAGATTCAAAGCATCCGCTCCTGTTTATCGCCATTGCCTCGTTGTGTAACGTGGTGCTGGATCTCTTCTTTATCGCAGGACTGCACATGGGCGTGGAAGGAGCCGCCCTGGCCACAGTGATTGGTCAGGCGGTCAGTGTGCTGTATGCGATGCTTTTTTTGCTCACCCGACGGGAGAAAATTGGATTTTCCATTTCGCCTGGCGATTTCCGCGTGGATGGAGTACAGCTTGCATCTCTCATCCGGCTGGGTGTCCCCATGATGCTGCAGACTGCCGCCGTGACCTTTTCCAAGCTGGTCATTACGGTGTGGATCAATCCCTTTGGCTCGGTCGTTCTGTCTGTTACCGCGATCGGGAATAAAGTGATTACGCTGACAAATGTGTTTTCGCAGGCCTTTTCCACTGCGGGCGGTGCCATGATCGCCCAGAGCATTGGGGCGGAGAAGTATTCGCGTGTACCGCGTATGATTGGGATTGCGCTGGCGATGGATCTGGCGATTGCCGCCGTCTTTGCCTGGGTGACGCTGGCTGCCCCGGAGGCGGTGTTTGGACTATTTACAAGCGATGCGCAGGTGCTGTCAATGGCGCGGGTGTTTTTGGGGCCGGCTGTCCTTCTCTATCTGGGCTGCGGCATTCGCCCGCCGATGTCGGCGCTCATCAACGGCTCCGGAAATGCGAGACTGAATCTGGCCGTCGCCCTGCTGGATGGGATTGTGGCGCGCATTGCCCTGGCGTATATCCTGTGCTTTTCGCTGGGATGGGGCTACTTGGGATGTTGGTATGGAAATGCCATAGCCGGCACGGTGCCGTTCTTCCTCGGCGGAGCCTATTTCCTCAGCGGAAAGTGGAGGACCAGAAGATATCTGATCAAAGACTAGGTGGGTGAACTGATATATGGAAAAGCATATCGAAAAAAACGGCGGTACGATTTGGAATCAGGTCTATATCTGTGTCTTTTGTGCCAATATTTTGCTGTTTCTGGGAATGCAAATGGTAAATACGCTGGTATCAAAATATGCAGATGCCCTTGGAGCGGCGCCGACGGTGGTTGGCGTTGTCTCCAGTCTGTTTGCGCTGACGGCATTGATTTTTAAGGTGTTTTCCGGCCCGGCCATTGACGCATTTAATCGAAAGTGGATTTTGATCGCCGCAATTTTGGTCATCGCGATCTCCTTTGCCGGGTTTAGCTTATCGGTCAATGTGGAGATGCTGTTTGCGTTCCGACTGCTGCAGGGCTGCGGACAGGCGTTTACCGCCACCTGCTGCCTGGCCATGGCTGCGGACGCGCTGCCGGCGGAGCGCTTTGGAGTCGGGATCGGCACGTTTACCTTGGCGCAGGCTGTCTGTCAGGCGATCGGGCCGACGATCGGCCTTTCCCTGGCGGAGCGGTTCGGATATCGCGCCGCATTCGCGGTGGCGGCCTGCTGTTCGTTTTGCGCGGTGATTGCAGCTGCGTGCATTCGTGGTACCGCAAGAGAGGCGCGCAGACCGTTTCGGATTTCTCTGGGCAGTATTGTGGCGCCGGAGGCCATTTTTCCCGCTGTGCTGCTCTTCCTGCTTCAGATGACGTTTTGCAATATCAACTCCTTTCTGGTTATCTATGCCGAGGAACAAAACGTCTCCAATATTGGACTCTTTTATACCGTTTACGCGGTGGCGATGCTGTTTGCCCCGAGAATGGTAGGCAAACTGGCAGACCGCTGGGGCACAACGAGGGCGGTGATACCGGCCATGCTCTGTTTCGCTCTGTCCTTCTGGGTGATCAGCTGTTCCGATTCCCTGCCGCTCTTTTTGCTTGCGGCGGTGATCTCCGCGTTCGGCTATGGTGCGGCGCAGCCGGCTGTTCAGGCGCTGGGCATGAAAAGTGTGCCGGAGTCCCGGCGCGGCTCTGCCAGCAGCACCAGCTACATCGGACAGGACCTGGGGAATCTGGTCGGCCCGATTGTCGCCGGCTGGCTGGTGGAGCGCCTGGGGTATGGCCTCATGTGGCGGATGATGATTCTCCCCGTCCTGGCGGCGATACTGCTCGTCATTTTGTTTCGAAAAAAGGTTGTCCGGATTGAGGACCGGTTCCAGCAGCAGGTCTCAGAGAACTGCTGCTGAGACAATCGGAAAAGGCCCAGCACAAGCTGGGCCTCAGCCTGTCAAAGAACCCCTGTTTTCAGGAAGCAAAAACGGGGGTTCTGTCATAAAAAGGGAAAATGATACGGAGGAAAATCGGAGGAGGGGCAACCCTTCTGTTCTAGAGGCCAGCTTTTTCAGATTTATGGTAGCATATTTTGATATTGTGGACCGCTATCATATGATCCACGTCTCAGCAAAGCGGACAGACGCCTCTGCCGAACGCTTGTCCCGCGGTTTGCGGACACGGGCTGGTACGATCGCCGTTCCGTAATGCTCGGGAAGTTCCTGGTAGCTGCGGTTCAGGACCACGTCATAGCGCGTGTTGGACAGCGCCGCCGTCTTGCAGTTGTCAGGAATCAGCAGCCGTGCAACGCCGCCGAAATAGTCGAATGCGTGGACATGGCAGTTCAACCAGTTTTCGGTCTTCATGTCCTCACATGCTTCTGCGTAGGTGTAGTAGCTGCAGGGCAGGACCGCAATAAACAGATAGGCTGCGCTCCGTTCCCCGGTGATTTGATCTTGAACAAAGATCGTATCGCCGGCCCAATCCACCTGCATCGCATCCCCAGGTTTGTGATGAATGCGCATGGTTGCCTTTGTAATACGCGCCCAACGCCGGGTAATGTTCGCCGAACTGGGTACTCATATACGATTTCCTGCCGTCCTCATGGCACTTTGCGCAGTATTCTTTCCACAGCACACCCGACCGGGCCAATTCGCGGTGGATGTACGGATAGTCTGGTTCGGCGTATTGGCTGGATGCTTTGTGCTTGTCCGGAAAGAGAAGCTGCTTCAGATCGGCATTGGTGACATCTGCGTCTAGGGGCCAGGTAAGATGCAGCTAGGCACTTATTGCCAGGACCTTTTCTATGAGCTATCCGTAGCACGAGTGATAGCTCGCCGGCTGTATTGCAAGCCTTGAAGTCTTAGTGTTTCTCGATAATTAGTCATTTACAGTACCTCCGCTTGAAAATAGTCGCAGCTCATTGGCTGCGCTACCCTCATTATAGCGGAGAGGTGGCTCACCCGACCGGCAACGTGGCTTAAAAGCTCCGGCTGGGTGGCTCAAAAAGTGCGTGCAGATGGCTCACTACATCCGATTTTTGCAGAATTTGCGAAGTGGTGCCAAAATAATCAGAAAATCGGTAAAACTTTTCTTTAAAAATCATTGTCCATGCGCCGGACAAATCCAGCGGCCACCGCAGACAGAAGATTGAGCTAGTCTGGAACTTCATCGGAGAAGTTAACCTGCCGGGCGACGATCAGACCGTGGAACGGCAAAGAAAAGGCAGGACGGCATGACCTTTCAGCCATGCCGCCCTGCGGCAATCAAATTACTTCCTTATTGGGGTGTACCCTTTCGTGCCGCCCCTTTACTATTCAAATTCTGATTACTGCGCCGCCTTGGCCGCTTTGATCTCGTTGATGAGCTGCGGCACGACCTTGAACAGGTCGCCCACGATGCCGTAGTCAGACACGCCGAAGATGGGGGCGGTCTCGTTCTTGTTCACGGCGATGATGCACTCGGAGTCCTGCATACCGGCGGTGTGCTGGATAGCGCCCGAGATGCCCAGGGCGACATAGATCTTGGGATGGACGGTCTTACCGGTCTGGCCGACCTGGTGGTCCGAGCTGATCCAGCCGGCGTCCACCACCGCGCGGGAGGCGCCCACGACGCCGCCGAGCACGCTCGCGAGCTCCTCCGCCAGGGCGATACCCTTCTCGACATCCTTGGAGATGCCGCGGCCGACGGAGACGATGACGTCCGCGCCAATCAGGTCCACCAGCTTCTTGGCGGCCTTCTCCACGGAGAGGACCTCGGTCTTGATGTCGTCCGCGGTCAGGGAGAAGGCGGGCTTCTCAATCACGCAGGCGTCCGCCTTGGCCTGATCGAAGGGGGCCTTCTTCATGACGCCGGGCCGGACGGTGGACATCTGCGGGCGGAAGCGCGGGCAGATGATGGTGGCCATCAGGTGGCCGCCGAAGGCCGGACGGGTCATCTTCAGGTTGCGGTCCTCGTAGTCAAACTTCTGCTTGGACAGGTCGATGGTGGAGGCCTCCTTCAGGAACTCGACATACTTGGCGGTGTCGATGTCCAGATGGGTGGCGTCGGCGGTCAGGCCGGTGTGCAGCCGGGCAGCCAGACGGGGGCCGAGGTCACGGCCGATGTTGGTCGCGCCGATCAGGAAGACCTCCGGCTTCTTGTCCATCACCACGTCGCAGATGACCTTGGCATAGGCGTCGGTGGTGTACTGCGCCAGCAGGGGGGACTCGCAGACGAGGACCTTGTCCGCGCCGTAGCCGCCCAGCTCCTTGGCGATGCCCTCGACGTTGTCGCCCAGCAGCAGGCCGCACAGCTCGCAGCCGAGCTCGTCGGCCAGCTTGCGGCCCTCGCTGATCAGCTCGAAGTCGGTGCTCATCAGCTTGCCGTCGCGCTGCTCACAGAAGACCCATACGCCCTTGAAGGCGGCGATATCCTTGAAATCATAAGCCATGAGAGTATACGCTCCTTTCTCAGATCAGATGCTTCTTGGCCAGAATGGAGGCCAGCTCGGCGGCAGGCGCGTCGCCGGTAAGCATCGTGCCGGCGCCCTTCTGGGGAGGCGTGAAGGATTTGAAGACATTGGTGGGCGAGCCCTTCAGGCCGATGGTGTCCACCTCGATCAGGGGGTCATCCTTCAGAGCGGGATAGTCGAATACTTCCATGGGCTTGCTGTAGCAGGTGAAGATGCCGTTCACGGACATGTAGCGCGGGGTGTTGAGCTCCTTGATGCAGGTGAGCAGGCAGGGAGTCTGGACCTTGACCATCATGTAGCCGTCCTCGAGCATGCGCTTGCAGATCAGGCTGTCGCCGTCCTTCTCGATGCCGGCAACGTAGGTGACCTGGGGCAGGTGCAGCTTCTCGGCGATCTGGGGGCCGACCTGGGCGGTGTCGCCGTCGATGGCCTGACGGCCGCAGAAGATGACGTCCTCTTTTTCCACGCCGATCTTGTTGATGGCGGCGGCGATGATCTGGCTGGTGGCAAAGGTGTCCGAGCCGCCGAACTCACGGCCGGAGATCAGCACGGCGCGGTCGGCGCCCATGGCCAGCAGCTCACGCAGCATCCCCTCGGCGGGAGGGGGGCCCATGGTGACCACGACCACCTCGCAGCCGGTCGCGTCCTTGAGCTGCAGGGCGGCCTCGACGGCGGAGAGGTCGTCGGGGTTGGTGATGGTGGCCATGGAGGCGCGGTCGAGCGTGCCGTCGGGCTTGACGGCGACCTTGCCGGAGGTATCAGGTACCTGCTTGACACAAACAATTGCTTTCATCGTAGATATATCCTCCTTACTTCAGCAGATCGCCGCCGATGACCATCATCTGCACTTCGCTGGTGCCCTCGTAGATCTCAGTGATCTTGGCATCGCGCATCATGCGCTCGATGGGATAGTCACGGGTGTAACCGTAGCCGCCGAACAGCTGCAGGCAGCGGCGGGTCACGTCGCTGGCGGTCCGGGAGGCGATCAGCTTGGCCTCGGCGGCCTCCACGCTGTAGCGGCCCTTCACGCCGTCCATGATGGCCTGCTTCTTGAGCGCGGCGTTGTAGACCAGGAACTTGGCCGCGTCCACACGGGCCTTCATCTCGGCCAGCTCGAACTGGGTATTCTGGAACTGGGCGATGGAGCGGCCAAACTGCTTGCGCTCCTTTACGTAGGCGACGGTCTCCTCCAGCGCGCCCTCGGCGATGCCGAGCGCCTGGGCGGCGATGCCGATGCGGCCGCCGTCGAGGGTCTTCATCGCCAGCTGGAAGCCCTTGCCCTTCACGCCGAGCAGACGATCCTTCGGGATGCGGCAGTCCTCAAAGATCAGCTCGCAGGTGGACGAGCCGCGGATGCCCATCTTCTTCTCGTGCTTGCCGACGGAGAAGCCGGGGTCGGTGCGCTCGACGATGAAGGCGGAGATCTCCTTGGACTTGCGGCCGCGCTTGTCCAGCACGGTGCCGGTCACGGCGATGACGATAAAGACGTTGGCATAGCCGGCGTTGGTGATGAAGATCTTGGAGCCGTTGAGGACCCACTCGTTCGTGCTCTCGTCGAGCACGGCGTAGGTCTGCTGGCCCTGGGCGTCAGTGCCGGCGCCCGGCTCGGTCAGGCCGAAGGCGCCGATCCACTCACCGGAGCACAGCTTGGGCAGATACTTCGCCTTCTGCTCGGGCGTGCCGTTTTCAAAGATGGGGGCGGCGCACAGGGAGGTGTGCGCGGAGAGCACGACGCCGGTGGTGCCGCAGACCTTGCTCATCTCCTCGACGGCCATGACGTAGCTGAGCACGTCTGCGCCCGCTCCGCCGTATTCGGTGGGGAAGTAGATGCCCATCATGCCGAGCTTGGCCATCTTGCGCACGGTCTCCTCGGGGAAGCGCTCCTGCTCGTCCACCTCCTGGGCCAGCGGCTTGACTTCGTTCTGGGCAAACTCGCGGTACATCTTCTGCACCAGCAGCTGTTCTCTGGACAGGTTAAAATCCATAGGATAAGTCCTCCTCAATCTTGTCAGTCAGAATCTGCCCTGGCAGATGTCGCCACCTGCCAGGGTAGAAAACGGGATGTTTGACCGGATTACTGCTTGTCCACAGCCACCGGGTTGCGCGGATCGGTATAGTCGTAGAAGCCGCGGCCGGTCTTGCGGCCGAGCTGGCCGGCGCGGACCATCTTCTTGAGCAGGGGATGGGCGCGATACTTGGAGTCGCCAAACTCCTTGTACAGCACGTCCATAATGGCCAGGCAGACGTCCAGGCCGACCAGGTCGCCCAGCGCCAGCGGGCCCATCGGGTGGTTGGCGCCCAGCTTCATCGCGGAGTCCACGCCCTCAATGGAGGCCACGCCGTCGGCATAGATGCCGATGCCCTCGTTGATCATCGGGATGAGAATGCGGTTGACGACAAAGCCGGGGGCCTCCTTGACCTCTACGGGCACCTTGCCGATCTGCTCGGAGACGGCCTTGATCTTCTCCACGACCTCGGCGGGGGTGTTGTAGCCGGCGATGACCTCGACCAGCTTCATGACCGGGGCGGGGTTGAAGAAGTGCATGCCGATCACGGGGTGGCTGATGCCCTGCGCGATCTCGGTGATGGAGAGGGAGGAGGTGTTGGAGGCGAAGATGCAGTCCTCCTTGCAGATCTTGTCCAGAGCGGCGAAGGTCTCCTTCTTGACACCCATGTCCTCAAACGCGGCCTCGACGATCAGGTCGCAGTCGCCGCAGATGTCCTCCTTCAGGCCGGTGGTGATGCGCGCGGTGATTTCGTCCGCGGTCTCCTGCGTCATCTTGCCCTTGGCGACCTGCTTGGACAGGGCCTTGACGATCTTGGCCTTGCCGCCGGCGGCCCACTCCGCCTTGATGTCACACAGGGCAACCTCAATGCCCTTCTGCGCGAACGCCTGCGCAATGCCGGACCCCATGGTGCCGGCGCCGATTACGCCAACTTTCATGTTACTGTACCTCCTGCGTTGTTTTTCATATTGATAGTGTTTGGATGGGTACGATCAGCCATGCCGAAGGCTGTCTGTGCCCCGGCACGGGCGGGGGAAACGATGTCTCAGTTATTGGTAAACACGGCCTTGGGCTTGGGCTTCTGGCGGCTCATGAAGCAGGCCATGCCCTCAACCTGGTCGTGGGTCTCAAAGCAGGAACCGAACAGGCCCTCTTCCAGCACCAGCGCCTCGTCCATGTCCTTCTCCAGGCCCTCGTTGATCGCCTTCTTGCAGGCGCGCACGGCGATGGGGGCGTTCTTGGCGATGCCGGCGGCCATCTTCAGCGCGGCGCCCATCAGGTCTTCCGGCTCATAGACGGCGTTGACCAGGCCGATGCGCAGAGCCTCCTCCGCGCTGATATTGCGGGCGGTGTAGATCAGCTGCTTGGCCATGCCAGGGCTGACCAGGCGGGCCAGACGCTGCGTGCCGCCGAAGCCCGGGGTGATGCCCAGGCCGACCTCGGGCTGGCCGAACATGGCATTGTTGGAGCAGATGCGGATGTCGCAGCTCATCGCCAACTCATTGCCGCCGCCCAGGGCAAAGCCGTTGACCGCGGCGATGACGGGGATGGGCAGGGTCTCGATCTTGCGGAAGACGTCGTTGCCCTTTTTGCCGAACGCCTCGCCCTCGGCCTTGGTCAAGGTGCTCATCTCGCCGATATCCGCGCCGGCGACAAAGCTCTTCGGGCCGGCGCCGGTAATGATCAGACAGCGGACCGTGTCCAGGTCAATGGCGGAGATGGCGGCATCCAGCTCCTCCAGGACGGCGCTGTTGAGCGCGTTGAGAGCCTTGGGCCGGTCAATGGTCAGGACGGCCACCATGTCCTGCACTTCATACTGAATGAATGACATTATTCGCTTCCTCCTTGGTGCCATGGGTTTCGGCAGACTGAAATCGTTATTTATTTAACGGACACCCTAAGTATACTCGCTTTGACAGCAAGAAGCAATAGAAAAAAGTGAATTTGAAGTGAATTTTTGACGGAAAATTTGCGTGACAGATTTGCATAAGAGCCGTATGAAATGACGAATTCCACGCGCCGTCCGGCGACGGCGCGGCGCGTTCCCACGCGAAAAGCGGGGCGGAAACCCATCGGTCTCCGCCCCGCCGGACATTTTGCATCAGACGGCCTGAGATCAGTCGTCATCGTCATCATCGTCGTCGTCATCGTCGCGGTCGTCATCGCGATCATCGTCGTCGTCATCGCCGCGGTCGTCATCGCGGTCGTCGTCATCATCATCGTCATCGTCGTCGTTGGACGGCGTGGAAGGGCGAGTGGTGGTGGGACGGTCGTCGTCATCGTCGTCATCGCGGTCGTCGTCACGGTCATCATCGTCGTTGGACGGGGTGGAAGGACGGGTGGTGGCGGGACGGTCGTCATCGTCATCATCGTCGTCATCGCGGTCGTCGTCACGGTCATCATCGTCGTTGCGATCGTCGTCACGGTCATCATCGTCGTCATCATCGTCGTTGGACGGGGTGGAAGGACGGGTGGTGGCGGGACGGTCGTCGCTGTCGTCGTCATCATCATCACGGCCGTCATCGCGGTCGTCATCGTCATCGTCG
>DVJB01000004.1 GCA_018710845.1 Candidatus Onthomonas avicola
TGTTATCTTATCCATAGCGAATAGGGTACACCTGCCTTTCGGTTTTGTCTTGGCAACTTAACCTTAACACAGGCCACTCCTATTCGCTATCCCTTTTCCCTATTGTCACACATCATCGTAACACCTACACACTCTCAAAGTGCAGATTTTGTCCCGGCACTTGCATTTTCCTCCGAACAGGTTTACAATAAATAGGAATGCGAATTTTTAGATTGGAATCGAGGTAACCCTGTATGACAACGATTGACATTATCTCCGGTTTTCTGGGCGCGGGAAAGACGACGCTGATCAAAAAGCTGATTGCCGAGTCCTTCCAGGGCCAGAAGCTGGTGCTGATTGAAAACGAATTCGGAGAGATCGGCATTGACGGCGGCTTTCTGCGCGAGTCCGGCATCCAGATCACCGAGATGAACTCCGGCTGCATCTGCTGCTCGCTGGTGGGCGACTTCGGCGTGGCGCTGCGCCAGGTGCTGGAGACCTACGCCCCCGACCGCATTATCATCGAGCCGTCCGGCGTCGGCAAGCTCTCCGACGTGGCCAAGGCGGTCGCCCGCGTCGCGGAGAGCGCCGACCTGCGCCTCGGCAGCGCCATCACGGTGGTCAACGCCAAGAAGTGCAAGATGTATATGAAGAACTTCGGCGAGTTCTTCGATGACCAGGTGGCCCACGCCGGGACAATTGTCCTCAGCCGCACGGCAGACATCGCCCCGGCCAGGCTGGAAGAGGCGGTCGCCCTCCTGCGCGCGCAAAACGCCGAGGCCCCCATCATCACCACCGACTGGGCCCAGCTCACCGGCGACCAGATTCTCGCCGCCGTCGCGCGCCACTCTCTGGCCGAGGAGCTGCTGGCCGAGCTGCGCGAGGAGCACGAGCATCATCATGACCACGAGCATGATGACCACGACCATGACCACGGTCACGACGATCATGGCCACGACCATCACCATCACGATCATGACCACGATCATGACCATGAGCACCATCACCACGACCACCATCACCACCACGCCGACGAGGTCTTTTCCTCCTGGGGGATGGAGACGCCGCGCGCCTTCACCCAGGCGGAGATCCGCACCGCGCTCGACGCGCTGGAAACCGGGGCCTATGGAGAGGTGCTGCGCGCCAAGGGCATCGTGCCCGCCGCGGACGGGACGTGGATTCACTTTGACTACGTGCCCGGCGAGGTGGACGTGCGCACCGGCGGCGCGGATGTGACCGGCCGCCTGTGCGTGATCGGCGCGCACCTGAAGGAGCAGGACCTCGCGGCCCTGTTTCACCTGTAAGCCGGGGAGGCGGACGCGATGGCGAAACAGCAGCCCATCCCGGTCTACCTGATCTGCGGCTTTTTGGACGCGGGCAAGACCAATTTTATCGCCCCCATGCTCACCAGCCGGGACTTCACCAAGGACGAGCGCACCCTTCTGCTCATCACCGAGGAGGGAGAGGAGGAGTACGACCCCGAGGCGATGGCAGACTATGACGTGGAGTGCGCCGTGATCGACGGGCAGGAGGAGTTTAACCTGGCCCATCTCCAGGCGCTTGAGGCGCGCAGCCGCCCCACGCAGGTCGTCATCGAGTATAACGGCATGTGGCAGCTTCAGGAGCTGGACCGCGCCCTTCCGTCCCACTGGAGCCTCTATCAGATCGTCTGCGTCGTCGAGGCGCCCACCTTCGACAGCTACGCGAAGAATATGGCCAGCCTCATGATGGAGAAGCTGCGCAACGCGGACATGATCATCTTTAACCGCGTCACCGACGAGCTGGCCGACCGCCTGCGCCAGCGCAACCTCAAGATGCTCAACCGCCGCGCGGAGATGTATCTGGAGTACGCCGACGGCGAGCGGGTGGAGGACTACGACAACGGCCTGTGCCCCTTCGACCTCTCCAAGCCCATCCTCGACCTCTCGGACGACGAGTTCGGCTTCTGGTACACCGACTGCATGGACAACATGGAGCGCTATGAGGGCAAGACGGTGCGCTTTCGCGGCATGGTGGCCAAAAGCCCCAAGTTTCCGAGCGGGACCTTCGCCGTCGGGCGCTTTGCGATGGTCTGCTGCGCGGAGGACACCACCTTCCTCGCCGTGCTCTGCAGCGGCCCGGAGGGCAAGCGCCTCCACAACCGCGACTGGGTGGAGGTGACGGCCAGAGTGCGCATCAAAAAGATGGCGATCTACCAGGGAGAGGGCCCGCTGCTGTACACCCTGGAGGTCAAGCCCGCCCAGGCACCGCAGGACCCGCTGGTCTATTTCTGAGCGGCGGCTTGCTTGTGAATGAATTGACAAAGTGCCTTTGAAAGGGTATAATGATTGCCATGGAAGCGTTTGCAGATGCCGTTTACACGGGCAATTGCCGCGAAAGGTGTTGAGGGGACGAGATGAGAAAGGATAAAATTTCCAATGCCGTGATCCGGCGGCTGCCGCGCTACTGCCGCAATTTGGCGGCGCTGCGGCGGGAGGGGGTCGAGCGCATCTCGTCCTCGGCGCTGGGAAAAAATATGGGGCTGACCGCCTCCCAGATCCGGCAGGACCTGAGCTGTTTCGGAGAGTTCGGCCAGCAGGGCTATGGCTATAACGTCGACACGCTCTATCAGGAGATCCGGGAGATCCTCGGCCTGCACCGCCAGCGCAGCGCGATTCTGGTGGGCGCGGGCAATCTGGGCCGCGCGCTGATCCGCAACTTTGACTTTGTGGACAGCGGATTCCGGCTGGAGGCGGCCTTTGACGTCCGGCCGGAGCTGATCGGCACCGAGATGCACGGCGTGCCGGTCCATGATGCCGCCGAGCTGGGGCCTTACCTGGAGACCCATGCCGTGGCGGTGGCCGTGCTCACCCTGCCGCCGCAGTCCGCCCAGAAGACGGCCGACCTGCTGATGGACAAGGGCATCCGCGGCATCTGGAATTTTACCAATTTCGACTTTGAGGTGGGCGAGGAGCACGCGGAGGTTGTGGTCGAGAGCATGCACTTCTCCGACTCCCTGCAGGTGCTCAGCTATCTCATACGCGATTGAACGCCAGCGGCCCGGCCGGGGGATCACTCCCGCGCCGGGCCGTTGATATATTGCGGCGCGTTTGCCGGCGCCGCTTGCCGTCGGCCCGCGCAGGCCGGCCGCGGACTACTCCCGCGATTGGGAGGGATCTCTTGCCGAATCGGCCGGCAATGGGGAGGATTTTGCGTGCGCTTTTCAGAGGAAGAACAGGAGTTCGAGGCCCTATACAGATCACAATACGCCGCCATGTACCGCTACGCGTCCGCACTGCTCAAGGGGGGCGGCGGCCCGGCGGGGTATGTCGCGGGCCGCGCGGAAGAGGTCGTGCAGGAGGCATTCAGCGTCGCCTGGGAAAAGCGCGGCGAGCTGCTGGCGAGTCCCTCTCCCGCCGGATGGCTGTGCCGGGCCGTCCAATACAAGGCGCGGGAGCTGATGAGGGATGACCAGATCTGGCTGAAACACATTCTCCGCTGTTCTGAGTACTCCGATACCCGGGACGCCGGAGATTTTCATTTGCGCTCCGAGCTGTCCGACCTGCTCTCCGAGAAGGAGTACCTGCTCCTCAAACGCCTCTATCTGGAGGGCTACACCTACAGAGAGCTCTCCCGCTCGCTCGGCGTCAAGCAGTCCACGCTCGCCATGCGGGTCAAGCGGCTGAAAGAGAGGCTGCAAAAAGATTTTTCAGAAAAATAAGTTGACCCCTGTGAAAATTTGCCCCTTTCCTGTCATTACCATTACAAGGAGGGTTCCACCGTATGCAGGAGCATAAGAAAAACGGGCTGCCATTGGAGCAGCTCAGTACAGAGGAGCTGGAGCGGCTTCTCCGCACCCCGGAAGGCCAGGAGCCAGACGAAACGCTGATTTTGCAGATATTGGAGGTGATTGCGTCCCGAGAGACAGACCAGCCACAGCCGGATATCGACGCTGCCTGGCAGTCCTTTCAAGAGGACTATCAGGGACAGGCGGACGCCTATGCCCCGCCGCAGACCGGAGCCATCCCGTCGGATGCACCAGCACCGCTTCCGAAGCCCAAAACCCGCCGCCGCGTGCTGCGCTGGACGGTCGCCGTCCTGGCCGCCGCCGTGCTGCTGGCCGGCACCGCCTCGGCGATGGGGTTCCGTTGGCTGGATGCGATCGCAGCCTGGGGCAGCGAGACCTTCCGGTTTGTTGCGGCCCAAAGCGGCGAGGTGACACAAAATGTTCCCGAGGATGACCCGTATGCCGAGCTTCGTGCTGCGGTAGCGGAGTATACGGATACGCCGCTGATTCCGACGTGGGCTCCGGAGGGGACAGAGCAGGTGGGGGAGGTTGATTTAGTAAGTTATACAGATGGGGTTAGGATGCAAGCTGTTTTTCAGTTTGAAGAAAAAGAATTTACTATTCGGGTGCAGTATTACTTTGCGATACCGTCTTTTGATATCTCTGCTTATCAAAAGGACGATACGATGATATCTCAGTATGATTTATCGGGTATTACCCATTATCTGCTCAGTAATAATGATGTATGCGGAGCGGTATGGGTAAATGGTAATAATATTGTTTTTGTTCAAGGAAATATGTCTCTTTCAGAGTTGCAAGAGATTTTGAAATCAGTTTATGAGGAGTGAGAAGCATGCGCGCCAAAGTGCATAGAATCATGTCGGTCTTGCTGATATTACTTATTATTTGTGTGTCAGCTTCACCTAGTCAGGCTATAGAACCTAGGGCTAGCGATTACTTAGCGGTAACGCAAGCATGGGCTACAGCTCTGGGGGGAGGAAAGGTGATCGTTGAATTTGATATGGGAACGACTCACACTATGAAGCAACTGGGCGCTAAAGAAATTGTGCTTAAAGAAAAACAATCTGATGGTGGATATGATACTGTTAAGACCTACACGAGCAGCAATACCGCTGGCCTTATTAAAACCAATAGCACGTGTGCCTATGGAAGAGTGACCTATTCTGGAACATCTGGGAAAAAATACTACGCCATCGTGACATTCTACGCAAAAGACAGTGACGGGAGCGAGATCATGTATCACGCAACCAACACCATCACCGCCTGACATACTCACCCCAACGGGAGGCCCCACGCGGGCCTCCCAATTTTTTATCTTTTTTTAAGAGCGATGTGAAAATTGGCGCGTTCATCGTAATACCTTTATGGCACAGGTCTTCCCGGGTACGGCAGCGCTATGTTTCACATCATTTCTCTCTCCGGCCCTGCCGGCCGGGGCTATCCCACGCCGGAGGCCGCCGCGGCCGCGTTCGGAGCGCACTGCTATGCCTTTACGCGCGAGACCGGCCGGGAGTGCGCTGCCAGTCTGTATGCCCGGGAGGAGGATGGACAGACGCGCTATTGGTATGACAATGTCTGTATCGGCACCTCGGACGCCGTCGCCATCTATGTGCCGTGGGATCACTGGGAGGCAGACGGGCGGACCTATGTCGGCTGCGTCCACACCCATCCGCCCGGCGGGCTGCCGCGTTTTTCGGGTTATGACGTGGCGGCCTTTCGGCGGATCCGGGCCGGTATGCCCGCCGGGTCCGCCTTTTATGCCTTTTTGGTCCTGCGGGAGGGGCGTCTGCTGCGCTTCGTGGACGCCCCGCTGCGCTGGGAGGAGGAGGTAGAGCCGTTGGCCGGCGTATAGGAGAAGGCTCCGACCATGACAGGACGGGCCGCGTCCGCGCTTCGGCGCAGCGATCTGGCACCCTTTCCGTTCGGGCGCATAAGATAGAGTGTGGCCGGCAGACCCGGCACACATCAAACTGACAGGAGGTACGTCTGATTATGGGGTGCTGCAACAATAACAACATGGGCGGCGGCTGCCTGTGGATCATCATCCTCATCATCATCCTGTTCTGCTGCTGCGGCAATGGGACGAACGGCTGCAGCTGCGGGAACAACAACTGCAACAGCTGCACCTGCTGAGCCGGCACGAGGGCGCATGAACGCGCCGCGCCGCCGCCTGCGTGGCGGCAGCCGACATAGACAACCAGCGCCCCGGCATCCGCCGGGGCGCAGCGGCAGAAAAAACGTCTCACGGCGCCTGCCCTTCGGCATGGTGCTGTGAGACGTTTTGCTTGATCCTCAGGGGAGGGGCTCCGGCTCAGGGCAGCTCCTCGTACATGGCCCCGGCGTCCGCCTTGCCGACGTTGTCCGCCACCAGCAGCACGCGCAGGCGCACCGTCCTCGCCCCAAACTGGATCTCCATCACGTCGCCCGGCTTGACGTCGTAGCTGGCCTTCACCGTGCGCCCGTTGACAGAGACCCGCCCGGCGTCGCAGGCCTCGTTGGCCACTGTGCGCCGTTTGATCAGACGGGATACCTTGAGATACTTGTCCAGCCGCATCTATGTCACCTCCGGATGTTCAGCGCGCGACCGCGTCTTTCAGCGCCTTCCCGGGGCGGAAGGACACCGACCGGCTCGCCGGCAGGGAGATCGGCTCAAGGGTGCGGGGATTGCGCGCTGTGCGCGCCGCGCGCTCCTTCGGCTCGAAGGCGCCAAAGCCCACCAGCTGAATTTTGTCCCCGTCCGCCAGCGCCTGTGTCATCAGCGTCAGGGCGGTGTTGATGGCCAGCTCCGTGTCCCGGCGGGACAGGCCGGTCTGCGTGGCGGTCTGCTGAATCAGTTCGGTCTTGTTCATGATGGCTGTGTCTCCTTTTCCGGTTGCATCTCCTTGGCCGCGCGCCAATAGGCCTCCAGCTCATCGGCCGGGATCTGCCGCATGTCGCGCCCGCTCCGGACGGCCTGTTCCTCCACCAGGCGGAAGCGGGCGATGAATTTCTCGGTGGCGCGGTGCAGTGCCTCTTCCGGGTCGGCGTCCAGGAAGCGCGCGGCGTTGACCGCCGCGAAGAGCAGGTCTCCCAGCTCCTCGGAGGGGTTGGACTGCCGGGCGACGGCCTCGCGCAGCTCGCGGCTCTCCTCGTCGACCTTGTCCAGCGCCCCGCCGATGTCCGGCCAGTCAAAGCCGGCCTTGGCCGCCTTTTTCTGCACCTTCTCCGCCCGCCAGAGCGCGGGCAGCGAGCGGGCGACGGCGTCGAGCGTGTCGGTGTAGGTCGCCTGTCCCTTCTCCTCGCGCTTGAGCTCGTCCCAGTTCTCCAGCACCTGCCCCACGCCGGAGACGGCGCGCTGGCCGAAGACGTGCGGGTGGCGGAAGATCAGCTTCTTCACCGCCGCGTCCGCCACGTCGTCAATCGTGAAGCGCCCGGCGTCCGCCTCAATGGAGGCGTGGAACAGCACCTGCATCAGCACATCCCCCAGCTCCTCACGCAGCAGGTCGGGATTTTCCGTGTCGATGGCCTCGCAGACCTCGTAGACCTCCTCGATAAAGTTGCGGCGGATGGAGTGGTGATCCTGCGCCTGGTCCCACGGGCAGCCGCCGGGATGGCGCAGAATGTCAATCACCCGGCGGAAATCGTCCAAATTGTAGCGCTCTTTCCATTCAAAAGCGATCATTGACAGTTTGCTCCTTCTCTGATTATTTGATACGCAGCAGCCGCCCGATTTTCTCCCCCTGCGGCATGAGGGCCAGATCGTCCTTCGTGATGGCCCGCAGCAGGATCAGCAGCGCGAAGTAGAGCACCACCGCCACGCCGATGGCGAGGATGAGAGAGATCGTATTGCTCTCCGTCAGGCGCAGCAGCCCGCCGTAGACCGCCCAGGTCGCCCCGCCCATCACGACGGAGGCCGCCAGCGGCTTGCCGAAGACGGACAGGTAGTTCGGACAGCCGGGCACGATGCGCGAGACCAGCCACAGGTCCAGGCAGCAGGTGATGCCGTAGCCGATGCAGGTGCCGATCGGGGAGCCGTAGATGTTGACCTCCGGGATGGCGACGACAAAGTAGTCAAAGAGAATCATGACAATGCCGCCGATCACCATCGTGCCGATCGGCAGGTGCAGGATGCCGTGGGATTGCAGGATGGAGTTGGCCACCAGCATCAGGCAGACAAAGATATTGGCGATGCCCAGGATGGAGAGGATGGTCCCGGCAATCTGCGCGTCGCGCACCGGGAAGAGCAGCTGAACGATGGGCTGGCCGAGGACGAGCATCCCCACCCCGGACGGGAAGGCGAGGATGGCGGCCGTCTTGAGGGCCGAGCCCACCACCCGCGCCGCGCCGCGCCGGTTGCCGCGGGTGAAGTAGACGGTCACGGCGGGGATGACGGAGGCGGTGATGGCCACCATCAGGGAGGCGGGAATCTGGTAGACCGTCTGCACGCTGCTGTAGTTGGCGTAGAGGTCGCGCGCCTGGTCGAGGGTCAGGCCGACGGCGTTTTGCAGTTGGTGCATCACCAGCGAGGAGTCCACCGTCGTAATGATGGAGGTGGCCGACGAGGTGAGCGTGATGGGCACGGCGAGGCCGAGGCAGACCTTCAGGATGCGCTTGGCGCTCCACGTCTTGTCCTTGGCCGGCGCGAGCTCGCCCCGGCGCGTGTGCAGGTATTCCAGTACCATATAGATCAGCGCGGCCAGCTCGGAGACGGTCACGCCCACGATGGCCCCGGCGGCGGCGATGGAGTCGTCCGCGTTCCGGCCCACCAGCCACATCGCCAGCGACAGCCCCACGATCAGCTTGAAGAGGGCCTCGATGATCTGCGAGACGGAGGAGGGGGTCATGTGCGCGCGCCCCTGTGCGTAGCCGCGGAAGCACGCGAGCCCCGCCACCAGCGCCACCGACGGGGCGAGCACCCGCATGGAGGGCGCCGCCTTGGGGTTGCCCATCAGGGCGGCAAAGCCGTCGGCAAAGAGGAACATGACCAGCGAGCAAACCGCGCCCACCGCCACAAAGAAGAGGAAGGTGATCCGGAAGATCTTGCGCATCTGCCGGGTGTGGCCCTGGGCGTTCGCCTCGGAGATCATCTTGCTCATCGCCACCGGCACGCCGGCGGTGGAGATCATCAGCAGGATGTTGAAGATATTGAAGGCGGTGTTGAAGTCGGTATAGCCGCTGTCAAGCAGGTTGACCAGCGGCATCTTGTACACCGCGCTGATGATCTTCACCAGCACGATGCCGACGGCCAGAATGGCCGCGCCGCCGAAAAAGGTGTTTTGTTTTTGGGTTTTAGACATAGAAACGCTCCTCATCCGCTCCCGGGGCGGCCAGGACCGCGCGCGTTCCGCCTTCCGGCGGGAGACGGGGTGATTTCACTGGTGATTATATCCACCCTCCGGCGGGAAAAGACCCGTCCGGCTCAAAGCCCGGCCACACACCGCCGCACCAGGCGGGCAAAACGGTCCCGGGCGGCTCCGGCAGCCTCGAGCACCTCCTGCTCACTCAGCGGCTGATCCAGAATACCGGCTGCCATATTCGTCAGCAGCGACAGGCCGAGCACCTCCATCCCGCAGTGCCGGGCGGCCAGCGCCTCGGGCACGGTGGACATGCCAACCGCGTCGGCGCCCAGAATGCGCGCCGCGCGCACCTCGGCCGGCGTCTCATACTGCGGGCCAGGGAAGAAGCAGTAGACCCCTTCGCGCAGCGTGAGCCCCAGCTCCGCCGCCGCCGCGCGCGCCAGGGCGCGCAGGGCAGGGGTGTACAGCGTGGACACGTCGGGAAAGCGCGGGCCAAACTCGGCGAGGTTCTCCCCCCGCAGGGGGGAGTCGAGGAAGAGCTTGATATGGTCGGTGAGGAGCATCAAATCGCCCGCCGCCCAATCGCGGTTCACGCAGCCGGCGGCGTTGGTGACGATCATGGTTCGCGCCCCCAGCAATCGCGCGACCCGCACGGGGTAGGCGATCTCCTCCAGGCTGTAGCCCTCATAGTAGTGCATCCGCCCCTGCATGACGGCCACCGGCCTTCCCTCCAGGTAGCCAAGGACCAGACGGCCGGCATGGCCTGGCGCGGTGGACGGCCGGAAATATGGGATCTCGGCATAGGGCACGCAGACCGGCCGCTCCAGTTCATCGGCCAGCGCGCCGAGGCCGGAGCCCAGAATCATCAGAATCTCCGGAACAAACCCGCCGGCGCGCTGCCGGAGCATCTCGGCGCTGCGCTGATAATGGGCAAAGATGAAGTGCATGAAAAACAGTCCTCCTGTGCGTTCTGAGCATTTTGTGCGTTTAGGGCTGGAATGAACTGACATAATAGGATTTTACACCGCCAAAGGCCCGATTGCAACCGCAATCCAGACAAACTTGGACGCCGTTTGACCGCAATCCCCGTTTGTTCTCCCAACGGGTGCGCGAGGGGAAAATCTTTCTGTGCCCCTCACGGGAGACTATTGCAAAGTGCGGAAGAATCAGGTACAATATGATTGGCCGATTCGGCTGGAAAATGGAAGAGGTTATCATCCGTCTGAGCAGGAGGAGATTGCTGATGGACAACAGAAAAACGAAGATCATCTGTACGCTTGGTCCGGCAGTCGGCACCGTAGAAAAGCTGCGGGAGCTGATTTTGGCCGGTATGAACGGAGCGCGTTTTAACTTCTCGCACGGAGACCACGCCAGCCACCTGGACATGCTCAACAAACTCCGCAGCGTGCGTGACAGCCTCGGGCGCCCGGTGGCCACGATTCTGGACACGAAGGGACCCGAGATCCGGATCAAGTCCTTCCGCGACGGACGAATTGAACTGGAGAGCGGGGCCGCGTTTACCCTCACTACCCGGGAGGTGGAGGGAACGGAGGAGATCGTCTCCGTCACTTACACCGACCTGCCCAAGGAGGTCCAGACCGGCACTACCATCCTGATCGACGACGGTTTGATCGGCCTCGAGGTGACCGGTATTGAGGATACCGACATCCACTGCAAGGTGGTCACCGGCGGGCCGCTGTCCAATAACAAGAGCATCAATATCCCCGGCGTGGTGATCCACCTGCCGGCGCTGACGGAAAAGGACGAGCAGGACCTCAAATTCGGCGTGGAGAACGACTTTGACTATGTCGCGGCCTCCTTTGTGCGCAAGGCGGACGACATCCGCGCGATCCGCGAGGTGCTGCACAAGTATGGCGGCGATAAGATGCGCATCATCGCCAAGATTGAGAACCAGGAGGGCGTGGACAACCTGGAGGAGATTCTCGACGCCGCCGACGGCGTCATGGTCGCCCGCGGCGACCTGGGCGTGGAGATCCCTGCCCCGCGCGTGCCGGTGGAACAAAAGCGCATGATCAAGACCGCCATCGACAAGGGCAAGCTGGTTGTCATCGCCACTCAGATGCTGGATTCTATGATCCGCAATCCCCGTCCGACCCGCGCCGAGGTCTCCGACGTGGCCAACGCCGTCTTTGACGGGGCGGACTGTGTCATGCTCTCCGGCGAGACCGCCAGCGGCAAGTATCCCATCGACGCGGTCAAGACGATGGTCTCCATTGTGACCCAGGCCGAGCAGGCAGTGGACTATTGGGAGCGTTTTCGGTCCACTTCCGGCGAGCTGTCTCATCTGGCCGGCCTGTCCCGCGTGAGTGAGGCGATCACCCACACCTGCTGCCTGACGGCGATGGACCTGGATGCCAAGGCGATTGTCACCGCCACCGCCTCCGGCAAGACCGCGCGTATGATCACCCGCTTCCGCCCGGCCTGCGGCGTGGTGGCCATCACCCTGACCGAGAAGACCCGCCGCCAGATGAACCTGCACTGGGGTATCGTGCCCTGCCTGACCGGAGAGGTCAACTCCACCGACCGTATCTTCTCCCTGTGCGCGGAGACGACGTACAAGGAACGTCTGGTCTCCGACGGGGACACGATTATCATTACCGCCGGCGTGCCGCTGGGCACCAGCGGCTACACCAACCTGCTCAAGGCCCACGTGATCCGGGCTGAGGAGATGGGCGGCTGAGCGCGCCCCGCCGGTACGTTAGCGAGAAAGATATCACAAGACAGCGCCGCCCCGGAGCCCGATGGACTCCGGGGCGGCGTTAGAGTGTCAAAAAAGGTCTCACCGAGTTTGGCTCGAAGAGCCAAATAGAGTTCCATTCATTTTTGGCACGGGCATGTACCGGGCCAAAAATACTGATAGTCCGACAAGTGTGCGGATTTTTGGAACAAAAATCCGTGCGCGCGCCCGAGCCGCCAGCGGCGGCGACAAAGTGCCCTTGGGGCGCAGTCGGACTGCAAACTCGCGCAAATGCTTGCATTTGCGCGAAAGGCTGTCAAAAACTCTTTTTTGACAGCCTCAGCGCCGCCCCGGAGCCCGATGGCCTCCGGGGCGGCGTTTTCCATACCGTCATCCGATGGCGTGAATTTGATAGACGTAGACCGAGTCGAGCTGCTCTGCGACCTCGTATTGAATCGGAGTGTCCTCGCTCAGGCCCAGGACCGCGCGCAGCTGCGTCTCTTTGGCAGCGGTGATCAGGTAGACGTTTGGCTCGAGCAACGTGTCCCGGTTGACCTCCCGCAGCCCCAGCCGTTCCAGCTTCCGCTCATACAGCGGACTGAAGTGCAGCCAGCTGCCCGTGTTGAGCGTATTCAGGCTGGGGTGCTCCTCCGAGCCGAACATGGTCAGCTGCGTGTCACGCAGGTAGACGTTTTCCGGGTGCTCATCCGCGTAGGTGTAAAAGGAAGCGCGTTGATAGGCCGGCTCCCGTCCGGCGCGCAGCCAGGTCGCCCCCAAACCCACACCCAGGAGCACCAGCGCCGCCAGCACGGCCGCGGCAGATGCCCCGCGGCGGGCGAGCAGCTGCCCGGGCAGGTGCAGCGGGCGCTGAACGAGCAGCAGCGTCAGGCCGGCCGCGCTGGCCGTCACCGTTAGGATACGCAGCGAGAGGGCTACCCGGGGCGGATAGCGCCCCTGATAGCAGATATAGAGCCACATACACGCGAGCCCCAGCAGAATTAGGAGCGGAAAGACCCACCAGTGCCGCCGGTCGCGGATCGAGAACCATACAGCGGCTGCCAGCAGGAGCACAGGCAGGGCGATGGACGCGACCTGCAGCGGGCCCACTGTCTCGCTGCTGCAGAGCAGGTAGCGCCGGACGGTATCCTTGAAAGTACGCAGGGCGGTCTGCCCCAGCGGCTCCGGCGCCTCCTCTCGGGCGGTGACATACTCGTAAATGCCGTGAAAATCTTCCGGCCCGAAGGAACCGGTCAACAGGTAGCGGTAGCGGGAGATGGTGTCCCGCTCAGCCGAGGTCAGGCCCAGCGCGGTGTAGAGCTCCTGGTTGTCGCTGTAGGAGGGGATGCCGCTGTAGTCCTGCACATAGGAGCGCTCCTCATTGTAGGTAAGGAAGTCCTGCCACTCCGGAGCGGAGTAGGCCAGGGTGTTCACGCCCACGCACAGCCCCAGGCCCAGCAGCCCGGCCAACGGAATCAGCCAGCAGCGCCGCTCCCGCAGCAGCCGGTCGTGATATTTGCACAGCCAAATGATGCCGAGAAAGAGCAGACCCGCCAGGGCAAAGTAGTTCCGGATGCAGTAGGAGAGCCAGAACAGGCCGAGCAGCGGGAGCAGTTTGCCCGGCCGGAGGTCCTCCTCCCGCGGGATGAGCGCATAGGAGAGGATGACCGCCCCGGAGACGAAGGCCCCGCAGGTGCTGAAGGTAAACCGGACCATCTGCCCCAGCCACAGCAGCGCGACCGACCCGGCCAGCAGCAGAGATGCCAGCACCGAATGCCGGGGAAACCGGCAGAGCAGCTGACAGAGCAGAAAGGCGGACGCGAGCACATAGATGCCCAGCAGGACCACCCGGTACCAGCTCACCGCCGGCAGCAGGGTGTACAGCGCGGCGATGACCCAGGAGAGGGGGTATTGGATAAAGATGGCGTGCGCGTCCGGCGTGCCGGTATAGCTGCCGTTGAGGATGGTGACCATGGCCACGTCGTCGTTCACGGTGTAATCAAAGCCATATAGTGCGAGGGCCGCCAGCAGCAGCACGGCGGGCACTGCCAGCGACAGAAGCCGCCGTTTCCGGGGTGAGAGTTCCATGCAGGTGCTCCTTTCGAGGGGAGAAAAACGCCCCGCGGATGTTTTCCCCATTATACCAAGTTCCGCCCCGCCGCGCAACAGCGGCGGGGGAGATCGGCGCTGTCACAGCCGGCGTCCCAGCACGATCTCCGCCATCGCCTGGATCATGACGGAGCGGTACTTTTTTCGGTGCAGCACGAGCACGAGCTGGCGGTGAAAGTCCAGCCCGGTCACGGGCACCTCCCGCAGCCGGTCGGGAGAGGACTCCAGCGCCTCGCGCACCAGCTCCCAGGCCAGCACCGCCACGCCCTCCTGCCGCTCAGCCGCGTGGATGAGCACGGTGTTGGAGATGGACTCCCAGTAGGGGCGGCAGGCATAGCCGCCCTGTGCCATCAGGCGTTCAAACTGCTCGCGCACGCCGGCCCCGCGCTCGCGCAGGAGCAGCCGCTGCCCGGCCAGCTGTGCGGCCGTGGCGGGCAGGGACCGGAAGATTGGGTGCTCCGGGTGGGCGACGGCGACAATCCGGTCCTCATGGAAGGGGTACTGCAGATAGTCCGGCCAGCCGCCCAGCTGCTCGGTGAGGGCCAGGTCCAGCTGGTTTCGCTCCAGACGCTCCATCAGCTCAGACGAGCGGGAGACGTAGACCTGAATCTCCGCGTGTGGATAGAGGGCCTCCAGTCGGTTCAGGTAGCGCTGCAGCAGGGCGTTGCCCACCGTCAGATTCGCCCCAATGCGCAGCTGCTGGCGCTGGCCGGACTGCGCCAGATCGCGTTCCAGGTCGTCAAACTCATCCAGCATCGCGCAGGCGCGCGGGTAGAGTGCCTCTCCGGCCGGCGTGAGCGGCAGGCGCTTGCCCAGGCGCTCAAACAGCGGCGTGCCGCAGTGTGCCTCCAGCTCCCGGATCGCCTGGCTGACGGAGGGCTGGGTCATAAACAGCGCCTGGGCGGCGGCGGACATGCTGCCGTGCTGGCAGACGGCGCAGAAGATGCGCAGATGGCGAAGGGTCATGGCAGGTCCTCTCTTTTCTATAGAAAAAAATTATGGAAGCGATAAGTTGACCTCTATCATATAATTGGACGGGAAATTTGTCAAATGCTAAAATAGGGGACAGCAATGACAAAGGAGGCTTTTTACCATGAAGAGATTGCTGAGTGTATTTTTGGCGCTGCTGATGCTGCTGGCGCTCACCGCCTGCGGCGGCGATACCGCCGGCTCCGGCGAGGCGGAGACGCCGGAGGAGCCCGCATCGGACACCGAGACCGCCGGGGATGAGGCGTCTGCCGACGCCGGGACGGAGGAGACGTCGGGTGAGCCCCTGGAGGCGACCGAGATCCAGGTCTTTATCGCCGCCTCGCTGGACAACGCCTTTCAGGAGCTGGTAGAGCTCTACCGTGAGCGCCAGCCCAACGTGACCGTCACGCTCAACGCCGACAGCTCCGGCACGCTGCTCACCCAGATTCAGGAGGGCTACGCGTGCGACATCTTTTTCTCTGCGGCGACCCGGCAGATGGACCAGCTGGCCGAGGACGGCCTGATGGTGGAGGGCACGCGGACCGATCTGCTGGGCAATGAGGTCGTGCTCATCACTTGGCAGGGTTCCGGCACCGCCGTGACCGGAATGGACAACCTCTCCGAGGCGTCCTCCATCGCCCTGGCGGACGGCTCGGTTCCCGTGGGCCAGTATACCCGTACGGTTCTGCAGAATATGGGCCTGCTGGACAGCTCCCTGACCGCCGCCGACATCACCACCCAGGAGGTCTCCGACGCGCTCGGCGGCGTGGAGATCAACGAGTGCGGCAACGTCTCCCAGGTGCTCCAGGCGGTCGCCGAGGGCTCCAATGAGGTGGGCACCGTCTACTACTCCGACGCCTATTCCGAGATGGACCGGGTGGAGATTCTGGAGCATATCCCGACCGACCTGTCCGGGGAGATCATCTATCCCGTGGCCCAGGTGGTCAACCCTGAGGCGGACGAGCTGGAGAGCGCAGCCGCGGCGGATTTCCTCGCCTTCCTCCAGACGGATGAGGCGATGGAGGTCTTCACGGCCTATCAGTTCCTCGATCACCGCTGAGATGGGCGCTGTGCTCGACTACCTCGGAGGGCTGGACTGGTCCCCGCTGTGGATCACGCTCCAGACAGCGCTGGCCGCCACCTTTCTGAGCTTTTTCCTGGGGCTGTGGGCGGCGCGCCGGGTGGTCGCCGCCGGGCCGAGGGTCAAGGCGGTGCTTGACGGGCTGCTGACGCTGCCGATGGTGCTGCCGCCGACGGCGGCCGGCTTCTTTCTGCTGCTGATCTTCTCCCTGCGCCGCCCCTTCGGCAGCTTTCTCTACGAACAGCTCGGCATCCGCGTGGTGCAGACCTGGCTGGGCTGCGTGATCGCCGCGACGGTGATCGCCTTTCCGCTCATGTACCGCAACGCCCGCGCGGCGCTCGAGCAGGTGGACGTCAACCTGGTCTACGCCGCCCGGACGCTGGGGATGGGGGAGGCGGAACTGTTTTGGCGGGTGGTGGTGCCCACCGCCGGACCGGGCGTGGCCTCCGGCACGGTGCTCACCTTTGCCCGCGCGATGGGGGAGTACGGGGCGACCTCCATGCTCGCCGGCAACATCGCCGGAAAGACGGGCACCATCTCCCAGAGAATCGCCATGGTCATCCAGAATGGGGACTATCTGACGGCCGGCGTCTGGGTCGCCGTGGTCTTTGTGATCGCCTTTGCCGTCATTCTGGCGATGAACCTGATCTCCAGCCGGGGCATGGGCCATGTGGAACGGTGGTGATGGCGATGTCGTTGACGATGGAGGCGGAAAAGCGCCTGGGGTCCTTCCAGCTCTCTCTCTCCCTGACGAGCGGGAGCCGCCGTCTGGGCATCCTCGGCCCCTCCGGCTGCGGCAAGAGTTTGACGCTCAAGCTGCTCGCCGGTGTGCAGACGCCGGACCGGGGCCGCATCGAGCTGGACGGCCGCACGCTCTACGACAGCGCCGGCAAGGTCGACCTGCCCCCGCGACAGCGCCGGGTCGGATATCTCTTTCAGAACTATGCCCTGTTCCCCGCCATGACAGTGGCGCAAAACCTCGCCGCCGGCCTGCACTGCCCCCGCGCGGAGCGGCAGCGGCGGGTCGCCCGGCTGGCGGAGCAGTTTCAGCTCACCGGCCTGGAGGACCGCCACCCGGGCCGGCTCTCCGGCGGGCAGCAGCAGCGGGTCGCCCTGGCGCGGATGATGGCCGCAGAACCGGAGGCGATTTTGCTCGACGAGCCGTTCTCCGCGATGGACGTCATCCTGCGCGAGGAGCTGCAGGGACAGATGCGCGCCTTTCTCACGGACTATCCGGGGCTGGCGGTGATGGTCTCCCACAGCCTGGAGGAGCTCTATCACTTCTGTGACACGCTGGCCGTCCTGGACGGGGGCAAGCTGCTGGCCTGCGGCCCGACGGAGGCGGTGTTCCGCCATCCGGAGCAGATCCGCGTCGCCCGGCTTACCGGCTGCCGGAATATCCTGCCCGCCCGCCCGGCGCAGGGGCAGAGCCTCTATCTGCCCGGCTGGGACGTGACGCTGCGCACCGCCTGGCCGGTGAACGCGCGCGTCACCGCCGTCGGCCTGCGCGCCCCGGCGCTCCGCCCGGCCGGGGAGAGCGGCGGGGAGAACGTTCTCGCCGGACGACCGGGCGCCTGCGTCTCCACCCCCTTTCAGACCAGGCTGGAGCTACTGCCGCCCGGGCCGGGAACGGAGCCGGTCTGGTGGGAGAGCCTGCCGGATGACCGGGAGGCGGGGAACGCCGGACGGCTGTTCGTCCCGCCGGAGGCGGTGCTCCCGCTGCGGGAAGAAGGCTGACGCACGGCGTGCGTTTTCTGCCTGCCTGTTTTGTACGTGAGGACTGCTGCAAAAGAAGGGGAAATTCCCCGAAATTCGCTCTAAAAAGTTATGGGAAGCGCCGGAAAGCACTCCCCATAACTTTTTTATCTGCTTGGCACTCGGCCCGCACCGTATTTCGCGGCGGGGCTTTCGCTCTGCTTTACTTTTTGCGGTGGAGGTATTGCCAGACCAGTGCGCCTACGGCCACAGCGCTCAGGCCGAGCAGGAGCAGGTAGAGCAGGGGGGCGGAGTCGTCGCCGGTATCCGCTCCTGACGTCTGTGCGGTGCGCCCTGCTGTGCCGCCCGCGGCCGCCGGGACCTCGGAAACGGCGGCCGCATCCTCCGGTTCCGCGACGGGCGCGGCATCCGTCTCTTCGGGTGTCTGGGCGGGTTCCGCGACCGGGCGATAGACGGCCCGGCAGACCATGTCGCCTGTGACGGGGAACTCGTAGTCCGCCGCATGCGTCAGCAGGATTCCGCCGGCGTCATACCAGCCGAGAAACTCCAGCCCGGCCGCCGGCTCCGCCCGCAGGGAGGCCGTCGCGCCGGAGGCATAGACGCCGCTGCCGGTGAGCGTGACCTGCGGGGCGTCCTCTGCCGGAAGGCCGGCGTCCCAGACGGCTTGGGTGCTGACGGTATAGAGGGAGGCCGCCTCCTCCGCCGGCGTCACGGACACCGGGATGAAACGCTGTGCCACCAGGCAGGAGAAGGTCTCGGTACCGGTGGCCAGCGTGCCATAGACAGAGCAGGTGAGCGCTGCCTCGCCCGCCTGCCCGGCCGTCAGGACGCCGCTGGTATCGATCTGAAGGACGGACTCGTCGCTGCTGGCATATGAGATGGTGTAGCTGATATGCTCTGTGCCGGGCAGTGACGCGGCTTCTGACTGCTGTTCCGGGGAGATCGCCGGCTGAAAGCTGGAGACCAGCGTCACCGTGCCGCCGGAGAGCAGCTCTATCTGGTCGGGCAGGCCGGTGAGCGTACCGGACAGCTCCCAGTCGTGCCCGCGTCCGCACCGGCAGCCGAAATGGAATGCGGCGGCCGCCTCCTCCGTTTCGTCGCTGGCCGACTGGGGGAGGAAGGTGCAGGGCTCCGTCAGCAGTTCCGACGCGCAGTCCCGGCAGAAAACGGTGTGCGTGCCGCCTTCCAGCGGCTCATAGGAGAGGTCCTCGTGCCGGTGAAGATAGAATTGCCCTATGCTCCCCGCGTCCCCCGTGCGGGAGAGGGAGACGGTCCAACTCACCTGGGTCGGCTCCGAGAGGGCGAAGGTCACCTCCGCCCGGCCCTCCTCCGACCCGGCGGGGGAGCCGGAGGCGAGTGCGGCGCCGCCGGCGTCCAGAATCTGCAGGCTGATCTCATCTCCCTCCGCCCCCTGTACGGCGGCCTCCAGCGTATAGAGGCCGCGCTCCAGGGAGAGCGCAGGGGCAAAGCGCACCGAGGCGGCGCCGTCCGCGCTCCAGGTGAGGCCGTCCGCCGTCAGGGTGACGCCGGTTCCGTCGATCAGACAGGCGGAATGGTCCGGTGACCAGGCGGCGAGCAGATTGGGCTCGCGCACGGTGACGGTGCAGGTGACCTGGACCGAGGTTTCCCCCGAAACGACAGGCTGTGAGAGCGTCACGGTGCCCGGGACCTCATAGGTGCCGAGCTGCGCGGTATCCAGTGTAGAGAGCACGTCGGGCGCCCAGACGACCGGCTCGTCCACCGTTGTGCCACTGTAACGGACTGTGACGGTCTCCGGCAGGGTGAGCGCGCCGCCGCGGTCGAACACGACGGCCGGGGATATGACCTCCTCGACGGTCATGGCCGCATTCGCCGCGTCAGAGGGGAGCTCTCCGTCCGGAGGCTGACCTGCGGATTGCGCGAGGGCGTGGCCGGGCAGCAGGAGAGCGGACAGCAGAAGCAGGGCGAGCAGCAGCGGACGGACACCGCTGCGCGGTAAAGTTCCGCCTGTCATATACGCCCCCCCTCTCCGCGGCGGCAGAACCATTCTGCCGCTTGTTTTCCTTATTATAGCGCGTTTTTTCATAAAAAGCAAATCGAACAGGAATGTATATGGCATGATATATGACGGGGACAAAACGCCCTCCCGTAAAAGATGGACAGTTTTCTAAAACATGGACATTTTTGACGCGGGCTTGACAAGACACCTTGCAGCGAGTATAGTATAAACGTCGGAAAATGAGCAGGAATCACGTTTTTTGTGTTTTTCGGAAAGTATTGGACTGTATCAAACGAAATCAGGAAAATATTTCTATCCGGTCCGCGTGCAGAATGATTCCCCGGACGGCGGAAACGTTCCGGGCGGATAAAATTGCAGGTGTACGAGGATATATCTGATTTTATTTGCAAACTGTACGAGAAGGGCTCAGGCACGGCTGAGGATGCCTGCCTCCCTCTTTTGTGAAACTCTGTTGGAGAGGCAAACCCATGGAAGAAGGCAAAAATAACGAGAAAAAAGCGCACTCCAAGGTGCTGTTCGAGTCGTTAAATATCCTGATGTCCCGTTGGGTAGACGGCACCTTTTCTGAAATTTTGGACGACTGGAAGTGGATTTTTTCTTACAGCGCCCGGTATAAGTGGGCGATCTTGATTTACACGGTCCTTGGCCTGCTCAGCACCACGCTGGGCCTGGTCGGCAGCGTGGTCAGCAAATACCTGCTGGATGTGATCACCGGTTACCGGACGGACCAGCTGGGCGTTCTGATCGCCGTCATGGTGGGAAGCACGGTGCTCAATCTGACCTTCAACAGCGCCTTTAACCGCTTCAATACCAAGCTGAGCATTTCCATCCATAACGATATCCAGGCGGATATTTTCGACCAGATTGCGGATGCGGACTGGCTGGCCCTCAGCCGCTATCCCAACGGCGACGTGCTCAACCGGTTCAACAGGGATGTGGAGACAGTCAGCAGCAACGCCATCAGCTGGCTGCCCTCCATCATTATCGTGCTGTATAACTTTGCCGCGACCTTCGCCGTCATCTTGTATTATGACTGGTTTATGGCGGTGCTGGCCCTGTCCAGCGCCCCAATCCTGTTTCTGCTCTCCGCCGCCGTGCTGAAACGGCAGCGGGACTACGGCAAGCGGGTGCGGGAGATCAGCAGCGATATGATGAGCTTTGAGGTGGAGACATTTTACAATTTCGACACGATTAAATCCTTCGGCGTCGTCCCGCACTACAGTGAGAAAATGCACTGGTGGCAGGACAAGTTCCGAGACATCAGCCTAAAGTACAATCTGTTCTCCATCAAGACAGGCTTTTTGACCTCAGCCCTCGGCGCACTGGTGCAGGGCGTGGCCTTTGGCTACTGCCTGTGGCGGCTCTGGACGCACGACATCACCTATGGCACGATGACGCTGTTTCTCCAGCAGCGCAGCAAGCTCTCCAGCGCGTTCAACAGCGTGATCTCTATTGTCCCGGCCTTTCTGAACAGCTCCATCTCCGCCCACCGCATCCGGGAGCTGGTGGAACTGCCCAAAGAGGTCCATACACCGGAGAGCAGCGCGCTGGACGCGCTGACGGCGGACGGCTTTACCATCCAGATGCGAGACGTGAACTTCTCCTATGTAGAGGGGACGCGGGTGATCACCAGCTCCGCCTTTGTCGCAAAGCCCGGGGAGATCGTAGCCCTGGTCGGCCCGTCCGGGGAGGGGAAGACGACGATGATTCGCCTGATCCTCGGCCTGGTGCGCCCGGAATCGGGAGAGGCGGTCATCCGCGGCTCGGATGGACGGGAGGTGGCTCTGAATGCCGAGACGCGCCACCTGTTTGCCTACGTCCCGCAGGGAAACACGATCTTGTCCGGCACCATCGGGGAGAATATGCGCATGGTGCGCCAGGATGCCACCGACGAGGAGATTGTGGAAGCACTCAAGACCGCGTGCGCCTGGGATTTTGTCAGCAAAATGCCGGACACCATCCACAGCAAGGTCGGAGAGCGGGGGAGAGGCTTCTCTGAGGGGCAGGCGCAGCGCCTCGCCATCGCCCGGGCGGTGCTGCGGGACGCGCCCATCCTGCTGCTGGACGAGGCGACCTCCGCGCTGGATGTGAGCACGGAGCGGCAGGTGCTGCGCAATATCGTCCGGCAGAGGCCCAATAAAACCTGCATCGTCACCACACACCGCCCCAGCGTGCTCAATCTCTGCCAGCGGGTATACCGGGTGATGCAGACGCACGTGACCGAGCTGGACGAGGAGACGTCCGCCAGAATGGTTCAGGACTTTTAGCGCGCGGCTCTCTCGCCCGCTCGGGGTGGGAGCGTGGTCGAAAGAGGTCGAGACATAATTTGCCCGCGGATTTGAGGAGAGAGAAGAGTATGTATGCGTAAAAAGATAGGAACGCACCAATGGATGCAGACGGCCGCCCTTGTGCTGTGCGATATGGTGCTGATTGCGGCGTGCATGGTCGCCGCCCTCTGGATCCGCCATGATTTTCGCCTCACGGAGATCGACCCTGATTTCCTGGACACGGTCGCACGGTATATGCCGGTCAACATCTGCTGCACCCTGCTGCTGTTTAAGCTATTCCGTCTCTACAATAATCTGTGGCAGTTTGCGGGCATCGCGGAGTTGAGCAGTGTGGTGGCTGCGGTGACGCTCTCCACGGTGTTGCAGTCGATTGGCATGTACCTGCTGGGCATGCGCATTCCCCGGAGCTATCCGCTGCTCTATATCATGCTGCTCTTCATGGCCACCTGTGCGAGCCGCTATGTCATCCGCATCCTGTACCGGGAGAGCCGCAAGGGTTCCGACGAGGAACAGGCGGTCCGCACCATGATGGTGGGCGCCGGTGAGGCCGGCAATATTTTGATCCGCGAGATCAAAGGCGGCCGGCGCGTGCGGCGGGTGATCCCCTGCATCGTCGACGACGATCCGGCGAAAAGAGGGACTTACCTGCATGGGATTCCCGTGGTGGGAAACAGCCAGGACATTCCACGCCTGGCGCAGGAGTACCAGATCAGCGAGATTGTCATCGCAATCCCCTCCCTCTCGCCGGCCCAGAAAAAGCGCCTGTTGGAGATCTGCCAGGAGACATCGTGCAAAACGCTGCTTCTTCCCGGCATCTATCAGATTGTCAACGGCGAGGTGAGCGTCTCCATGCTCCGGCAGGTGGAGATCAACGACCTCCTTGGACGGCCTCCGGTGAAGCTGGAGATGGAGTCCATCATGGACTACGTCAGCGGCAAGGTCATTCTGGTGACTGGCGGCGGCGGGTCGATCGGCAGTGAAATTTGCCGTCAGCTGGCGCTGCACCACCCGAAGCTGCTGATTATCTTTGATATTTATGAGAACAGCGCATATGATCTGCAAAATGAGCTTCTCCAGTCGCATTCAGACCTGAAGTTGAAGGTCCTGATCGGCTCGGTGCGCAATCAGAGGCGGGTGGACAACATTTTCGAGACCTATCACCCGGAGCTGGTGTTTCACGCGGCTGCCCATAAGCATGTCCCGCTGATGGAGGACAGCCCCAACGAGGCCATCAAAAACAACGTGCTCGGGACTTGGGTGGTCGCCCACGCGGCGGACCGCTATCAGGCGGAGAAGATGGTGCTGATCTCCACGGACAAGGCCGTGCGCCCCACCAATATCATGGGGGCGTCCAAGCGGGTATGTGAGCTGATTATCCAGCGTTTTTCCCAGACCTCCCGGACGGAGTTCGCGGCGGTGCGCTTTGGCAATGTCCTGGGAAGCAACGGAAGCGTCGTGCCGCTGTTTCAGAAGCAGATCGCGCAGGGCGGGCCGGTGACGGTGACCCATCCGGATATTATCCGCTACTTTATGACCATTCCGGAGGCGGTCAACCTGGTGCTGCAGTGCGGCGCGCTGGCAAAGGGCGGCGAGATCTTTATCCTGGACATGGGAGAGCCGGTCAAGATCGCTGACCTGGCCAGACAGATGATCCGCTGCTCCGGTCTCGTGCCGGGGAAGGACATTGAGATCAAATATATCGGCCTGCGCCCCGGCGAGAAGCTGTATGAGGAGCTGCTCATCAGCCTGGACAATGTGAAAAAGACGGAGAACGACAGGATCTTTATCGCCCAGCAGCCCCACATGGATGAGAGCTGGCTGGACAACGCGGTGGAGGCGCTGGTGCAAAGCGCGTTTGACGAGTCGGTGGACATCAAGCGGCAGGTGCAGGCGCTGGTGCCGGAATATGTGCCGCAAGATGACCGCGCCCCCGTGGGAGCGGCAGAAAAATAGGCGATCGGACAAAAAGCGGGACCACCCAACCTGGATGGCCCCGCTTTTCGGACGCTTTTATGCCACGATCACCCTCAGCTCCACCGGATTGGAGTACGCGCCGCTGGGAGAATGCGCCTGATAGGTCAGAATATATTCACCTGCCACGCTGGTATCCACCTCGCCGTCGACAATGATATTCCGCATCAGGGAGCTGCCGTCGGTATCCACGGCGTCAGCCACATAGCTCATCACGGAGAAGGACGAGTTCAGAGGCACGGTCACCTCGTCCGCAGTCAGCGTGATGATGGGCAGGGGCGTGATGTCGACGTCAACGGATACGGAGACAGAGTCGTTGAAGCTGTTTGAAACGGTGAAGACATAGCGGGCCAGATAGGGGTTCTCCTCCTCACGGGTATAGCTCGCCGTCACGGACTGCGAGATGTCATTTCCATAGCCGTCGTCGGCATGGATCTCCCCGCCGGCGAGCAGGCGGTCCAGCAGCCCGTCCAGCTCGTTGTCCGCAATGGCGGGGATGCTCTCCGGCAGTTCCAGGGAGGGACCGCTGTAGTTCGCCAGCTCCAGCGTGCGCGTCGCGCTGACCTGCCCGGCTGGCGTCTCGGCGGTGTATTCCACGATCTTTTGGGAGAGAGTGTCTCCCGCTCGGATGTAGGCGAAGACGTCTTGATTGGAGATTTTGCCATCCGGGCCGACCAGGGAGACGCCCTCCAACAAATCGAGCGTTCCGGACCCGTCATAGACGAGGGTGTCGCTCTCCAGCTCGATCACATATTCATCTGTCTCAGCATCGGGAGCGGAGCTGGCGGCGGATGTCTCGCCCGCCGTGCCGGCCTCCGCCGATGCGTTGGTGTGCCCGCCCTGGCTGGCCTGTGGAAACAGGGAGGAGAAGAAGAGGAGGGCCGCCAGATTGACGATCGCAAGGCCCGCAATCAGATATTTTGCTGCCCGCAGAGCGAAGGGAATTTTATCGTTCATTCCGTTCAGACCTTTCCTTGTAAAGTTTTCTATATCATACCATAAAGCGCGAGAAAGAGAAAGTTATTTTCCATCTTTCCACGCCGGTAGAACTATGCTATAATAGCGATACATGCAGAAATTTGAGTGATACAGAAGGAACTGTGATGATTGATTTGCATACCCACATCCTTCCAGGGCTGGACGACGGGGCGGAGGATCTGTCTGACGCGCTCGCCATGGCGGAGCTGGCGCTCGAGGGCGGTGTGGACACGCTGGTGGCCACGCCGCACAGCAATCAGGCGGGACGGTTTGACCATGACGCCGCAGAGCTGCTGCCGGTCTTTGTGCGCTTTCAGGCGGCGCTTGCCGAAGCGCAGCTCCCGCTGCGGACCTTTTTGGGGATGGAGATATTCGCCGCCGGCGACCTGGAGGCCAAAATTCGCCGGGGTAGCCTGGTTGGGCTGAACCGCTCGAGGTACTATCTGGTCGAATTTGCCTTTGACGAGGACTCCGGGGCGATCGGCGATTATCTGGATCAGATTTTTTCTGCGGGCGGGATCCCGCTCATCGCCCATCCGGAACGGTATTTCTGCGTGCAGGAGCACCCGGTGCTGGTCTATGAGTGGCTGCGGCTGGGCTGTCTTGCGCAGGTCAACAAGGGCAGTCTGTTTGGAAAATTTGGCCGTCGTGCCGCCCGGGCGGCAGATGTGCTGGTGCACAACCGCCTGGCGACCTGCGTGGCGAGCGACGCGCACAGCCCCTATACGCGTACCACCTACATGAAGGACGCCTGGGAGTATCTCAGCGACCGGTTTGGGGAGCGCGAGGCGCACCGCCTCCTGGAGGAGAACCCCGCGCGCATCCTCCGCGGCCAGCGGGTGCCGCCGCACGGCACACCGCCGGAGCAGAGGAGAAAGATCTTTTTCTGAGGAAGAGAGGAAGCAATCGTGAGACGGACACAGATGTTCAGCATCGTTGTATTTGTGATCGCGGTCGTGTCATTTGCCGTGTTCCAGTTCCGTTCCTATGTGCTCACCGACCGGACCGGTCCGAGTATCGCGATGGAGGAGGAGCGCGTCACGGTCTCTGTGGACGCCGATGACGGACAGCTGCTGGCGGGCATCAGCGCGGTGGATGACAAGGACGGCGATGTGTCAGACAGCCTGATGGTGGAGAGCCTGAGCAATTTCATCGCTGAGAACACCAGACAGATGACCTTCGCCGCCAGCGACTCTGACGGGCATGTCGTCAAGGGCTACCGGGAGATTGTCTACAGTGATTACCGCTCGCCCCGCTTTTCCCTGACGCAGCCGCTGCGTTTTCGGGTAGGGACGGAGAATATCCTGGAAGGCGTCGGCGCGCAGGACGTGCTGGACGGGGACATCTCCTCAAATATCAAGATTTCCGCTAACTATTCGCTCTCGGTCAATCAGGCGGGCGATTACCCGATGGAGTTTACCGTGGCCAACAGCGCCGGGGACGTGGCCAGGCTTCCGGTCACCGTGACACTCTACACAGCAGAGGACGAGGCGAACCGTCCGCAGATCGAATTGTCCGACTATCTGGTCTATACGCCCGCCGGCGCGGAGCTGGACGCATGGGACTATGTCCAAGGCATCACGGTCAGGGGGACGGAGTTTGTCCGCTCGGGCGATGTCTTGCGCGCCGATGACCCGGAAGAGCGCGCGATTGATGACGCTGACCTGTCCATCCAGGACGATGTGGACTATCAGACGCCCGGCGCCTATGAGATCACCTACCGGTACACGGCGGACGACGGCGAGACAGGCACCGTGCGGCTGGTCGTGGTGGTTACCGATTGAGGAGATGTGGGCGATGGAAAGACAACTGAGCAGACAGATCAACGTGGTCAGCATCCTCCGGGACGTGCTGCGCGGGTGGTCGGTCATCCTGCTCCTGGCGATATCGGCCAGCCTGTTTGCAAATATTTGGGTGACCTCCCGCTATCAGCCGGTCTACACGACAAAGATCACATTTGCCGTCACGGCACAGGGGACCAACAGCAATATCTACCAGAATCTGACCTCTGCCCAGCAGCTGGCCGAGCGTTTTACCCAGATTTTGGGCAGCACCGTTTTGAGAAATCGCGTGATGGACGACCTGGGGCTGACGGAGTTCACGGCAGAGACCTCCGCCACCCAGATCACAGAGACCAATATGGTGGAGCTGGAGGTCTCTGCCGGCTCTGCCATGGAGGCCTACGATGTCCTGCGCTCCATTATGGAAAACTACAATTCCGTCTCCGACTATGTCATCGGCGGCGTGATTCTGGAGGTGATCCAGCCTCCTTCCATTCCGACGCAGCCGTCCAACCCGCTCAATGTGCGCTCTGCCATGGTCCGCAGCTTTGGCGTCACGGCGCTCGCCGTGGCGCTCTATCTGGCGTGGCGGTCCTATATGCGCGACACGATCAAGAGCGAGGGACAGATGGCGGAGAAGGTGGATGCCAGGCGGCTGGGGACGATCTACCGGGAGCGAAAGCAGCTTCGCCCCGCTGGCCGGAAGAAGACCGGTGTCTCCATGCTGATCGACAACCCGCTGCGCAGCTTCTGGTTTGTGGAGTCCAATAAGCGGATGGCTTCCCGGGTGCGCAGCCATATGGAGCGGAAAAACCGGAAGGTGCTTATGGTCACCAGCGTAATGGAGAATGAGGGAAAGTCCACCGTGGCCTCCAATCTGGCCCTTGCCCTGGCGCAGGAGGTGGATCATGTGCTCCTGATTGACTGCGACTTTCGCAAGCCCTCCCTCCACAAGATTTTTGAGCTCCCCAACACGATGCAGATTGACCTGCCAAGGGCCCTGGAGAGGCGGGTGGATGTGAGCCAGATCATGCTGCGGTATGGGCAGAGCAACCTGTACCTGGTGACTAACAACGCCCCATCCTCAGCAGAGACGGTCCTGGCGTCCGGTGCGCTGAACCGGCTGATTGATGCGTGTCGGGAATGGGCAGATCTCATCATTTTGGACACCGCGCCCATGGCGCAGGTCTCGGATACGGAGGATATCGCGCGCCTGGCGGACGCCTCGCTCCTGGTCGTGCGGGAGGACACGGTGCTCGCAGCCCACATCAATGACGCGATCGATGCGCTGAACCGGACTGAGGGAAAGGTGATCGGCTGTGTCCTGAACTATGCGTCCCGAGGACTCGCTGAGACCGCCGGCAGCTATGGATATGGAGGATATTATGGAAAAGGAGCAAAATAATATTCCGCAAGAGGTTGAGCCCATTGATCTCACCAGGCTCCTGGTGGACGCCTGGAGCGGCGTCCGGCGATTCTGGTGGATCTTCCTGGTGGTGATCAGCCTGTGCGCCTCGGTCAGCTATTTTTCGGCGGTGCGGACGTATACGCCCAGCTACGAGGCCTACGCCTCCTTTGTCATCAATACGAGGACGGCCTATGGATACAGCGAGACGTATTACAACCAGACGACGGCCAGCCAGCTCAGCCGTACCTTTCCCTATATCCTGACCAGCGGCGCGCTGAATCAGGTCGTGGCGAACAGCCTGGGACTTGCGACCGTTCCGGCCGCCATCACCGCCGAGGCGATGGAGGACACCGCCCTCTTCACCATCCGGGTGACCGCCGCAGACCCGCAGCTCGCCTACGATGTCCTGCAGGCAGTGATTACCAATTATCCCGACGTGGCGGAGTATATCATTGGAGATACCCAGCTGACCCTGATGGATGAGAGCGGTGTGCCTCAGGCGCCAAGCAATCCGCCCGACTACCGGCGCAACGTTGTCAGAGGCGCCGCCACCGGCGCCCTTCTCTGCGCGGCATTTCTGGCGCTCTACGCCATGACCCGGAATCGGGTCTGGGGCGAGGCGGATTTGAAGGCCCGGCTCAGTGTCCCCTGCCTGGGCAGCCTTCCACTGGTAAAGGTGAAAAAGCGCAGCAATCAGACGCAGAATCAGATCTTGATTGACAGCAGGAACAGCGAGAGCGTCTATGGTGAGAGCATCCGCGGCATCCGAAACCGCGTCCTCAAAGAGGCGGAGAAGACCGGAAGCAGGCGCATTCTGGTGACCAGCGCGGCGGCGGGCGAGGGCAAGACGACGTTTTCCATCAATCTGGCCATCGCGCTGGCCAAAAAGGGGAAACGTGTCATTTTGCTCGATGGCGATCTGCGCAATCCCTCGGTGGCCAGGGCCCTGAATCTGAAGAGCCGCGCCTTGGGTGAATCAGAGACGGACGGCGACCCGCTGAGCGCCTGGCAGGTCCAGTCCTATGGGGAGCTGATGCTGGGGATCTGCTGGAAAGCCCGAAAGCGCCACAGCAAGGAGCCGGACAAGCTCACACAGTCAGAGGCAAGGAGCCTGGTTGCCGAGCTGGAGCGGGAGTGCGATTATCTGATTGTGGATACGCCGCCCAGCGGAATTGTGTCCGATGCGGAACTATTCGCACGCTGCGTGGACGCGGCGGTGATCGTGGTGCGTCAGGACTATGTCCGAATTGACCGGATCCTGTCGGCGGTTGAGTCCATGGCGGACACCGGCGTTCATATTCTGGGCTATGCCATCAACGGCGCCAGGGCAGGCTTTGCCGGCTATGGCTACGGTTACGGCTATGGCTACGGTTATGGTTATGGCTACGGTTACGGTGCGCGCGGGCATGGCTACGGCGGCTACGGCCAAAAGCGAGAGAAGACCGCCAAGTGAGTGTCGGGCGGCGCGGGATGGTCTCGCGGGACAAGGCCGGGGCCGAAAGGGGAGCCGGAGACAGATGAGAGTGGTTGATACTGTGGAATATGTCTCCGCCCTGCGCGAGCTGACGGAGGAGGGGCGCGAGGTCAGCATGCAGATCGCCGGTAACAGCATGTCCCCCTTTCTAATCCATGGCCGTGACGTGATCTGTTTTCGGAAACCGGATCGCCCGCTGCGCGTGGGGGACATGGTGTTCTATCAGCGCGGGAACGGACAGTTTGTCATGCACCGTATCTGTAAGGTGCGCCCGGAGGGATACTATATTGTCGGAGATGCGCAGGTACAGGTCGAGGGGCCCGTCCGCCGGGAGCAGGTTTTTGCTGTGATCACCCGCGTGAACCGCAAGGGGAAATGGATTGGCCCGGGGGACTTCTGGTGGGAGTTCTTCGCCGTCGTCTGGCCACGTGTCGTGCCGCTTCGCCCTGTATGGACAAAGCTCTACGGGGTCTTGCGCCCCTGCCTGAGAAAGCTGTGGGGCACTTGACATGCAGTGCAGCGCGTAAAGTAAAAGATTAAATGATACGGCCGGGTTTCCTGTGACAGCGCATCAAGGAACCTGGCTGTCTGTTATCGGGAGAGGAATTTCCGCGGCCGAAGTATGTCGGTACAGGTCGTCGGCGACCGCCCTGTTTTTTTCCGGTGGACCGCGCGGGGCCAGTCCGATATTATGAAATCAAAAACCGCCCGCCACAGCGGGGAGGAGAGAGGTGTCGGCTGTGAAAGCCTTTATTCAGAGCAAACTCCGGGAGATTGAGCGAGAGGAGGACTGTCGGATTCTACTGGCGGTGGAGTCGGGGAGCCGTGCATGGGGCTTTGCCTCACCGGACAGCGACTATGATGTGCGCTTTATCTATGTCAGAGCCAAAGAACGCTACCTCAGCTTGGAGCGGAGGAGAGATGTTATCGAGTTGCCCATCAACGATGAACTGGACATCAACGGCTGGGATGCCGATAAGGCCCTGCGCCTGATTCACAAGTCCAACCCGACGGTTTTCGAGTGGTTTGCCTCTCCCGTCGTGTATCTGACCACGCCGGAGGCCGCGCTCTTCCGGACGGTGATGCTCCGGTATTTTTCCCCCAAGAGCGGGGCCTCCCACTACCTCAGCATGGCGGCGAGAAACGCGCAAAATTATCTCCTCGATGACATGGTGAAAGTGAAAAAATACTTCTATGTTCTGCGCCCTGTCCTGGCCTGCCGCTGGATTTTGGAGAAGGGTACGCCGCCCCCTGTGCCATTTTCCGAGCTGATGGAGCACCAACTGCCGGACGGTCTGACCGAAACAGTGAACCGATTGCTGGAGTTCAAGCGGAGCGTGCCAGAGGTCAAAATGATTCCCAAAATCGACTCGCTCAACCGTTATCTCCGCGAGAGCATCGCCCAGATACGGACCGAGATCTCACAGCTTCCCAGAGAGGCGGCAAAAGATTGGAACGAGCTGGACCGGCTCTTCTTGAGGCTGCTGGGCATATGAGTGTGTGAGAAACGATCCCTTCCATAAACCGAATCTCTGTCTCCGATCTGCCTGACGACTGTGGGAATGATTTCCACAGCGCGTGGTCATAAAAGGGAAAAACGTGCAAATACTAACCGGCGTAACAGATAACACCGCAACTGGGAGGTAGAGACAGATGAAAGCGACAGGGATTGTCCGGCGAATCGACGATCTGGGGCGGGTCGTAATCCCCAAAGAAATCCGCAGGACACTGCGGATTCGGGAGGGCGACCCCTCACAGACGACATGGAGCTGGTCGGAGCAGTTCTGCCTTGCCATGGCGGAGCTGGCGCGGCGGAATGGGTGGAACGGTACATCCTAACAACTTAGAGCGAGTATACGGCATGCTTTGAAATGGGACGCAAGGTCCCCCAAAACAGGCGCCGTGTACTCGCTTTTCTCTTTTGGTGGGTCAGTTTATGATACAGAAAAAGGGCATAAAAGAGCGAAGATTGTAGGTTTGTCAATGATGTGTTACAGAAAGAGGGAAGGCAAAGAGGGCCTGTTTGGGAGAGTTCCAATTGAGGGGGCGCATGGGGAAAGCGTTATATTTCCTGTTCCAGACGGCAATCTGCTTTTTGAAATCGTCGAAGGAAAAGAATTTATGTGAGGCGTAGAAGTATTCGTTGTCCTTCCGGTGACTGCGCTCTACCTTTCCATTGTGACGGGGCGTATAAGGCCGAATCAGCTTGTGACGGATATGGAGACGTTCCAGCGTCACTTCAAAGAGTGTCTTCTTGTTAGAGCTCCGGGCGTTAAGCCTGTTGGTGAACTCTAGGCCATTATCTGTCTGGACACACTCAATGGCATAGGGGAAGCGCTGTACACAGTGCTGGATAAACTGGGCGGAGGAATAAGAA
>DVJB01000036.1 GCA_018710845.1 Candidatus Onthomonas avicola
ATTCGTGCTGTCGTAAAAGATGACCAGGAAGCCGATCAGTTGCTTGCATTGGTAAAGGAGCAGAGTGAATTCTAGTGGGTGAACTACAAATCGGCAACATGAGTATTGCCGTTACAAAAAAGAATATCAAGAATATGTACATTCGTGTTCTGCCGCCCGATGGAAAAGTCCAAATTACTGCGCCATACTCTGCTGGGGACGATGCGATCAGGATGTTTGCTGTATCCAGAATTTCCTGGATCAAAAAGCAGCGTGCAAACTTCGCAGCACAGGCACGACAAACGAAGCGACAGTATGTGACCGGAGAGAGCTATTATGTCTGGGGACGCCGTTATCGTCTGGATGTGCAATACTCAAATGTTAGGAATGAGGTGTCCCTTACAGGCGGGCATCTGATTTTGCAAGTGAGGCCTGAAAGCACCCCGGAGCAGCGCGAGCGTGTTTTGAATGATTGGTATCGGGAGCAGCTAAAAAGCAAGCTGCCGGAAGTGATTCAAAAATGTGAACAGGTTGTAGGTGTCCATGCATCTGAGTGGAAGGTCAAAAACATGCGTACCAAATGGGGAACCTGCAATATAGACCGAAAAAGGATTTGGATTAACCTCCAGCTTGCAAAGAAAACTCCAGAGTGTCTCGCTTATGTCGTGACCCATGAATTGGTGCACTTGCTGGAGCGAAATCACAATGAGCTATTCCAGAAGTATATGGACGCCTTTTTCCCGGAGTGGCGAGTAGTAAAGGAAACACTGAATCAGCAAATGCTGGATTATATGAGCGAGTAATGTCTGATTAGGCAAAATGAAATTTCTATAGAAAATTCGATAAAACCATGCTATAATACTCCTAAGCCACCCAATCATCCATCTCAAGCAAAACCCCTGATAGGATGGCTCGGATAGATTTTTGATAGCAAAAGTCCGAATAGACCTTAGGATAAGGATAATCTGCATCAAAGAAAACCACGACGAATTAAATCCTCTATACAAAAAAGTTTAGAAATGGATTTAACTCGGCGAGTGGGAATGATTTCAGAGGCCCGGAAAAGCCCGTGATTACTTGGTTTTTCAAGGCTTAATGCCCTCCGTGGCAACTATTTGGCAACAGTTTTCATGATTTCAAAGGGAAAGAGCTACCTGATTTGTGAAAGTCAGGTAGCTCTTTCCCTTTTAGTTGCCACTTTTAGGTGCTTCTTCATGTCTGTTGCAATCTTAATTTAATAGATTAAAGTTCTTATATACCGGTATAGCCCTTAACTACGGCCTTTTCCGGCATTTTTAATGGCAAAATTATGAGAAGTAGCAGAATTGGAATGTGGTGCGTAATAGTGCAGCGTCATAACGATATTGGCGTGTCCCATGATGTACTGCAATCGTCATGCTCCTTTCCATGACCATTCGTACCCTGGAGCAGATATCTGGCAGAATCTTGGCGTACATGGTGCCTGTTGTAGTCAGCCTGGCAGGCGTGCTTCTGATCGAAGACAGTGCTGGCCTATGATAAAACCCCGCGGCGAGATACCGCGGGGTAGGATCCGTCTCTGCAGCTGGGGCACCGCACGAAAAAGTGCAGCCCCTGCAGGACGCCGTCAATTCACAAGGCACAGGATAAGACCGTACAGCACGCTGGTGCCCAGACCGAAGACGAGCACCGGCCCGGCAATCTGGAACATCTTGGCCGCCATGCCGGTGATAAAGCCCTCCGTCTTGAAATCCATCGCGGGCGAGACGATGGAGTTGGCAAACCCGGTCACCGGCACCAGCGTGCCCGCGCCGGCGTGTTTTGCCAACTTGTCATACCATTTCAGCCCGGTCGACAGGGCGGACAGGAAGATCAGCGTGATGGTGGTCCAGGTGCCCGCATCCTCCTGCGAGAGGCCCCAGTACTGGTAGAGCTCCATCACAAGCTGTCCCACCACACAGATGCCGCCGCCCACACAGAAGGCCCAGGTCATATCCTTCGCCTGCGGAGACGCCTCCGATCGCGCGCGGACCAGCTCCTGATACTGCTGGTTGGTCATATTCATTTCCATGACACCGCCTTTCCCCGGTAGCATGCCCGGGAGAGACGGCGTCTATTCCTCCCGCCCCATGGCTAGCAGGCTTTCTACCGTGTGGTGCTCCTGCGCCTCCAGCAGCTCGAGAATCAGCGGATTGGAGAGCAAAAAGCCCTCCGGCGTCAGGCGCCAACGCCCACCCTCCTGCCGGGCCAGGCCGCGTGCCTCGTACCCGCGCAGCAGGTCCTCCAGCGGGCGGAAGTTCCTATGATATCGGCGGCCGTACCAGTCCCCGTCGATCCCCTCCGCCGTGCGCAGGCCGAGCATCAGGTACTCGCTCCCCCGCTCGTCGTTTGGGATCTCCCGGTCCTCGTCCACGATGGGCTTCCCCTGCTCGATGCCCTCCAGATAGGCGCCCAGGTCACGCACATAGCTGTAGCGTCGTCCGCCGAAGTCGCTGTGCGCTCCCGGGCCGAAGCCGGCGTACTCCTCCAGCCGCCAGTAGCGCAGATTATGGCGGGACTCTCGGCCCGGCTTTGCAAAGTTGGAGATCTCATACTGCCGGTAGCCCGCCCGGGCCAGGCGGTCCACCATCCACAGATACATGTCCGCCTGTTCGTCGTCGTCTGCGAGCGTCAGCTCGCTCCGGCGCTCGTAGAGCGGCGTCCCCTCCTCCAGTTGCAAGCCGTAGCAGCTCAGGTGCTCCGGCGCGAGGGCGATCAGCGCCTCCACACTCGCCTGCCAGCTCGCCATGTCCTGGTCCGGCAGTCCGTAGATCAGATCGCAGCTCAGGTTGTCAAAGCCCGCCCTGCGCGCCAGCTCCACCGCGCGCACCGCGTTGGAGAACGTGTGCGGCCGGCCGATGGCGCGCAGCTCGCCGTCATTGGCTGACTGGACGCCGAGGGAGAGACGGTTCGCCCCCGCACGGCGCAGGGCGCGCAGCAGGGGGAGGTCCACGCTGTCCGGATTGGCCTCCACCGTGACCTCGCAGCCGCGCTCCAGGCGGTAGCGCCGCCGCACCTCCCGCAGGAGACGGGTAAGACGCTTTGCGCCCAGAATGGAGGGAGTGCCGCCGCCGAGGTAGACGGTGTCCACCCGATAGCCCTCCGCGCGCGGGGCCATCTCGCCCAGGTGGCGTGTGAGGGCGCGCAGATAGCGGTCCATCTCCCCCTCGCGGCCGGCCAGGGAGTAAAAGTCACAATAGGCGCACTTACTGCGGCAGAATGGGATGTGCAGGTACAGCCCCAGCCTGCGCCCGCGCTGGGCCTTGGAATAGGCCCTTTGGAGCTTTTCCCGCTCGCGCTGGTGGCGGCGGATATATTTCAGCATGGTTGCAGCCCTCTTTTCCGTATCAGGTATCGGTCTGATGGTATTATACGAAAAAAGAGGGCCGGGGAAAAGGGGGATTTTGTCCCCCGTTCAGGGCGGCGCAAGCGGCAGCGGCGACCGCGCAGCCCGGGCAGCACAGAGGTCCTCCCACTCATCCGGCGTCATCTGTCCCAGAGAGAAGATGCGCAGGAGGGCATCCCGCCTCTCTCTGACCTCGGGCGATGCCGCGCCGCTCGCGAGTGCGGCGGAGGACCAGTCTCCCCGGCAGAGGGCAGGGGCGCAGATCACCATCTGCAAAAACTGTCTCAGCCCCTGCGCGATGGGACGGCACTCTCCCGGGTCTTCCCGACAGATAACACCAATCCACGCCTCCTCTACATCCTCCCCGGCAATTAGCGCATAGTACGCGCGCTCCGAGACGGCAAAGATGGTCAGCGGTTCCCGGCACTTTCGCGCAATCTCAATCCCATCCTCCCGATACACCAGGCAAAGGCCGCTGTGCGCGCGGAGCATGCACGCAACCTCCTCTTCTTCCCGGCTGGCGCTCCCATCCCAGCAGCGGACCGGATACCACTCCGGTGGTCTGAGATAGGGAGAATAGACCGCGGTCGGGCCGTCGTCCGGAATAGAGGCCGGCAGAATCCACATTGCTGCACACTTCCTTTCTTGCAGAGTCTCTCTGCTTATGATACCACAAACGGAACGGGGAAAGAAGGGGCTTGGAGTGCCGCATCAATCGCTGACCGTGATCTCCAGCGTCCCCTTATTTTGATATCAGTATACCATATCAAGTAAAACAGATGAGGATTCCGCCAAGATCTTTTCTAACTCTCAAAAAAATCCGTCTTCTCTCCCCTCCGGCCAAATTGACAGCATCCCTCCCGTCTCTTATAATCAAATGTAATCAAGTTCTACGAGAACGGGGTGATGGCACATGAAAAGCGGCGTGTCCCTTCCCGGCCCCCGCCGTCTCGACCTCGTCATCGACGACAGCCGCGACGGGCGGCGGGTCTACGACCTGCTGCGGCGGGAGCTGGGCCTCTCCGGCACGCTGCTGCGGCGGGTGAAGTGGCTGGAGGACGGCATTCTCCTAGACGGGATACGGGTGACCACCCGGGCCACCGTACACGCGGGACAGGTGCTCTCCGTCCGCCTCTCCGACCCGGAGCGGCCCGCCATCCCGCCGGTGGACGGGCCGCTGCACCTCGTCTACGAGGACCGCGACCTCGTGATCGTGGACAAGGCGGCCGGGGTCCCCTCCCACCCCGGGCCGGGGCACTGGTCGGACAGCCTGGGAAACTATCTCGCCGCCCACTTTGCGCGCACCGACCCCGCCGCCGGGTTCCACCCCGTCCACCGGCTGGACCGCGGGACCTCCGGCCTGATGGCGGTCGCGAAGCACCCCTATGCCCAGGAGCGGCTGAAAAACCAGCTCCACACCGGCGGTTTTCAGCGCGTCTATCTCGCCGTGTGCCGGGGACAGCCGGACCCCGCGGAGGGAACGATCGACGCGCCCATCGGCCGGTGCCCGGACTCCATCCTGAAACGCCAGGTGTCGGCGGACGGGCAGCGGGCGGTCACCCACTACCGGACGCTGCTCACCCGGGCGGACCGGAGCCTGCTCGCCCTCCGGCTGGAGACGGGGCGGACGCACCAGATTCGCGTCCACCTCGCCTGGCGCGGTCATCCGCTGCTGGGAGACTTTCTCTACGGCGAGGAGCGGCCCGAGCTGATCACCCGCCCCGCGCTGCACAGCTTTCAGCTCTCGCTCCTGCATCCGGTCACCGGCGCGCGCCTGTCGCTCATCCAGCCGCCGCCGGAAGATATGCTCCGCCTGCTGCCGGGGCAAACGGCAGAAAAAGTCCTGCAAATTGCGAAAACATGCCCCCTTCTTCCCCGCTGATTCCGGACCAGGCCGCAGCGTCCCCGCTTTTGCGCAAAACGCCGCCGGAAAAACCGGTATTGCGACTGGCGGGCCGGCGGGTTTCTCTTGACTAACCGGCACTTTCCGGGGAAAATTTATCTAAAGAAGTTTGTCCCCGAACCCTGTCCCATGCCACCGGGAAAGGGGGCAGGGTTCTTAATCTACAGACGCAGAGAAAGGAATGTACTTTTATGATCTATTCCAGCGAAGTACAGAATATGTGTCCCGTCACCAAGGGCGCGTATCACGGTCCTGCTCCCATTCCCGAGGAGGGCAAGTGGGTCCAGGCGAAAGAGATCAAGGACATCTCCGGCTTCACCCACGGCGTGGGCTGGTGCGCTCCCCAGCAGGGCGCCTGCAAGCTGTCCCTGAACATCAAGGACGGCATCATTGAGGAGGCTCTGGTGGAGACTCTGGGCTGCACCGGCATGACCCACTCCGCCGCCATGGCCGGCGAGATTCTGATCGGCAAGACCATCCTCGAGGCCCTGAACACCGACCTGGTGTGCGACGCGATCAACACCGCCATGCGCGAGCTGTTCCTGCAGATCGTCTACGGCCGCAGCCAGACCGCATTCTCCGAGGGCGGACTGGCCATCGGCGCTTCGCTGGAAGACCTGGGCAAGGGCATGATGGGCCAGGTGGGCACCATCTTTGCCACCAAGGCGAAGGGCCCGCGTTACCTCTCCCTGACCGAGGGCTACATCACCCGCATCGCCCTGGATGACAACAGCGAGATCATCGGCTATGAGTTTGTCCATCTCGGCAAGATGATGGACGCCATCAAGAAGGGCGTGGACGCCAACGAGGCCCTGGAGAAGGCCAAGGGCACCTATGGCCGCTTTGCCGAGGCCGTCAAGTACATCGACCCCAGAAAGGAGTAAGGTGATTGGACATGGCACTGTTTGAATCTTATGAGAGACGAATCGGCCAGATCGCTCCTGTTCTGGCTGAGTATGGCATCTCCTCCGTCGAGGAGTGCCGCGACATCTGCAAGGCCGCCGGCTTTGACCCCTATGAGATCGTCGCGGGCATCCAGCCCATCTCCTTTGAGAACGCCCGCTGGGCCTACACCGTGGGCGCCGCCATCGCGCTGGAGAAGGGCGTGAAGACCGCTGCGGACGCCGCCGAGGCGATCGGCATCGGCCTGCAGGCCTTCTGCATCCCCGGCTCCGTCGCCGACGACCGCAAGGTCGGCCTGGGCCACGGCAACCTGGGCGCCATGCTGCTGCGCGATGACACCAAGTGCTTCGCCTTCCTGGCCGGCCACGAGTCCTTCGCCGCCGCCGAGGGCGCCATCGGCATCGTCCGCAACGCCAACAAGGCCCGCAAGACCCCGCTGCGCGTCATCCTGAACGGCTTGGGCAAGGACGCGGCGCAGATCATCTCCCGCATCAATGGCTTTACCTATGTGCAGACCCAGTTTGACTATGCCACCGGCAAGGTGAGCATCGTCAAGGAGACCCGCTACTCCGCCGGCGAGCGCGGCGACGTACGCTGCTACGGCGCCGACGACGTGCGCGAGGGCGTGGCTATCATGCACATGGAGGGCGTGGACGTGTCCATCACTGGCAACTCCACCAACCCCACCCGCTTCCAGCACCCGGTCGCCGGCACCTACAAGAAGGAGTGCGTCGAGCAGGGCAAGAAGTACTTCTCCGTCGCCTCCGGCGGCGGCACGGGCCGCACCCTGCATCCGGACAACATGGCCGCCGGCCCCGCCTCCTACGGCATGACCGACACCATGGGCCGTATGCACTCTGACGCCCAGTTCGCCGGCTCCTCCTCCGTGCCCGCGCACGTGGAGATGATGGGCTTCCTCGGCATGGGCAACAACCCGATGGTCGGCGCGACTGTCGCCGTCGCCGTCGCCGTGGAGGAGAGCCAGAAGTAAGCTCCCTTCCCACATTCTAAACCCCAAATTGCCCCCGGCAGTTCAAAGTGAGCTGCCGGGGGCTTTCCCTGTCTGAGCAGCTGTTACATTGTGTGTTCCTCTGCGCAGTTGTCCTCCACGCGAAAGCCCATCTTGCCCGGCGGGGCGATGGGAAAGTCTGCCAGGCTTTTCTGGTCAAATTTCGCGCACAGGCGCTGCTGAGGATTCAGGCGGAGATTATCCGGTATGTCTTTCTCCGCTCCGTCGCGCTTCTTCTTTCGGGACATCCGTCATCACCTCGCCGTCAGTATGCCCGGGCGGGGCCGTCCTATTCGTGTGGGGAAGCTCTTCCACCGCCTGACCGCGAAAGATCCGCAGCGCCCGGCCGGACCAGAGCAGCAGAGCTGCCAGGCTGGGCCAGGCCATCAGCGCGTTGAAGACGTCCGCGAGCTGCCAGACCGGCCGCAGCGCCAGACAACTCCCCGCGCAGACCGCGAGCAGGAAGGCCGCGCGGTAGAGGCGCTCTCCCCTGCCGCCGGTGAGCCAGGTCAAGGCACAGCGCCCGTACCAGCTCCAGCCGAGCAGGGTGGTAAAGCCAAACAGCGCCAGGCACAGGGAGATGAACGGCCCGCCCCAGCCGCCCAGCACGGTGGAGAAGGCGGCCGCGGTCAACTGGGCCCCGGTCAGCGCTCCTTCCCCCGCCCGGTAGACGCCGGAGGTGAGGACGGCCAGCGCGGTGACAGTGCACACCAGCAGCGTGGAGCAAAAGACCTCAAAGATCCCCCACATCCCCTCGGTGCGCGCGTCGGTGTTGGAGGCGGAGCAGTGAATCAGCGGCGTGGAGCCCAGACCCGCCTCGTTGGTCATGACCCCGCGCGCCAGCCCGTACTGGAGCGCCGCCGCCCCCATCCCGCCAAAAAGAGCCTCATGTCCGAGCGCGCCGTCCACAATCGCCGCCAGCGCGCCCGGCAGGGCGGAAAGATGGGTGACGATCACCCAGAGCCCGCCGGCGAGATAGCCCAGCGCCATCACCGGCACCAGCCGCTCGCAGATCTGTCCCAGCCGACTCACGCCCCCGGCAAGCGCCAGGCCGGTCACCGCCGCGGCGGCCAGGCCGGTCACAAGCGGCGGAACTCCAAAGGCCCCCTCCAGCGCCTGGGCCATCGAGTTGGCCTGCACGAGATTGCCCATCCCGAAGGAGGCGAGCACTACCGCGACGGCAAAGAGCTTCGCCAGCCCCGGCAGGCCCGCCAGCTCCAGCCAGAGCATCGGCCCGCCCTGCCAGCCATCCGACGTCCGGCGGCGCAGGGAGATCGCCAGCGCCTTCTCCGCCCAGCCGGTCATCATCCCCAGCAGCGCCGACACCCACATCCAGAACACCGCCCCCGGCCCGCCAAAGGTGAGCGCCGTCGCCACCCCGGCGATGGACCCGGTTCCAATTGTCGCGGCCAGGGCAGTAGAGATGGTCTGCATCGGACTCAGGCCGCCGCGCACTCTCGCCCGGCCGCGCCGGCCGCCCACCGTGGCGCCCCACCACTCCCGCAGCCCGAAGAGGGAAAAAAATCCCGTCCGCAGGGAATAATACGCCCCTGTGAGCAAAAACAGCCCGATCGTCGGCCAGCCCCAGGCCAGGGACGTCAGGCTCTCGAGCACCTGCAACCGCGTCCCCTCCCCTCCCGATCGTCTTTTTACAGACTATTCACAGCTCCCGCCGCTTTTTCCCTTGACTTATTGGCCAAATAATACTAATCTATTGGTAACAGACGCGCCGTTTTTGTATAATATTTCGTTTACAAGGGAGCACACGCTATGAAACTCAGTTTCTTTGGCGCCGCGCGCGCGGTGACCGGTTCCTGCCACTGCATCTCCGCCTGCGGGAAGCACATTCTCATCGACTGCGGCCTGCAGCAGGGACGGGATGAGTATGACAATCACCTTCTCCCCTTTGTCCCCTCCATGATCGACATGGTCATCGTCACGCACGCCCACATCGACCACTCCGGCCGCCTTCCCCTGCTGGTCAAGCAGGGATTTCACGGGCCGATCTACGCCACGGAGATGACCTGCCGCCTGCTGGACATCATGCTGCGCGACTCGGCGCACATCCAGGAGAGCGACGCAGCCTGGGAGAATCAGAAGGGCAAGCGCGCCGGACGTACGCCGGTGGAGCCTCTGTACACCCTGGCGGACGCGCAGGCGGCGCTGGAGCTGCTCCACCCCGTCTCTTACGCGCAGACGGTGGACTTGGGCGGCGGCATCTCCTTCCGGCTGACGGACGCGGGACATCTGCTCGGCAGCTCCTATGTAGAGCTGTGGCTGGAGGAGGACGGCGTGCGGCGCAAGGTGGTCTTCTCCGGCGACATCGGCAATGTGGACCAGCCCATCATCCGTGACCCGCAGCCGATCACGGAGGCGGACTATGTAGTGATGGAATCCACCTACGGCGACCGCAACCACTCCGGCAGCGGGGAGTACACCCGGGAGCTGGCGGACATCCTGAACGACACCTTCCGCCGCGGCGGCAACGTGGTGATCCCCTCCTTTGCCGTCGGGCGGACGCAGGAGCTGCTCTACTTCCTGCGCGAGATCAAAGAAGAGGGGCTGGTGACTGAGCTGCCGCACTTTCCGGTGGTGGTGGACAGCCCGCTGGCCGTCGAGGCCACGCGCATCTTCTCCGGTGACCTGACCGGCTACCTGGATGAGGAGGCGATCGAGGTCATCCAGCGCGGGGCCGGGCTGTTCCATGTGGACGACCTCCAGCTCTCCGTCACCAGTGAGGAGTCCAAGGCGCTCAACGAGGACCGCAGCCCGAAGGTCATCATCTCCGCCTCCGGCATGTGCGACGCGGGACGGATTCGCCACCACCTGAAGCACAACCTCTGGCGCAGCGAGTGCACGGTGGTCTTCGTCGGCTTCCAGTCGCCGGGAACGCTGGGCCGCTCTCTGGTGGAGGGGAAGAAGTTTGTCCGCCTCTTCGGAGAGGATGTGGCGGTGAACGCCAGGATTGTCAACTTCCAGGGCCTCTCCTCCCACGCCGACCACGACCACCTGCTGCGCTGGATTGCGCAGTTCAGCCCCCGCCCGGCAGAGGTCTTTGTCGTACACGGGGACGATCTGGTGAGCCAGTCCTTTGCCGCCGAGCTGCAGCGGCTGGGCTACTCGGCCCACGCGCCGCTGTTTCAGGAGGTCTACGACCTCGCGCGGGGGGCGGTGCTCGCCGAGGGGATGGAGCTGCCGCGTAAGAAGGAGTCCAAGTGGCAGCTCGGCTCGCCCGCCTACCGCCGTCTGGAGGAGGCCGGACGCCAGCTCATGGTGGTCATCCAAAAGAACAAAGGCGGGGCGAACAAGGATCTTGCCAAGTTCGCCGACCAGATTCGCGCCCTGATGCAAAAGTGGGACCGTTGAGGGGACGAATGATTTAATTATTGCGACGCCTGCACTCAGAGAATAGTGCAGGCGTCGTAATCTGTAAATTTTATTTTTATCTGCTTTATTTTTATATGTCTTTTTTAATATTAATTTTTATATCTTGACATCTGCCTTCATATCGTCTATTATATATGTGTAAGCCATATATATAAGCTATGAATGGAGGTAAAGTCAAATGAAAAAACTTGTCCCTGTCCTGTTAGCTATTGGTATCCTTTTTTCTCTATCCGTGTCTGCACTCGCCTCTGATTCCGCAACATCTGACCCAGTATTTGTGGGAATCGCTTCGGACGACGATTTTGTTTCCGATTCGGACATGAATACTGGAATCGCGCTCGCAAGCAGCACCGGCTTTTCTTTTACTTTGGATTCCGGCAGCGCTCAACGTTCTTCTGAAATTTATTCTATTGAGTCTGGAAAAGGATCCCTTGAAATTCACACCGCAACTTGGTTCCCTGGCCAAAAAATTTATATTGGATACTACAATATAAATACTGGTAGCCAATACTGTTATGACTATACCGGCGGCAGCATTGCAGACAAAACCATTACTACCAACGGTGTTCCAAGTGGTAGTTATAAGATTTATGTACGGAACGCCGGCGCTGGAACTATCAGCGGTGCCATTTCGTACACAGTGCATTGATATGAAGCACTGAGGAGAGTTCTATATGAAGTCTAAAACGCTACTTACACTCCTTGCATTGTCGTTGGTTTTGAGTTCATGCCAGAGCGCCCCGCCAACATCAAGCACCGGTGAAGCAGAAGCCGCCGGTGTTCAAAGCGGGCAGGAGGCGGCTGAGGCCGAGACCGCCGTTCAGGCGGAGGAGACTGTAGTAGACACTCCCGATGAGGACCCGTATGTCGGATCCCCCGAAGGGGACACCCCCTATCCTGACCCCTACGCTGCAGCTGACGAGGCGGACGACCCCTATCTGGACCCCTACACCGAGCTGCAAGAGCCGGTGGACTGCGTGCCTGTGGAGGAGTTTACAGACCTCACGGATGCTTTCTCCGAAACGGAAGATACGCCGCTCGACCCAGAGCTGACCCTCTACAATCTCTCCAGCGAGAACCTGGAACTGGGGACCTATTCTCTCTCAGAAGAGCGCTTCTCCCTCTCCGGAGGCGACGGACAGATGGCATTCCAATGCACTTGGGTGCACTCCGGCACGACCTGCTACATCGGCCTTCAAAACGCCGAGACCGGCGAAGTTTACGTTGTGCCCTTCGTCGGCGGCTCTGCCTATGGCACGATCTCTTTGCAGGAGCTCCCGGAAGGGGAATACCAGACAGTGCTCTTCAGCAACAACAACCCAGAATGTTTTGCTGTGATGAACTATCAGATTCTCTGACCGCTCCACCTATAAATGCGCTTGTACCCTGTGATCGGTACAAGCGCATTTTGTCTGCTCCGCTCAATCCAACCGGTCCATCAAGTCATCCGCGAGGTCCTCCAGCGCCTCGTGGCGGTCCGCCCAGGCGTCGTAGGCCTCGCTCATCATGTCCTCCGGCTCCGCCTCGTCCAGCTCGGCGATCTCCCGGCGCACCCGGTCCAGCCAAGCGCGCAGCTCCGCCCGGTCCAGCGCGTCCAGGTCGCCGGGAAAAGAGATGATCTCCGCCACTGTACCCTCCCCCTCTCAACTGCGTTTTGCCTCTCTATTTTACCACAGGCGCCGCGTCGGTGAAAGGACAAAATATTCCCCTCCTGACCGCACCATCTCCCTTGCCGCTCAGGTCAAAGCATCGTATACTGATAATATTTCATTCGACTGACAGGAGGGTATGCATATGGAGTTTATCGTCGACCGGGACCTCGCCTTCTATCGGGAGGAGGAAACGCTGCCCGGTGTGCGCCGTGCGGCGGAGTGGGTGCGCGGCGATCTGGAGCAGGTCACCGGCGCACGGCCGCGCCAGACTGGTTCTTTGGAGGGGACTGGCTGTCTGGTCGTCTACGGCACTGCCGGTCACAGCCCGGTGCTTGACCGCCTCGCGGAGGAGGGACTGCTCTCCCTGCCCGACCTCGCTGGGCGCTGGGAGGTCTACTGCCTGCGCCTGATCGAGCGGGCCGGGCAGAACCTGCTCGTCATCGCCGGCAGCGACAAGCGCGGGACGATTTACGGCCTGCTGCACCTGTCTGAGCTGCTGGGCGTCTCCCCGCTGGTAAACTGGGCAGGCGTGCGGCCGCCGCGCAGGGAGCGGGTCGTGCTCAGCCGGGCAGAGCTGGAGACCACCTCCCGCGAGCCGTCGGTGCGCTACCGCGGTTTCTTCATCAACGACGAGTGGCCCGCCTTTGGCACCTGGGCGACAGAGCACTTTGGCGGCGTGAACGCCCTGCTCTACGCGCGGGTGTTCGAGCTGCTGTTGCGCCTGAAGGGAAACTACCTCTGGCCGGCGATGTGGTCTTCCCGCTTTTATGACGAGGGGCCGGGGCTGGAGAGCGCGCAGTTGGCGGACGAGCTCGGCGTGGTGATGGGCACCTCCCACCACGAGCCGTGCATTCGCTGCGGGGAGGAATACCGCTATCTGCGCGGGCCGGATTCCGTCTACGGCGACGCGTGGGACTTCTGGGCCAACCGGGAGGGAATCACCCGCTTCTGGCGCGACGGGCTGCGGCGCGGCGGGCAGTTTGAGAATATCATCACCCTGGGCATGCGGGGAGAGCGGGACACCGCCATCCTGGCCGGGGCCTCCAAGGCGGAGAACATCCGGCTGCTGCGCGAGGTGATCGCCACCCAGAACCAACTCATCCGGGAGGAGATCTGCCAGGACCTGGACCAGGTGCGGCGGCTGCTGGTGCTGTTTACGGAGGTGGAGTCCTTCTTCTATGGGGACGAGCAGACACCCGGTCTGCTGGAGGACCCGGAGCTGAACGGCGTGACCCTGATGCTGTGCGACGACAACTTCGGTAACGTGCGCACCCTGCCGGTGGGGCCGCTGGCGGACCATCCGGGCGGCTGGGGTCTGTACTATCACCTGGACTTCCATGGCGGTCCTCACTCCTACGAGTGGGTCAACTCCAGCAACCTGCCCAAGATGTGGGAGCAGCTCACCTCCGCCTATGAAAACGGCATCCGGGAGGTCTGGATTGTAAACGTGGGGGATATCGGCCTGGTGGAGTATCCCCTGCAATACTTCATGGACCTGGCCTACGACATGGAGCGCTATGGGGTGACCGCGCCGAACCGGACGGAGGAGTACACCCGCCGCTGGCTGGCCCGGCAATTCCCCCGCTGGACAGAGGAGGACCGCGCGCAGATGGCGCAGGTGCTGGCGGATTACACTGCCCTGGCGCACAACTGCAAGCCGGAGGCGATGAACGCGGAGACCTATCATCCCCGTCACTTTGGAGAGGCAGATGCGGTACTGGAGCGCGCGGCGCGCATCACATCGCTCTGCGACGGTCTGCGGGCGCGCTGCCCGGCAGACGACGCGGCGGCCTTTTGGGAGCTGATCTACTACCCCGCTATGGGCACCGCCAATCTCCAGGCCATGTGGATCGCGGCGGGGAAAAACGCCCAGTACGCCGCCTGGAACGCCGTGATCGCCAACAGCTATGCCCAGGCGGTCCGTGCCCGCATTGAGCGCGACCGCGCCCTGACGGCGGAGTACCACGCGGTAGACGGCGGCCGGTGGTCCGGGCTGGGCCTGTCGGAACACATCGGCTTTACCATGTGGTGCGAGGAGGACAATCGCTATCCGCAGATGACCTTCATCGAGCCGTCCAACAAGCCGCGCCTGCTCGTCGCCCTCGTGGGCGAGGACAGCTATCGGATTGGCCGGCCGTGGTGTGAACGCACACTCGTGAGCCGCCGCTTCCTTCGTCCGGATCGAGAAACTGCCCAGGTGGAACTGCTCCAAGGCGGGCGGACCCCGGCGGCGTATACCGTCGAGACCAGCTGCCCATGGCTCTCCCTCTCTCAGACGGCGGGCTGTCCCGTCGAGCGCGACGTGCTCACCGTCCGCTGTGACCGGGCACAACTCACAGGCCCGGCGCGCGGCACGGTCACCGTCCGCTGGGGAGAGGCGGCGGTGGAGCTCATCTTTGAGGCAGCCCCGCTGCCGGAGGCGCTGTGCGCTCTGCCGTCCGGAACTTTTCTCGCCCACGAGGGCATTCTCTGCTGGGAGGCGGCGCACTTCGCCCGCCGGCACGACACGGCGTTGGGCGGCTGGGTTGTCCTCTCCCCCTACGGACGCACTGGGAGTGGAGTCAAAGTCCTGCCCCCACAGCACGACTTTCTCCAGGAAGAGGACCGCCCGTGGCTGGAATACGACCTCTGGGTGCCGGAGGGCGGCATCTGGAACCTGGAACTTTCCATCGCGCCCGCCTTCTCTGTCTCCCATGCGCGGACTCAGTACCTGGACCTGTCAGTGAACGATGGAGAACCGCTACGGCTTGACCTGGCCCGCTGCAACGGGGAGCCCTACGAGTTTCTCGCCCCGGAGTGGCGGCAGGCGGTGGTGGAGAACATCCGCCGCGTTTCCGCCTCGCTCACGCTGAAAGGCGGCCTGAACTGCCTGCGCCTGAGCGCCGTCAGCCCGGCCGTCGTGCTTGAGCGCCTGCTGCTCGCCGCCGATGGAGTGACCGTTCCTGCCTCCCGTCTCGGCCCGGAAGAGAGCGCACGCATCTGATATCGGGATTTTACATCTTTCCCTTTCAGCTCTGCGCCAGCCTGAACACCACGCCGGGAGATGCTCTTCTTCTCCAGAGATCCGGCATACCGGAGCAGGAGAACCGGCAAGCGCATCTCCCATCATTCAAAATATCCGCCGTCCCTCCCGGCAGAGGCAGAAATGCAACGATCCTCCCGGTCCATCCAGATAACGGACCGGGAGGATCTTCTTCTGTCTTCATCTACAGCGCCACAAGCTCCACCGGCGTCGGCGGACAAGCCGGAGCCTGCAGGCAAAGGGCCAGATGATATCCCTCGCCGGGAAAGGGCAGAATCTGAACCGCGTAGCCGGGCGCGGGCCGCTCAGCCAGGAAGGAGGAGAAGGGGCACAGCAGGCCGCGTCCTGTACATTTGGTGTACGCCTCCTTACACGTCCAGAGACGAAACGCCGCGCGCAGCGCCTCCCGCTGCGTCAGCACGGCGAGCATCTCCCGCTCTTCAGGGGCAAATCTGGCCGTGAGGCGGGGATGCAGCCGCCGTTCCCGCTCTAAATCCACCCCAACGGGGACGTCAGAGACGGCGCAGACCGCCCAGTCCCCCGCGTGGGAGAGGCTGAAGTGAAAGCCGGGCGCATCCGGCAGATAGGGTTTTCCCCACTTCCCCTCCGCCCGCTCCAGCGGGTGCGGGAGCTGCGGGAGATGGCGCGCCGCCGCGCGCTCCAGCAGCAGCGCCGCGCCCAGGCTGCGCCGCCGCTCCCCCTCCGGCCGGACGGCCAGGCGGGCGAGGAGGTCGGGCGAGAGCCGTCCGGCGTAGTCCTCCGCGGCGGCGGAGAGGGCGTCCACCCGCGCGGCGGAGAGGGCGGTCACTGCTTCTTCTCTTCCCCGGTCTCCCGCTTCGCCGGCAGGCGGCCGTAGAGGAAGGTGACATAGTGCAGGCGGTCGGCGATGGTATCGTTGAGCGCCTCCGCCCGTACGCGCCAGGACCAGTTGGCCCCGTCCGTGGTGCCGGGGAAGTTCATCCGCGCATCCGCGCCGAGGCAGAGCACGTCCTGCAGCGGGGCCATTGCCAGGCGGCAGGGGGAGATCCAGGCCCCGGCAATCGCGCACCAGCCCACGCCCTCGTCCATATGGATATGCAGGTAATTCGTACAGTAGTTGCGCTGCTCCGGAGTGGCCATGTCGTTGTACCACTGGACAAAGGTGGGCGTGTCATGTGTGCCGGTGTACATGACCGAATCCGGGGTGCCCTGGTGGGGCAGGAAGCCGGAAGTGCCGTCCAGGGCGGAGAAGGCGTCGGTGAGCACCCGCATCCCGGGCAGGCCGGCCTCCTGGATAAAGCGGACGGCGCCCTCGCTCAGGTCGCCCAGGTCTTCGGCGATGAAGACCGCGTCCGGCAGGTTCTTGCGGAAGGCCTCGATGATCTTCATGCCGGGGCCTTTGCGCCACTTGCCCTCCAGAGCGCTCTCGGCGGTGGCGGGGATCTCCCAATAGTCATAAAAACCGCGGAAATGGTCAATGCGGATCACGTCGTAGAAGGCCATCGACTGCCGGATGCGGTTGCACCACCAGGCGAATCCTGTCTCCTGATGATACTTCCAGTTGTAGAGCGGGAAGCCCCAGAACTGCCCCTGGTCGTTGAACAGGTCGGCGGGGACGCCAGCCACGTACTTCGGCCGCCGCGCCGCCGTGACGCGGAACAGCTCCGGATGGACCCAGACGTCGGCGGAGTTCCCGGAGACGTAGATGGGCACGTCGCCGATGATGGAGACCCCCTTCTCATTGGCATACGCCTTGAGCGCGGACCACTGCTGGAAGAAGAGGTATTGCAGAAACTGGTAAAACAACACGTCCTGCGCGAGCTGCTGGGCGTATTTGGCCACCGTCTTCTCGTCGCGGCGGAGCAGCTTCTTGTCCGGCCAGTCCTGCAGGCCGCAGCCGAAATAATCGTTCAGGGCCATAAAGAGGGCAAAGTCTGGCAGCCAGTCGCTGTGCTCCCGGGCAAAGGCGCGCACCCGCTCCAGCAGCGCCTCGTCCGCGCGCTGGAAGGCCTGGCGCAGCAGCGGCAAACGGGTCACGTGCAGGAAGTCAAACGCCGCCCGGTCCGGCGAGCCGTTGTAACGCTGGGCGTTCACCTCGTCCCAGGTGAGCAGTCCGGCCTCGGCCAGGGCTTCCAGGTCGATAAACATCGGGTTGCCCGCCGCGCTGGACGGGGACATGTACGGCGAGTTCCACTCGCCCGGCCAGACAAGCGGCAGAAGCTGCCAGTAGCTCTGGCCGCCGCGCTGAAGAAAGTCCACGAAGTGACGGGCCTCCTTGCCCATTGAGCCGATCCCGTAGGGGCCGGGCAGAGAGGAGATGTGCATCAGGATACCGCTGGAACGGGAAAACATGACCGATCTTCCTTTCCACTTAGGTTTTTCCGCGGCCGAACCGCGGTTTGCGCTTATTGCTGTCATTATTATAATCGGCCGCCCGAAGGGTGTCAATCCATCCGCAAAAATTCCGCACTTCTTTTTTTGATTTTTCCTATAATTCTTGCATCGCTCTCGCTTTTTCTCACC